>JBELZL010000016.1:0-66132 GCA_040274025.1 Arthrobacter sp. | reverse complement strand
CGCCGGGGGGGGGGGGGGCCCCGGGGGGGGGCGCGCGCCCCCCCGTTCGCTGTGCGGGCCCGGTCCGCGCCGAGCGTGCTAGCTGCGCTTGGTGAGCTTCTCCCAGCGGGCTGCCAGTCCCCACTTGGTAACGTTCGCGATGGCTTCAAAAACAATGTTGCCGCTCATCTTGGACGCGCCGAACTCGCGCTCCACAAAGGTGATGGGTACTTCGGAGATCTTCAGCCCCAGCCGGGCCACCCGGAAGGTCATGTCCACCTGGAAGCCGTAGCCCACCGACTCTACGGCGGAGAGATCGAGTTTCTCCAGGGTGCTTCGCCGGAAGGCACGGTAGCCGGCGGTAATGTCGCGCACCGGGATGCCGAGCATCAGCCGGGAGTAGGTGCTGCCGGCGCGGGAGAGGAGCTTGCGGTGCAGCGGCCAGTTCACCACTGATCCCCCGGGAACCCAGCGCGAACCAATCACAAGGTCGGCTCCGGCTTCCGAGGCCTCCAGCAGGAGCGGCAGCTGCTCGGGCTTATGGGAGCCGTCGGCATCCATTTCCACCAGGACGTCGTAGCCGTTCTCCAGCCCCCACCGGAATCCGGCAATGTAGGCCGCCCCCAGGCCTTCCTTGCCCTTGCGGTGAAGTACATGGACCTGCGGGTCCAGCGCCGCCTGCTGATCTGCGTAGGCACCGGTGCCGTCCGGGCTGTTGTCATCCGCAATCAGCACATCCGAGTCCGGCACAGCGGTGCGCAGGCGCTGCAGTGTTTTTGGCAGCGACTCGATCTCGTTGTAGGTGGGGATGATGGTGAGGACGCGCACTCAAAGGCCTTTCAACGAACACGAGCCGCGCTGATCGCGGCTCGGAAGGGGGTACTGCTGACGAAGGCAGGATTACCAGTATAGGTGACGGCAGCTTCGACCAGCCTGCGGGTAGTGCGGCGGCCGGGTACACGAAGGGACAGGTTCCGCCGTCTTCGGGCCAGTTCCGGGGGCTCCGGACCTGTTTTCTACTGACGGTTGAACCTGTCCCTAAGTGCTGCAACGACTGCCTGTGAAGCTGGGCTGGCCGGTGTTGCGAGGCCTGCACCGTATCCGCTGGCGGGGGCATCGCCCCCGCGCAAGCGTTCGTGCCCGGGCCCAAACAGCCGGATTCCGGCAATGCCGGTCCGTGCCGCGGTCTGTCTAGACTACGTCCTGAGCGATAGCTGTCAACATGTTTCCTGACTAGGACTTAATCTACGTTTTAGCAGGTCAGAGGCACATTGGCCGCAGCGTGCCAACCCGCGTCTTTTTCGGGAACCTAGCTAAAATCCGGCGCCCGGTATAGCTCAGTACCGTGGTGCACGGTCTGCAGGCAGCGGGGCAGTTTCCCGGTGTCCAGAGCGGGCAGCAGCGGCGTTCCGGCTCGCGGGTCCGTGCTCCAGGAAGCCACCGACGCGTCGGGGGTCTGCACCATGAGCTCATCGGCTTCCCACACGGCGAAGGAGGCCGGGGTTCCGGGAGCCAGCTGTCCAAGCATGGGGTTCCCGGTTCCGGCTGCCCGCCATCCTGCCCGGGTGTGGGCAATGAAAGCTGCACGCGCCGAAATACGCTCGGCCTTGCTGGAATGCATGACCGCGGCCCGCACGGCGCTCCAGGGATCCATGGCCGTGACGGGGGCGTCCGAGCCAAAGACCACGGGAACGCCCGCAGAGAGCAGGGCCGCAAAGCGGTTCATGGATGTGCTGCGCTCCCCCAGCCGCTGGGAGTACATGCCTGCCGGTGCGCCCCAGGCGGCGTCGAAGGAGGGCTGCATGCTGGCGGTGATGCCGTAGCGCACCAAATCAGCCACGGCCCTGTCATCACTGAGTTCAAGATGTTCGAGACGGTGATGGACCGCCCGCAGGGCAGATTCGCCCACGGTTGCGGAAGCCAGTTCCAGGGCCTTGATCACCGTGTCGAGGCCGGCGTCGCCAATAACGTGGAACCCTGCCTGCAGCCCCGCACGGGTAGCAAGCTCCAGGTGCCGGGCGGCCTGCTCGGCGCTGAGGTAGAGGCTGCCGGAAGTCTCCGGCGCGTCCGAGTACGGTGAGCGCAGGGCGGCCGTGCGGGCGCCAATTGACCCGTCGATGTTCAGGTCTCCGGCCAGTCCCAGCAGCTTGCCGTCGAAAGCGGCAACGATCTCGTTGAGCTCTGCCTCAGTCTGTGCCAGCTGGCCCCAGTACGGCAGGATCTGCGGTGCAGGGGCATCGCCGAGGCCGCCCTCGAGGCCGAGCAGCTGGCGGAGGTCTTCAGCGGGGGAAATGTGCGGTGCTGCCATTTCCGCCACGGCGACGATTCCCTGCGACGCTGCCAGGTCCAGGGCAGTGCGCTGGTAACGTGCGCGTTCAGCCAGGGACAGGCTGCGGGAGACCGTCCGTGCCGTCTCGTGGGCACCGCGGATCACAAAGCCGTCTTCCCAGCCGTCCAGGGCAGCCAGGCCCAGTTCGGCTGCGAGGGTTCCGGAGACCACGGCACAGTGAACGTCCGCCCGGGCGAGGTAGACGCTGCGGTTACCCGAGGCGCGGTCAAGCTCTGCGGCGGTAGGAACCCGGCCCTCAGGCCAGCTTGATTCGTCCCAGCCGTGCCCGATGATCAGCCCGGACGTGCGGGCAGCTTCTGCAGCCACGGCATCGAGCATTTCCTGGAGGCTGCGCACTGCGGAAAGGTCCACTGAGGACGCGGCGAGGCCGGTCTCGGTGAGGTGGACATGGGAGTCCACGAACCCCGGGGCGGCCAGTGCACCCTGCAGGTCCACGACGCGCATTTTCTCGTCCTGGATGGAAGTGGCTGCCTGTTCGGAGCCCACCCAGGCGACGGTTCCGCCGTCGACCAGCATGGCCGTGGCAAACGGGTCGGCGGAACTGTAGACCGAGCCGTTCCGGTAGAGGGTCAGGGCGTTGGCCGGGGCCGTGCTGTTCAAGGACTCACCTGTTCTGTGGGTCGTGCGGAGATGGCGGATGATGAGGTGCGGGAGGGTTGAGCAGTGCCGGGCCTGCGCCGGGGCTTATTCGCTCACGGCAGAGTAGGCGACGACGCCGCGCTTGATCAGGTCGATCGCTTCGCGGCAGCGGCGGCGCAGGTCAGCGGGGATCTCCGGAACCTTTGCCAGCTGGTCGATCAGGTCGATCACCTGTTTGGACCAGCGGACAAAGTCCCCGGCTGCCAGCTCGGTGCCGTTCAGCGCCACCTGCAGGTGCTTGCCGCGGACCCACTTGTACATGGGCCAGACGAGTCCCAGTTCCGGTTCGCCGGTGACCGGAAGCTTTTCGGCCTCCTCCAGGTCCGTGAGCTCGGACCACTGGCGGATCAGGATGTCCACGGCCCCGTCCAGGACCGCACTGGGCATCTTCGGCCGCAGCCCGCGTTCCTCTCGCTTGGGCTGGTACACCAGGGCGGTGGCAAGGCACGCCAGCTCCACGGCGTCGACGTCGTCAAAGGCGCCGTTTTCCAGCCCGAGGGCCGCCAGCAGGTCCTTCTCGCCATAGATACGGCGCAGTTTATTGCCGGCCTCGGTCACCCGGAGCACGCCATCCCCGTCCGGAGACACGTAGCCGTAATGCGCAAGCACCGAGCTGACGCGGTCGAAGGTCTTGGCGATCGTGTTGGTCCTGCCCCGGATCTGGGCGGCGAGGGCATCCGTCTCACGGCGCAGCTTCCACCAGCGCTCGGCCCATCTGGCGTGGTCTTCCCGGTCGCTGCATCCGTGGCAGGGGTGGGCACGCATTTTCCGGCGCAGCTCTGCGATCGCCTGTTCCTGCCGTTCGGAGCCGCCGGTATGGAGGGAGGCTCCGCGGCTTCCAGCCGGACGCGGCGGGCGGTGCTCCCGCAGGGCGTTGCGCAGCGACGAAGCGAGGTCGCGCCGGTCCTTCGGCGTGCGGGCGTTGAAGGACTTGGGGATGCGGATCTGGGAGACAAGGTTCACCGCGCCGTCCAGGTCCTGTACCTGCAGCCTGCGGATCTGCTTGTCCTCAGTGAGGATGGTTGGCCGCGGGTCGCGGGCACCGGAGTCCGGTGAGAGCACCACTGCGTAGCCGGGACTCCGGCCGCCGGGAACATCCACGACGTCGCCGGGCCGGAGGGTTTCCAGGGAAGCCGCGGCGGCGCTGCGCAGGCTGCGCGCCTTGGACCGGGACGCGTTGCTCTCCAGGTCGGAGAGCTGGCGGCGAAGCGCTGCGTACTCCGTGAAGTCCCCCAGATGGCAGGTCATTGCCTTCTCATACCCAGCCAGGGACTCCTCACGGGAGCGCACCTGGCGCGCCAGGCCCACAACCGAGCGGTCCGCCTGGAACTGGGCGAAGGAGGATTCAAGGATCTCCCTTGCCCGGTCCCGCCCGAACTGGGCGATGAGGTTGATGCTCATGTTGTAGGTAGGGCGGAAAGATGAGTTCAGCGGGTAGGTCCGGCGGGAGGCCAGGCCTGCTACGGCGGCGGGGTCTGTTCCGGGCTGCCAGAGCACGACGGCGTGGCCCTCGACGTCGATGCCACGGCGTCCGGCGCGCCCGGTGAGCTGGGTGTACTCCCCCGCCGTGACGTCAACGTGGGCTTCACCGTTGAACTTGTCCAGCTTCTCCAGGACCACGGACCGGGCCGGCATGTTCACACCAAGGGCCAGTGTCTCCGTGGCGAAAACGGCACGGACCAGTCCAGCTGCGAACAGCTTTTCCACCACTTCCTTGAACGTGGGGAGCATCCCGGCGTGGTGGGCGGCAAAGCCGCGGACGAGTCCTTCGCGCCAGGTCCAGAAACCCAGGACTTCCAGATCGTCCTCGGGAATGTCCCGGGCGGCCTCGTCCACGGTGCGCGCGATTACAGCCCGCTCGGCTTCGCTGGTCAGCGTGAGGCCTGCGTCCACGCACTGCCGGACGGCGGCGTCGCAGCCGTTGCGGGAGAAGATGAACGTGATGGCAGGCAGCAGTCCGCGCTTGTCCAGCTGGCTGATCACCTGCGGACGGGAAGCGCGCGGCGTCCGGGTCAGGGCATTGGAGCCGGAGGGACCCCGGCGCGCATTGGCAGGCTTGCGGCCTCCCGGCCCGGACCGCGGTCCGCCCCAGCGCCCGCGCTGGTTCAGCCGGGATTCGCTGCGGGCCAGCTCCTGCAGCTCGGGGTTGACCTTCACTTTCTCCTTCGCGCCCGGACGGCCGTTGTCGGCACCAGCTGTCTCATCAAAGGAAACATCGGTGGCGAACAGGTCCAGGATGTCCCGGCCCACCATCACGTGCTGCCACAGCGGCACCGGACGGTGTTCGGTGACAACGACGTCGGTGTCCCCGCGGACGGTGTCCAGCCAGGCGCCGAATTCCTCGGCGTTGGAGACGGTGGCGCTCAGGGAGACCAGCTGGACGTCGGAGCGCAGGTGGATGATGACTTCCTCCCAGACGGCACCGCGGAAGCGGTCGGCCAGGTAGTGGACTTCATCCATCACCACGTAGCCGAGGTCGTCCAGCGTCTCGGAGTTTGCATAGAGCATGTTCCTGAGCACCTCGGTGGTCATGACCACTACGGGGGCGTCCGGGTTGATGCTGGTGTCACCGGTCAGCAGGCCCACGTTGGCTGAGCCGTAGGACGCGGAGAGCTCCGTGTACTTCTGGTTGCTCAGGGCCTTGATGGGTGTGGTGTAGAAGGCCTTCAGGCCCCGTTGAAGGGCCATGTAGACAGCGAACTCGCCCACGACGGTTTTTCCTGCACCGGTCGGGGCTGCCACCAGGACGCCGCGGCCGGCCTCAACCGAGCGGCAGGCCTCCAGCTGGAAGGGGTCAAGCTCGAAACCCAGCGACTGCTCGAAGACTCCCAGGCGGGTTCGTGCGTGGCCGGTGCGTTCTTTGGCGGCAAGATACCGTTCAGACGGGGAAGTCATATCTCCAGCCTAGACGGTGCGCGGGGCGGGTTTGGCCTCCGGTGCGTGTACAGCGTTCAGCGGGGCTGCAGTCCGTGCCGGGGCTGCAGCCCGGGCCGGGAACCTAGAGGTCCTGGATGCTCGAGGCCTTGTCGGCTTCGGCGCTGACCGCTGCTTCGCGGGCTGCGTTGCGCCGCGTCCGCCGCTTGTCATTAATGAAGCACAGTCCTACGGCCACGGCGAAAAGCACCAGCAGCGGGGCCGCCAGATAGAACATGCTCAGCGCGTCACCGCCCGGAGCCGCCATGGCAGCAAACAGGCAGATGATAAACACGGTGATCCGCCAGTACTTCACGATCGTCTTGCCGCTGAGCAGCCCGAGCAGGTTCAGGCCCACCATGACCACCGGAATCAGGAAGGCGATGCCGAAGGCAAGCAGCAGCCGCAGCACAAAGGCCAGGTACACCGACGCCGTGATGACGTTCGCGGCACCTTCGGGCGTGAAGTCGGTTAGGACGCCGACGGCGTTGGGCAGGATCAGCCAGGCCAGCCACACGCCGGCCAGGAACAGCGGAACGGCGGCAGAGAGGAAGCCCAGGGCTGCGCGGCGTTCCTTGGTCTTCAGGCCCGGGGTGATGAAGGCCCAGAACTGGTACAGCCAGAAGGGGCTTGAAACCAGCACGCCAATGAAGACGGACACCTGGATCATCTGGTCGAACGAGGTAGCCACACCGTCAAAGTTGATGGTGGCCAGGCGGCCCTGTTCCTCCGAGAGTTCCCGGACCGGGCGCGTCAGTTCGTTGAAGACAGGCATGTAGAGGAAGAAGCCGCCCACGGTGCCCAGGACCACTGCGATGGCAGCCTTGAACAGCCGGTTGCGGAATTCCTTCAGATGCTCCTTGAGGGCCATCCGCCCTTCAGGGTTGGATTTGCGCCCCCGTTTCAGCGCCACAGCCGCTACGGGTTGGCGGGCGGATTACCGCTGCCGGTATTGGGTCCGGAGGGCGGAGTGTGTCCCGCTGCCGGTCCCTGCTGCGGAGCAGCCTGGCCCGGGTTGTTGACGACGCGGCCTTCGACCGGGTCCCCGTCCGTTCCGGCCGTGGTGTTTTCATCCTTCATCTGGCGAACCTCGGACTTGAAAATCCGAAGCGACTGGCCAACGCTGCGTGCCAGGCCCGGCAGCTTCGGGGCACCGAAGAGCAGGATCGCGATAACAATGATGATGACAATGTGCCAGCCTTCTAGGCGCATGCCGGTGTCCTTTCGTTTGAATGCATTCTATGTCAGAGCCCGGGGATATCGCGCCAGGCCCGCGGTTGTCCGCGCAGGGTCCGGCGCTGCACGCGGCGTTCGCGTCGGGCCTCTTTCCGAACCGCCTTGCCCTGCTCGTACCGGAGCCGTTCAGCCTCCGGATCCGCAAACACTGCGGACTTAAAATCAGCGGCCGGAGCCGGCGGAACAGGCGCAGGGATAAGGGACAGCCGCTCCCCGGCTGACTGGACTTCGCGCAGCACTGCCATGAACTTGCGGAAGAGCCGGTAGCCGATCAGGACATACAGCAGCAGGGCTACCGCTGTGAGGGCAACCCAAATCAGAATCCACGACCACCAAGGCATGTTTCCAGCATAGTGGAGGGCAGCGGCGAACCGACGCCAAAACAGGTGTGCCGGGTCAGGGCTTCACCCGCTGTTCATTCGTAGTTTGCCGCTGCCTCGTTCAGCCACGCCTGCGTAGCCAGGCGCAGGTGTCCGGGCTCCAGCACGGCGCCGGAACCCGCCAAACGGGCAATAAACCCCGGAATCCAGCCGGAGTTTGCGGTACGCAGGACTATGGCCTGGCTGCCGTCCGGAAGCTGTGCACGCTGCTCGGCGTGGTAGGCGTCTGCCACCCAGGCGGCATCGGGCAAAAGGCGGATTGTGACAAACTCATCCGACTCGCCCGGGGTGAACAGACTGGAGGGGAACTGGTGGTCCGCCTCGGGCAGATCCTCCGCGGCCTCGCCGTGGTCCGTGGCGGAGAGGATCCGGTCCACTCGGAAGAACCGGCCGGCCTGTGCCCGGTGGCACCACGCGTCGAGGTACCAGATGTTGTTGTCCGAGAAGATGCGCCGCGGGTCAACCACCCGGTCCGAGACCTCGTCCCGGCTGGGGACGACGTACCGGATGGCCAGGCGCCGCCTGCCGGTGACAGCCTGCTGCAGTTCGTTCAGCAGGTCCGGGGATGTCCCGCCGGGGAGCAGTTCAGCGGCCAGGGACGTCCCTGCGCCCGCCGCGGCGCCGGCGGCTTCGGTGAGCTTGGCGTGGGCGGAGGAAACGGCGTCGGTGGGCGCGGCCCCGGGAAGGGCCGCAAGGGTGTCCAGTCCCACCACCAGGGCTGCGGCCTCGTCCATGGACAGGCGTACCGGCTGAGAGAGATTATCCGCGTTGTCGATGTAGATCTCGCCGGTTTCGAAGTTAACGTCCATAAGGCCGTTGGGGTAGTACCGGGGGCCGCTGACAAACAACAGGTTCAGGTCCGAAGCGAGCTGTTCCGGGGTAACACCGAACCGCTGGGCAGTCTCCGCCAAATCCGCTCCCTGGTTGGCCAGGACGTAGGGAACCAGGTCCAGCAGCCGGCTGAGCCTTTCCTGTGCACCGGCCGCCTTGGGTGCGGTGCTGCGGGCAGCCGCCGGGGCTGGATACTCCTGGATGGGCTCAGCCTGGAAGCTGCGGGCACGGGCCAGCGCCGCACGTGCGGCAGAGCGCAGTTCGGGCGGGTGGACGGCACGGGCAGCGGTGCCCAGCGCCGCGGCGTCGGCCGCAAGGGCATCAAGGTCGGTGACAGTAAACCAGAGCCTGTCCCAGCCGGCGGACGGAGAAGGCAGTGCCGCTCCCGGGTCCGCCGAACCTGTGGCGCGCAGCCGCAGTTCGGCGCCGGCACCGGCCCGGACGTCCACCGCAGCAGCCACCGGAGCAAACACTGAATCCAGCGAGGCCAGCGAAACATGGATATCGAAGTCCTGCGGCACGCTGTAGGTGCCCCGGGCAGCCGAGACATCCGTCGTCATCCGCGAGAGCCGGAACCAGCGTTCAGCCTTCCGGTCTGCGTCCCAGCCCACCAGGTACCAGTGGCCGTACCGCGATCCCATTCCCCAGGGCTGGACGCTGCGGGAAGATTCAAGGCCGTTCGAAGCCCGGTACCCGAAGGTGATCGGAGTCCGGGCAGTGACAGCGCGGAAAACCCTGTCGAAGTTCGGATCTGCGGTGCGGATGGCCGGATGGACGGGGCTGGCGGCGGCGTCTTCGGCGAGGACACCGCGGGCCCGGAGCTTGCGGAGGGCCCGGGCTGCAGCGGAGCCAAGGGACGCCTGCTCCCACATCTGGGCAGCGAGGGCCAGGACCGCTGATTCAGCCGGCGTGAACGAGACCTCCGGAAGCCGGTATTCCTCGCTTCGGATGCGGTAGCGCTGGAGGGAGTTGTCCTGTTCGTAAAGCGGATCTTCGCTGTAGGACTCCACTGGTATCCCCTGCTCGCGCAGGAACTTCTTGTCCCGGTCGAAGAGCTTTTCCCGGGCGTCGGCGGTGGCGGCTTCGGAATAGAGTTCGATTTCCTCGAACAGTTCCTGCTTGGTGAAACCGCGCCGGGTCGAAAGCAGGGCTATGACCAGGTTGAGCAGGCGCTCGGTGCGCTTTTCGGCAGATTTGGCAGACACAGGGCTAATCTACCGCCGCCGGGGCCCGATGCATGCAAAGGGCGGCCCGCCGGATCACAGATAACCGGCGGGCCGCCCTTTTTTCGGAACAGCAGGGTTAGCGGACCCCGAGCAGGTCCACGACGAAGATGAGGGACTCACCCGGCGCGATTGCCGAACCTGCACCGCGGTCGCCGTAGGCCATGTGGGAGGGGATTTCCAGGCGGCGGCGTCCGCCGACCTTCATGCCCAGCAGGCCCTGGTCCCAGCCCTGGATGACCTGGCCGATGCCGACCGTGAAGTCCAGCGGAGCGCCGCGGTTCCACGAGGCATCGAACTCTTCACCGGTGGAAAAGGCAACGCCCACGTAGTGGGTGGAGACGGTGTCCCCGGCTTTCGCCTCGGCTCCGTCACCGACAATGATGTCTTCGATGACGAGTTCGGCCGGGGCATCGTGCTCCGGGAAATCGATTTCCGGCTTCTGGCGGTCGTATTCGCGCTTTCCGAATGACATGGGACTCCTTTGTATTGGGACTGCCTGCAATCCTATCCGGATTAGCGGGTTACTTGGCTTCGAGGATGTCGACGACGAACACCAGGGTCTCGTTCTGGAGGTCGTTGCCCTCAGCCTCTCCGTAGGCAGTGGCAGGCGGGGCCACAATCAGGACCTGGGATCCCACGGTCTTACCGGCCAGGCCGTCGGTCCATGCCGAAATGACCTGGTTCAGGCCGAAGGAGGTGGGGGCGCCGCGCTCCCAGCTTGAGTCGAAGACGCTGCCGTCGGACCACTTGACGCCGTGGTACTGCACGGTGACGGTGTCGTCTGCTTCGACAACCTTTCCGTCACCCTTCTTGAGCTCCTGGGCGATCAGCCCGGTGGGTGCCTCGCCTTCCGGAACGGTGATGGAGGGCTTGCCGTCTTCATCCAGTGTCACAGTGGGCTGGCCTTCAACGGGATCGACGTCGGTGCCCCAGGCGCGCGTCGGAATGTCCCGGGCGTCGGTGAGCGTGAAGACGATGAACTGCTTGGCGGTGCCGGCCTGCTCGTTTTCAGGAACGTAGTAGGCAAAATCGGAACCGACCGGAGCCCCTACCAGGGCGCTGTACATCTGCTCATTGCCCTGCTTGAGGGTCTCATCCACGGCGATGTCTTCGGCGTTCTCTGCAGTGTAGGTTTCCTGGCCTGCTTCGCCGTTTTCCGGGTCCATGACAACCAGCCGCACGGAAGCAGTCTGGCCTTCGGTGAGCTCCTCGCCGTCGCCGTCGTTTACCCGTACCAGTGTCGGTTCCTCGGCTGTGAGCGGGGTGTCGAACTCAACGGTGGGGACGGCGCCTTCACCATTGGAAGTGACCTTGACGGAGGAGAGCGGTTCGCTGCTGCCGTCTCCGGAGCATGCGGTGAGCAGCAGGAGCGCGGGCAGGAGCAGGGCTGGTACTTTTCGCACAGTACTTCTTTCAGTGGCGGACAAATGTCTCTGCCCATGGCCAGAGCGCACGGGCAGGCCCGCACCCTCTCCGGGCAGCAAGACCAACCCTAACGCCTCCACCTGAAAGGTTCCTAGACCGGCTGGTGCGGCTAATCGCCGGGGTTCACTCAGAGAGTGGACAACAGCGCCTCGACGCGTTCATCCACGGCCGCGAACGGATCCTTGCACAGCACCGTCTGCTGGGCGCGGTCGTTGAGCTTCAGGTGCACCCAGTCGACAGTGAAGTCGCGGTTGGCCGCCTTGGCCCGGCGGACAAAGTCACCGCGCAGCTTGGCCCTGGTGCTCTGTGGCGGGACGTCCACGGCCTCTTTCACTGCGCTGTCGTCGACGACGCGTGCTGTTTCGCCGCGGGACTGCAGGAGGTAGAACAGCCCGCGCCTGCGCGAGATGTCGTGGTAGGTCAGGTCAATCTGGGCCAGCCGGGGCGAACCCATATCCAAGCCGCCGCGCTCCGCGTACCGGTCCACCAGCTTTTTCTTGATCGCCCAGTCGATTTCCGTGTCTATCCCGGAGGTGTCTCCGGACTCCACTGCGTCCAGGGTCCGTTCCCAGAGGTCCAGGATGCGCGGTACGTGGCGGTTGTGCGGTCCGTTGTCCGTTACGAAGTCCTGCACCCGGTCCAGGTAGATGCGCTGGAGCTCCAGGGCCGTCATGGTGGATCCGTTGGCCAGTTTCAGCGGTGCCGAGCCGGTGAGATCGTGCGAGATTTCGCGGATGCTGCGGATGGGGTTCTCCAGCCGCAGGTCCCGCATGATCACTCCGGCCTCGATCATGCGCAGCATGAGGTCCACGGAGCCTACCTTCAGCATGGAGGTGGTCTCGGACATGTTCGAATCGCCGGCAATGACGTGCAGGCGCCGGTAGTGCTCGGCGTCGGCGTGCGGCTCGTCACGGGTGTTGATGATGGGCCGGGACCGCGTGGTGGCCGAGGAGACGCCTTCCCAGATGTGGTCCGCGCGCTGGGAGAAGGCATACAGCGAACCGGACTGGGTCCGCAGGACCTTGCCGGCACCCACCAGCAGCTGCCGGGTGACCAGGAAGGGAATCAGGATGTCCGCCAGCCGGGAAAACTCAAGCCGGCGGGGAATGAGATAGTTCTCATGGCTTCCGTAGGAGTTGCCGGCGGAGTCGGTGTTGTTCTTGAACAGATAAACACTCCCGTTGAAGCCCTCCGCAGCAAGGCGCTCCTCAGCCTCGTCCACGAGGTCGTCCAAGATGAGTTCCCCGGCCCGGTCATGGGCGATCAGCTGGGCCACGTCATCACATTCAGCAGTCGCGTACTCGGGATGTGAGCCCACGTCGAGGTAAAGCCGTGAGCCGTTGGTCAGGAAAACGTTGGAGGAACGGCCCCAGCTCACCACCTTCCGGAAAAGGTAGCGGGCCACTTCCTCCGGTGAGAGCGGGCGTGAGTCCGGTCCTGAGTAGGCAATGCCGTATTCCGTCTCGACACCGAAGATCCTGCGTTCCATCAGTCTCCTTCCGGGCTGGAAAGCAAACGGTCCAGCTCAACGGTTCCTATTCTGCGGAACGCTCTAACCGTTCCCCGGGTGGAAAGCGGGTCCCGGTCCAGGACCGCCACTTCCAGAAGCCCTGCCCCCAGCAGTTCGGTCCCCTGCGGGGGTTCGGGGTCCTGTCCGCTCTGGCCCGTCTGACCAGATTGGTTTCCCGCTGCTTCGGGGGGCCGCCGGGTGGCTGCCAGCGCCCGTACGGCCACCTGGATGGCTTCGTTGAAGGTGGTGTCCGGTGACCAGCTGCGGGCGAGTGAGTCATTGACGACCTCGGCCTGCCCGCCCATCACCACATAGTTGCTTTCATCCGCAATTGAGCCGTCATAGGTTAGGCGGTAGAGGTGGTCTGCGTAGGGCTCTTTGCCCACTTCCGCCACGGCGAGTTCAACCTCGAACGGCTTGCCCTCCGCGGTAAAGACGGAGCCCAGGCTCTGCGCGTAAACGCTGGCCAGGCCGCGGGCCGTGACGTCCTCACGCGCATAGGAGTAGCCGCGGACGTCTGCGTACCGCACGCCGGCCTGCCTCAGGCTCTCGAATTCGTTGTACTTTCCCACCGCGGCGAACCCGATCCGGTCATAGATTTCCCCGAGCTTGTGGAGCGAGGGCGAGGGGTTCTCCGCCACGAAGGCAATGCCGTCGCGGCAGGTCAGCACAACTACCGAACGGCCGCGGGCAATACCTTTCCGGGCGAAATCGGCCCGGTCCTTCATCAGCTGTTCGGGCGAGACGTAGAACTGCTGCGTCATTCCTAAGCCTCCCGTCCGGCGATGGACCGGCGGGCCACAAGGTCCTCGGCGAGCTGGTGCAGTTCACGTTCCGGGATCTCACGCATGCCTGCGGAGTTGACCACGTAGACCACCGGCCAGAGCTGGCGGACCAGGTCCGGCCCGCCGGTGGCTGAATCGTCGTCGGCCGCGTCGTAAAGGGATTCGACGGCGATCCGTACGGCCTCGTCCTGGTCCAGCCCGGGATGCCAGAGCTTCTTCAGAGCCCCGCGGGCGAAGACGGCCCCGGAGCCCACGCTGTGATGCTCATACTCCTCGTACCGTCCGCCGGTCACGTCATAGGAGAACATCCTGCCCGTGTGCCGTTCGGTGTCGAATCCAGCGAAGAGAGGAATTACGGCGAGGCCCTGCAGGGCCAGCGGCAGGTTCTGGCGCACCATCGCTGCGAGCCGGTTGGACTTGCCGTCCAGGCTCATCGGTGTGCCTTCGATTTTCTCGTAGTGTTCCAGCTCCACCTGGAAGAGGCGGATCATGTCCAGGGCCAGCCCTGCGGTTCCTGCGATGCCCAGCACGGAATAAGTGTCCGCAGGAAAAACCTTGCGGATGTGGCGGCTGGCGATCATGTTTCCCATCGTCGCCCGCCGGTCTCCGGCCATCAGCACTCCGCCCGCATAGGTCAGGGAGACGATAGTGGTGGCCTGCGGTGCTGCCGCAGCCGCCGATCCTGCAGGAGCTGTACCGAGCCTGCGGGCCGAGGGCAGCAGTTCCGGGTGGTGCCGGCTTAGGTGTTCGCTGAAGGATGACCCCGCTTCAGCGGCCACCGTGTGTGCAGGATCAGTTGGCACCATCCGCTACTGACCGCCCTTCTGGATGAACCCGCGGACAAATTCTTCGGCGTTGTTCTCAAGCACGCCGTCAATTTCATCCAGCAGATCGTCAACACCCTCGGTTTGTGCTGAGGACTGTTCCGCGGGCTCTGCAGCGGGCGGCGGTGTCTCCTCGGTCTCCTCCACTTCCTGTGGACGTGATCCGGTATTCCTGCGGTCCTGGGTTGCCATGATGCCTGCCCTTTCCTGCTTACGCTTTGCTGAGGAATGTGTCCTAGGTCCTATGGTGCCACGGTCGGTTCCGGACCGGTCAGGAGACGGGTCACAAAATCCTCCGCGTCGGCCGAAACGTCGAACAGCTCTCCCGTGAGGACTTTGGTTCCGCGCAGCGGCTCCCGGGTGGGGATCCGCTGAAGCCGGCGCCGGGAGGGCAGTTCGAAGATAATCGAGTCCCAGCTTGCTCCGATGACCTCCTTGGGGAAACGGGTGATGCACCGGCCGCGGAAATAGGCGCGGGTATCTTCGGGGGGCTGCGCCACCGCAGCGGCGATCTGTGCATCTGTCAGGAACCGCTCCATCTGCCCGCGGGCGGCCAGCCGGTAGTACAGCCCTTTCTCCGGCCGCATGTCCGAGTACTGCAGGTCGATCAGGTTCAGCCGTGCGTCGTTCCAGGCCAGTCCGTCCCGGTCCCGGTAGGCCTGCAGCAGCCGCAGCTTGGCTACCCAGTCCACCTGGGCTGAGGCGGACATCGGGTCCCGTTTGAGGGTTCCCACCACCGAAGTCCAGCGGTTCAGGATGTCCTCGGTAGCGGCGTCCGCTCCCCCTCCGCGCCGGGCGTGGGCCGCTGCCGCTTCCAGAAACATCTCCTGCAGGTCCAGGCCCGTGACGCTGCGGCCGTCCTTCAGCTCCACCAGGGCAGTCAGGGACGGATCGTGGCTGATGGCCTGGAGCGCTCCCACCGGATCCCGGAGCTCGATCTGCGGCGCCGCGGCGTCCTCGATCATGGACAGCACCGCCGACGTCGTTCCCACCTTGAGCAGTGCTGAAACCTCGCTGAGGTTCGCGTCGCCGATGATCACGTGCAGCCGGCGGTACTTTTCGGCGACGGCGTGCGGCTCGTCGCGGGTATTGATGATCGGGCGCCGGATGGTGGTTTCAAGGCCCACCTCGGTTTCGAAGAAGTCTGCACGCTGGCTCAGCTGGTAGCCCTGGCGCTGGTTGCTGGTGCCGATCCCCACGCGGCCGGATCCGCAGATCAC
Organism: Arthrobacter sp.; assembly: GCA_040274025.1. Lineage (GTDB taxonomy): Bacteria > Actinomycetota > Actinomycetes > Actinomycetales > Micrococcaceae > Arthrobacter_B. Next base: position 50,814 of record JBELZL010000016.1, on the reverse strand, counting down.
CTGGCGCGAGACAAAGAACGGCAGCAGCCCGGCCACCAGCCGGGTGAAGGGCACGCTGCGGGGAACAAGGTAGTTCTCGTGTGCGCCGTAGGAAACGCCCTTGTTGTCCGTGTTGTTCTTGTACAGGTGGACGGGGGCAAAACCCGGGGTGGCAGCAATGTGGCGCATCGCCGTCAGGACCACCGCATCCCCCGCCTTGTCCCAGAGCACCGCATCATGCGGATTCGTGGTCTCGGGTGAGGAGTACTCCGGGTGGGCGTGGTCGACGTACAGCCTGGCACCGTTCCCGAGCACCATGTTCATCAGTACCGAGTTGTCCTCCGACTCCCCGTACAGGGCGGACGGTCCCCCGCCTTCCATGGCAATCTGCTCGGCATCCAGCACCGGCGGCGCGTCCGTCAGCTGCGTGGGATCAGCTGCCGTTCGCGGAACGGTGTATCCGCGGGCATCGTTCAGCGGCGCTTCGTCGGTGTAGTCCCAGCGCGTGCCGGCGAGGTTTCCCAGACCGGCACGGACGCTGGCGGCATAGGCATTGACGACCTGGCTGGAGAGCACTGTGGCATTCGCGTTCGGCAGGGCCGGAGCAAGTACGCCGTACTCGGTCTCCGTGCCCATCACCCTGCGGACCGTCACAGATACTGTCCCGGATTGGCGGCCGTTTCAATGGTGCGGCCGGGTTCCTGCCCAGCCTTGCCCTGGATGATGGTGCGGATGTAGGTGATGCGTTCGCCCTTTTTGCCCGAGATGCGTGCCCAGTCGTCCGGATTGGTGGTGTTGGGCATGTCCTCGTGCTCACGGAACTCATCGACGACGGCGCGCATCAGGTGTTCGATTCGCAGGCCGCGCTGGTGCAGGGTCAGGAAGTCCTTGATCGCGTACTTCTTGGCACGGTCCACGACGTTCTGGATCACCGCTCCGGAATTGAAGTCCTTGAAGTAGAGCATCTCGGTGTCGCCATTGGCGTAGGTGACTTCCAGGTACTCGTTGGACTTGTCCTCCGCATACATCTTCTCCACCGTCCGGCGGATCATCTCCTTCACCGTGGACACGGGGTCGTAGCCGTGCTCCGCGAGGTCGTCGCGGTGCAGCGGCAGGTCCGGGGTGAGGTACTTGGCGAAGATCTCCCCCGCGCCTTCCGCGTCCGGGCGCATGATCTTGATTTTCACGTCCAGCCGGCCGGGGCGCAGGATGGCGGGATCGATCATGTCCTCCCGGTTGGAGGCACCGATGACGATCACGTTCTCGAGCTTCTCCACGCCGTCGATCTCGCTGAGCAGCTGCGGAACAATGGTGGTTTCGACGTCGGATGACACGCCGGTGCCGCGGGTGCGGAACAGTGAGTCCATCTCATCAAAGAACACCACAACGGGGCTTCCGTCCGAGGCCTTCTCCCGCGCGCGGGAGAAGATCAGGCGGATGTGCCGCTCCGTCTCCCCTACGTACTTGTCCAGCAGTTCCGGACCCTTAATGTTCAGGAAGTAGCTGCGGGTTCCCGGCATTCCGGTCTGTTCCATGACCCGCGCGGCCAGGGAATGGGCCACAGCCTTGGCAATCAGGGTCTTGCCGCAGCCGGGAGGGCCGTACAGCAGGATGCCCTTGGGGGGCTTCAGCCCGTGCTCGCGGTAGAGGTCCGGGTGCATAAAAGGCAGTTCCACGGCGTCGCGGATCTGTTCGATCTGCGGACCGAGGCCGCCGATGTCCGAGTAGGAGATGTCCGGGACCTCTTCCAGGACCAGGTTCTCCACCTCGCTGCGCGGGATCTTCTCCAACGCGTAGCCGATCCGGGTGTCCACGGTCAGGGCGTCCCCGACGCGGACCCGTTCCTTGACCAGGGGGCCGTTGAGCCGCACCACTCTCTCGTCGTCGGCCCGGCCGACCACCAGTGCGCGGTCGCCTTCAAGCAGTTCCTGGACGGTAAAGAGTTCGCCGGCCTTTTCGAAGCCGAGCCCCGCGACGACGGTGAGCGACTCGTTGAGCAGCACCTCCTGTCCGGGAACCAGCTGGCCCAGGTCCAGCAGGGGGCTCACCGCCACCCGCAGCTTCCGCCCGGACTGGATGATGTCCACGCTTTCCTGCACGGTGGCCGTGGTGGTGACCCCCGGCGCCGGTTCCGTCCGCAGGTTGACGGCTATAACTGTTCCGAAACTGAACGGGGTAGCCCCCTCCTTCTCCAGGGCATCCTTGAGCCGGACTATCTCCGCCCTGGCCGTTTCCAGCATGGCCACAAGGCGGGCGTTGTTATGGGTCAGCGCTGCCAGCTGGCGGTCCAGGTTGCGCAGCTTGTCCCGAAGGACATTCAGCTGCCGCGATTCCGTTCCGTCTGTGCCGTATCCGCTGTCCATCGCGCCGCCCATGGGGGCCCCGCCGGTGTTTTCCGCATCAACCATGTTCCGACCGCCTTCATAGCTTTCGTCCCTTCGTTTGACGATAACGCAGTGACGCACGCAATACACCGGGCGCGGAGTCTTGTGTTTCTCCGCGTCCCGGATATGAGGCTGTAGCCGGCGGTCCGGTTTAGTCTCCGCTGCCGGTGCCGTGCTCCTCCTGGAACCGTTCAGCCTTGGCCAGTGCGCCGCGCTGGATGGTTGAACTGGCGTCTTTGGCCGCACGCCGGAGCTTCTTGTCGGAGACTTCGCGCTCCCCCACTGCGGCGGGAGTCCAGGCGTTCAGGTCTTCCTGGCTGAAGTCCGTCTTGGAGGCGCGGCGCTTGGCCACGAGTCCGGTTGCGCCTTCCGCGAGGCGGCGTGCAGAGAGCAGGAACCCGGTGTGGGCAACCATGCGGTGGTCCGGGCGGACGGCGAGGCCTTCGAGGTGCCAGCCGCGGACCATCGATTCCCAGCCTTCAGGTTCGGTGAAGCGGCCGTCGGCACGGATTGCCTCGGCTGTACGCGAGAGCTGGGTAACGGTGGCGACGTAGGAGATCCACACGCCGCCGGGTGCCAGGACGGTCGCCACGGCATCGGTGCACTCCCAGGGTGCCAGCATGTCCAGCACCACGCGGTCCACGCTGCCCGGTTCCTGGTTGCGGACGACTTCGTCCTGGAAGTCACCCAGGGTGATGTCCCAGGCCGGGTGCGGGCCGCCGAAGAAGGTTTCAACGTTGCCGCGGGCAATGTCAGCGAACTCTTCCCTGCGTTCGTAGGAGTGCAGCGAACCGTTGTCGCCGACGGCGCGGAGCAGGGAGATGCTCAGGGCGCCGGAGCCGACGCCGGCCTCCACCACGCGTGCTCCGGGGTAGATGTCAGCCATCGTGACGATCTGGCCGGCATCCTTCGGGTACACCACGGCTGCGCCGCGCGGCATGGACAGGACAAAGTCGGAGAGCAGCGGCCGCAGGACCTGGTACTGGTGCCCGGTGGTGTTGGTGACGATCGTGCCCTCGGGGACGCCAATGACCGCCTCGTGGGGCAGGTAGCCGCGGTGGGTGTGGAAGGCACCGCCCTCGGTCAGGGTGATGGTGTTCCGGCGTCCCTTCTCGTCGGTGAGCTGGACGCGTTCGCCGGGACGCAGCGGTCCGCGGCGCATGTCCGCGCCGTGCGCAGCGGGTGTTTCGGGGGTACCCGGGTTGTTCATATGTAGCTGTCCTTTGTATCTGCGGGCTTGTTCGGCATTTTTGCTTGGTTCAGGGGTGTGCTCGGGTATTCAGGTGCGGCGGGTCCGGGGGCGGCCGGTAATGGCGGCTACCACCGTTTCCTGCCGCAGCAGGCCCACCACTCTGCCCTCCCGGTTGATGACGGCGTACTCGCTGCCTTCAAGCTTGGAGAGGTAACTGATGAGCTCCTGGCCGTTGGCGGCGTCGGGTATGTAGGCACCGGGAGCGAGGGCGCGGGCAACGGCGGAAGCCGGGGTCTGGCCCGCGAGGTGCCCGGGGACCGCAGCAAGCGCTCCGGGGTCAATGATGGCTTCGGGCTGGCCGGTGGGAGCCGTCAGGACCAGTGCAGTCCCTGGCCCGGCCGCGGCCGCGGTCTGCCGCACCTCGGCGACGGGCGTCCCGGCAGGCAGCTGGAGGGCTGGTTCCATCAGCGCCGCGGCAGAGACAGCAGGCAGCCGCAGGCGCATCCGGGCATTCGTGATGGACGCACCGGCACCCATCCACAGGAAGCCGGACACCAGGGCGGTAATGAGCAGCAGGCTGAAGTCCGGAGTCCTGCCCTGGCGGAAAGGCGGGAGCACGATCGCCGCCACCAGTGCAGCGGCAATGATGCGCCCGGCCCAGCCGGCGGCGAGGGTCCCCCGGTCCTGGCTTCCCGTTGCCTTCCAGACAATCGTCTCCACGATCCGCCCGCCGTCCAGCGGAAGTCCCGGAAGCACATTGAAAATGGCGACCAGGAGGTTGGCCCACACGAAGATGTCCGCCAGGAGCCGGCCTACGGTGCCGGGTTCGAGGAAAAGCAGGAGCCCCAGCCCTGCCAGAGCCAGGAGAAAGTTGGCAGCCGGCCCGGCCAGTGCCACGGCAAGGGATTTTCCGGGGGTGGCGCGCACATCGCCAAACTGGGTGTGCCCGCCCCACAGGGTCAGGACGATCCGAGGCGTGGGCCAGTTCCAGGCTTTGGCTGTCAGCGCGTGCGCGAGTTCGTGCACCAGAACTGAGCACAGCAGCAGCAGGGCATAGCCCAGTGCGACGGCGTAGGCTGCTGCGGTGCCCAGGCCCGGGATGGCGGCGGCAACGCGCGGACCAAACAGGAAGACGATAACTGCCGCGATGATGAACCAGGACCAGGCCAGGGTAACCGGCACACCGCCGATTCTGCCCAGGGGAATGCCCTCGCTGCGCTGGGTCCGTGTTGGGTCAGAAGTCACTGGGCGGCTCCTTCGCGGGCCGTGAGAAGCTCCTCGAGGTCCCGCAGGGTGCGTCCCGCGAGGGTGTCCCACTGGATTCGGTGCGGGTCCGCGGGCAGTTCAATGAGGTGCGGGACAGCCACGGCAGCCAGTCCCGCAGCATGCGCTGAGGTGTAGCCGGGAAGGGAGTCCTCCAGCGCCGCGCAGCGGGCCTTGGAAAGCCCGGGGACCTGTGCTGCCAGCTGGTCAAAGGCCAGCTGGTAGGGATCCGGGTGGGGCTTCCCGCGCTGGACCAGCTCGCCGGTCACCAGGAGGCGGAAGGTCCCGTCGGGCAGCTGTCCGGCCACGAGGCGCGCCAGCGGACCGGTGGACATCGTGACCATCGCACAGGGAACCTCCGCGGCCGCGAGTTCCTCCAGCAGTTCTCGGGCCCCGGGACGCCAGGGCACCTGCTCCCGTATGCGGGCGGCGACCTTCTCCGTCAGGGCGGCGATGATGTCTTCCACCGGCAGCGGAACCCCGGCCTGCTGAAGCCGCCGCGCTGAATAGCCCAGTGCCTGGCCAACCAGTTCCAGGGCGTCTTCATCGGTCCAGGAGCCGCCGTATTCGCCGACCAGGTCCTTCTCCGACTGGATCCAGTACGGTTCGGTGTCCACGATGGTTCCGTCCAGGTCCCAAAACACGGCCTGCAGGACAGGTTCGGTTCCGTCAGGCGGGACGGGAATTCCAGACAGGGGCATAACGCCAGTCTACGTGGCAGGGCGGTTGTTCCTTGCGCAGTGCCCGGGGTTCGGCGGCGCACGGGCCTGACAGTCCGGGGCAGGGGGCATAAGGTGAAATCGTGAGTAACAGCGATAACAGTCCGGCTGCAGGCCTTCAGGATTTCTTTGCCGGCGGCACCGGTGACCGGGTCACCGTGATGCTTGCCGCCTTTGAAGGCTGGAACGACGCCGGTGAAGCGGCATCGGACGCCCTTAATTTCCTGTCCCTGTACTGGGACAGCGAGAAGATAGCCGGGATCGACGCCGACGAGTACTACGACTTCCAGTTCACCCGCCCGGCCATTGAACGCACGTCCTCAGGCCAGCGCCGGATCAAGTGGCCGACCACGCGGATTTCGCGGGCCGAGGTGCCCGGTTCGAATCTTGACCTCATTCTGGTGACCGGCGTGGAGCCCTCCTACAAGTGGCGGGCGTACACGGCTGAGCTGATTGGCCTGGCCAAGGAACTTGACGTTGACTGCCTGGTGCTGGCGGGCGCCCTTCTTGCTGATGTGCCGCATACCCGGCCGATTCCGGTCACCGCCACGTGCGAGGAGGAAGACCTGCGGGCACACCTGGACGTGGAGCCTTCAGAGTATGAAGGTCCGATTGGAATCGTCGGCGTGCTGGCGGAAGTGGCTGCGCTGGCCGACATCCCCACGCTTTCCCTGTGGGCGGCCGTTCCGCATTACGTGGGGCAGCCGCCCTCCCCCAAGGCACAGCTGGCGCTGCTGCACCGGATCGAGGAACTGCTGCAGGTACCTGTCGACACATCGGTGCTGACGGAAGAGGCGCAGGCGTGGGAGCGCGGTGTGGATGAACTGGCCACTGAAGATCCGGAGATAGCCGCCTACGTGCGCCAGCTCGAAGAAGCGAAGGACACGGCCGAACTTCCCGAAGCCTCCGGCGAATCGATCGCCCGGGAGTTCGAGCGCTACCTCAAGCGCCGCCGCCGGGACTAACCTCCCGCCGGCCCCGCAAGCAGCTACTGGAGGCGGATACCCAGCAGGGCGTCGAAAGCGGCGGCGGCCAGGTCAGCCCCGGATTCCTCCGGCGCTGCCTGGGTTCCGGCGTCGAGCAGGCCGGCAGCCCATTCGTCGGCAGCGGCCAGGGCCGCCGGTGCGTTGAGGTCATCGGCCAGGAACAGCCGGAAACGGTTCAGCAGCTGTTCTGCAGCCGCGGTGCCGGTTAGCGCCAGGGCCTGACGGTAACGGCAGAGCCGTTCTTCGGCGCGGGCAAGGTCTTCGGCGGTCCAGAACCAGTCAGAGCGGTAATGGTGTCCGGCCAGGGTGGTGCGGATTGCAGCCGGTTCAACGCCGCCGGCGCGCAGCTTGGACACCAGCACCAGGTTCCCCAGGGACTTGCTCATCTTTTCCCCGTCCAGGCCCACCATGCCCGCGTGGGCATAGTGGCGCGCCAGCGGTGCACCCGAGCAGGCGTAGGCATGGCCCGCGCTCATTTCGTGGTGCGGGAAAACCAGGTCGGATCCACCGGCCTGCACGTCGAACGGTGCCGGAAGGTAACGGCGGGCAATGACAGAGCATTCAATGTGCCAGCCGGGGCGTCCGTCCCCGAGCGAGCTGCCGGGCCACTGCGGTTCACCGGGCCGGGCCACCCGCCACAGCAGGGCATCCAGCGGGCTGCGCTTTCCGGGACGCTCAGGGTCTCCGCCGCGTTCGGCAAAGACGGGAAGCATCTGCTCAGGTGTCAGCTGGGAGACCTGGCCCAGCCACCATGCATCGGGGCCCTCTTTTTCGAGTGCTGCGGCGGCATCAACGGAGAAGTACACATCGCCGTCGGGCTCGTTGCCGGTACCGGCAACACGGTAGGCAATCCCCCGCTCCAGCAGGTCTTCAACCACGGGCACGATCCACTCGATCGATTCCACGGCGCCGATGTAGCTGCGTGGAGCCAGCACGTTCAGGGCTTCCATGTCCTCACGGAAGAGCTGGGTCTGCTCTTTGGCCAGCACGGTCCAGTCAACGCCGGTAGCCTCTGCCCGCTCGAGCAGGGGGTCGTCAATGTCCGTGACGTTCTGGACGTAGTTCACGGTGTGCCCGGAGTCCCGCCATTGCCGGTTCAGCAGGTCGAAGGCAACATAGGTGGCTGCGTGCCCCATGTGGGTGGCGTCATACGGGGTGATTCCGCAGACATACAGTCCGGCTTCGGGGCCCGGGGTTACGGGTACCGTGCGGCGCAGGGCCGTGTCGAAGAGGACCAGTTCCGGGGATTGTCCGGGCAGTTCGGGAAGGGGGCGGGATTTCCAGGCGATCACGTATTCACTCTACTTACTTGGCAGGCTCGGTTCATTTCTGCGGCAGCTGGATGCTCTTTAGGGCTGCAGGACACCGAAGGCGAGGGCAATGTAGATGGCGACGCCGAGGCCGATGCGGTACCAGACAAAGAGCTGGTAGCTGCGGGTCGAGACGTAGCGCAGGAACCAGCCAATGATCACGAAGCCGACGACGAACGCAACTACGGTTGCCAGTGCGGTTTCGGCTCCGCCGTAGGGCCCGGTCTCTCCCCAGGACTTGGCCAGCTGGTAGAGGCCGCTGCCAAAAACGGCTGGAATGGCCAGGAGGAACGCGTACCGGGCCGCGGCCTCGCGGGTGTAGCCCATGAGCAGGCCGGCGGTGATGGTGCCGCCGGAGCGGGAAACACCGGGGATCAGGGCCAGTGCCTGGGCGAAGCCGTAGAGAATGCCGTGCTTGTAGGTGAGCCGATCCAGGGTGCGCTGCTGCTTTCCCACGGCGTCGGCCACGGCGAGGATGACGCCAAAGACAATCAGCATGGTCGCCACGATCCACAGGCTGCGGAAGGTGGATTCGATCTGGTCCTGGAACAGCAGGCCCAGGATCACGATGGGCAGGGTTCCCACGATGATGAGCCAGCCCATCCGGGCATCCGGGTCTGAACGGGGAACGCGCCCGGCCAGTGAACCGAACCAGGCCTTGACGATCCGGACGATGTCCTTCCAGAAGTACACCGCGACGGCGGTCTCCGTGCCCAGCTGCGTAATGGCCGTGAAGGCAGCCCCGGGATCCTGGGCTCCGGGGAGCAGTTCGCCGGCAATGCGCAGGTGCGCGCTGGAGGAGATGGGCAGGAACTCGGTCAGGCCTTGAAGGAACCCAAGAAAAATCGCTTCGAACCAATTCACCCTACGACTCTAGGGCACGCCAGGCTTCACCCATGTCAGGCGTGCCGCAGCGAGGGCGGACTAACGGTCGCTGCCGGTCTGCCGGTACGGGCCGGGGTGGTCGACCGTGTCCTCCAACGCATCTTCCGAGCCGGCGGCGTTCCGGCCGCCGTCCAGGCCGAAGCCGGGGCTGCGCAGCAGCTCCTCGTCCTCATCCATCAGATCCTCGCCGGACTCATCGTCCTCGTAGATCTCCAGCGGTGTGACTTCCCCGTACGCGTCGTAGAGCACCTCTTCATAGACTTCAAAGGCATCGGCTATGGCAAGGTAGGCGTCTTCAACCGCCGGGTCTTTTTCTCCGCGGCGGGCGGCGGCAGCAGCGAGGTGCTCTTCGAAGGCAGCAACCAGGGACTGGAGTGCAACGCGCGGATCTATGGTCATGGACTAGACGTTAGCGCCAAAGCAGGCAAAATGGGATGGAAATGCGAGAACAAATTCTGAGACCTGCTGTCTCGTTCAAGACCGCTCCCGCCAAGGACTATGAGTATCTTGTGCTCTCCGTAGGACCCCACGAGTCCCTTCCCGATGCCCGCAGGCTGATCACCGACCACGCGGAGTACGGGAAATGGGAGCTCCAGCGGACCCGCATTTACCGCGGCGGAACACACCGTTACTGGCTGCGCCGGAAGATCATGCGGGTCTCCCGCACGGTCTGAAGCCGTACTGCGGAGCACGGTCCGGTTACGGCCCCGTGAGAGGACCCAGTACCGCTTTGGCCATTGAGTCATGGGCGGAGTCTTCACTGGAGGGGTGGAACATTCCGGCCAGGACATCACGGTAGAGCCGTTCGAGTTCCTGTCCCCGGAAGTAGCTGGACCCGCCAGCCACCTGCATGGCAGTCTCGACAATCCCGCGGGCGGTGTCCGTGGTGCGCAGCTTCAGCCCGGACAACCGGGGGAACCACCTGGTTCCGTGGTCGGTGCCGGCCTCGAGGTCGCGGGCAACGGCGTCGAGCTGCAGCAGTGCCCCGTCCAGGCGGATTGCCGCGTCTGCTATGCGCCAGCGGGTGTGCGGGTCCTGGGATGCCGGCTGTCCCTGGATGCTCCGTTTCTGCGCCGCCGCGGCAGAGAGTTCCAGGGCCCGCTCTGCAACCCCGGTGTAGACGGCGGAGAGCAGCGTCTCAAAGAGGCTGAAGATGCCAAAAACGAAGGCGTCAGCGTGCGGCCCCACCGGAGTGTGCCGCACGATCCGACCGGCCGGCACGACGGCGCTGTCCAGGAGCGTGGTGCGCGACTGGGAAGCACGCATGCCCATTGTGTTCCAGTCATCCAGCGAGGTGATGCCGCCGGTGCTGCGGTTGGCGAAGCCAAAAACAAGGCGGGGCTCGTCGGGGTTGGAGGTGTCCTTGCCGAAGATGCCCAGCCGGGTCCAGGCCGGCGACAGGCTGGTGAAGATCTTGCGGCCGGTGAATGCGTAGCCTCCGCCCTCCTGCGGAACGGCGTCGGTCTTTGAGTCGAAAAGGACCGCTGAGTTGCCCGGTTCAGAAATGCCGAAAGCAAAGAGTTCTCCCCTGGCTGCTTCTTCCAGCACGAAGGAGAGCGAGTCATCGCCGGCGCGGGCGAGCAGGTGGGCTACTCCGCACCAGACCAGATGCATATTCACGGCGAGGGTAGTGGCCGGCGCAGCGGAGGCCAGCCGGCGCTGGCAGTTCACGACGGCGGGGACGTCCAGCCCGCGCCCGCCCAGCTCCTTCGGGGTGAACAGCGCCAGATAGCCGGCACTGCGCAGGTCTTCAAGGTCTTCGCTGAAGAACGCATTGTCCCGGTCATAGCCCGCGGCGCGGCCGCGGATCCGCTCCAGCACTTCGGAGGTGAGGACTTCTTCGGGGGACGTCAAAACGGTTTCCTTTCCTTTAGGCATGCAGGTTCCGTCGGTCTAGCAGCCGCGCAGCAGGCGGCCCAGCACCCGGGTACCGAACTTCAGCGAGTCCACCGGAACGCGTTCGTCCACACCGTGGAACATGCCGGTGAAATCCAGGTCCTCGGGCAGCCGCAGCGGGGCGAAGCCATAACCGGTGATCCCCAGCCGGCTGAGGGACTTGTTGTCGGTGCCCCCGGAAAGCGTGTACGGCAGGACGCGGGCGCCGGGGTCTTCGGCCTGCAGGGCTGCGACCATCGAGTCCACCAGGTTTCCGCTGAAGGGAACCTCCAGGGAGACGTCCTTGTGTTCGTAGCTGACATCTATTCCGTCGCCGGCCAGGGATTTCACGATTTCGAGAAGCTGTTCTTCCTGTCCCGGAAGGGTCCGTGCGTCGATGAAGGCTTCGGCAGTGCCTGGAATGACGTTGTGCTTGTATCCCGCTGCCAGGAGAGTCGGGTTAGCCGTGTTCTGCAGAGTTGCGCCGACAAAGCGAGCCACCGTGCCAAGTTCAGCGAGCAGTTTTTCGGGATTTTCGGGGTCAAACTCGACGCCGGTCAGTTCAGTGACGCCGGCCAGGAAAGCGCGGGTGGTGTCGGTGAGCTCGATCGGCCATTCGTAGGCGCCAATCCGCGAGACGGCCCCGGCGAGGCGGGTGACGGCGTTGTCCGTGTTGATCTGGGACCCGTGGCCTGCCCGGCCGTGGGCCTGCAGGCGCAGCCAGGAGATGCCTTTTTCTGCCGTCTGCAGCAGGTAGGTCCGGCGGCCGCCGATCGTCGCGGAGAAACCGCCCACTTCGGAGATCGCCTCGCTGGCGCCTTCGAAGAGATCGGGCCGGTTTTCAACTGCCCAGCCGGCGCCGTAGCTTCCGCCGGCTTCCTCATCGGCAAAGAACGCAAAGATGATGTCCCGGCGGGGGCGGGTGCCGGTGCGGGCCATTTCCCTCATCACGGCAAGGATCATGGCATCCATGTCCTTCATATCCACGGCGCCCCGGCCCCAGATGAGGCCCTCGAGTTCTTCGCCGCTGAACGGGTCTACTGACCAGTCGTGCTTCTGCGCCGGCACCACGTCCAGGTGCCCGTGGACCACCAGGGCCGGCAGGGAGGAATCCGTGCCGCTCATCCGGGTAACAACGGACGCGCGGCCCGGAGCGGATTCGAAAATGTCCGCCTCGAGTCCTGCCTCTTCGATGAGGGCGGCGACGTACTCCGCTGCCTTGCGCTCCCCCGGTCCGGACCCGTCGCCGTAGTTCGAGGTGTCGATGCGGATCAGGTCCCGGCAGATGCGGGCTACTTCGTCTTCGGCGCGGATGCTCATGCGGCTCTCTCCTTGCTGGGCAGCTTTACGGCCCAGCCTAGCCACCCGCGGCAGTTTCAGGGGCGTAATGTTCCGGCGCATGTCCCGTCACACTCGGACCCGATTTCCCCGATTCGTTGTTCACGCAGAAACCGTGTTAGAGTTTTTCCCGTTGCAAACGAAGAAACGGAATAAAAGCCGCTCTTCGGAAGACACCTAAGCGCGGGTGGCGGAATGGCAGACGCGCTAGCTTGAGGTGCTAGTCCTCTTATTGAGGGTGGGGGTTCAAGTCCCCCTCCGCGCACAACACGATGTGCTGAACATCGAAAACACCCCGGTCCACGGACCGGGGTGTTTTGTTTTCTCCGGACCCCGGGACCTCTGGACCCGTACCGGGTGTGCATCTGATCACATCCGGTGATCTTAACCGGACGCCGGGAGCTGCGTGCCCCGGCGCTGCCGCGAGAGCAGCGGCTTGGTACCCTCGCAGTATGGACGTCAGCGGGAACGTCATTCTGGTGCTCTTCTTTATCCTGCTGGGCGGATTGTTTGCCGGAGCAGAGATGGCACTTGTCTCCCTCCGCGAGGGGCAGATCCTGCGCCTTGAAGCATCCGGACGGCGGGGAGCGAAGATTGCCGCACTGGCGCGCAACCCCAACCTGTTTCTCTCCGCCATCCAAATCGGCGTGACGCTGTCCGGTTTCTTCTCCGCGGCGTACGGCGCGTCCGCCCTGGCACCGGCAGTCTCCCCGGCGCTTGAAAGCTGGGGCCTGAACCCGGCTGCCGCACAGACGGTTGCCTTCATTGCCATGACCCTGGTGGTGGCCTACCTGTCACTGGTGTTTTCGGAGCTGGTGCCCAAGCGCCTGGCCATGCAGAACGCCGAGGGGTTTGTCCGGGTCCTGGCTCCCCCGCTCTCGGTCTTCGCCACCGTGATGCGGCCGGTCATCAAGCTGCTTTCCGTGTCCACCAACGGGGTCGTGCGTGCCCTGGGCGGAGACCCCAATCTGAAGAACGTGCCCATCTCGCAGCAGGAGCTGCTGGAAATGGTGAAGGCGAGCCCGGTGCTGGCCGATGAAAGCCGGAGCATCCTGGCGGACGTCTTCGGCGCCGGGCAGCGGCTGCTGCAGGAGGTGATGAGGCCCCGGCCGCAGGTTGAGTTCCTGCAGGCAGGGCTCACAGTTGCGCAGGCCCGCGGTGCCGTTCACGTGCTGCCCTATTCCCGGTATCCGGTGATCGGGGACTCCCCGGACGACGTCCTGGGTTTTGTCCACGTGCGTGACCTGCTCGGCCAGGACCCGGAAACCGCGGCACAAACCCGGCTGGCGGGGATCCTGCGCCCAATACTGTTCCTGCCGGGCACAGCGGCGGTGCTTCCGACGCTTTCCCGGATGCGCCGGGAAAACAGCCACATCGCCGTCGTGGCTGACGAATACGGTGGAACGGACGGGATCGTCACGCTGGAGGACCTCGTGGAGGAACTGGTCGGGGAGATCTACGACGAGTATGACACCGGAAAGGACCCGGAAGACCAGCACCTGGCCCTGGAAGGCGAGCTGGTGGTGGACGGCGGCCTGATCCTACAGGAGTTCGACCGGCTTACCGGAATCAAGCTGCCCGAAGGACAGTACGAGACCGTGGCCGGCTACATCCTGGAACGTCTGGGCCGGATGGCCGAACCGGGAGACACCGTGGGCGCCCCCGGCGGAAAACTCCGGGTGCTGGAGGTCGAGCACCACCGCATCCTTGCCGTGCGGGTTGTGCCGGACGACGCCGCCGGTTAGCGCCTGCCGGCCTGCTCTGAACACCGGTGATTACCGGCCCGGGAACGGGAAATGCTGCGTGCGCATTGCGGGCCAGTCCCGGACGCGCGCACAATACCGGGCATGAGCGCACCCGGCGGAGGCGAGGGAACGGCTACCAGCGGCGTGCCGCAGTCCGGTGACGGCCCGCAGCTGAAACGGGTGATGGGCACCAAGCTGCTGCTGCTGTTTATCATCGGTGACATCCTGGGCACCGGTGTCTATGCCCTGACCGGACGGATAGCCGGGGAGATCGGCGGGGCCGCATGGGCACCGATCCTGATTGCCTTCGCAGTTGCCACGATTACAGCGCTGTCCTATCTGGAGCTGGTCACCAAGTATCCGCAGGCTGCCGGGGCCGCGCTCTACACGCACAAGGCATTCGGCATTCACTTCGTCACCTTCCTGGTGACGTTTGCCGTGCTGTGCTCCGGGATTACCTCGGCCTCGACGGCGGCCAAGTTCCTGGCCGAGAATTTCCTGGTCGGCTTCAACCTCGGCTGGGGACAGTTCGGGGTGACCGCGATCGCCGTCGGCTTTATGGTCCTGCTGGCCCTGATCAACCTGCGCGGCGTCGGGGAGAGCATCAAGTTCAACGTCGTGCTGACGGTCGTGGAGCTGACCGGCCTGCTGATCGTCATTGGAATCGGTTTCTGGGCCATGGGACAGGGCAACGTCGATTTTTCCCGAACCGTGGTTTTTGAAACGGAGGGCGGTAAATCCATTTTCCTGGCGCTGACGGCAGCAACCTCGCTGGCCTTCTTCTCGATGGTCGGTTTCGAAGACAGCGTCAACATGGCGGAGGAAACCCGGGACCCGGCCCGGATTTTCCGCAAAGTCATGCTTACGGGCCTGGGCATTACCGTATTTATCTACCTGCTGGTTTCCGTGGCGGCCGTAGCCGTGGTCCCGGTCGGGCAACTCTCAGAGAGCCAAACGCCGCTGCTGGAGGTGGTGCAGACAGGCGCCCCGGACTTCCCTATCGATGTGTTCTATCCGTTCCTGTCCATCTTCGCGGTCGCCAACACGGCCCTGATCAACATGCTGATGGCCAGCCGCCTGCTCTATGGCATGTCCAAACAGGAAGTCCTTCCCCGCCCGCTGGCACTGGTCCTGCCCGGGCGGCGGACCCCTTGGGCTTCGATCGTGTTCACCACGCTCATAGCAGTCGGCGTCATTGTCCTGGTGACCAACGTAATGGGCCCGGAAACAGTCTCCGCTCTTGGCGGCACTACCGCACTGCTGCTGCTGTGTGTCTTCACCGTAGTGAACATAGCCTGCCTGGTGCTGCGCAAGTCGCCGCCGGACCCGGTGGAAGGCGAGAGCACGGCGGCAGGCGGAGCCGGACGGAAGACCTTCCGCTCCCCCGGCATCATGCCGTGGATTGGCGCGCTCAGCTGCGCGTTCCTTGTGGGGCCCTGGGCCCAGGACCCCATCGAATATTCGATAGCCGGCATCCTGCTGGCCATCGGTGTGGTGCTCTGGTTCTTCACCTGGCTGTGGAACCGGGGAGTCAAAGCCAAGCGCACCCGCTTCACTGATCCGGAGGAACTCCATGGCTAGCGTCATTGTGGGCTACGTTCCGGCCCCGGAGGGCGCAGCAGCCCTCGCCCATGCCCGCAGGGAGGCAGAGCTGTTTCAGGACAGGCTGGTGATCGTAAACGTCCGCACCACCGGACGGGGCCTGGGGCACGGACACAGCGGGGAAGACGCCACCGGGGAGCTCGAAGCGATCACCGCGGAACTGGAAGCGGCAGGGTCCGACTTTATGCTGATCCATCCCGAGGGCGATTACGATCCGGCCGAGGAGATCCTGGCGGCTGCTGCCCGGAACGCGGGCCGGCTGATCGTCGTCGGCCTCCGCCACCGCACGCCGGTGGGAAAACTGATCCTGGGCAGCACCGCCCAGCGCGTCCTGATTGAAGCGCCCTGCCCGGTGCTGTGCGTCAAGGCCGGACAGTAGCCTGCTCGGGACCTAGGAACCTGCCAGAAGGTCAGCAGCTATGGCTTCGATCCCGGTCCAGGTTTCGGCAAAGGACGTCGACAGCGGGGACAGCCCCAGGCGGATGCCGTTGGGACTGCGGTAGTCCGGGATGATTCCCTGTGCCCACAGCCGGGCCGTCACGTCCTTGAATGCCGGATGGTCAATGGTGATGTGGCTGCCCCGCTGCGCGGGATTCCGGGGAGAGGCAAGGACGGCGCCAAGCGGGGCAAGGATCTCGTCGAAGGCCTCGACGGCGAAGGCCGTCAGCTGTACTGACTTCTGCCGCACTGCATCCATGCCTGCCTCGGCGATGAGCGCGATCATGTCCTGCATGGCGATCATTCCCAGAATGGGCGGAGTGCCGGAGACTACCCGCTGGATGCCCGGCGCCGGAACATAGTCCCGTCCCATCCCAAACGGATCGCCTGCTCCGAGCCAGCCCCGGATCGGCTGGTGGAAGCCGTCCTGGTGCCGGGCCGCCACGTAGGCCCAGGCCGGAGCTCCGGGACCGCCGTTCAGGTACTTGTAGCTGCAGCCGGCCGCGTAGTCCACGTTCCAGGCATCCAGCTCCGCGGGTACGGAACCTGCGGAATGGCAGAGGTCCCACAGCACACGCCCGCCGGCACGGTGCACAATCTCTGTGATGCCGGGGACATCGGCGATGAACCCGGAACGGTAAGCGACGTGGCTGAGCACCACCAGCGAAGTCTTCGGTCCGACAACTGCGGCCACTGCCTCGGGCCGGACTCCGCCGTCGTAATCCGCCTCCACCCAGCGCAGGGTGAGGCCGCACTCAGCGGCGATGCCCTCCATGACATACCGGTCAGTGGGAAAGTTGTCCCGGTCCAGGACTAGTTCGCTCCGGTCCCCGCCGGCAGCGACGGCGGCGCGGGCCAGTTTGTACAGCAGGACGGTGGTGGAGTCGGCGACGACGCACTGTCCCGGTGCCGCGCCCAGGACCTGTGCCCCCAGCTCGTCGCCGATCTGCCGGGGCAGGGCCAGCCAGGCTTCGTCCCAGCCCCGGATCAGCCGGCCGCCCCACTGGTTCCGCACAAAGTCACTGAGGCGCTCCAGTGTGGCGGCCAGCGGCCGGCCCAGCGAATTGCCGTCCAGGTACGCCGGCACTTCGGCCTCGTCATGGCCCAGGAACTTCTCCCGCATTCCGCCCAGCGGATCAGCGGAGTCGAGTTCCCGGGCACGAACGGACAGCCGCGAAGTTGTTCTCATGGCCGGAACTTTAGCAGCCGTTCCTAGGCCCCGGCCGTTTGTGTGCCGCTACCAAGCGGACGCGCCCAGCCGTTGAAATGCCGGCGGCGGCTGCGCTGGTTCCACCCGGCGAACGTGGTGGTTCCGCGCTCTCCCGGGCCGCCCTCCTCAGAGATCCGGACGCTGACCGTGGCGGGCAGGAAGACCGGTGACTCAAACTCAATGTTCCACTCAAACGGTTCCTGCATTGCCGGACCGGTTTCTCCGACCACGCGGGAGGCCATGTACATCCCATGCGCAATCGATCGCTTCAGGCCCAGTGCCCTGGCGGAGAGGGCACTGAGGTGGATGGGATTGAAGTCCCCGGAGACCCGGGCGTAATTCCGTCCCGCATCCGGGCCGAGTCGCCACTGGGCGGTGGGAAGCGGCGGCACGAACTCGGGCCGTTCCCCCGTGGACGCAGGTCGGTCGAAGCGGGGCAGGAAAACGCCTTTCGCAAGGTAGACCGACCGTCCCGTCCACACCAGTTCATCGCCGGACCGGACCTCGGCAACCAGCTCGACCTGAGTGCCGGAGCGGTGGCCGGCCAGGTTCTCTGCCCAGGCCGTCACCGAAAGCGGCTCCGCGTAGTGGATCGGGCGCAGGTGGCGGACATCATTGCGCAGGTGGACCAGGCCCAGCAGCGGCAGCGGGAAGTCATCCCGCGCCATGACGCTCATGGCTACGGGAAACGCGAACGTATGCACGTAGCCGGACGGCAGGGTGTCCTGGGCGCTGTGCATAACCAGCCGCTGGAACTCGGTGAGTTTGTCGAGGTCAACCCTGGCGCGCTGCACGGTGTGGCGAGCCGGCGGCAGGTCCTTCGGGGCCGGCGAGGAAGAGAGGCGGCTGCGCGCGGCATTGGAGGCAGCCGCGAGGTACAGGCGGCCGAGCGCCGGAATGGCTTCGAGTTCCTGGACGCTCATGCCCCCACCATATTCTGTCCGCAGACCCGCAGGATCTGCCCGTTCACGCCCGCGGCCGCATCCGAGGCCAGGAACGCGATCGCCTCCGCTACATCCACGGGCTGGCCGCCCTGCTGCAGGCTGGAAAGCCGCCGCGCCACCTGGCGGGTGAGCGCCGGCATCCGGGCCGTCATGTCGGTTTCAATGAACCCGGGCGCGACGGCGTTGATGGAGCCGCCGCGGGGGGCCAGCAGCGGCGCGGTGGCACGGACCATGCCAATGATGCCTGCCTTCGACGCAGCGTAGTTCGTCTGCCCGCGGTTTCCGGCGATGCCGCTGGTGGAGGCCAGCGAGACGATCCGCCCGTCCGGGCTGAAGGTCTCTGATTCCAGGAAGCGGGTGTTCATCCGCAGCTGGGAGGCAACGTTCACGGCGATCACCGAGTCCCAGCGGGAGGCGTCCATGTTGGCGAGCAGCTTGTCCCGCGTGATGCCTGCGTTGTGGATGACGATGTCCAGCTTCCCGTAGCGTTCCGCGGCGTGGGCCAGGATACGGTCAGCGGCGTCGTCGCGGGTGATGTCCACCTGCAGGGCGGTGCCGCGGATTTCATTCGCAACGGCGGCCAGCTGCTCACCGGCCGCAGGTACGTCCACCACAATGACGTTGGCGCCTTCACGGTGCAGCACACGGGCAATCGAGGCTCCGATGCCGCGGGCTGCGCCGGTGACGACGGCGGTTTTGCCGGCGAGGGATGCGTTCCAGTCCTGCGGCAGCTTCCCGGCATCCGAACCAACCGTGATGAACTGGCCGCTGACGTAGGCGCTGCGCCCGGAGAGCAGGAAACGCAGTGCCGCGGCGACGGAGGGTGCCGAGGCACCCGTTCCGTTTGCCAGTACGATCCCGTTGGCGGTCGCTCCGCCGCGAAGTTCATGGGCCAGGGAACGCAGGGTGCCATCCACGCCCTGCCGCGCGGCAGCGGCAGCGGGATCCTGGGCTTCGGAGGCGGGACGGGATACGGTGACCACGCGTCCGCCCGGAGCCAGATCACGCAGGCTGGCGCCTGCATCGAGGCTTACGGAGCCGAGGTCTTCGGGGCTGGCTGCTTCGTCGAGCACCATCAGAATGGCACCGAGCTTCTCCTTGGGCGTGGCATGCCGGCGGACGTCCAGCTCCCAGGAGAGCAGCAGCGACGCCAGGGCATCCGCGCTTTCGCCCTTGCCAAGGACCAGCACCGGCCCCGGGATGAGCGGCTTGGACGGATCAAAGCGGCGCAGTACGGCCGGACGGGGCAGGCCCAGCTTCTTGGCGATCTCCTTGGTGATGCCGGAGTTGACCAGCGTGAGATAGGTATCCGTCATGGCTAGCGTGCCTCCAGAATCGCGACCAGGCCCTGGCCGCCGGCGGCGCAGATCGAGATCAGTCCCCGGCCGGAGCCCTTTTCGGCGAGCATCTTGGCCAGCGAAGCAACAATCCGGCCGCCGGTCGCAGCGAACGGGTGCCCGGCTGCCAGGGAGGAGCCGTTGACGTTCAGCCTGCTGCGGTCGATGCTGCCCAGGGGTGCATCCAGGCCCAGGCGGGTGCGGCAGAATTCCTCGTCCTCCCAGGCGGCGAGGGTGCTCAAGACGGTGCCGGCGAATGCCTCGTGGATTTCGAAGAAGTCGAAGTCGGCGAAGGTCAGGTTGTTGCGTGCCAGCAGGCGCGGTACGGCGAAAGCCGGTGCCATCAGCAGTCCGTCGCGCCCGTGGACGAAGTCAACCGCGCCGGCTTCGGCGTCGACGATGTTGGCCAGCATCGGGAGGTCATGTTCGCGTGCATAGTCCTCGGAGCCGAGAAGGACAACTGAAGCTCCGTCGGTCAGCGGAGTGGAGTTGCCTGCCGTCATGGTGGCTTCATCGCCCAGGGAACGGCCGAACACCGGCTTGAGTTTTGCCAGCTTCTCCAGCGAGGTGTCAGCGCGCAGGTTCGAGTCCCGGGACAGCCCGCGGTAGGGAGTGATCAGGTCATCGAAGAAACCGCGGTCATAGGCAGCGGCGAGGTTGCGGTGGCTGTTGTAGGCCAGTTCATCCTGGCTCTCCCGGGTGATCTTCCACTGCGCGGTGGTCAGCGCCTGGTGTTCTCCCATGGACAGCCCCGTGCGGGGTTCGCCGGTAGTGGGTGCGTTGGGAGCCAGGTCCCGGGGGCGGATCCGGGCGATCGCAGCCAGCTTCTGCTTGGTGGTCTTGGCGCGGGAGAGGTCCAGCAGAGCCCGGCGCAGGCCTTCGCTGACGGCGATCGGTGCGTCGGAGGCGGAATCGACGCCGCCTGCGATCGCCGAGTCGAGCTGCCCCAGTTTGATCTTGTTGGCCAGGGAGACAACGGTCTCCAATCCGGTGGCGCAGGCCTGCTGGACGTCATAGGCCGGGGTCTCCGGCGACAGCGCCGAACCCAGGACGGCCTCGCGGGTGAGGTTGAAATCTCGGGAGTGCTTCAGGACGGCACCGGCAGCGACCGTGCCGATCCTCTCGTCCTGCAGGCCAAAACGTGCCACCAGCCCATCCAGGGCAGCGGTCAGCATGTCCTGGTTCGAGCTGTGGGCATAGGCGCCGCCGGAACGTGCGAAGGGAATGCGGTTGCCGCCAATGACGACGGCGTTGCGGACGGCGGGTCCGGAGCCGGTGGCCGGTGCCGGCGCGGACGTGGGTTGTGCAGCCATTCGAGCGTCTCCTTGGAATTTCAATGTGACAAGAATTACTGTAACCCACCGTACCTGATACGCTGGGTATCGTGAACACCGCAGTGAAACAAGACACACCCTCCCCGGACGGCCGTTCCGTCCGCTGGGAAGCGCACCGCATCGAGCGGCGCAGCGCGCTCATCAAAGCGGCCCGCCGTGCCGTGCACAACCTGGGTGCGCAGGCGTCCATGGAGGAAATCGCCGCCGCCTCCGGAACCTCGAAGTCCGTGTACTACCGGTACTTCGGGGATAAGTCCGGACTGCAGCAGGCCATGGGTGAAGTGGTCATCAACCAGATGCAGGACAAGATCCTGGCCGCCGGCCGCAGCGCGGATTCACCCCGGTCCGGGCTGCGGGCCATGGTTTCGGCCTACCTGCAGATGGCACAGACCTCCCCCAACGTGTACGCCTTCGTCACCGGATCCGGCGGAGAAGCGCCGGGCATCAGCGAACCCGGCGTCGCCGTCGCGCTTTCCCACTTTTTCGCCAACATCAGCAAAATGATGGACCACGCCCTGCAGACATACCTGGAGGGGCATGACACCGGGTCCCTGACGCAGGCAGCGGCAGGTTTCTGGCCCATCGCAGCGCTTGGCATGGTGCGGGCAGCGGGTGAACGCTGGCTCGCGACGCCCGCCCCGGACCGGCCGTCGGAAGCCGAAATGACGGACCAGCTGACCGCCTGGCTGTTCGACGGAATTGGCTGGGACACCCCCGGCCGCCGGACCCGTGAAGCCTGAAGAACCCACCACTGCGCACGGCAGCCGCGGAGAATCCACCGCTGTGCCGAACGCCGACCAGTAAGGACACGCAATGACGCAATCAGTCTCTACCCCGCAGCGCCAGCTTCCCGCCAGCACCGTCATCCGCGAAGACGATTCAGCGACAGTCAACGTCGAAGCGCTCGGCCGCACCCTGCTGGGCAAGTGGCATGACATCCGCCTGCAGGCCAGGAAGCTGGCCGGCACGGAGGAACTCCACACTCCCGCGGGCCTCTCCCACACCGAACACCGGCTGCGGGTCATGGACCAGCTCAAGGTCCTGGTGGAAGCCGGTGCAGTCCACCGCGCTTTCCCCGCCTATGTGGGCGGCCAGGACAACCACGGCGGAAACGTTGCCGGCTTCGCCGAGCTTGTCATCGCAGACCCCTCACTGCAGGTCAAGGCCGGCGTGCAGTGGGGTCTCTTCGGTTCCGCCGTCCTGCACCTCGGCAACCGGGAACACCACGAAAAATGGCTCCCGGGCATCATGAGCCTTGAAATCCCCGGCTGCTTCGCCATGACTGAAACCGGCCACGGCTCGGATGTCTCCAGCATCGCCACCACCGCCGAATATGACGAGGCGGCACAGGAATTCATCATCAACACGCCGTTCCGCGCAGCGTGGAAGGACTACATCGGCAACGCCGCCGTCAACGGCAAGGCCGCCGTTGTGTTCGCGCACCTGATCACTAAGGGCGTGGACCACGGCGTGCATGCCTTCTACGTTCCGCTGCGCGATGAGAACGGGTTCCTGCCCGGCGTCGGCGGCGAGGATGACGGCGTCAAGGGCGGGCTGAACGGCATCGACAACGGCCGGCTGCACTTCTCCAACGTCCGGATTCCGCGCACCAACCTGCTCAACCGCTACGGAGACGTGGCGGAGGACGGGACCTACACCTCTTCCATCGAGAGCCCGGGCCGGCGCTTCTTCACGATGATCGGCACTCTGGTCCAGGGCCGTGTCTCCCTCGACGGCGCCGCAGTCGCGGCCTCGAAGCTGGGCCTGAACATCGCCATCAAGTACGCCACCGAACGCCGCCAGTTCAACGGTGCCTCGGACACGGTGGAAGAGGTGCTGATGGACTACCAGCAGCACCAGCGCCGGCTGCTGCCCCTGCTGGCCACCACGTACGCGGCTTCCTTTGCCCACGACGAGCTGCTGGCCAAGTTCGACGACGTGTTCTCCGGCGCCGACGACTCTGACGAAAACCGCCAGGACCTGGAAACCCTTGCCGCGGCCCTGAAGTCCCTCTCCACCTGGCATGCCCTGGACACGCTGCAGGAATGCCGTGAGGCGACCGGCGGTGCCGGTTTCCTGGCCGAGAACCGGCTGACCGCGCTGCGCGCCGATCTGGACATCTACGTCACCTTTGAAGGTGACAACACCGTGCTCCTCCAGCTCGTGGCCAAGCGGCTCCTGGCCGATTATGCCAAGGAATTCCAGGGAGCGGACTTCGGCGTCCTGGCCCGGTATGTGGTGGGACAGGCAACCGAACGCACCTTCCACCGTTCCGGCCTGCGCCAGATCGTCCAGACTGTGGCAGACACCGGATCCGAGAAGAAGTCCGCGCTTGCCCTCCGCGATCCCCGCACCCAGCATGACCTGCTGGCCGACCGCGTGGCCACCATGGTGGCCGAAGTCGCCGGCGAACTGCAGAAGGCACGCAAGCTCCCCAAAGCCGAAGCGGCAGCGGTGTTCAACCGGAACCAGCACGATCTCATTGAGGCTGCCCGTGCCCACGCCGAGCTGCTGCAGTGGGAGGCGTTCACCCGCGGACTGGAGCGCATCGAGGATGAAGGCACACGCCAGGTAGTTACCTGGCTGCGGGATCTCTTTGGCCTGGGCCTGATTGAGAAGAACCTGTCCTGGTACCTGATGCACGGCCGGCTTTCCTCGCAGCGGGCGCGGACCCTGGGCGAATACATCAACCGGCTGCTGGCAAAGATCCGCCCGCACGCGATGGACCTGGTGAACGCGTTTGGCTACGGTCCGGAGCACCTGCGCGCCGCCGTTGCCACGGGTGCCGAGAAGCAGCGCCAGGACGAGTCGATGGACTACCAGCGGATGCTGCGGGCGTCGGGAGCTGCCCCGGTGGATGAGAAGATCCTGATCCAGCGGCGCAAGCAGGCAGCCAAGGGCAGCCGGTAGATCCCTTAGCCACCTCATGCCGCAGGCCCGGAACCGGAGTTCAGCCGGTGCCGGGCCTGCGGCATTTGCCAGGAGAGTCAGGGAAGCACTGAGCGGTAGACCTGCAGGGTTGCCTCGGCGATGGCGTCCCAGGAGAAGTGCTCCGCGGCGCGGCGCCTGCCCGCCTCGCCCATTTCCCGTGCCCGGTCCGGGTCGGTGACGAGCACGGTCAGCGCGGCGGCAAAATCCCGGACGAAGGTCTCCGGATCCAGGGGTGTGCCGGTGCCGTCCTGGACCTGGTCGATGGGCACCAGGAGTCCGGTCACGCCGTCGTCCACCACCTCCGGGATGCCGCCGGTGGCGCTGGCTACCACGGCCGTGCCGCAGGCCATGGCTTCCAGGTTCACGATGCCCAGCGGCTCGTAGATGGACGGGCACGCAAAAACCGTGGCGGAGCTGAGCACCTTGATTAGTTCCGCGCGCGGCAGCATCCGTTCAATGACGACGACGCCGGTGCGTGAGCGGGTCAGGTCAGCGATCAGCGCTGACGTCTCCGCAGCAAGCTCCGGGGTGTCCGCTGCACCCAGGCAAAGGACCAGCTGGACCTCCGGAGGCAGCAGCGCGGCGGACCGAAGCAGGTACGGAACACCCTTCTGGCGGGTATTGCGTCCCACGAAGACCACCGACGGCGCATCCGGGTCGATGCCCAGTGCCCGCACACCGTCCGGATCGCGGTCCGGGTGCCAGGCCTCGGTGTCGATCCCGTTGTGCACAACGCGGACCTTGCCGGGGGTGACCTCCGGATAGGCGCGCAGGATGTCCTTCCGCATGCCCTCGGACACGGCAATGATGGCCGAAGCGGCGTCGTAGGCGGTCTTCTCCACCCAGGAGGAGAGTGCGTAGCCGCCTCCGAGCTGCTCGGCCTTCCACGGGCGCAGCGGCTCCAGGCTGTGGGCGCTGAGCACGTGCGGGACCCCGTACAGCAGTGAACCCAGGTGCCCGGCCATGTTTGCGTACCAGGTGTGCGAATGGATCAGGTCCGTGCCTTCCAGGCCCTGGAGCATGTCCAGATCCGTTCCCAGTGTCTGAACCGCTGGGTTGGCGGCCGCCAGTTCGGCCGGCACCGGATACGCCTGGACCCGGGCGCCGTGGTAATCCGCCTCCCGGGGCGCACCGAAACAGTGAACCCGCAGGTCAGCCCGGGAGGCCAGGACACGGCTCAGTTCCGCCACATGCACACCGGCACCCCCGTAGATGTCCGGGGGGAATTCCTTGGAAACGATATCTACTCGCACTTGATCAACGTAGTGCACATCAGGCGCGGTGATCTAGTGTGTTTGTCAGCAGGCTTCCCAGTCAGGCACGGCTTAACCGTTTTCCCGGTCCCCGGGATCAGTCAGGAGCAGACACATGGCACCGAAGAAAGTCCTGTCCGTCGTCCTCGCCGGCGGCGAAGGTAAGCGGCTGATGCCGCTGACCGCCGACCGGGCCAAACCTGCGGTGCCCTTCGCCGGCAAATACCGGCTGATCGATTTTGCCCTCTCCAACCTGGTGAACTCCGGCTACCTGCAGATCGTGGTGCTGACCCAGTACAAGTCGCACAGCCTCGACCGGCATATTTCCGAAACGTGGCGCCTGTCCACCCAGCTGCAGAACTACGTCGCTTCGGTGCCTGCGCAGCAGCGCGTGGGCAAGAGCTGGTTCCTGGGCAGTGCGAACGCCCTGTACCAGTCCATGAACCTGATTGACGACGCGCGGCCGGACATCGTCGTCGTTATCGGGGCGGACCACGTCTACCGGATGGACTTTTCCCAGATGGTGGAGGCGCACATCGCCTCCGGTGCGCCCTGCAGTGTAGCCGCAGTCCGGCAGCCGCTGGACATGGCGGACCAGTTCGGCGTGATCGAAACGGATCCCGGAGACCCCGGGCGCATTGCCGCATTCGTTGAAAAGCCGTCCAGCACCCCGGGTCTGCCCGATGACCCCGGCAGCTTCCTAGCCTCCATGGGCAACTATGTCTTCACCACGGATGCCCTGGTGGAGGCACTGCGGATTGACGCCGAACGCCTGATTACCAAGCATGACATGGGCGGGGACATCATCCCCTGGTTCGTGGAACGCGGCGAAGCCAACGTCTATGACTTCACCGAGAACATCATTCCCGGCGCCACGGAAAGGGACCAGCGCTACTGGCGTGACGTAGGCACCCTGGATTCCTACTACGACGCGCATATGGACCTGATTTCCCCGGTTCCGTCCTTTAACCTCTACAACCTGCAGTGGCCCATCTATACCCGGCAGAGCATCTCCCCGCCGGCGAAGTTCGTCCGGGATTCAACTGCTGCCCCAGGCACGGCCGTTGACTCGATTGTCGCCAATGGCGCCGTGATTTCCGGCGGCACTGTCAGCGGTTCAGTGCTCGGACACGACGTCTACGTCGACGCCGGCGCCACGGTCAGCGACAGCGTGATCATGGACGGCGTGCGGATCGGAGAAGGAGCGGTGGTCAAGCGTGCGATCGTGGACAAGTTCGTCGAGATTCCGCCGGGTGCGACTGTTGGCGTGAACCGCGAACTGGACCTTGCGCGCGGCTACACTGTCACGGCGTCGGGCCTGACGGTGCTGAGCAAGGGGCAGACGGTCCGCCTGGAGTGACGCGGACCGCCCGATAACGGGCGGCGGGCGGGTTGGCTGTAAGGTCGAGGTGCACCAGTTTGCCCTCCGCCGTGCATATCCCCGGCGGACCCACCGCAGAAACGTGATCGATGAGCAGCACAGACCTCAGCCCCGAAGACCTCAGCACCTGCCTTCGGGTCCTCTCCACCATCCATGCCCTGGACGAGGACCATCCGGACCACGTGGCCGTCCGCCGTGCCACGGCGAAGATGTTCAAGGCCGTAAAGAAGCACCGCAAGGTGAGCAAACGGGAAGCCGTGGCCGAAGCAGACCGCGCCGTCGTGGCACGCACCGCCACCGGCGCTCCGGACCGGATTGATGACGAGACCAGGGGCGCACAGCTGCGCAGCTCAGCGCACGGGCCGTCCGCCGGCACCCTGCTCAAGCCGCGGAACTGCTACATCTGCAAGCAGCCGTACACCCTGGTGGATGCCTTTTACCACCAGCTATGCCCGGAGTGCGCTGCCTTCAGCCACGCCAAGCGCGATGCCAGGACGGACCTTACCGGCCGGCGCGCCCTGCTCACCGGCGGCCGGGCCAAGATCGGCATGTACATTGCCCTGCGGCTGCTGCGCGATGGCGCGCACACGACCATCACGACCCGGTTCCCCAAGGACGCCGCCCGCCGCTTCGCTGCCATGGAAGACTCCGCTGACTGGCTGCACCGGCTGAAGATCGTGGGAATCGACCTGCGTGATCCTGCCCAAGTGATTTCCCTGGCCGACGCCGTGGCCGCTGACGGACCCTTGGACATCCTCATCAACAATGCGGCGCAGACCGTACGCCGCAGCTCGAACGCCTACCAGCCGCTGATGGACGCCGAGCTCGAAGAGCTGCCGTCGAATAAGCCGATGCCGGAACTGGTGACCTTCGGCAACACCTACAACGCCCATCCCACGGCGCTGGCCGGGTCGGTCGCAGAACATCCGGTGCTGGCCGGCGACGCCGTTACGTCCCTGGCGCTGACGGCGGGGTCCTCCTCCCTGGCCCGGTTGGGAGACGGCACGGCGATCGACGCCGGCGGCCTGGTGCCGGACACGGCACCGATCAACTCCTGGACCCAGGTAGTGGACCAGGTTGAGCCGCTGGAAATGCTCGAAGTACAGCTGTGCAACGTGACGGCACCGTTCCTGCTGGTCAACCGGCTCCGTCCGGCGATGGCGGCCTCCGGCGCCCGGCGCAAGTACATCGTGAACGTCTCCGCCATGGAGGGACAGTTCTCCCGCCGGTACAAGGGCCCGGGACACCCCCACACCAACATGGCGAAGGCCTCGCTGAACATGCTGACCCGTACCAGTGCCGGGGAAATGCTGGAAACCGATGGAATCCTGATGACGGCGGTGGACACCGGCTGGATCACTGACGAACGTCCGCACCCTACGAAGGTCCGTCTGGCCGAAGAAGGCTTCCATGCTCCCCTGGACCTGGTGGACGGCGCAGCGCGGGTCTACGACCCGATTGTGATGGGCGAAGCCGGCGAGGACCTCCATGGAGTCTTCCTCAAGGATTACCGGCCCTCTCCCTGGTAGCCGCGCGGCGCCGCAGGGCCCCGACGGCTTTGCTCAGCTCCGACACTACGACGATGGTTGCGGCTACGCCCAGGCAGAGCAGCCACTGGTCGGCGTTCAGCGGAACCGTCTCGAAGAGGTCCTCGAAGAATCCCAGCTGAACCACCAGCACCTGCAGCAGGACCACCGCGCCCAGTGCGAACCAGATGGTCCGGTTGGTGAACGTCTGCAGCGAAAAGACCGAGGACGTCTCGCTGCGGACGTTCAGCAGGTTGAAGACCTGGTAGAAAACGAACGTCGTGAAGGCCATGGTCGTGGCGAAATTGCTGCTCGTGGCAGCAGCCTCCGGGAAGATCGACGGCGCCGCCAGCAGCACCCAGCAGGTTCCGGCGGCCATCACCAGCCCGGAGACCGCCAGTGCGGCCAGCCGCGGGCCCGTGAGGAGGGGCTCGCCGGGTTTGCGCGGCGGTTGCCTCATCACTTTCGGGTCGGTTGAGTCCACGCCCAGGGCCAGTGCCGGCGGACCGTCCATAATGATGTTCACCCAGAGGATCTGGATTGCAGTGAACGGCGCTCCCCCGGCAAAGCCGAACGTGGCAGCGGCCAGGAAAATCAGCACAAAACCCCACGCGGTGGTCAGCTGAAAGCGGACGAACTTGATGATGTTCGCGTAGATCCCGCGGCCTTCCCGGACAGCGGCAACAATGGTGGCGAAGTTGTCATCGGTCAGGATCATCCGCGCTGCACCCTTGGACACGTCCGTCCCGGTGATGCCCATGGCAATCCCAATGTCCGCCCGCTTCAGCGCCGGAGCGTCATTGACGCCGTCGCCCGTCATGGCCACCACCGAACCGTCAGCCTGCAGCGCCTCGACCACACGCAGCTTGTGCTCCGGGGAAACCCGGGCCAGCACGCCAACCTTCGGCGCCAGTTCCTGCAGCCGGCGGTCGTCCAGGCTGTCCAGCTCGGAGCCTGCCACGGACTCCCCCGGGATGCCAAGGTCCTTGGCGATGGCGGACGCCGTGACCAGGTGGTCCCCGGTGATCATGTGTACCTGGATCCCCGCGGCGCGCGCCTCTTCGATCGCATCGCGCGCCTCGCGGCGCGGCGGATCCATGATGCCGACGACGGCGTACAGCACCAGTCCGGCCACGGCGCGGCGAAGCTGCTCCGGTTCAGCGGGCGGAAGTTCATCGACGGGACGCCCGGCTACTGCGAGGGTGCGCAGGCCGGCATCGGCGATCAGTTCCACTTCGCTGAGTACCCGGTCCCGGTGCTCCGGGGTCAGGGGCTCAACTCCGTCCGGGCCGGCAAAGTGGGTGCAGAGGTCCAGGACAACACCCGGCGCACCCTTGACGTTGCACCAGGTCCTGTCCGGAATGCGCCTGTCCGTGTTGAACGTGGCCATGAACTTGTATTCCGAGTCGAACGGCACCTCCGCGAGCCGCGGATGCTCTGCACGTGCGCCCACGGGGTCTATGCCTGCTTTTTCGGCCAGCACCACCAGGGCACCTTCGGTCGGGTCGCCGCTGAGCACTCCGTCCGTCACGGACGCGTCGTTGCACAGCACCATGGCCAGGTAAGCCTCCGTCATTACCGGAACCTCACCGCCGTCGGGACTGAGGATCTTGCCTTCCAGCCCATACCCGGTTCCGGTGACGCGGCACCTGAGGCCAAAGGCGGAGACCATCCGCCGCACGGTCATCTCATTCAGGGTCAGCGTGCCAGTCTTGTCGGTGCAGATGTGTGAGGTTCCGCCGAGGGTCTCCACGGCTGAAAGCTGCTTGATGATGGCCCCGCGTGCCGCCAGCCGGGAGGCTCCCATGGCCAGCGTAAAGGCGACGACGGCGGTCAGCCCCTCGGGGATGGTGGCCACGGCGAGGGACACGGAAGTCAGCAGCAGTGTGTTCAGGTCTTCCCCGCGCAGCAGTCCCAGAACAAAGACGAGTGCCACGACGCCCAGGGCAATCCAGGTCAAAAGGGCGGCAAGCTGGTCGATGCTGCGCTGCAGCGTCGTTTTCTCGTCCTGGGTGCTGCCCAGCAGATGCGCGATCCTGCCCATCTGGGTGTCCATGCCCGTGCCGGTGACCACCATCGTGGCCCGGCCGCGGCTGACGTCGGTGCCCATGTAGAGCATCCCGTGCCGGTCGGCCACCGGCGAATCGGCCGCCTGGATGGAGGCCGCGTCCTTGTTGACCGGCTGCGATTCGCCCGTGAGCGCTGCCTCTGCGGCCTGCAGCCGGACTGCTTCGAGCAGCCTGCCGTCCGCCGGTACCGAGTCCCCCGCTTCCAGCAGCACAATGTCCCCCGGCACCAGCTCGGTTCGCGGAAGCGTGGAGACAGTACCGCTCCGGCGGACGCGTGTGGTTCCCACATCCGTCCGCCGGAGCGCTTCCAAACTGTTCTCCGCCCGCCGCTCCTGGACGTAGTTCAGGCAGGTGTTCAGGATGACCACGGCAAGGATGACGATAGGCGTTTCAAGCTCACGGGAGACGACGGCGCTGAGCACTGCGGCGGCTAGGAGCACCAGGATGAGCCGGTCGGAGAGCAGGGCCAGAATCTTCCGCCATGCGGGCACGGGAGGTTTGCCGGCCAGCTGGTTGGTTCCGTACGCCGCCAGCCGGCGCGCTGCCTCTGCGGCGCTCAGGCCCGTCGCGGGATCGGTGCCCAGGTCCCGGGCGACAACAGGACCGGGACGGGTCCAGGGAACCGGCACCGGGGACGCTGTGCGGGGAAAAGAAGAGCCGGAGCCAGGTGTGCCCGGCCCGGAGTTGCTGCCATGCTGCATGGGATGCCCCTGTGCTCGGCTCGCGAACTGGTCCGGATCAGTCTACCAACGCCGGTGCGGCGCAGTACGGAGTTGTGGCGGGGTTGCCGTTGAGTTGCTGTTGAATTGGTGCGGAGTTGGCGCCGTGGGGCCTTCTCAGCCAAGGTGGGAGGATGCCAGCGCCCACCGCACTCCGTGCCAACGTTCCCGGCCTCGCGGCCGCGGCAGCCGCCGTTGCGCTCTGCGTGCTGCTGCACCGCTTCTTTCCTGCTGTTCCGGTGCTGACTGCGGCGGTTATCCTGGGACTCGCTGCCGGGAATGTGCCCGGTCCGTCCGGGCTGGCAGCCGGAACCTGGCGTCCCGGTTTGACCCTGGCCGCCAAGAGATTCCTGCGCCTTGGCATTGTTCTGCTGGGGCTGAAGGTGTCCCTGGTGGACATCGCGGGCCTGGGCTGGCTCACTGTGGTGCTCGTTATCGTGCTGGTGGCGTTTTCATTCGGTGCAACCTACCTGGTCTGCCGGTGGTTCCGTCTTCCGGGACAGGAACCGGTCCTGGTAGCTGCCGGATTCTCAATCTGCGGGGTCTCAGCCATTGGTGCCGTGGCCGCAGCCCGCGGCATCCGCTCGGAGCAGGCTGCCGTGCCGGCCGCGATGGTGACACTCTGCGGAACTCTCGCGATCGCCGTGCTCCCGGCGCTGAGTGCGCTGCTCGGCCTTTCGCCCGAGACGTTCGGCTTCCTGGCCGGCGCGTCCGTCCATGACGTGGGGCAGGTGGTGGCCACCGCCCAGGCTGGCGGTACGGCAGCATTGGCGCTGGCCGTTGTGGTGAAACTGGTGCGTGTCCTGATGCTGGCGCCCGTCAGCGCACTGGCCGGACTGCAGCACCGCCGGCGGGCCGGGAGTTCCGACGGCGGCAAATTCCCTCCGCTGGTCCCGCTGTTCGTAGCCGGTTTTGCGGCGGCAGTTGCCCTGCGCACCACCGGGCTCCTGCCCCAAACCGTGCTGGAAACCGCGGCACTGCTGCAGGATCTGCTCTTCGCCGCCGCGCTCTTTGGCCTCGGTGCGTCCGTGGACCTGCGCAGCCTGGCGCGCACCGGCGGACGGGCGGCAGCGGCGTCGCTGGTTTCCTGGACCATCATCGTGGCGGCGGCCCTGGCGCTGGCTGTACTTCTGGTTCCCTCCGCCTGATTGGCGTCCCTTTCCCCTGACCAGCGCGGGGAAGCCGTTGCCGGGCGGAGTAGGTCCGCATAGTCTCTGACCACCGGCATCCACCAGTTGCGGACCACGAGGGGGCACCATGGCTTACGCAGCCCTTTCCCGCAGCGGGCAAGGCGCCGGGGGCGCCGGGGAAACTACCGGGAGCGCCGGCCCGGGAGCAGCGGCAGGACTTGTTCCGCGGGCTGCTGGAGCAATCTGGTGTGCGCTGGTGCTGTGGCTTCTGGTTTCAAACCTCTTTGCCCCGTCCTTCGGCGTCTTCCGTTATGAGACGTGGGCGGCAGTGCTTGCCGGTGCGGCGGTCCTGGTGCTGACGCTCGCAGTGCCGTGGCTCCTGAACCTGCTGGACAGCCTGCTGGGGTTCGGGTGGCTCCGAATCCTGGGGTCCCTGCTGGGCTGGGGGGTTGTCTTCGCCGTGCTGGCAAGGCTCGCCGACGCGGTCCGGCTGCCGCCGGACTGGGACGCCGCTGCGGTTTACCATTCCGCGTACGGGCTTGCGGAGCAGGATGTCCCGGAGGCCACGGACCGCACCTACTTTCAAATCAATCCCAATAACCTGCTGCTGATGCTGCTGCTGAGCAGGTATCTTTACGCCGCGGAAGCGCTTGGCTCACAGGACCTGCGGCAGTCAACGGCCTACCTGAACGCAGCACTGCTTTTCTGCGGCATGGTGCTTACCTACGCTGCGGCGCGCCTGCTCGGCGGACGCCGGGCCGCGCGCCTGACGCTGGTGCCGTCGCTGGCGCTGATCCTCCTCTCGCCCTGGCTGCCGGTCTTCTACTCCGATACGGCGGCCCTTCCGTTCACCATTTCCATCTTCTGCCTGCTGCTTGTGGCAGGCCGGTGCCGGCTGCCGGTCCGCCTGCTGCTGTGGGCAGCGGCAGGCGCGCTGTCCGCGGTGGGCTACGGAATCAAGCCCACGGTGCTTATAGTCCTGATCGTGGCATCACTTGCTCTCCTGTTCTCGCTGCGCAGGGAGTCGTGGCGCAGGGACCTGGCGGCGGGGCTCTTATCCGTGGCTGCGGCGGGCGCAGCCTTTGCTGGTACGCACGCGGCAACGGACGCCTGGGGGCGCGCTTCAGGAGTCCTGGCTGAAGGGGTCCCCGTGAACCAGTACTCCCTACCGGTAACCCACTTCCTGAAGGTTGGCGTTCAGCAGTATCCGGGACCCCACGGCGACTATTACGGGGCCTACAACGAGGAAGACCGCAGCAGCACCCTGGCAGTGGCCGGCCCGCAGGAACGCTTTGACGCCGCACTGCAGGTCTGGATGGACCGGGTGGCTGCCCGGGGGCCGGCGGGGTACGCCGGTTTCCTGAATGCGAAACTCCGCTGGATCACCGGCGACGGCTCCTTTTTCAGCTGGGGAGAGGGCCGGATGGGTGCAGAGGACTTTATTGCCGGCGATCCTCTCAGCCGCACCGTCCAGGACTTCTACGGCCCCGGCCGCCCCGGTTTTCCGCTCCTGCAGAATGTATGGCAGGGAACCTGGTTCCTGGTCCTGGCCCTATGCGGCGCAGCGCTGTTCCTGCGCGGCCCGCCGCTGAACTCGCTCGGGGCAGTGACACCCCGGATTGCGCTGCTGGGCGTGTTTGTGTTCCTCATGTTCTCCGAGGGGCGCGCCCGGTTCCTGTACCTGTATCTGCCGTTCTTCATAGTGCTTGCCAGCCTCACCCTGCAGCGGCTGGCCCCGGCGGTACTCCGTGTCCCGTACCGAAGCTCCCGGCCCGGAACGGGACGCCGCCGGGACGCGCCGTCTCCCTCAATACCGGCCGAAGTGGTTGAATGAACTGGTGCCTAACCAAAACCTGAGCCGCGAAGAAGCAGCCGCCCGTTCCGCCCTGCTGCGTGTTGAATCCTACGACGTCGAGCTGGACCTCGGCAGCGCCGCCGACCCGGCTGCTGCGGGATTCCGGTCACGGAGCACCATTACCTTCGACTGCAACGAGGCGGGCGCGTCCACGTTCCTGGACTTCATCCACGGCGGTGTCGAGGCCGTAGTCGTCAACGGCAGGGCTTACGACCCGGCGGAGACCGTGACCGGTTCACGGGTAATGCTGCACAACCTCACGGCCGGAACCAACATCGTCAGTGTTGAGGGTACGGCCCTCTACAGCAGAAGCGGCGAAGGCCTGCACCGCTTCACTGACCCCGCGGACGGAGCAACCTACCTCTATACACAGTACGAACCGGCGGATGCACGCCGGGTCTTTGCCAACTTCGAACAGCCGGATCTCAAGGCATCCTTCACGTTCCACGTCACAGCGCCGTCGGATTGGGAAGTGGCTTCCAACGGCACGGAAGCAGCCCGAACGCCGTTGGAAGGCGGGGCACTCAGCCGGTGGGACTTCTCCCCCACCAAGCGGATCTCCACTTACATCACCTCCGTGCTGGCCGGACCGTACTTCAAGGCCGAAGACATCTGGAGCGCTTCCCTTCCGAACGGTGAGGACCTGGTTGTTCCGCTGGGCGCATACTGCCGCGCCTCGCTCGCAGAGCACTTCGACGCCGACCGCATCTTTGATACCACCAAGCGGGGCCTTGCCTATTTCAACGAGCTCTTCGCGTACCCCTACCCCTTCGGAAAGTACGACCAGGCATTTGTGCCGGAGTACAACCTGGGCGCGATGGAGAACCCGGGACTGGTGACGTTCACCGAGGCCTACGTATTCCGGACCAAGGCCACCGAAGCCCAGTATGAGGCCAGGGCGAACACCATCATGCACGAGATGGCCCATATGTGGTTTGGCGACCTCGTGACCATGCGCTGGTGGGACGACCTGTGGCTCAAGGAGTCGTTCGCAGACTATATGGGCGCCCTGGCCGTGGACGAAGCAACGGACTGGACGAATTCCTGGATCAGCTTCGCGAACCGCCGCAAAGCCTGGGCCTATGTACAGGACCAGCTGCCGACCACACACCCCATCGTCGCGGACATTCCAAACCTGGAAGCGGCCAAGCAGAACTTTGACGGCATTACCTACGCCAAAGGTGCTTCGGTGCTCAAACAGCTGGTGGCGTACGTGGGGTTCGAGGCCTTCATCCAGGCCTCACGGACCTATTTCGCCCGGCACGCCTGGGGCAACACCACGCTGGCGGACCTGCTCGACGTGCTGGCGGCGGCCTCCGGCCGGGACATGAGTGAATGGTCCCGGCTGTGGCTGCAGACCGCGGGTGTCCCTGTCCTTTCCGTCGAGGCACAAACCTCTCCGGACGGAACGTACACCTGCGTCACAGTTCAGCAGGGCGCACCGGATCCGGTCAGCGGAGAACAGATGCCCAGGCCGCACCGCGTTCGCCTCGGATCCTACGACTTCACGGAAGAGGGCTGGCTGGAACGCACCGGCTTCGTGGAGATCGACGTCACCGGCCGCCAGACCGATGTGCCCGAGCTTGCCGGACATCCGGTGCCCGCCCTGCTGCTGCCCAATGACGGCGACCTCACCTACGCCAAGATCCGGTTCGATCCGGCGTCGCTTGCCACCGTCCTTGAGTCGCTCCCCCGCCTGCGGGACCCGCTGGCCCGTGCCATCTGCCTGTCCGCCCTGTGGAACAGCGTGCGCGACGGCGTCCTGTCCGCCCGCGATTACCTGCGCCTGGTGATCCGGACGGCCCCGTCCGAGCCGGGAGCCGGCGTCAAGCAGGTACTCCTGGACAACGCGCGTACCGCCGTCGAACGCTACGCGCCCGCGGAAATCCGTTCCGCCCTGCGTGAGCAGCTCTTTACTGCCGTGGCTGACCAGCTGGCGGATGCGCCGGCGGGAAGCGACAGCCAGCTGATCCTGGCCAGGACCGCAGCCGCGCTGGGCCGGTACAGCACCAGCCACAATGAACTGCTCCGCGGACTGCTCTCCGGGGAAGTCACGTACCCGGGACTCACCGTGGACGCAGACCTTCGGTGGCGGCTGTGGCAGGCACTGGCGGCCACCGGTTCGGCAGGCACGGAAGAACTCAAGGCTGAGCTCGCGGCTGATAACACTGCCGCCGGCAGGGTGGGCTACACAGTGGCCGCGGCGGCGCTTCCGGATCCCGGCGTCAAGGCCGCTGCATGGGAAGCCGCCGTCCACTCCGGAGAGCTGTCCAATGAGCTCCTCTCCGCCACGGTTGAAGGCTTCAACACCGGCGGGCACGAACTCGTGGACGTCTTTATCCCGGACTACTTCGCGGCACTTGAAACTGTCTGGTCCACCCGCAGCATTGAACTCGCCTCGCGGGTGGTGGGAGGCCTGTATCCCTCCGCACAGGATCTGCCCCAGCACACCGTCCCGGCAGACCATCCGGTGCTCACGCTGAGCCAGGAATGGCTCGAAGCGAACCCTGATGCCCCGGCCGCGCTGCGCCGGATCATCATTGAATCGCAGGACCAGCTGCTGCGGGCGCTGCGTGCACAGGCCGCGGCGCGCTAACGGCGCATCGCGACGCTGAGCAGGAAAGCCGAGTCCTCGATCGCATTGACCGCGTGGCGGGCCTGCGGAACGATCAGCAGGTCCCCGGCCGAGCCCTCCCAGTTTTCGCCTTCAGAGAGCAGGCTGATCCGTCCCTTGAGGACGGTGATGGTGGCCTCGCCGGGATTCTCATGCTCGTCCAGGCTGAAGCCGGCGGCCAGGGCAATAAGCGTCTGGCGCATGACGTGCTCATGCCCGCCGTACACAGTGGCTGCGCTCCTCCCGGAGGAAGCCTGCCTCGCAGTTTCCAGATGGTTCCTTACCAGCGCCGTCAGCGACTTCTTTTCCATGCCCGGAAGTCTAGATGCCGTTCGCGCCGTTAGGTAGCAGCAGCTAGGGGACCCGGTTGATCCATTCCGGGGTATCGAACTTGGAAACGACCTTTTCCCTGGCGCGTTCCATCTCCGCGTCGGAAATCCCGGCGGTCCGGGCCGCGTAGCGTTCGGTGAAAGTCTGAATCATGGTGTCCAGGATTTCCTCCCGGCTCAGCCCGGTCTGCCGGCGCAGCGGGTCCACCCGCTTCTTGGCGCTGCGGGTGCCCTTATCGGAGAGTTTCTCCTTGCCGATGCGCAGCACCTGCACCATCTTGTCCGCGTCGATGTCATAGGACATGGTCACATGGTGGAGCATGGCACCGGTGCTCAGGCGCTTTTGCGCAGCGCCGCCAATCTTGCCCTGGTCCGTAGCGATGTCGTTGAGCGGCTGGTACCAGGCCTTAATGCCGAGCCGCTCCAGGGATTCCATGACCCAGGCATCCAGGAAGGGGTAGGAATCGGCGAAACTCAGGCCGTCAACCAGGGACTGCGGTACGTACAGCGAGTAGGTGATGGCGTTGCCGTGCTCCATGAACATTGCACCGCCGCCGCTGATCCGGCGTACCACTGTGACGCCGTGGCGTTCAGCGCCGTCGGGATCCACCTCGTTGCGCAGGGACTGGAAGCTCCCGATCACCACGGACGGCGACTCCCATTCCCAGAAGCGCAGTGTAGGGTTGCGGCGTCCGGCCGCGACTTCCTCAGCGAGGACTTCATCCATCGCCACGTGCATGTGCGTGGACAGCGGGGTGGGCGGAATGATTTCCCATTCATGGTCTCCCCAGCTGGTCGCCTTGGCCAGGGCCCGCCGCACGGTAATGGCAACTGCCTCAGGAGAGAAGCCAAACAGGACGGCGTCGGGACGGAGCCGGGAGCGTACGGCGTCGGCAATCTGCTCTGCGGTGCTCTCGGCTGACAGCCCGGTCAGGGCGGCATTGATCTCCCCAAGCGCCTCATCGGGTTCGAGGAAGAAATCACCGCTGAGGGACACCGAATCCAGGACGCCGTTCTTCACTTCGAGGTCCACCACGACCAGTTTGCCTCCGGGGACTTTGTACTCCCCGTGCCGGCTGCCGTCGTGTGCTTCGCTCATGCTGATCCTCCTGGAAGAACTCTTATTGCCCGCAGCGCCTCCGCGCCGGGTATGGACGTAAACGAAAGGCCCGCCCGGATCATTCCGGACGGACCTTCCAATTCTAGGCTGCTGCCAGGTAGCGCTAAGGCTACTTCTTGCCGCCGAAGCCCTTGAAGCGGGCGTTGAAGCGCTCCACACGGCCGGCGGAGTCCATGATGCGCTGCTTGCCCGTGTAGAACGGGTGCGATGCGGAGGAGATTTCCACCTCGATCAGCGGGTAGGTGTTGCCGTCTTCCCACTCGATCGTCTTGGAGGACGTCGCCGTGGAGTTGGTCAGGAACGCGGTGTCGGACGCAAGGTCACGGAAGACTACCGGCGCGTACGTGGGGTGGATGTCAGACTTCACAGTAATACCTTCTCTAGGTGACTGGATTTTGCCAGGCACATTGGGTTTCAAAGCTCTTGAGGCCGATTGGCCAACAATCAATCTTAGCGCAAGCTGGGCCGTTATGCGCAAAAGCGGCACGCGGCCGCCCTCTGCCTGCGCCTAAAAGCTTAGCGCAGTGCCCCGGCGGCTCCCCAGCCCGTGATTTCCGCACGGATGGAAGTGTTGATGCCGCGGTTGGCGCCGGCATACTCAACCAGCAGCGGCCGGTAGAGATCATCGAGGGTGAGGACAACCGAACCCGCAAAGTCGCCGGGATTCTTCGGCTCGACGACGGCGGTTAGCCGGGTTGCAGGGGCACCCTGGTAGTCCACACCGTATTCAACCCCCGCGGGATTGGCAGTCTGCACCAGCCCGCGGAGACGCTCCGGATTGGCCGTGAGCTCAGCCGCATCAGCCAGTACGGCAGCATAGGTTTCCTCCGCGCCGCCCGAGGAATCAGCGCGTACCTCGGAATCCGCGGTACGCAGCGTCCTGGTCCCGCCGGCCACGGAGATCTCCAGCTCGCCGTCAGCACTTTTCAGTTCCATGGCGAACTCGCCGGCGGTACGGAACGCGATCGTGTAGGTCCCCGGTGGCAGCCAGCTGGCCGTCGTCGTCACCTTCTGTTCGCCCCCGGCCCCGGCCTCCATGGCAGCTGCCACGCAGTCAGCGGCTCCGGCGAATTCTCCGCGTTCCTGCCGAAGCAGGAACTGGCAGGCTTCCTGGACGGTTTCGGCCATGCCGGCCTGGGCGCCGCTCACGGTGACCTGGATGGGTTCCGGAATGGTGGTTGGCTCAGGTTCGGCAGTGCGTATCCGGGCCTGCTGGGGAACCGGCGGCAGGCTGGCAGGTGTTGATGCGGCGGCTTCGGTCCTGGCCGTGGCCTGGTCTGCTGTGGGTCCGCACGCCGCGACGGCCGGCAGCAGGACCCCAGCAAGGCACAGTGCGGCAATACGCCGATAACCGTGCTTGCGTGCTGGCATGGACTGCCCCCGGGATCAAGAGAGACGGTGGTGCTTCGTGCACGGCCCAGTGTGACATCAATACGCACCGGATATAAGCGTAGGGAGGGCTAGAAAACCCGGCATTCCCAAAACGCAACGGCCGAGGCTGCGGCCACGTTCAGGGAGTCCACGCCGCGCTGCATGGGAATCCGGACCGTCAGGTCCACTTCGGCCAGGGTGCTGCGTGAAAGTCCGTCACCTTCGGTGCCCAGAATGAGCGCAAGCCGGTCATCGCGGCGCTCCCCCAGTTCCTGCAGGGTCAGGGAATCCTCTTCCAGGGCGAGGGCCGCGGTGATGAAGCCGGCTGACCGCAGCACGTTGAGCGCGCCGGGCCAGGACTCAAGCCGGAGCCAGGGCACCTGGAATACTGTGCCCATGCTGACCCGGATGGCGCGGCGGTAGAGCGGGTCAGCACACTGCGGACTGACCAGGACTGCATCGACACCAAGGGCTGCAGCTGAGCGGAAAATCGCCCCGATGTTTGTGTGGTCGACGATGTTTTCAAGGATGGCGATGCGCCGCGAGGACGCCAGTACTCCCGCCAGTTCCAGCGGTGCAGGCCGGTGCATGGCGGCCAGCGCTCCGCGGTGCAGATGGAATCCGGTGATGGACTCAAGGATCTCGGGCGTGCCCACGAAGGCCGGAACGTCCGGGAACCGGTCCAGGATGTCCTGGAGGTCTGCCAGCCATTTCTCAGCCAGGAAGAAGGATCTCGGAGTGTGGCCGGCCTCGACGGCCCGGCGCAGGACCTTGGAAGATTCGGCGATGTACATGCCCTCTGCCGGTTCGCGCAGGCGGCGAAGCGCGGTGTCTGTCAGCCGGGTGTAGTCGGAGACACGGGGATCATCGGCAGATTCAAGCTGGATAACGCTCACTTAGAAAACCATAATCCAAAGGGCTACCAGGCCCAGCAGGACGATGACCGTGCGCAGCGCCACCGGGTGGAGCCGGCGCCCCACTGCCGCGCCAATGAATCCACCGATCAGCGAACCGACCGCGATCAGTGCCACGACGGGCCAGATGATCCGGTCGAAGGCGAAAAGCAGGTAGGACGACGCCGCCACCACGTTCACGCCCAGCACAAGGATGTTCTTGACAGCATTGGCGTTCTGCAGCGTGCCGTGGAGGAAGATGCCCAGGATGCCGACCAGGAGGATGCCCTGCGCCGCTACGAAATACCCGCCGTAAACACCGGCGAGGAAAATCAGCACGGTCAGCTGCCAGGACGGACGGGCTGGGCCCTCTTTGACGTCCCCGGCCTGCTCATTGCGTGCTGCGCGTGCGCGCACCCAGGCCTGAAGCCTCGGCTGGAACACCACGAACAGCAGCGCCACCACAATGAGGAACGGTGCCACTGTGCCAAAGACTTCTTCGGGCAGGTGCAGGAGGAGCCACGCTCCGCTGATGCCGCCGAGGACTGAGGCGGGCAGCAGCCGCAGCAGGGTGCCGCCGAGTCCGGCCAGTTCCCGCCGGTAACCCCACGAACCGGCTAGGTTTCCTGCCACCAGTCCCATGGCGTTGCTGATGGTGGCGGCCACCGGCGCGTACCCCAGTGCCACGAGCACCGGGAAGGTCACCAGGGTGCCTGAACCCACTATTGCGTTGATGGTTCCGGCCCACAGGCCGGCGAACAGGACCAGGGCGTCATGAAGCCACCCTGCCGAAGACAGGAACATTCAGCTGGGAATTCTGTTAGCGGCGGGCTGTGGCGGTGTAACGGCCTGAGCCGTCGCGCTGGACGGCCAGCGGAAGGTCGAAGGCGGTGCTCAGGTGCTCTTCAGTGAACACGGAGTCGATCGCACCGGCGGCAACAACGGTGCCCTCGCGCATCAGCAGTGCGTGCGTGAATCCCGGCGGAACTTCCTCAAGGTGGTGGGTCACCAGCACGATCGCGGGAGCCTCCTCGTCCGCTGCGAGGTTGGCCAGGCGCTGGACCAGGTCTTCGCGGCCGGCCAGGTCAAGTCCGGCGGCAGGCTCATCCAGCAGCAGCAGTTCGGGGTCCGTCATCAGCGCGCGGGCAATCTGGACACGCTTGCGTTCGCCTTCGCTCAGCGAAGCAAACCGGCGGTTGATGTAGGTGGACATCCCCCAGTCGTGCAGCAGCCTGAAAGCGCGGCGCTCATCGAGCTTGTCGTACTTCTCGCGCCAGCGTCCGGTCATGCCGTAGGCAGCAGTGAGGACTACGTTGAGGACGGTCTCATGCTCGGGGATCTGGTTGGCAAGGGCTGCAGAGGCGAGCCCAATGCGCGGACGCAGTTCAAAGACGTCGACGGCGCCCAGTACTTCTTCCAGGATTCCGGCCATGCCGCGGGTCGGGTGCATCCGGCCGCCGGCGATCTGCAGCAGCGTGGTCTTGCCGGCGCCGTTGGGGCCCATGATGACCCAGCGTTCGCCCTCCCTCACCTGCCAGTTCACGCCGTCCAGCAGGGTTTTTCCGCCCCGGACGACACTTACTCCGGCAAATTCAAGAACATCACTCATAGCAGTAGACACTAGGCTAAAGAAAGGCGCGTTGGCGAAACGCGACGCCGCCGCATGTCCGCACGGCCGTGTCCAGACCGGCTGCCTCCACTGCACGAAGATCGGAATCCACGCATGTCCCCTGAAACCTCGCCGGAATACAGCGTTGTCAGTTACGGACGCGAACTCGCTGACGCGTACCTCGGGAAGGTCCAGCAGGCCGTTGCCGGCACGGGGGCACGGATCGTCGAGCTGGAGAACGCCGAAGGGGACGGCTATGTGGTTTCGAAACTGTTCGTAACCTACGACGGCGGCCTGCAGGCACTGCGCACTGCCGTTGCAGCCGGTGCCGCTGCGGCCCTGGACGGAGGGGCTGCACCCGCGCAGAGCGCCGTCGTACCCGCGTCCCTGGTGGAGCCCGGACGCAAGCTGCTGGTCATGGATGTTGACTCCACCCTGATCAAACAGGAGGTCATTGAGCTGCTGGCAGCGCACGCCGGCCGCGAAGCCGAAGTCGCGGCCGTGACTGAGGCCGCGATGCGCGGTGAGCTGGACTTTGCCCAGAGCCTGCATGCCCGCGTTCAGACGCTTGCCGGCCTGCCCGAATCCGTGATCGCGGAGGTAGGCACGCGGATCGAGCTCTCCGACGGCGCCGAGGCCCTGGTGAAGGCGTTCCTGACGGCGGGCCATGCGGTGGCTGTGGTGTCCGGCGGGTTCAATCAAGTGCTCGCTCCCCTGGCCTCCGCGCTGGAGCTGACGTACGCCCGTGCCAATGAGCTGGGGATCGAGAACGGTGTGCTGACCGGTGCCGTGACCGGTGAGGTGGTGGACCGTGCGGTCAAGGCCCGCTCACTGCGGGAATGGGCGGCAGAACAGGGAATCCGCCTGGAGAAGACCATTGCGGTTGGCGACGGCGCCAATGACCTGGACATGCTGGCGGCGGCCGCACTGGGCGTGGCGTTTAATGCCAAGCCGGCAGTGCAGGCCGCCGCTGATGCTGTGCTGAACCTGCCCAGCCTGGACGTGGTTCAGCACTTCGTGAAGCTCTAGGTCCTGGAGAGTTCCAGGACCTAGGCGCTGAGGTAGTCCGCTCCGCCCACGTACTCGGTGTGCCCGGTCGGCACATCGGCAAGAGCCATGCGGGCTACCTCGGCGGCAAACTCCTCAACGGAGTAGAGCCGGCCGGCTTCTTCCCGGCGTGCTTCGATCGCACCCGGGTTGGCACGGTCCAGCAGGGTGGCGGTGACAGTGCCTTCGATCATGTCACCGGAGACCACAACGAGTGAGATGCCCTTTTCCTCCAGCTCCGGGATCCGGGCACGCAGGGCGTCTTCTCCGGCGCGCTTGCTCCGGGCTACGGGCTCATACTCCGGCATGGTGGGAACGGTGTTGATGAAGTGGGCCTGGTGGCTGGTCACGAAAACAACCCGGGAACCCGGCTTCATCTGCGCTGCGGCTGCGCTGAGCATGTTGACCTGGGCGTCGCGGTTCAGCTTGAGCGCGTAGTTCTCCTCCACGCCCGTTTCCATTCCGCCTGACGCGTTCAGGACCAGCACGTCCAGGCTGCCGAATGAATCCAGGGCGGCGTCCACCAGCGCGGCGGGGCCTTCGGGGGACGTCAGGTCAGCGCCGACCGCAACCGCACGGCCGCCTGCTGCCTCGATCGCGGCAACCACCTTGTTGGCCCGGGGTGCCTTCTGGCGGTAGTTGACGACCACGCCTGCGCCTTCGCCGGCGAGCAGTTTTGCGACTTCAGCGCCGATGCCCCGGGATGATCCGGTGACGATTGCCGCTTTGTGCTCGAGCTGGCCCATAAGTACTCCTTTGTGGAAATTGGCTAAAGATGTGCTCTCTGCTTCCCATCCTGCCAGCAGCTGCCGGCGGGCGCGTTGGTGGAAACCTCCAAGGAATACCCCGCCGGCATGCGTGCGCGCTAGTGTCCCATTCCCAGTCCGCCGTCGACGGGGATGACTGCGCCGGATATGTAGCCCGCTTCCGGCCCGGCGATCCAGCGGACAACGCCTGCCACTTCTTCCGGTGCCGCGAACCGGCCGGCGGGGATGGAGGAAAGATAGTTCTTCTGGGTATCCTCCGGCAGGGCACGGGTCATGTCCGTATCGATGAACCCGGGTGCCACGACGTTAGCCGTGATGTTCCTCGAGCCCAGTTCACGGGTAAGCGAACGGGCGATGCCCACCAGGCCGGCCTTGGAGGCGGCGTAGTTGACCTGTCCCGGAGAACCGTAGAGTCCCACGACAGAGGAAATGAGCACGACCCGGCCGCGGCGCAGCTTCAGCATGCCCTTGGAGGCGCGCTTGACTACGCGGAAGGCTCCGGTGAGATTGGTGTCCACTACATCGGTGAAGTCGTCTTCGCTCATGCGCAGCAGCAGGGTGTCCCGGGTGATTCCCGCATTGGCCACCAGCACCTCAACCGGCCCGTGG
Source organism: Arthrobacter sp. (assembly GCA_040274025.1). Classification (GTDB taxonomy): domain Bacteria; phylum Actinomycetota; class Actinomycetes; order Actinomycetales; family Micrococcaceae; genus Arthrobacter_B. The sequence goes on along the minus strand of JBELZL010000016.1, from coordinate 7,050 downwards.
GCGGCTTCGACCTCGGTGAACGCAGCATCGACCGAAGCCATGTCCGTGACGTCGGCCTTGACGCCGAGCATTCCTTCGGGCACATCGCCGCTGCGGTAGGTGATGGCCACCTTGTCCCCGGCTTCCGCAAACGCCTTGGCGATGGCCAGGCCTATGCCGCGGTTTCCGCCGGTGACGAGGACACTGCGGCCGGCCTGGGTCTGGGAATCGTTCTGCACAAAAAATCCTTACGTTCTGGGGCTGGGCGTGAGATTCCGATCCTATCGGCGCGGGAGGCAACTACAAGTTCACCGGCAGCAGTGAGACAATGGGGGAATCTGTTTGGAGAGTGATGACCCAGTGATGATTCTGCGATGACCAAGGGATGAAAAAGCTATCCCGCCGCGGCGGCCGCATTCCGCGGATTACGGACGCCCGCTCGGCGCATACCGACGAGATGCACGCCCGCATGGTCAAATACACAATTTCCATGAGCATCCGCATGGTGTGCCTGTTCCTGCTCTTCTTTGTCCACGGCTGGATGCTGTGGGTGGTGGTGGCGGGAGCCGTCGTGCTGCCCTGGTTCGCCGTCGTCATTGCCAACGGAGGAAGCGACAGCGGCAACATGGGCGGGGATTCTCCGTATGAAGCTTCCGCCCCGCAGCAGCTTGAGGCGCGTGTGTCCCCCGCACCGGAGAACCCGGGCACGACCGTGCTGAGCGGCGAGATTATCGACGACGAGGGCCCCTCCGGCCGCGGAACGCAGGCGCCGGGCACATGAACCTCCTTGACCAGCTATCCGGTGGAGCCGGATCAGAAGACCGTGCCCGCTGTTCCCGGAAGGGCTGCCGGGCCGATGCCGCCTGGCAGCTGCTGTGGAACAACCCCAAAATCCATACTCCTGAGCGACGGAAGATCTGGCTGGCCTGCGGTGAGCACCGCGGCTGGCTGGAGGAGTACCTTCAGATCCGCTCCCTGTGGAAAAAAACGCTGCCACTTCCCGGCGCCGGAACCGAAAGTGACACCCCCTAGATGTACAAGTTCCTCCTCTCCAGCCGCTGGCTGGGCTGGTTCGCCCTGGTGTGTGCGCTGGCTGCCGTCTGCGCCTTCCTGGGCACGTGGCAGCTCGAGCGCCGCGACGCCATCCGTGCGGACATTGGCTGGGTGGAAACGAACTACTCCGCGCAGCCGGTTCCCTTCGAAGAAGCAGCAGGTTACTTCGAGGACTTCGATCCGTCCGCCGAATGGCTCCCCGTCGAACTGACCGGAACCTATGACACCGCAAACCAGCGGATTGTCCGCAACCGTCCGTTGAACGGCCGCCCCGGCTATGAGGTCCTGCTGCCGCTGAAGCTGGCGGACGGCACCGCCGTCGTTATCAACCGCGGCTGGCTGGCGATCGGCAACAATGAGGCAGGCTGGCCGGATGAGGTGCCTGCCGCTCCGGAAGGTGAAGTAACCGTCACCGCCCGCATCAAGCCCGCCGAGCCCACCCTGCTGCGTGGTGCGCCGGAGGGACAGCTGGCCTCGATCGACCTCGCAACGTACCAGGACCAGATCGGCTACCCGCTGCAGCAGGCAGCCTACGGGCTGATGGACACTGAGGACCCCGCACCGTCGAGCCGGCCCGAGGCCGCCCCCAAGCCGGCGCTGGATGAAGGTCCGCACCTCTCCTACGCCCTGCAGTGGTATGCCTTTGGACTGCTCTTCTTTGTTGGGTTCGGCTACGCCGCACGGCAGGAGGCCTGGAACATCATCGAGGCCGGCGAGGAAGACTATGATGACTTCGACGACGAGGACGAGGACGAGGACGAGTTCCACTCGGCAACGCCGGCACCGCGCCGCACTCGGCCGGTGCGCAGGCGCCGCGGCCCCACCGGGGAGGAAGAGGAAGACGCGATCCTGGACGCCCAGGGCTTCTAGGGCCTGCTTCCAGGCCCTCCCACTGTTAACGCCGGATACACGCAGAAGGCCGCCGGTCCCGGCTTGGGGCGGCGGCCTTCTACTGTCTGTGCGGGGTTACGCGAGGGTGACGAGCTCGAGGTAACCCTCGTTCCAGTGGTCCTCGTCGCCGTCGGGCAGCAGCACCACACGCTCCGGGTTCAGGGCCGCTACGGCGCCTTCATCGTGGCTGACCATAACGACGGCGCCGGAGTAGTTGCTCAGGGCGCCCAGGATCTCCTCGCGGGAGGCGGGGTCAAGGTTGTTGGTGGGCTCGTCGAGGAGCAGGACGTTGGCGGAGGACGCTACGATCGTGGCCAGGGCCAGGCGTGTCTTCTCGCCGCCGGAGAGCACACCTGCTGGCTTGTCTACGTCGTCACCGCTGAACATAAAGGAACCGAGCACACTGCGTACCTCGGCGTCGTCCATATCCGGCGCGGCGGAGCGCATGTTCTCCAGCACGGAGCGGTCGGTGTCCAGGGTCTCGTGTTCCTGGGCGTAGTAGCCGATCTTCAGGCCGTGTCCGGGAATGATGCGTCCGGTGTCCGGAGTGTCCACACCGGCCAGCATCCGCAGCAGGGTGGTCTTGCCGGCACCGTTCAGGCCCAGGATAACCACCTTTGAACCGCGGTCAATGGCAAGGTCAACGTCGGTGAAGATCTCCAGGGAGCCGTAACTCTTGCTCAGGCCCTCGGCCATCATGGGAGTCTTGCCGCAGGGAGCAGGATCCGGGAAGCGCAGCGCTGCCACCCGGTCCGTGGCGCGCACTGAGTCCAGGCCGCTCATCAGCCGGTCAACACGCTTGAGCATGCTCTGGGCAGCAGAGGCGCCGGAGGCACGGGCCTTCATCTTGTTGGCCTGTGCCAGCAGGGCGCCGGCCTTCTTTTCGGTATTGGCGCGTTCGCGCTTGCGGGCACGCTCATCCGTCTCACGCTGGATCTTGTAGCGCTTCCAGTCCATGTTGTAGATGTCGATCGTGGCGCGGTTGGCGTCCAGGCTGAAGACCTTGTTGACGGTCGCTTCAAGCAGGCCGGTGTCGTGGCTGATCACAATCAGGCCGCCGGTATGGTTCTTCAGGAACTCACGCAGCCAGGCGATCGAGTCGGCGTCGAGGTGGTTGGTGGGCTCATCGAGGAGCATGGTCTCGGCGTCGGAGTAGAGAATCCGGGCCAGCTCCACCCGGCGGCGCTGGCCGCCGGAAAGGGTCTTCAGCGGCTGGTTCAGCAGCCGGTCCGGCAGGGCCAGGTTGGCGCAGATAGTGGCCGCTTCGGATTCAGCCGCGTACCCTCCGGCGGAGAGGAACTCCGCTTCGAGCCGGTCGTAGCGCTTCATGGCCTTGTCGGAGACCTTTGAGTCCCCGCTGGCCATCTCGTCCTGGCACTTCTTCAGCTCCGTGAGGACCTTGTCCAGGCCGCGGGCGGAGAGGATGCGGTCACGTGCCAGCTGCTCCATGTCAGGGGTGCGCGGATCCTGCGGCAGGTAGCCAATGTCGCCGGTGCGCTTGATATGCCCGGCTGCCGGAAGCGTTTCCCCCGCGAGGACCTTGGTCAGCGTGGTCTTGCCGGCGCCGTTGCGGCCCACCAGTCCAATCTTGTCTCCCTTGTCCACACGGAATGTAACCGCTTCCATGAGCAGACGTGCGCCGGCACGCAGCTCGAGTTCAGATACGGCAATCACTAAGGAGGGACCTTTCGAAAGGTGGGTTTGTGCGCAGGTTCTACGCGGATTCTGCGAAGGCAGCCTTTCAAGTCTACCGGCTTTGGCGCAATTGTAGGAATCCGACAACGGAGAACGGCCTAAGGCGGGTCTAGTCTCGGAAATGCCGGTGCAGGATTCCCGGAGCCCTTCACCGCATCTTGTAGGACCCCGACGAAACGAGCACAAATGGCATCCGTCCCCGAACCCGCGGTATCCGCAGCAGCTTCGCCCGGCCCAGCCAACTCCTCCCGCAGGGCCTCCTGGCGGGATAGCAGAAACGGTGCGAATGTGCCTGCTGACGGGCAGTTCCTGCCATCTCGGCGGGGGTGGAGCGCCGCCGATCTCTCCTACATTGCGGTCTTCGCAGCGCTCGTCGCTGCCTTTTCCCTGCTGCCCGGCATCCCGCTGGCCGCCGGTGTTCCCCTTACGCTGCAGACCCTTGCCATCATTCTGACCGGCATGGTCCTCGGCCCGGGACGCGGCGCCGCAGCCGTGGGGTTGTACCTGATCGCCGGACTGGCCGGGCTGCCCGTCTTCAGCGGGTTCAGTTCCGGCCCCGGAGTCCTCGCCGGTCCCTCGGCGGGTTACCTGCTGTCCTTCCCGCTGGCGGCGCTCGTGGCCGGAGTGCTGGTAAGCCAGCTGCTGCGCCGGATCCGCCGCGCCCGGTTTGCCCTGCTCTTCGCTGCCGGCCTGGGCACCAGCTTCCTGGTCATCCATCCGCTGGGCATCGCCGGCATGATGCTCAACGCCAAGCTGTCCTTCCCTGCCGCGCTGGCCGCCGATGCCATGTTCTGGCCCGGAGACGTCCTCAAGAACCTGGCTGCTGCCGCGGCAGCGGTCAGCGTGTTTGCCGCTTTCCCGCGGCTGGCCCCGGGTACCCGCCGGAAAACGGCACGGCGCTGATGACTGTCCAGTTCCGTGCGGCCGAAGTCCGGGCGCCTGAGGCCGAACCGGGACAGCCGCCCATCCTGCATCCGGTATCGCTGGCGCTCACCGAACAGCGGATCGCCGTCATCGGCGCCAACGGGTCGGGCAAATCCACCCTCCTGCGGCTGATCAACGGGCTGCTGCTGCCCTCGAGCGGGAGCGTGAGCGTCGACGGCGCGGATACCGCCCGCCAGGGCTCCTCGGTGCGGCGGCGGGTGGGCTTTGTGTTCACCGACCCGCTCTCCCAGCTGGTCATGCCCACGGGGCGGGACGACGTCGAACTCTCGCTGCGCCGCGGCATCCGCAGCAGGGCCGAGCGGCGGTCCGTCGCAGAACAGGTGCTGGAGCGGTTTGGCCTGCTGCATCTGGCCGACCGCAGCATCTACGACCTCTCCGGAGGCGAACGCCAGCTGATGGCCCTGGCGGCAGTCCTGGCAACGGATCCCGGCGTCCTGGTGGCCGATGAGCCCAGCACCCTGCTGGACCTGCGGAATACCGCCCGGCTTCGGCGGATCCTGGCCGGACTCCCCCAGCAGGTCATCTTCACCACGCATGACCTCGACTTCGCGGCTGATGCACAGCGCGTGCTGGTGGTGGACGGAGGGCGGGTCGTTGCCGACGGGCCGCCTGCGCAAAGCATTGGGGCCTACCGGCAGCTGGCAACGCAGGATCCTGCTGGCCAGCGGACGGTGTGAGGCGGTGAAGAACAGCATGCACCTGGGTGCGTACCGGCCTGGAAGCAGCGCGCTGCACCGCGCCCCGCTGTGGCTGAAGGCCGCCATCATTGTCCTGGGTTCGCTGGCCACGCTGATTGCCGCCCATCCGGCAGCAACCGGGGCGGCCGCACTCCTGACCGCGCTTGGCTACGCCGGTGCCGGACTCCTGCGTGAGTTCCTGCGCCCGCTGAAGCTGATGTGGCCGGTCCTGCTTGTTCTTGGTGCCTTCCAGATCTGGTCAGCAGGAATTTGGACAGCCGTGACGGTGACCGGCAACATCACGGTCTGCGCGCTGGCGGCCCGGCTGCTGGTGCTCACCGTCCCGGTGCCGGAACTGCTCGACGGTGTGGTGGCCCTTGTGCGGCCGCTGCGGGTTTTCGGAGCGGATCCCGAGCGGTTTGGCTTGGCGCTGGCCCTGATGCTGCGCAGCGTCCCGTATCTGCTGGGATCCGCAGCGGACGTTCGGAACTCGGCGAAGGCCCGGGGGCTTGAACGCAACCCGCGGGCACTAACCGTTCCCGTTGTGATCAGGGCCGTGGCCTACGCGCAGCAGACCGGTGATGCCCTCGCCGCCCGGGGAATCGGTGAGCCGGGCCGGGACTGAACGGCAGTCCTAACGCCGGAAGGGCGGACACCCTGTAAGGAGGTGTCCGCCCTTCCGAGCGTATTGAAGCCAGTGCCGGGCTAGATGTTGAAGCCGAGGGCCCGCATCTGGTCACGGCCGTCGTCGGTGATCTTCTCAGGACCCCACGGCGGCATCCACACCCAGTTCAGCCGGAACTCGTCGACGATCCCTTCCAGGGCCTTGCCGGTCTGCTCCTCGATGACATCGGTCAGCGGGCAGGCGGCCGTGGTCAAGGTCATGTCGATGAGCAGGGCTCCGTCCTCGGCGTACTTCAGCCCGTACAACAGGCCCAGGTCAACGACGTTCACCCCCAGCTCGGGGTCAATGACGTCCTTGAGGGCCTCTTCGACGTCCTCCAGGGACGTCTGGGCCAGATTGGCGTCGCTCATGTTCTGCTCCTCGTTCTCCGGCGTGCCTGGTGTGCTCAGGCGCTGACTGCGCCGGTCTTCGCGAACCGGTCGTAGCCTTCTTCTTCAAGGCGGTCTGCAAGCTCGGGGCCGCCCTGCTCGGCGATCCGGCCGTCGACGAACACGTGCACGTAATCCGGCTTGATGTAGCGCAGGATCCGCGTGTAGTGCGTAATCAGCAGGGTACCCATGTTGCCGTTTTCATGCTCGCGGTTGACGCCTTCGGAGACAACCTTCAGCGCGTCAACGTCCAGGCCGGAGTCGGTCTCATCCAGGATGGCGAACTTGGGGTGGAAGAGCTCGAGCTGGAGGATTTCCACGCGCTTCTTCTCACCGCCGGAGAAGCCTTCGTTGACGTTGCGCTGGGCGAAGTCGGCGTCGATGCGCAGCTGGGACATGGCGCTCTTGACGTCCTTGGTCCAGTGGCGCAGGGACGGTGCTTCGCCGTCGAGTGCGGTCTTGGCGGTGCGCAGGAAGTTCGTCATGGTGACGCCCGGAACCTCAACCGGGTACTGCATGGCCAGGAAGAGGCCGGCGCGGGCACGCTCGTCAACGCTCATCGCCAGGACGTCTTCGCCGTCCAGGGTGATGGACCCGCTGTCAACGGTGTAGCGCGGGTGGCCTGCGATCGTGGAGGCGAGGGTGGACTTGCCGGAGCCGTTCGGGCCCATGATGGCGTGGGTTTCCCCGGTGTTGATGGTGAGGCTGACGCCCTTCAGGATCTGCTTCTTGACACCCTGTTCGGTCTCAATGCTGA
>JBELZL010000015.1:0-68206 GCA_040274025.1 Arthrobacter sp. | reverse complement strand
AGAGCAGCAGGTAGCCGTGCGCCACGATGCCCGGGAAGAACGGGTTCGCCTCGGCCGCTTCCTGGTTGGTGTGGGCGTAGAACGTGTCTCCGGTGCTGTTCGCGAACGCGGTGATGTCCTCAAGCGTCACCTCGCGCAGCTCGGAGGCCATCGCGTCGCCGATCTTCAGCGTGGCCAGGTCCTTGCGGAACGGGTGCGTCTGGTCGAAGTTCTGGTCCGCGCCGGTGTGCCAGACGCCGGTGATGGCGGTCAGCATGTTCGGCGAGCCCTGAATCGCGGTGCGCTGCATGTGGTGCTTGACGGCGCGGATGCCGCCGAGTTCCTCGCCGCCGCCGGCGCGGCCGGGGCCGCCGTGGACCAGGTGCGGAACGGGAGAGCCGTGGCCGGTGGAGCTGCGGGCAGTCTCCCGGTTCAGCACGTGCACGCGGCCGTGGTGGCCGGCGATGCCGGTGACAACCTCGCGGACGGTCTCCGGGTCGTTGCTGCAGACGGTGGCGACCAGCGAGCCGCCGCCCAGGGCAGCCAGCCGCACGGCGTCGGCCGTGTCTTCGTAGCCAACCACGGAGGAAACCGGACCGAATGCCTCAACGGAGTGCAGAGCGTCGGCCTCGGGGTTGTCCCAGGTCAGCAGGACCGGCGCCATGAAGGCACCGTCTTCGACGACGCCGCGGCTGCCGTCAGCCTGCACGGTTTCCGGGGCATCCAGGCTGCCGAAGGCGATCTTGGCGCCGGCGTCCAGGAGGGTCTGCACGGAGGAGCGGACGCCGTCGCGCTGCTCAACCGAAGCCAGGGCACCCATGGTGACGCCTTCCGCGCGCGGGTCACCGAGGACCACGCGCTCTTCAATGCGCTTGGCAGCGGCGACAACGACGTCGTTCACGAGGGCCTTGGGCACAATGGCACGGCGGATGGAGGTGCACTTCTGGCCGGCCTTGACGGTCATTTCGGTGACCAGCGATTTCACGTAGGCGTCGAATTCGGGCGTGCCGGGAACAGCGTCCGGGCCCAGGATTGAGGCGTTCAGCGAGTCGGTTTCGCTGGTGAAGCGCACACCGCCTTCGATGACGTTGGTGTGGTTCTTCAACTTGTTGGCGGTCGACGCCGACCCCGTGAAGGAGACCATGTCCCGGTAGTCGAGGTGGTCCAGCAGGTCCCGTGCGGAGCCGGAGATCAGCTGCAGCGAGCCGGCGGGCAGGATGCCGGATTCGATCATCATGCGCACGGCGGCTTCGGCGAGGTAGCCGGTGGGAGTTGCGGGCTTGACGATGGTGGGAACGCCGGCGATGAAGGCCGGGGCGAACTTCTCCAGCATGCCCCAGACCGGGAAGTTGAAGGCGTTGATCTGCACGGCGACGCCCGGGATGGACGTGTAGATGTGCTCGCCGATGAAGGACCCGTCCTTGGAGAGGACCTCGGCGGTTCCGTCAATCACCACGGTGGAGTTCGGAAGCTCGCGCCGGCCCTTGGAGCCGAAAGTGAAGAGCACGCCGATGCCGCCGTCGATGTCCACCAGGGAGTCGATCTTGGTGGCGCCGGTGCGTGCGGAGATCTCGTACAGTTCCGGGCGGCGTCCGTTGAGGTACTGCGCCAGTTCCTTCAGCTTCAGGGCGCGCTGGTGGAACGTGAGGCCGGCGAGGCCGCGGTGGCCCACTGTGCGGCCGTGTTCGACGGCTGCGGCGGTATCCAGGCCGTCGGTGCTGACCAGTGCCAGCAGCTCGCCCGTGGAGGCGTCGCGGACTTCGGCGGAGCTGGCGGAGGTGTTCTCCGGGGTCCACCATTCGTCCTGGACGAAACTGGGGACGACTTGCACGTCTATGGCGGTTGAGGTCATCTTTGACGGACCCTTTCGATACTGGACGTTCATTTTCCAGTCCGGACCGGTTCCGCTGGCCGCAGCTGCGGCGGCGCAGGCCGATAACTGACCGGACGGTCGGTAATGAATCCAGCCTACATGAGAGTGCCGTGCGGCACAGCACCTAAGAGCGCATCCGTCCTCAACATTTCGCCCGCGGGTGCCGCTGCGCCGTCTTCGTGTTCCACCGTGGCAGCGCGGCCGTTAGCGTATTCCGTTACGCAGCACTGCACTGCGGAGGACGACGGCGGAAGGCGAGAACATGTTCCGGTTGCGCAAGTGGGGGCCGGCCGCAGCGCTGCTGTCCGCAGGAATGATGCTCGCTGCTGGATCCGTGGTGCTGCCTGCTGCAGGTGCCGCAGCTGATGCTCCCCCGGGTTGGAGCACTGCCGGAGCCGACCGGGACCGCGGCCACCGCGGGCCGCACAAGGGCTGGGACCGCGGGCACAAAAGGACCGTTGACTACGTGGCACTCGGGGATTCGTACGCGGCCGGATTCGGCGGCGGAGCGGTTCTGGATACCTGCGGTCGGACCGCCGAAGGCTACCCCGCGCTGCTGGATGCACTGCCCAGGGTCGAGCTGGACGCCGATGTGACCTGCGGCGGAGCCACGGCGTCCAGCACCCCGCCCTCAGCGCCGGCCGGACCGGTGGACCTGCCGGAGCAAATCGACGCGCTGCAGGCTGCCGGCAGCATCGACCGGAACACCGACCTGGTGACCCTGACGATCGGCGGCAACGACGTCCGTTTCACGGAAGTCGTCACCGCCTGTGCCGGAGCGGCCCTGCCCGCAACCTGCGAGCCCGCTCTTGCCGCGGCGCAGGCGTACGCCGAAACGACGCTGGCGCCGCAGGTGCGACAGTCCCTGCAGCAGCTGCGGAATCTCGCTCCCCGCGCGGAACTGGTGCTGGTGGGCTATCCGCACCTCTTCGACGATGCAGGCGTTCCCGGCCTGCTGACCCCAGAGGCTGCGGGCCTGTTCAACGCAGGCACAGACGCGCTGAACGCAGTGCTCGCCGCCCAGCTGCCGGACCGGCGGTCCACCTACGTGGACGTCGTGGATGAGTTTGCCGGACACGGTGTGGGGTCGGCGGATCCGTGGATCATCTTTGGAGATCCGCAGGCCAACCTGCATCCAAACGCCACGGGCTACCGCGAGGGTTACCTGGCAGCCATCACCGCGGACGTGGACCTGCATCCCAGCGGCGGCCATCCCTGCCGCGGCCGCCGCTGACCTCCATCCGAACCACCCATCGAGAGGCCCGTTGCGGTTCCTTTCGAGGCTGAAAACAGCCGTAACTGGCCTCTCGATGGATGTACCGGTGTCCCCGGGGCCTGCTAACGTAATGACTGCTTCACGAGACATGGCCTCCGTACCCGTAAAGGTACGGAAAAGCTCCGACTGGCCATGCACCAACCCCAATGTTCGGCGGGTGGTTCGGATGACGAAGCGGCCCGCGTCCAACCGGAGCGGGCAAGGACACTCCCACGAAGGACACGCTGTGATTCCCTCCAGTGACCCGCGCTGCACCGCTTTCCACCCCGGCCACAAGATCCATTGGATCCACGGCGGCCGTCTCATAAGGTACGACGAATGGATCGACGTCGAAGTCCATGCCGACCCGGAACTGGACCTGATCTATCTGATCCTCGACGGCCAGCAGCAGCTTATGTGGCACCACGACGTTCCGCTTGTGGCCGAGGCCCTGGCAGCCAGCCCCGGCCAGCCCCAGTGGTGCCAGCGCTACTCCTCGCTGATGGTCCCCGGCGCCTACGAGGGCCGGAACCGGAGCTCTTTTTTCTACTCGGCCACCACGGAAAGGGTTTTCCCATGCAGGGGCCGGATTCCGCGGAATGACGTGACTATGCAGGACCACGGGTCCGCTTAGAAGTCCTCCTGCAGCAGCCTGGACCGGAGCCGGGCGAGGACATCCTCCCCCGTTCCCGCCTGTCGCAGGTAGGCTGCGGCGTCGAAATCCTGCAGGAAACCCAGCAGCTCCCCCTCCGCGGCTTCGGCGCGGACTGCCAGCTCGGCGTCGTCCAGCGGCCGTTCCCGCGGCCGTTGCTGGGTGCGGTGCCAGTCGTTGATGCCGGTCAGGGCTTCCCGGTAATCGGCTGCGATTGCGCCCGGGGCCACGCCGGCCAGGTCCAGCAGCAGGGCGGCCACAAGTCCCGAACGGTCGCGCCCGGCTGAGCAGTGCAGTACGACGCCGCCGGAGGGCGCGTCAGCGACAGCACGGGCGATTGCCGCGAACTTTTCCGGCCAGCGGCGCAGGTTCTCCGGGTAGAACCGGGGGGAGCTCATGTACGGTCCGGTCAGTGCGGTGAAGTCAGGATCGTCCGCTTCCTGGGTGGGAAGGTTCAGGAACCGGATGCCGCAGACTGCGGACGGCGGGACCACCGGGTCGGTGTCCCTCCGGCCGATTTCGGAGCTGTTGCGCAGATCGATGACGGTGCGGATACCGGCGTCGTACGCCTGCTGCCAGCCGCGGGCAGTGAGCCATTCGGAGCGGCCCATCCGGTAGAGCCGGCCGGGCCGGATGCGCCCGTTGCACGCAGGGATTCCGCCAAGGTCCCGCGCATTCGCAGCACCTTCCCAGTCCACGCTGCGGTTCCGCGGGTTCCCCATGCTTCCAGCGTAGGCGGAACTGCAGCGTGTGCGCCCCCGAAAAGCCGTCCGAAAGCAATACTTGACCCTGACACTGTGGAAGGCAGGAGAACTGAACCATGTTATCCATCGGAGCGTTCGCGCAGATCGGCCAGGTAACCCACCGTATGCTGCGGCACTGGGACACCGCCGGGCTGCTTGTGCCCGCCCATGTGGATGAGTTCAGCGGCTACCGTTCCTACGATCCAGCCCAACTTGAACGGCTGCACCGGATCGTCGCACTGCGTTCCCTGGGCTTCGGCCTGGAGGACATCTCCGCCATGCTCGACTCCGGCGTGGACTCAGAGCGTATCGCCGCCTTGCTGCGCCTGAGACGGGCAGAGGTCGCGGAGGAGGCACGGATTGCTGCCGCACGGCTCATCGACGTGGAGCGCAGGCTCCATCTCATCGAAAAGGAAAAGCACATGGCCCAGATCGAAATCATTGAAAAACCCCTTCCGGCGCTCCGCCTCGCTGCCCGCCATGCAATGGTGGCCGAGCAGCCGGAGGTCCCCGGCGTCGTCGGACCCCTCTTCGACAGTGTCGCCGCACGGCTGGCTCCGTCCGGCGCGCCGGCAGGTGTGCCGGTGGCGCAGTATGACATGGGTGAGGACGGCATGCGGATTACGGCAGGCTTCGCCAGCTCAGCTCCGCTTCCCGACGGCGTCGAGGCCGTCGAGCTGCCCAGCGTTGCGACGGCCATCTGCGGGGTCCATCTTGGATCCATGGACGGCATCGCCGGCAGCTGGCAGGCGGTCCAGGCCGAGATCATTGCCCGAGGGCTGACGCCCTCAGGGCCGTGCCGGGAGGTGTACCTGCGCTCGGGGTCAGAAGACCAGGCAGACTGGGTGACCGAGCTGCAGCAGCCGGTCGGCAAGGCTTAACTTCGGTTCCCTGACGGCCGGACAGGTTCCGTAAGGAGGCGGCACATGGACACGGCGCAGGTGCGGTTGTGGTGGCTGCCTGTTGGCGCCGGCGGACATGTGGTGATCCACACCAGCCGCTGGTGGGAACTCTGGCGCTCCGTGCGGGAGCGGCGCCGCCCCCAGCCGCTCTTCCATGCAGCCCTGGAGGTCGCTGCCGACGGTTCCAGCTACGCGATTGAGATGACGCCTTCATGGGGTCAGGGCAGCGGCGAACGCGGTGTGGTGGCCGAAGGTCCAGTCGGTCTCCGGGCGCTCGGGCGGCTGAAGCTCTTTCGGTATGAAGTGCGGTGCTGGCGCGGTGGGACCATTCCCGACCTTGGCTATGCTCCGGAACCGCCCCTGGTGTTCAAGGTAACCACCTCTGGTGCCGATGCCCTTCGCGCCAGGGTGCCTCAGGTGCCGGACGTGGTGTGGGGCGCGAAAATGCCCGGCGGCGATATGTGGAACTCGAACTCCCTGGTCTCCTGGCTGCTTCAAAGCTCAGGCATTGATGCCGGAACCCTGCACCCGCCGCACGGCGGACGGGCTCCGGGATGGTGTGCCGGGATTGACGCCGCGCGCTGACTACTTCTTCCTTCGTGGGAGAGCCAGCCCCGCGGCTGTCTGCTGCCGCTGAGGAAGAACCGCGGTTAACGGCAGCAGCCCGCATCCCCGAAAAAAGAGATGCGGGCTGCTGCCAGGCGCAAACTAGCTCCAGTCGAAGAAGCCCTTGCCGGTCTTGCGGCCGAGTTCGCCGCGGGCAACCTTGTCCCGCAGGATCTGCGGCGGTTCGAACCGCGGGCCGAGGGTGGAGGCGAGGTATTCCGCGATGCCCAGGCGCACGTCCAGTCCCACAATGTCCGTGGTCTTCAGCGGGCCGGTCGGGTGCTTGTAGCCAAGGACCATGGCGGCGTCGATATCCTCGGCAGAAGCAACACCTTCCTCGACCATGCGCATGGCCTCGAGGGCAATGGCCACGCCCAGCCGGGAGCTGGCAAAGCCCGGGGCGTCATTGACGACGACGGGAGTCTTGCCCAGGTCCGCAACCCAGGTGCGGGCAGCGTCAGCCAGCTCCTCGGAGGTCTGCTTGCCCAGGACCACCTCGATCAGGGTGGACGCGGGGACCGGGTTGAAGAAGTGCAGGCCGCAGAACCGCTCCGGACGCTGCAGCTTCTCCGCCAGTTCGGAGACGGACAGCGAGGAGGTGTTCGACGCGAGCCAGGCATCGGCGTCGAGCTGTTCCTCCACAGCCGTCAGCGCGGTGGCCTTCAGCGAAAAGTCTTCCGGCACGGCTTCGACGACCAGGCCGGAGCCGGCGAAGTCCGCGTAGTCTGTGGAGACGCTGAGCCGGGCCACCAGGGCGTCGAGGGTCTCGTCCGTGGTGCCGCGCTCAACGCTCTTGGCGAGGTTGGAGGCAACACGCTCGTACGCCGCACTGGCCGCCTGTTCGTCACGTTCAACGACGACGACGGAGGCGCCGGCAGTGCAGAAAGCGTGGGCAATGCCCGCGCCCATGCGGCCGCCGCCGAGGACACCAACCTTGGAGGGAACTGTCATTTCTTTTTCTTCCTTTCCAGGAAAGCCTGCATGCGGTCGAACTTCGCCTCGGACTCAAAGAGGATGCCCTGGGCGAGGGTGTCAATCACGGGGTGCGCCTCGGCCGGCGCAGCGAATACGGACTTGGTAATGCGCACAGCCAGCGGGTCCTGCTTGGCAATCCGGTCGGCCAGTGCATTGGCAGCGTCCAGCAGGTTCTCCGCCTCATGGACTTCGGTGACCAGGCGGGCCGCCAGTGCTTCCTCAGCGTTCAGGATGCGTCCGGCCAGCAGGATCTCCTTGGCCAGCGGTTCCCCCACGAGTTCCTTCAGCCGCCAGGTTGCCCCTGCCGCGGCCATGATGCCGAGGGAGGTTTCCGGGTTGCCGATCTTCACGGACGGGGTGGCAAGGCGGAAGTCGGCGGCGAAGGCCAGCTCCGCTCCCCCGCCCAGTGCGTAGCCGTCCAGCGCGGCGATAACCGGCATGGGCAGCTTGGCGATGCGGTGGAAGATGGTCGAGTTGATGCCGCGCAGTGCGTCTTCCCGACGCCGCTCCCGCAGCTGCGCAATATCCGCGCCGGAGGCGAAAATCCCGTTGGTACCGGAGAGGATTAGGATCTTCGGGTTGTGCTCAAGTTCGGCGCAGAGTTCGTGCAGTTCATCGACCATGGTTTGGTCAATGGCGTTGCGGACCTCGGGCCGGTTCAGGACAGCGGAGACGCGGTCCTCACCGACGGTGACCTTCAGCGTGGTGAACTGGTCGAACCCTGGCACTACACGGCCTCGATCAGCATGGCGGTGCCCTGGCCGACGCCGACGCACATGGTCGCGATGCCGTGCGAGGCGCCTTCGCGTTCCATCCGGCCCAGCAGCGTGATGGCAATGCGGGAGCCGGAAGAACCCAGCGGGTGGCCAAGGGCGATGGCGCCGCCGTCGTTGTTAACGATCGATTCGTCGACTCCGAGGCGCCGGATACACGCCAGGGACTGGGTGGCAAAGGCTTCGTTCAGCTCGAAGGCGCCAACCTGGTCCAGTCGAATGCCGCTGCGCTGCAGCACCTTTTGCGTGGCCGGAACCGGACCGATGCCCATGATTTCCGGCGGTACGCCGGCCGAGGCGCCGTCGACGATCCGCGCCCGTGCGGTGAGGCCGTATTCCTTGATGGCGCGCTCGGAGGCGATGATGATCGCCGAGGCGCCGTCGTTCAGGGAGCTCGCGTTGCCTGCGGTGACGATTCCGCCGGGCTTGACCACCGGGCGCAGCTTGGACAGGACGTCCATGGAGGTGCCTTCACGGGGGCCTTCGTCGGTGTCCACGACGGTGTCGCCCCTGCGGCCCGGAATCGTGACGGGAACGATTTCGTCCTTGAAGCGTCCGGCGGCGATGGCGGCCAGGGCGTTTTCGTGGGAGCGGACGGCGAACGCATCGGCATCTTCACGGGAGATACTGTCCGTGGAGGCCAGTTCCTCGGCGGTTTCCGGCATGGAGTAGGTCATCTTGCCGTCGCGGGAGAGGTCGCCGGAGACGAACCGTTCGTTGGCGAAGCGCCAGCCGATCGAGGTGTCGAACGTGTCACCGGGCTTGGCGAAGGCCTTGGTGGGCTTCTCGGTGACCCAGGGGGCGCGGCTCATGGATTCCGTGCCGCCGGCAATGACGATGTCCGCGGCGCCTGCCTTGATCATGTGCGAGGCCATGATGATCGCGGAGAGACCCGAGGCGCAGAGGCGGTTCACGGTAATACCCGGAACCGTGTCCGGGAAACCTGCGAGCAGGGCGGCCATGCGCGCCACGTTGCGGTTTTCTTCGCCGGCACCGTTGGCATTGCCGAGGATGACTTCGTCTACGACGGCGGGGTCCAGGCCTTCGCGGGCCAGGAGCTCGCGCAGTGTCAGTGCTGCCAGGTCATCGGGGCGGACGCTGGACAGCGCACCCCCGTAGCGGCCCACCGGAGTCCGTACTCCACCAACGAGAAAAGCCTCAGCCATGTCTGCTCCCAAAGAGTTGCCAGTCTGCCGCCGGGCTTCACTGCCCGCACGGCTGCCGGATTTACCGACCAATCGTTCTATAAACAATCGCAGAACCGGCAGGGGCGGTCAAACAGGTGACGAATCTTCCGGGGCATTACCCCTCCTTGTTTGCCGCCCTGCCTAGGGGCAGCCGTGATTACGGACGGTATTTGTCCGCATTACGCAGGGCGCGCGGCCGGGTCTGCCCTAGGTTTGCTCCATGGCTTACAGCATCCAGATCTGCATCGACTGCGAAAACGCACACACACAGGCCGACTGGTGGGCCGAAACCCTCGGCTGGCCGGTCGAGGAAACCAACCAGGACTTCATCGACGAGATGCTCGCGAAGGGCTTTGCCTCACCGGATGATGTCGTTGACCACAACGGAACACGCATGTGGGCTGCCGGCTCAGCGGTGCTGCAGCCGGTTCCGCCCGGATCACCAGTGGCACCCATGCGAATACTGTTCCAGTCTGTTCCGGAGTCCAAGACCGTCAAGGACCGGATTCATCTGGATATTCGGCTCGCGGGGGACGACATCGATGCCACCAGGGCCGCGCTTGAAGCCCGCGGCGCCAAGTTCCTCTGGCAAGCCAGCCAGGGCCCGCACCGCTGGTACACCATGGCTGACCCGGAAGGCAACGAGTTCTGCATCGCCTGACCCGGAACCTCCGGGCCCCCGGCCCAGGTACTACTGCTGCAGCAGCTCCGCCGGGACCTCATAGGTCAGAACCACGGCCAGCAGGTTCTTCGCCGCATGCACAAAGTAGGAAAGCATGAAGTTGTTGCCTGCCCAAACGTAGACGCCCACCAGGACGGCCCCCATCGCCAGGTACGGAACCAGGACTGCCAGGGAGAACTCTGCCTCGCCGAGGACATGGATGCCGGAGAAGAGCAGCAACGACAGCAGGCTGCAGACCCAGATGTTCCAGCGCTTCGACAGCTTGCCGATCAGCAGGTGGCGGTAGATGTACTCCTCCACAAACGGTGCAAGGACAACGAACAGCGGCACGATCAGCCACGGTGACACCGAGGTCATCAGATCCTGTGCCGCCACCTGGTTCACTGCGGTTTCCGGCGGACCCGTGAGCAGCACCAGGATCATGGTGGCCACCAGCATCGCGATGATGGACAGCGGAATGACACCCAGTGTGAGCCAGGGCCGGGTTGCGAGGATCCGGGTTTCGCGCACGACGTAGGCGCGCGCAGCAATGAAGGCGAGGACTCCAGCGATCAGGTAGAACGTGAAGTTCACTGCGTACGACGCCGTTACCGGGTCCTGGATAACGGCCGTCACCGCAAGCGCTGCGGGAGTCAGGCTCAGCAGCGCCATCGCCCCGATATAGAAGCCAAGCGCGGCGCCGTCGCTCCTGGAGAACCGGTAGGACAGCGGCGGTTCCTGCAGGACGGTGCGGCGGCCGGAGCGGGCCGGGAGATCAGGTGTTGCCATCAACCCACAGTATCGGCCCGGCGGCGCGAGGGCATCAGCCGCCTGCTATTCCGCAGCCGATTCCCGCTCCCGCGCCAGGAGTTTTTCAAGCCCGTCCAGAATGATCCCAAGACCGAATCCGAACTCGTCTCCGAAGGCATAGCCGGACTGCATCACGCGGTACATGGCCGTTTCGGCAAGGTACGGCAGGTCTGTCGGAGCGAAGGACCGCGCCATGGCCTCCATCACCTCCGGGTCTGAGTCCGGCGTACCGACGGGCAGGCCTGCTTCCTGCAGCGCGAAGCCGTAAATATAGCTGTCCAGCAGCGCATACGCATGCCCTGCCCCCTCGATGCTGAAGCCGGCCTGCCGCAGCACCCGCAGCACAGCGTTGTGGTGCTGCAGCGTTGCGGCACCCGGTGAGGTGCGCGTTTCCAGCAGCCCCACCGACCACGGATGCCTGGCAATGGCGCTCCGCAGGGATGCTGCCCGGCGTTCCATCTCCCTGCGCCACGGCCCATCCGACGGGAGGTCCACTTCTGCAAAGACGAGGTCCACCAGTCCGTCCAGAATCTCTTCCTTGTTGGCCACGTGGTGGTAGAGGGACATGGGCTTGACCCCCAGGGCCTGTGCCAGGGAGCGCATGGTGAGCGCACCAAGGCCCCCTTCATCAGCGAGCTCGACGGCGCGGCGGAGCACCAAGTCGCGGGTCAGCGGGGGGCGGGAAGAGTCCAGTCGTTCATTCATTTCCGCCAACTCTACCGCTCCCATACTATGTAAGGTAGGTTCGACCTTACTTAGTAAGGTTCATCGACTGCAGTTTGGAAGGACGTCTTATGTTTGGAATCAGTTCCCGCCCTCCGCTCAACCGAACAGAACCGGGACAGGACGTCCCCCTTCCGGAACGAATGCCGGCAGTGGTCCAGGACGGCTACGGCGGCCCGGAAGTCCTCAGGCTGCAAACGGTGCCGCTGCCTACCATCACGGACAACGAGGTCCTCGTTCAGGTGCACGCCGCCGGACTCGCCAGGGGAACCTGGCACGTCATGACGGGTAAACCGTACCTGCTGAGGGCATTCTTCGGCCTCCGCAGCCCGCGCCGGCCCGTGGCAGGGCTGAACCTGGCCGGAGAGGTGCTTGCTGCCGGCCCGGCGGTCACGCGGTTCAAGCCCGGAGACCGGGTCTACGGAATCGGAAAGGGCTCTTTCGCCGGCTACGCCGCGGCACCCGAACGCAAGCTGGCACCGCTGCCCGCAGGACTGGGTTTCGAACAGGCTGCGTCCATTCCGGTCTCCGGACTGACTGCGCTGCAGGCCGTGACCGACGTCGCGCAGGTCTCCAGTGGGCAGCGGGTGCTGGTCACCGGAGCCTCCGGCGGAGTGGGCAGCCTGGCCGTTCAGCTTGCAGTTGCAGCCGGAGCAGAGGTCACCGGCGTCTGTTCAGCAGCCAAGGCTGGTTTTGTGCGGGGCCTCGGGGCCCAAAGTGTCCTGGACT
Organism: Arthrobacter sp.; assembly: GCA_040274025.1. Taxonomy (GTDB): domain Bacteria; phylum Actinomycetota; class Actinomycetes; order Actinomycetales; family Micrococcaceae; genus Arthrobacter_B. The sequence goes on along the minus strand of JBELZL010000015.1, from coordinate 56,338 downwards.
ACCGGTCGGCGGACTTCGCAGCGCCAGCGGGTCCCTACGACGCGGTGATCGACCTTGCCGGCAATCCTTCGCTGCGCTGGCTCCGGAGGGCCCTGAAACCGGGCGGAACCGCTGCGCTGGTGGGGGGCGAGGAAGGCGGCAGGGTGACCGGAGGAATGATCGAGCGTCAAATAGCCGGAGGGGTCCTCTCCATGCTGGACCGGGGTCGCCGGCGGTTCAGGAATGTCCTGGCGAAGGAGAGCGGAGCCGAACTCGAACGGCTGGCAGGGCTGCTGGAATCCGGTGCCGTTGTACCGCACATTGACAGCAGGTTTCCCCTGGCCGAGGCTACGGCTGCCATGGAACGCCTTGAGTCCGGTGAGGTGACGGGCTCCATCGTCCTGACGGTTCATCAGGGTTAGGGGTCAAAGCGGCCGCTACACGGTCAGTTCCGTCATCACCGACGGCATGGCCTCGAGCAGTTCACTGGCCAGAAAACTCAGCGGTCCTTTGGAGGAAGAGAGCCTGTCCCCCGCCGCGGCGTGCAGGTAGGTGCCCCAGCAGGCTGCCTGGTCGGGCGATGCTCCGCGGGCAAGGAACCCGGCCACCGCTCCGGCCAGGACGTCTCCGCTGCCTGAGGTAGCCAGGCCGGGATTGCCCGCCGGTATCTCCCAGGCCCGGCCGTCCGGGGCAGTAATGCGCCCCTTGCTGGTGACCACCGCACCGTACACGCGCGCGATTTCCAGGGCTGCGCCGTCGGCGTCCTCCACCTCTCCGGTGTCCAGCAGGTGTGCGGCCTCGGTCCGGTTGGGTGTGAGCACAAGCCGGCCGGAGAGAAGTTCACGCAGTTCCGGCAGCCCGGGCAGGACCCCCAGCGCGTAGGCGTCCAGCACCACTGATGCTCCCTCCGGAATTCGAGAACTGATGCTGCGCAGCAGGTCCGCGGTGTCCTCGGCATTGTCCAGCCCGGGTCCCACTACCAGCACGTCCGCACTGTCCAGGTCTGCGCCCAGCGCGTCGGCAGCAGCGCTCCCGTTGATGCGCTGTCCCTTCTCCGGCAGACCCACGGTGCCGCACTCCGGCAGCGAAACAGCGGAGGCAACAGCAGCCGCGTCAGCCACGGCAAGCGTCAGCCGGCCGGCTCCGGCACGCAGCGCCGTCCGGCCGGTAAGGACCGCGGCTCCGGGCGTCCGCCGGGCTCCGCCAATCACCAAGACAGTGCCGCGGTCGTCCTTGCCCTCGGCATCGCGGGAGACCTGCCAGGAGCGCAGCAGTGCAGGGGTAACCAGTTCAGCGCGGGTGGACATTTTCATCTCCTGCATGCTCGGTGACCGGGGCGCCTCCCGCGGCCAGGTGCTCGATGCCGTTGAAGGACGCGACTTCCCAGAAACCGGTACCGGAGGGGCGGACCAGGCGGGTGGTGGATCCGTTGCGCACGCTGGACGCGGAGGCTATGTCCAGCAGCTCTGCCTCCAGGAGTCCTTCACAGACATAGCGCAGCAGCAGGATCACCGCGTCGTGGCAGACCACCGCCACCCGGCGCCCGTCTTCGGCGTCGTCCAGGTCCCGCAGCAACGAGCGCAGCCTCAGGGCAACGTCCGCCCAGGACTCACCGCCCGGCGGGCGGTAGGCGAACTTGCCCAGCCACTGTTTGCGTTCGGCCTCCACCGGATACCGGGCAGCGACCCCGCGGGAGGTCAGCAGGTCGAGGATTCCCAGCTCGCGGTCCCGCAGGCGTTCATCCACCCGGAACGGGGACAGCCCGGCCAGTTCGGCGGTTTGCCGGGCGCGCAGGTACGGCGAGCACCATACCGATTCCGGCCGCTCATCAGCGGGCAGGGAGGCAAGCCACGCTCCCAGCGCCACCGCCTGCCGTTCCCCGTCGCCGCTGAGCGGTACGTCCGGGTCCCGGAGCCCGACGTCGATCACCTCGGCGCCGGTCCGCTGCGCCTGCGTGGCGGCGACGTTTCCGGCACTCTCGCCGTGACGAATGAGGATCAGCTCTGTTGCACCCATCGTCCGACTCTACTCAGCAGGCTCTGCGTGCCAAGGGTCTAGGCGGGCGCCCGGAGCCGCTCGTCGGTTTTCCCTCCGTTGCGCACTGTAAACGTCAGCAGCAGGGCCAGCGCGGCGAACACGGCCAGCAAGGTCAGGCCAACGAAGTAACTTGAGTTTTCGGCGTCGTAGGTTGCCCCCATGACCAGCGGCGGGAAGTAGCCGCCCAGGCCGCCGGCTGCCGCGATAATGCCGCCGACCGTACCGACGTCCTTAGGCGGCGTTGCCCGGCCCACCCAGGCGAACACCCCGCCGGTGCCCAGGCCCAGGAACAGTGCCATCAGCAGGAACGCTGTTCCGTAGACCCGTTCCTGGCCGGGCTGGAATGCCACCACCATGGCCAGTACCACTGTCCCCGCGAAGGAGGTCAGGGTGACAATCTTGGGCCCGACCTTGTCCGCAACGGTTCCGCCGATGGGACGGGCGATCACCGCTGCCAGCGCAAATCCGGCGGTGCGGGTTCCGGCTGCGGTCGCGTCATAGTCATAGACGTTGCCCAGATAGGTTGGCAGGTAGTTCGAGAACGCCACGAAGGCGCCGAAGACCACACCGTAGAGGAAACACAGCTGCCAGGTGACCTTCAGGGTGAACGCGTGGCGGATCTTCGGCAGCGTAGGCTCCGTGGGGCGGCTCCAGGCCGGGGATTCCCGCAGTACCAGCCAGCTGAGCACAGCCATCAGGGCCACAACGCCGGCGATGATCAGGTGGGCGTTGAAGTACCCCACCCCGCTGACCAGCCGTGGGGTGAAGAACGCCGAGACTGCGGTCCCCACCATGCCAGCACCGAACACCCCGGTGGCAAAACCCTTGCGGCTGCGGTCATACCAGGCAGAACAGAACGGAATGCCAATCGCGAACACCGTCCCGGCAATACCCAGAAAGAATGCAACGACGATGATCAGCCCGTAGCTGCCGGTCTCTCCGGCAACGGCTGTGAGCAGGACCAGCGGGGCTGTCACGCCCAGTACCAGGGTGAACATCCGCCGTCCGCCGTAGCGGTCCGTCCAGGCCCCGACCGGGATCCGGGCGATGGACCCAACGAGGATGGGCATCGCCACCAGGATGGAGGCCTGGGTTGGAGTCAGGTCCATCGACTGCGTGTACCGGGCGGAGAGGGGACCAATGATCGTCCAGGCCCAGAAGCCCACCGTCGATGCGACCGTGGCCGTGATGAGGTTCAGCAGCTGCCCGGATTTTAGGTCCGGGGCAGCAGGTGCGGATGGTGCCGATGCCATGGCTGTCCTCTCCGTGGTTCTTACTGCCGGGGAACTCCCCTGCGGACCCGGTCGGGTGTGCCAACCGGTGCCCACCCCCGGCGCGGCGGCACAGCTCCGGGTGTCTTCCGCTTCCCCCGGGAGCGGTAGACGATATAGGGGCGGAACAGGTACTGCAGCGGTGCCGTAAAGGCGTGCACCAGCCGGGTAAAGGGCCAGATTGCGAACAGCACCAGACCGAACACGGTGTGGATCTTGAAGGACACCGCCGCCGCGGTCATGCCCAGGATGTCCGGTTGAAAGATAAAGATGGAGCGGAACCACGGCGCCACTGTGTCCCGGTAGTTCACGATCTTGGTGTCGAAAACAGAGAAAACGGTGGTTGCCAGCCCGGTCAGGATTGCTGCCAGCAGGAACACGTACATGGCCTTGTCATTACGCGTAGTGGCCATAAAAACCGGCCCGGTGGTGCGGCGCCGGTAGATCAGCAGCACAATTCCCACGAGGGTGGCCACCCCGGCGACAATCCCGACGCTGAGGGCAAAAAAGTGGTAGGTGTCCTCATTCAGCCCGATGGTGTCCATCCAGGTCTTGGGAATCACAAGTCCCACAAAGTGCCCAACGACCACCGCCAGGATCCCGAAGTGGAACAGCGGCGAGGCAATGCGCAGCAGCCGCGATTCATAGAGCTGGGAGGAGCGGGTCGTCCAGCCGAACTGGTCATACCGGTAGCGCCAGATAGAGCCCAGGACCAGGATGGCTAGTACCAGGTAGGGCAGCACGCCCCAAAGCATCACATCATCCAGTCCTACCTGCACATTTCCCGGCGGCGGGACATCCAGCGGAACCGCCTGCCGCACCGTTGCATTCACGGACCCTTCCTTTCACTTACCGGCAGCAGCCGTGAACTGTAGGGTTCCAGGCCCACGGTTTCGGTGGGCGGTCCGTAGCCCGCTGTTCGCATGACCGCCGCCTGGTCCTCCGGAGAAACCCCGGGCAGCGTGGAGCAGAGCAGGGTCAGGACCCCCTCGTAGGGCAGACCGTCGTCACGCAGGGCAAGCCGGAGAAGTTCCACGGAGGGGCGGTAGCGCTGCAGCAGTTCATAGCCGTCCTCCGGGGAGACCTTGGAGGCGAACTCCAGCACCAGCGGCAGATAGTCCGGCAGCTCGGTACCTTCAGGCAGGACCCCGTGGGAACGGTAGACCTCCTTGAACGCTGCGAGTGCCTCGCCCCGGCGCCGGGTGTCGCCGTCAGTCCAGTAGGTCAGGTGCAGGCTGTGCCGTTTGGACAGATCGAATTCCTGCACATAAACGGCCTGCACCTCCCGCAGCGGGCTGGAGGTAAACCAGGTGAACAGCGGTTCGAGGCTATCGGCACCGGAACCTGCTTCGGCCAAGGCAGCCCGCATTGCCGGCAGCACGTTCATCAGCTGGGTGTCCGGGTACTCCAGCAGCAGGGCGGCGGCCTGCCGGATGGTCCGGCTGCGCTCCGGGTGTGCATCGCCATACGGCTCGGGTGTGAGCGTGCCCCTCCCCGGCTTGCCCAATAGCTTCTCCAGCAGGCTCATGTCCTGTCCCCCGCGCCACCGGAGGCACTGCCCGGATCCGACGCCGGTCCGTCCCCGGCGGCCTGGTCGTACACTGCGCCCTTGCCGCCACCGGCATCCGGGTTCGGCGCTCCGCGGTTGTTGTTCACGGGGAACAGTCCCTTGGGGGATCCGCGGCCGTCCCAGTTCAGCAGGTTTACCCGGCCGCCCAGGTTTCCGTTTCCGGTAGGGTCCTCACCGCGCTGCCGGGCCTGCAGCGCTTCAAAGTTCTCCACCGCCACCGGCGTCGGCCTGCCGGAGGCTTCACCGAAGACTCCGGTCTGACCCATGCCGGGGCCTCCCTCCACATCCAGGGAGCAGCCGATTTCTTCCAAATTGTGGGCACCCTCGAGGTGTGCGCTGGGGATAACGTAGCGTTCCTCGTATTTGGCCACGGCCATCAGCCGGTACATCGCCACGACCTGTTCCCCGGTCATCCCTGCATCAGCCGCAATCTGCTCATTGGGTGCATCGCCCAGGGTGATGTCGCGCATGTATGAGCGCATGGCGGCCAGCTTGCGCAGCACGCCGGTCACCAGATCGGTGTCCCCGGCGGTGAAGAGTTCCGCCAGGTACTCCACCGGAATCCGCAGCGCCTCGATGGCACCAAAAAGGTTGTCCGCACTCTCGCCGTCGTGCCCCTGTTCGTTGAGCACATCCACAATCGGGGACAGCGGGGGCACGTACCAGACCATCGGCATGGTCCGGTATTCGGGGTGCAGCGGCAGGGCCACCCGGAACACCTTCGCCATGGCGTAGACCGGCGAGCGCCGCGCCGCGTCCAGCCAGTCTTCCGGGATCCCTTCGGCCCGGGCGCCGGCTATGACCTCCGGATCGTTGGGATCCATCATCAGGTCCAGCTGCGCCTCGTAGAGGTCCTGCTCATTGGCCACCGACGCCGCTTCGGTGACCCGGTCGGCGTCGTACAGGAAGATTCCGATATACCGCAGCCTGCCCACACACGTTTCAGCGCAGACGGTGGGAATACCCACCTCGATGCGGGGATAGCAGAAGGTGCACTTCTCCGCCTTGCCGGAGCGGTGGTTGAAGTACATCTTTTTGTACGGGCAGCCCGTCACGCACTGCCGCCATCCGCGGCACCGGTCCTGGTCCACCAGCACAATCCCGTCCTCTTCACGCTTGTAGATGGCGCCGGAGGGACACGAAGCCATGCAGGAGGGGTTCAGGCAGTGCTCGCAGATCCGGGGCAGGTAGAACATAAACGTGTTGTCGAACTCGGCCTTGACCTTCTCCTCTGCCTGGCTGCGCAGCTTCTGGAGCACCGGGTCCTGCTGTTCGGTGCGTTCCGAGCCGCCCAGGTTGTCATCCCAGTTCGCAGACCAGCGGATCTGCATGTCCTCGCCCGTGATCAGGGACTTCGGCCGGGCCACCGGAAAGTCCTTCCCGGCGGGGGCATTGATCAGGTTCTCGTAGTCGTAGGTCCACGGCTCGTAGTAGTCGTTCAGTTCCGGCTGGACCGGGCTGGCGAAGATCCCGAAAAGCTTCGCCAGCCGTCCGCCGGCCTTGAGCTTGAGCCTGCCCCGGCTGTTCAGTTCCCAGCCGCCTTTCCACCGCTCCTGGTCCTCGTACCGGCGCGGGTAGCCCTGCCCGGGCCGGGTCTCCACATTGTTGAACCACACGTATTCGGTGCCGGCCCGGTTGGTCCAGGCCTGTTTGCAGGTCACCGAACAGGTGTGGCAGCCGATGCATTTGTCGAGTGCCATCACCATTGCGGTCTGTGCCATGATGCGCATCAGTAAGCCACCTCCTGCGAACGCTTGCGGACAACGGTGACAATGTCGCGCTGGACCCCGGACGGTCCCAGATAGTTGAAAGCCCAGGACAGCTGCGCGTAGCCGCCGATCAGGTGAGTTGGTTTAACCAGGATCCTGGTCACGGAGTTGTGGATGCCCCCGCGGCGGCCTGTGGCCTCGGATTTGGGAACGTCAATGATCCGTTCCTGGGCATGGTGGACGTAGACGACGCCGGCCGGCATCCGGGAGGAGACAATGGACCGGCCCACCAGCACACCGCTGTTGGAAACACACTCCACCCAGTCGTTGTCGGCAACCTCGATCAGTGCCGCATCCTGCTCGCTCATCCACACCGAGGTGCCGCCCCGGGCCAGCGAGAGCATCAGCAGGTTGTCCTGGTACTCGGAGTGGATGGACCACTTGTTGTGCGGCGTCAGGTACCGCACTGCCACGGACAGCTCGCCGCGGGTTCCCAGCGCGGGTTCGCCGAAGAGCCTGTGCATGTCCAGCGGTGGACGGTAGACGGGCAGCTGCTCACCCATGTCCCGGATCCAGTCATGGTCAAGGAAGAAATGCATCCGCCCGGTAAGCGTGTGGAAGGGCTTCAGCCGCTCGATGTTGATGGTGAACGGGGCATACCGCCGTCCGCCCGTTTCGGACCCGGACCATTCCGGGGAGGTCAGCACCGGGACAGGCTGTTCCTGGGTCTGTGCGTACGTGATGTGCTTTTCTTCCGAGCCTTCGGCCAGATCCGCCAGCGGCACCCCGGTCCGCTGCTCCAGGGTCCGGAAGCCCTGCACGGCAAGCTCGCCGTTGGTAGTGCCGGACAGCCGCAGGATCGCGTCGGCCATTTTCGGCGCAGTGTCCAGGGCAGGCCTGCCGATGCCCGCCCCGGAATCGAAGACGCCGTTGGACCGGGCAATCTCGCCCACCTGCTTTTCCACATTGAACTTCACAAATTTGGTGATCAGCCCCTGCTGCTCCGCCAGCGGTCCCAGCGCCACGAGTTTTTCCCCGATGGCGGTGTAATCGCGCTCCACAACCTTCATCTCGGGCAGGTTCTGTCCCGGTACGGCAGGAATGCCGGTGCCCTTCCAATCCGGGGCATGGCCGCCCGGCTGGCGGATCTCCCCGGGAGTGTCATGAGTCAGCGCAGTAGCCACCAGGTCCCTGCGCACACCGAGGTGGGTACGCGCCTGCCGGGAAAATTCCTCGGACAGAAGCCGGAACAGCTCAAAATCGGACTTCGCCTCCCACGGTGCCGGGATCGCCGGCGTGAAGGCATGGATGTACGGGTGCATGTCCGTGGTGTTCAGGTCATTCTTCTCATACCAGGTCGCCGCGGGGAACACGACGTCGGAAAGCAGGGTGGAGCTGGTCATCCGGAAGTCCGCGGTGGCCAGCAGGTCCAGCTTCCCCTCCGGCGCCTTCTCATGCCAGGCAATATCGTGCGGGCGGGAGTCCCCGTGCTCGGGGCCCTGCACATTGTTCAAGGTGCCCAGCAGGTGCTTCTGGAAGTACTCTTCCCCCTTCGCGGAGGAGCCGAACAGGTTGGAGCGCCACAGGATGAGCGTCCGCGGCCAGTTCTGCGGTGCGTCCACATCCTCGATGGCAAAGCGCATGGCACCGGACTTGAGCTGGTCTGCCACCCAGCGGCCGGCATCCGGGGCCTCCCCGCGTTCGACCGCCGCGGCAGCCGCATCTGCAACGTCAAGCGGGTTCAGCTTGTCGAACTGGGGAAAGAACGGCATCCAGCCCATCCGGTTCGCCTTGGCGAGCGCGTCGGCGGTGTGCAGCCCACGCAGATGCCCCTCCGCCAGCGGGGACTGCATGGCATCCGAGGAGTAGCCGTCGGAGCGGAACTGGTCCGTGTGCATGTACCAGAATCCGGTGCCGATCATAAAACGCGGGGGCCGGTTCCAGTCTGTTGCTCCGGCCATGGTGGCCCAACCGGTGATCGGCCGGCATTTTTCCTGACCCACGTAATGCGCCCAGCCGCCCCCGTTCCGCCCCTGGCAGCCGCACAGCATCAGCATGGCCAGGATCGCGCGGTAGGTTACGTCCCCGTGGTACCAGTGGCAGATGCCGGCACCGAGGATGATCATGGACCGGCCGTTGGACTTTTCCGCATTGGCGGCAAAGTCACGGGCCGTGCGGATCACCGCCTCCGGACTCACATTGGTGATTTCCTGCTGCCAGGCCGGGGTGTAGGGCGTGGCGGCGTCCCCGTAACCTGAGGCCCACTGTCCCGGCAGACCGGTGCGTTCCACCCCATATTGGGCGAGCATCAGGTCAAAGACCGTAGTCACGGTTTTCCCCGCCACCGTGGCCACCGGTACGCCGCGGGTCAGCACGGAGCCGGTGCCGGAAGGATCCGTGAACGCGGGCAGGTCCACCCGGCTGGTCTCCCGCGACCAGGAGGAAGCATCGGCTATGGACAGTGCCGGCACCACACCCTGCAGGTCCAGGTTCCATTTGCCGGCGTCCGCCTCGTTGTAGCGGAACCCCACGGAACCGTTTGGCACCACCGGGGTGCCGGCGTCGCGGTCCAGCAGCACCGTCTTGAACGCCGCATCGGAAGCTCCAGCCTCACCCCCGCCCAGATTCGCAGCGGTGAGGAACTTGCCCGGCACCACTGTCCCGTCGCCGCGTTCCTCCAGGGTGATGAGGAACGGCAGGTCCGTGTACTGCAGCACATAGTCTTCGAAGAACGGCACCCGCCGGTCCACGAAATTCTCCTTGAGAATCACATGCCCCATGGCCATGGCCAGCGCCGCATCCGAGCCGGCCGCGGCGGGAAGCCATTCATCGGCGAACTTGGTGTTGTCCGCATAGTCCGGGCTGACGGAGACCACCTTGGTGCCGCGGTACCGCGCTTCCACCATCCAGTGCGCGTCCGGGGTCCGGGTGACCGGGATGTTCGAGCCCCACATCATCAGGTAGGTGGCGTCCCACCAGTCTCCGGACTCCGGGACGTCGGTCTGGTCGCCGAACACCTGCGGGCTGGCCACGGGCAGGTCCGCATACCAGTCGTAGAAGCTGTTCATCACGCCGCCGATGAGGTTGATGAACCTGGCCCCGGCTGCGTGGGACACCATGGACATGGCCGGGATCGGGGAAAACCCGGTGCAGCGGTCCGGGCCGAAGTTCTTGATCGTGGCAACGTGGGCAGCCGCGGTCATTTCCAGGGCTTCCTGCCAGCTGGACCGCACCAGGCCTCCCTTGCCGCGTGCCTGCTGCCAGGAGCGGCGCTTGTCAGGGTCAGCCACCAGGGCTTCCCAGGCCAGCACAGGGTCACCGCCGGAGGAGCGCTTGGCCTCCCGGTACATTTCCAGCAGCACCCCCCGGATGTATGGAAACCGGACCCGGGTGGGCGAATACGTGTACCAGGAGAAGGCCGCCCCGCGGGGGCAGCCGCGCGGCTCATACTCCGGACGGTCCGGGCCCACCGAGGGATAATCAGTCTCCTGGGCTTCCCAGGTGATGATCCCGTCCTTGACGTAGACCTTCCATGAACAGGAGCCGGTGCAGTTCACTCCGTGCGTTGAGCGGACCACCTTGTCATGGCTCCACCGGTTCCGGTAGAAGGCGTCGCCCTTCCGGCCGCCTTCCCGGAAGACTGCCCGGCCGTCGGCCGTCTCGTCCCAGCGGGTGAAGAACCTGCCAAGTTTCAGGAGTGCATCGGAAGCGGGGCCGTCTGTCCCCGTTACGGAGCTGCTAGCCATTTATTCAAGTTACGCGCCGCTTCCCGGGGTCAACAGCTTGCAGCCGGATTCCCGTCCGGCGCCGGCGAAGATGCCGCCGCTGCCGGCCCGCAGGCCGGGTTTTGCGGCCGCGATAAACTCGATCCGTGAGCACACAACTTCCCGAGCAGGTCTCTGACATCTTCGATCCCATGCAGTGGAGGGTGGTTGGCGGCTTCGATGACTTCACTGACATGACGTACCACCGCCAGGTGGAGCGCGACGCCGACGGCGCCGTTGTGCGCGACCTGCCCACAGTGCGGATCGCCTTTAACCGCCCTGAGGTCCGCAACGCGTTCCGTCCCGGTACCGTTGATGAGCTCTACCGCGCCATGGACCATGCCCGGATGACTCCCGACGTCGCGACCGTCCTGCTCACCGGCAACGGTCCCTCCCCCAAGGACGGCGGCCATTCCTTCTGCTCCGGCGGCGACCAGCGCATCCGCGGCCGGGACGGGTACCGGTATGCAGACGGGGAGACCCAGGAAACCATCGACCCGGCCCGCGCCGGGCGGCTGCACATCCTGGAAGTGCAGCGGCTGATGCGCACCATGCCCAAGGTGGTCATCGCCGTCGTCAACGGCTGGGCAGCCGGCGGCGGGCACAGTCTGCACGTTGTCTCGGACCTGACCATCGCCTCCCGGCAGCACGGAAAGTTCAAGCAGACCGACGCCACCGTGGGCAGCTTCGACGCCGGCTACGGTTCGGCGCTGCTGGCCCGGCAGATTGGCCAGAAGCGGGCACGGGAGATCTTCTTCCTGGCCCGTGAGTACTCTGCCGAGGACATGGTGGCCATGGGCGCCGTCAACGAAGCGGTTGACCACGAAAACCTGGAGAAGGTTGCCCTCGAATACGCTGCGGACATTGCCCGCCAGTCGCCGCAGGCCATCCGGATGCTCAAGTTTGCCTTCAACCTGGCCGATGACGGCCTGGCCGGCCAGCAGGTCTTTGCCGGGGAAGCCACCCGGCTGGCGTACATGACTGACGAGGCCGTGGAGGGCAAGGAAGCGTTCCTGGCGAAACGGGACCCGGACTGGTCCAACTTCCCCTACTACTTCTAGGACGTCATGGAACTGCTTCCCGTCCACACACCCGCCGGCTACAACGCCGGGGATCTGCTGCCGCCCCTGGCCGCGGCGCTGGCCGGGGAAGGCCCCGCCGTGGCACCACATGCCGATCCGGCGCAGACCTTCACCGGGGCACTGCCCAATGACGACGTCGCGCTGGTGATCAGCACCTCCGGGTCCACCGGCACACCCAAGCAGACCATGCTCAGCACCGATGCGCTGGCGGCGTCCTCCATGGCCACCGCGATGCACCTGGGCAGGGACGGCCAGTGGCTGCTGGCGCTGCCGGTCCACTACATTGCCGGTGTCCAGGTCCTGGTGCGCTCGCTCTACGCCGGAACCGAACCGGTGCTGATGGACACCGGTGCTCCCTTCAACCCCGGAGCGTTCACCGCTGCCGCCCAGGCCATGACCGACCGGACCCGGCTCACTTCGCTGGTGCCCACCCAGCTGCACCGGCTGCTCACCGATCCGGCTCAGGACACGCTCTCTGTGCTGCGCCGGTTCGATGCCATCCTGCTCGGCGGCGCGGCCGCGAGCCCCGCGCTGCTGGCCCAGGCCAAGAAGTCCGGGCTGAACGTGGTCCGCACCTACGGCATGAGTGAAACCGCAGGCGGGTGTGTGTACGACGGCGTTCCGCTGCCCGGCGTCGAGGTCCAGGAATATGAGGGCCGGCTCTGGATTGCCGGGGACATGCTGGCCGACGGGTATCTGGGTGCTCCTGAGCTGAGTGCTGAACGGTTTGCCTTCCACTCCGGCAAGCGCTGGTTCCGCACCGATGACACCGGTTCGGTATCCGGGGACGGCGTTGTCTCGGTATCCGGCCGGCTTGACGACGTGATTGTTACCGGCGGTGTGAAAGTCTCCGGCGCTGCGGTGGCCGCTGCTGCCGAACAGCTTCCGGAAGTACACCAGGCGGTGGCGATGGGGCTGGAAGACCCGGAGTGGGGCGCCGTCGTGGGCATCGTCGTCGTCGGATCGGTGGACACAGACAGGCTTCGCAGCGCTGTCCGCTCCGCGCTCGGTGCTCCCGCTGTGCCGAAGGTGGTCGTGGAGCTCGAACGCCTGCCCCTGCTGCCAGGCGGCAAGACCGACCGGCTGGCTGTCCGCCAGCTGCTGGCGGCCGCCCGGGGTTAGGACTGCACTCCTTCCCCTATCGCGGGGAGGGCGTTTTCGCGCTCCCGGCGGCGGTGCGGGAGAATGAAGCTGGCCGGCAGGTGCGGTTCCTGCCGCAGAGCATCAGCAAAGCTAACCAAGAAGGAATTGACTGTGGCCACAGCGGCGCAATGGTTCGAGGGGGCACGCCCCCGGACACTTCCGATGGCGGTTGCTCCGGTGATTATCGGTTCCGCGGCGGCGTTCGACCTGGGGTCATTCCGCTGGATCAATGCAGTGCTTGCTGCCGTGGTGGCGATCCTGCTGCAGGTGGGCGTGAACTACGCGAATGACTATTCCGACGGCGTGCGCGGCACGGATGACAACCGGGTTGGGCCGCTGCGCCTTACCGGCTCCGGTGCCGCTGCCGCCAAACACGTGAAGTATGCGGCGTTCCTGTGCTTTGGCCTGGCGATGGCTGCCGGACTCGCCCTGGTCATCCTGTCCCAGGCGTGGTTCCTGCTCCTGGTGGGCGTAGGCTGCATCGCCGCCGCGTGGGGCTACACCGGGGGCCGGAACCCGTACGGGTACCTGGGCCTGGGCGACGTTTTCGTTTTCGTCTTCTTTGGCCTCGTTGCCACGCTGGGCACCACCTACACGCAGGCCGGCCAGGTAAATGCCGCCGCCTGGATTGGTGCCGTCTCCACAGGCCTGATTGCCACCGCGCTGCTGATGGCCAACAACGTCAGGGACATTCCCACCGACCGGGAGTCGGGCAAGCGCACCCTTGCGGTTCGCCTGGGTGACGACGCCGCCCGCATCAGTTACGTGATGATGCTGGCGCTGGCGCTGCTCCTGCCGCTGCTGCTGGTTGGTGACTATCCCTGGGTGCTGCTGGTCCTGCTGCTGCTGCCCGCGTGCCTGATGCCGAGCTGGCTGATGCTCAAGGGCAAGAAGCGCCGCAGCCTGATCCCGGTGCTCAAGCAGACCGGCCTGATTAATCTTGGCTTCAGCGTTATCTATGGCCTGTCCCTGGTGCTGACAAGGCTGCTGGCCTAGCTTCCACAAGGCCGGTTGGTCCCCCCGGGCAGGAACGGACGACGCCGAGGATCACGCCCAGGAGCAGGGCAGCCGAACCCAGCAGCACGCGTGCGGTTCGCAGCAGGCACCTCAGCTGCCCAGCAGACGGCGCTCATGGGCGAAGGACACCAGCTGGATCCGGGTGCGCAGGTCCAGTTTGTCCAGCACATTCCGCAGATGGGACTTCACGGTGGCCTCCGAGATAAAGAGGCTCTGCGCTATCTCCTGGTTGCTCAACCCTTTGGCCGCCAGCAGGAACACATCACGTTCCCGTGCCGAAAGCACCTCGATAGCTGACAGGTCTGGTTCCCTGGGGACCGCGCTGCGGGCCGCGTGCTCGAAGAGGGAGTGGATGGATCCCGGCGCGATCACTGAGTAGCCCGTGTGCACAGTCCGGATCGCTGCGAGGAGGAACTCCGGTTCGGCACTCTTGAGCAGATACCCGCTGGCTCCGGCCTGAACCGCCTGGACCACAGCTTGGTCACGGTTGAACGTTGTCAGGGCAATGATCCGGGGCGGGTCAGTTCCCGCGACCTCGGCGTCGGCAACGATCCGGCGGGTGGCCTCCACTCCGCCCAGCACCGGCATCCGCAGATCCATCAGGATCACATCAGGGCGCTGCTCTGCTGCCAGCTGGGCTGCTTTCAGTCCATCGCCGGCTTCCCAGTGAAACACCATGTCCTTCTGGCTCTCTACCAGCATCCGGATACCGGCCAGGAACAGAGGCTGGTCATCCACCAGGGCTACTGAGATTCGGCCATCTGACTCAGGCATCCTTGCTCTCCTCACGTACTCCGCTGTTAGGCACCAGTTCCCTCGGCTCATCACATTCCGCACGGACCCCTGTTTCTTCGGCCAGGGCCGCGACTGCTGTCCGGCTCTCTGTAGTGCCGTACGGCAGGAACAGAGTCACCCGAAAGTGTTCACCATCCGGGCCCGCGGTGAGCCACCCACCGGCCAGGCTGGCCCGCTCCCTCATGCCCGGGATTCCCCGGCCCGTCCGTCCAGTTGCAGTGCTCTGCTGTGTTTCGGGATGCCGCACGCTGGACGAGTGCAGCGTCAGTCCCGGACCACTCCAGTCAAAGTGGAGCCGAACGGGCGTGCCGCGGCCTCCATGCCTGAGCGCATTCGTGAGGCATTCCTGCACGATCCGGAACACCGCCACCTGCTGGCCGCTGGAGAGTCTCACCGGTTCTCCCGAAGCACCCTCCTGAATGTCCAGGCTGCTGCGCATGCCCTCAATCAGGGCGGCAATATCTTCCATCTGCGGCTGCGGTGCCCCCATCCCGTCATCATCGACTCCCTCGATCACCCGCTGGGCGTCCACCAGGGCGCTCCGGGCGGATGAAGAAATAGCCTCAAGGGCCTTCAGCACCGGCTCAGGCTGGTCCTTCACGGAATAGCGGGCACCGTCCGCCTGCGCTGCGATGACTGCCAGCGAGTGTGCCAGGACATCATGGAGGTCGCGTGAGATGCGGGTCCGTTCCTGCTCCACAACCAGCTCAATTTCCCGGTCGTTCAAGGTGGACTGGGCCAGCTCACGTGCCCTGAACAGACGTCCGCGTTCCTGGGCCAGGGCCAGCAGCAGCCCCACCGCGAAGCAGCCCGCCGCGATAAGCAGCAGCATAAAGAACAGCTGGGGTCCGAAAGTCGCCAGGGCGGCCCTGTCCCCCAAATACAGTGGCGGGAGCCAGCCGACTCCGTAGCCGTAGCGCCAGGAAAGCATCAGAAAAGTCATCACGGCAGCGAATGCGGTATTGGCTGCGATGGCGATAATCCGGATGCGGCGCGTACTGGTCCAAGCGATCAGAGCCAGCGAGAGGAAGGCCCCAAGATAGATTGCCCAGTTCGTATAGAGGGGCGGGATAATCTTCAGCAGCTGCCCGGCGAGCAGCAAGGCTGTCAGTGAGAGAGACAGAAGAGGCCAGCGGACGGAAACTCCGATGGCGGCTGTCAGCACAAGCAGGGGTGCGGCCCCGTTCCAGAACATGGGGAGGATGCCCACCATCGGAGGCATGCGGCTCACTTCAGCCACGCACCAGGCGATGAAGAAGACGGCAGCCGCTGTTGGAGCCGCCCAGCGCCGTGCGTTGGAAAGGAGGGATTGCATAGGGGTAACCCTAGCGATGCTTAGCCCCCCGAAAGAGGAAACCGACGCAGCAGGCGCCCGATTCAGTCTCCAGGTTCACCGGATTCATCCCTGGGGCCAGTCCGGTACGCGTTGACCAGGGCGCAGGCACGTCCGGCGGTCTCAGCGTCCGGCATCGAGATGACGAACCGCTGCTTGAATCCTGTTGTCAGGACCAGAGCCGGACCGCTGCGCATGATGAAGCCCGTGCCGGCACCGCTGATCCGGTATCCCCAGCCGCCAAAGTCCATTGCCTGGATCTCCTGAACGGACGCACGGCTGATCTCCCGGTACTCCAGCGGCATGAGTTTCCAGAACCCGCCCGCCAGGACACGCACACCGGCGTCGTCAATCACTGCCATCCCGGAGCAGAAGATCCAGAGCAGCGCGGCGGTTGGAATTCCGAGCAGGGCCAGGGCGGGATGGATGAACACCAGGCTCAGCGCAACTACGGCGCCAGTTCCGAGGCAGAGCAGCCATTTGGCCGGTCCCAGGGAAAGGTTGACGGTGAGGACCTCGCGGCGGGCCACGGCTTGTCTGGCCTCCACGGCCAGGGATGACTCCTCACTGGCTGCGGCGGCGTCGGCTGCCTGGGTATCCGGGCTGGGAGTCCGCTCGACGTCAGCGGGGCGGTAGAGCCACCCGCAGAGGCCGCCGGCAACGCAGCCGGCGACGGCGGCCGCCCACATCACCGGACCGGAGATCTCCGCCTGTGAGGCGTCTGCCAGATCGAGCTGGCCTGCGGCGACAGCCACCGCCAGGCCCGTCAGGAGCACTCCGAAACCGACTCCGAAGCCAACACCGAGCCGGGCAGTAAAAGCCGAATAACCGCGGGTCAGGACGGACAATCCGGAAATGAGCGCTCCACTGCCTCCGCCGACGAAAACGGCAATACCTGCGTTGCCCCAGAGGGACATGTAGCCGTCTACGCCGTTCGGTCCCCAGTGGCTTGCCATCGGGTCTGGCAGGCGGCCTGCAACTGTCGTCATCCATGCAGCCGCAGCAATGCCGAGTGCAAAGAGTCCGGTTACAAGGCCAATCAGCCAGCGCCGGTTGTAGGTGCTTTCGCTCCGCTCTGAACGGTTCCTAAGTTCTGTGTTTCCCATGCGCTCCCCACTGCTTACCCGGCGTCTGGCGGGTAGGACTGTCCGTCGACCCTAACAGGCACGGCAGAGGGAAGGTCCGGGGTCAGCTCTCGCGGGGCTTGCGGTCGGCGTCGATGGTGACATCCGGGTTTGCGTCGTGGAGGGAGTCCTCTGCGGCGGAGTCGTCCAGCTCCGCGCGGTTGCGCGAGGGCGGCGCCTTTTCGCTGAAGCGGCTCTGCAGGCCTACGGCCGCGGCGTCCCGCATGTCCCGGAAGAACAGGTACGTCACGCACCAGGCCAGGATGGCAGAGACGATGGCGGACAGCACCAGCCCGAGCTGCAGGTAGATACCTGCAACAAAGAAGACGGCCACCAGTCCAAGGCGGAGAGCGGTAAATTTCCAGAAAGCCACGTGTCCATTCTACGGGCTGGCCCTGAAGCGGGCTCCCAGCGTGCCGAACAGGCCGAAAACGTCCGTTAGGTGCCTTTGGAAACTATTCAGGCTGCCTCCAGCTGCCTCCACTACACTGGGGGCATGCCCCGCATCGTACTCCTCGGCGTCATCGTCGTCGCAGCCGTAATCATCTACGCCGTCATCGACTGCCTTATGTCCCGTGCACACGAAGTCCGGAGCATTTCCAAACCCGCCTGGATCGCAGTGATTGTTCTGCTGCCGGTCCTGGGCGCCATTCTGTGGTTCCTTTTTGGCCGTCCGGCCAGCGGCCCCGAGCCCAAGCCGCGCGCACCGCGCCATCCCACTGCCCCGGACGATGATCCCGAGTTCCTCCGGAACCTGGAGATCCGCCGCCGGCAGAAGGCCAAGGAAGAAGAACTCAAGCGCCGCGAGCAGGAAATCGCCGACCGCGAGAAGCGTTCAAAACAGAACGACGACGAGAAGCCCAGCAGCAGCTAGGGCCCCCCACAAGCAGAAGCCCCGTTCCGGATTCGTTTCCGGAACGGGGCTCTTCTTTAACCGCTGTGACTTTTGCGAGCTCGCGGATGCTCCCGGCCGGTTTGGGCACACGCGCGAACCGGCTTCCCTGCGCATTGGGACATCCCGCCGGATTGGCCACACGCCCGGCCCGGCTTCCCTGCAGTACGGGACATCCCGCCGGTTTGGGACCTTACTCCGGACCGATTTCCATGCACTTTGGGAGATCCCTGCCGGTTTGGGACATTCCTCCGCGGCGCCGCGGCAGGATAGTCCCAAAGTGGCAGGGATGTCCCCAGCCGGAGCAACCTCGCGGCTCCTTTCCTGACGACGCCGTCGTCGCCAGCCCACACGATCCCCCGGCGACGTTTCCGTTGCTCCCGCCCACCGGACCAGCCCACGCGCTGCGGGCCCGGACCAGCCCACGCACTACGGGCCCGGCCCGGCCCACGTCCCCACGCACTAGCACCCCCAGCCCCTGGCCGGTCCAGCCAGAAACAGCAAAACCCCGCCCCGGCAAAAGCCGGAGCGGGGTTCAGCGTCGAAAAAACCTAGACGCCCGAGTAGGAATGCAGGCCGGCGAAGTAGACGTTGACGATTGTGAAGTTGAAGACCACGCAGAGGTAGCCGACGATCGAGAGCCAGGCAGCGCGGGTACCGGTCCAGCCGCGGGTGGCGCGGGCGTGCAGGTAGCCGGCGTACACAACCCAGATTACGAAGGTCCAGACTTCCTTGGTGTCCCAGCCCCAGTAACGTCCCCAGGCCTGCTCAGCCCAGACAGCGCCGGCCATAAGGGTGAAGGTCCAGAGCACAAAGGCCACGGCGTTGATCCGGTAGGAGAAGTTCTCCAGGGACTGGGCGGAGGGAACGATCTTCAGGAACGCGAAACGCTCCTTCCCGCCGGCGCGGGCCTTCGTCTCACGCTCGGCCTGCAGCAGCTGCAGCACGGACATGGCGAAAGTCAGGGTGAAGAGAGCCGAGGCAATAACAGCCACGGAAACGTGGATGATCAGCCAGTAGCTCTGCAGCGCCGGAATCAGGTGCCCAACCGGGGTGGGGAAGCCGATGGTTGCGGCCATCATCATGATCAGCACCAGGCCCACCACAAAGGTGCCGAGGAAGCGCAGGTCGCGGCGCAGCAGAACCAGCAGGAAGATGAGCGAGACCACTAATGCGCCGGTGGTGCAGAACTCGTACATGTTTCCCCAAGGCACGCGGTGTGCGGCCAGGCCGCGGGCCACTACGGCAGCTGCGTGGATCAGCGTGGCCAGGGCGGTGAGGGCGACGGCGACGCGGGCGGCGTTGCGGCGGGCACCGGTGTAGCCCATGGCGTCGTCGGCGGTTACGGCTTCGCCGGTGTTCCACTGGCGGTTGGAGTCGGCCGGACCGGACGGGGCACCGGCGGTCGCCATGACCTTCGGAGCTGATTGGACTGCTGCCTTCTGGTCAATGGCCTTCAGCGTCTTGCTGCTCTTGGCCAGGTCCCAGGCGAAGGCAAGCAGCGCGACCGTGTAGGTAAACGCCGCCAGCAGCATAAAGAGATCGCTGTATTCCGCGAGCTGGTAGTCAATGGAGGGCATTAGGAGTCCTTACCTGTTTCTTCCGTGCGTCCGGTGCTGCCGGGCACTGATGCGTCGGCCAGGGTCTCCGGGCCTTCCGCAGGGGTTGCGGCGGGGGCGCCCGCCAGCCACTTCTTTTCAAGCAGGGTCCGCAGTGCTGCACCCTCAGTTTCAAGCCGCGGGTCTTCGCCGCGGGCCAGCAATCCGTACTCCACCATTATGCGGCCATCCTCGGCTGTTCCGGTACGCACCCAAACGCGCCGGCGGGCAATGAAGAGGGACGCAGAGAGCCCCGCCAGGCTAAGCGCAGCGAAGATTCCCACCGCCGTCTTGGCCGGATCGTAGTGGACGTCCAGGGCGGCATAGCGCAGCAGACCGTCGAAGCTGATCGATCCCTTGCCTTCGGGCAGGTCGTAGCTCTGGTTCATGCCCAGCACAATGCCGCCGGAATCCAGGTCACGGTTGTTCAGTTCGGTGAGGTCCTCGGTGTCCAGCACAAAGACGTTGGACGGCACTCCCTCGTCCAGCCCGAGGTCTCCGTAGTAGGAGTTCAGGTTCAGCTGGGGATTGACCGGGTCGGGGTCGCCGGAGAAGGAGACTCCGTTGGCGTCCAGCATGGCCGTGGGCAGGAAGAACCCCACGAAGCCCAGCTGGTCCGGCTTGGCGTCGGGGGCCTTGATGACCATCAGTGAGGTGTAGACGCCGTCGGTGGGCACACCCACCACCGGACCTTGGAAGGCAATTTCGCCTTCGCCGTCGCGGACGGTGACAACCGGTGCGTAGCCGTTGCCGACCAGGTAGACCTTGGTGCCGCCGATATTCAGCGGCTCGTTGACCTTCAGCGTCTCGCTGCGCGGATCCTCCTGGGGGTCTTCCTGCACGGTGACGTCCGCGGTGAAGTCCAGCGGCTGGACATTGCCGTTCGGCTGCCGATCGAAGGTGACGTCGAAGTCGTCCAGCGTCAGGGAATACGGGCTCAGCTGGGATTCGGTGAAGTTCGTGCCGGGGCTGAAGGTGTCATAGCCAACCAGGGTGTTCACGAAGGTATCCCCTTCGACCACCACACGCTGCCCGTTGTAGCCCAGCAGCCCGCCGACGGCGACGGAAGCCAGCACGCCGATCAGGGAAACGTGGAAGACGAGGTTGCCCGTTTCCTTCGCAAAACCGCGCTCGGCGCCGACCGACGGACGGCTGCCGTCCAGGTCGCGGGCCTCAACCCGGTAGCCGCGCTTTCGCAGGATGGCGGCGGCATCCCTGGCAGCTTCGCCAGCGGTCAGGCCCGTTCCGGCGGGTACGGCCAGGGTGCCGTATTCCGGCAGCCGGGAAAGCCTTGTGGGGGTGCGGGGCGGCTTTGACCGCAGCGCCTTCCAGTGGACTCTGGCGCGTGGGATCACGCAGCCGATCAGGGAGATGAACAGCAGCAGGTAGATCGCTGAGAACCAGACTGAGGAGTACACGTCAAAGAGCTGGAACCGGTCCAGCCAGGGGCCGGTGTCCGGATTGTCTTCGATGTACTGGGTGACTGCCCCCGGGTTGGCCGGGCGCTGCGGGAAGAGCGAGCCGGGCACCGCTGCCACGGCCAGCAGGAGCAGGAGGAACAGCGCCGTGCGCATGCTGGTCAGCTGCGTCCATGCCCAGCGCAGGGTGCCGCGCAGCCCCAGTGCGGGAAGCGCGACGTCGTTCTCAGCTTTTGTGCCTTGGCGGTCCGCGCGCGCGGGTTCCGCGTCCGCGTTTTCCGCGGGCGGCTGTGGCGTCATTTCGCTGTCCGGTTCAGGTTTCAACTGGTTCTCATTGTTCTCTGGGGACGGGTTCGGAGGTGTATTCATCAGATCGGCAGGGTCACGCTGTCCAGCCAGCCCTGCAGCTGGTTGATCCAAAGGTTCCAGACGCCGGTGACCATCAGCAGGCCAAGGGCGATCAGCATGCCGCCGCCAAAACGCTGCAGCGCAACGCGGTGGCGGCGGAAGAAGCCCAGCGCTCCCATACCGCGCCGGAAGCCCAGCGCGATCAGCAGGAAGGGTAGCCCCAGACCCAGGCAGTAGACGAAGGTGAGCAGCGCACCCTTGGCCGCGGAGGCGTCGTCGCCGGAGAAGGAGAGCAGCTGCACGGCGGAAAGCGTGGGACCCAGGCACGGAGCCCAGCCCAGCCCGAACGTGATGCCCAGCAGCGGAGCGCCCCAGAGCCCGGCGGGCGGCCGCGCCTCAATCTTGCGGTCACGCTGGAACCAGGACAGGCCGCCCATGAAAATGACGCCAAGCAGGATGATCAGCGCGCCCAGCACCTGCTGGATCCACGCCTGCTCGGCACCGCGCAGCCAGGAGCCCAGCTGTCCGATTCCGGCACCGATGGCCACGAAGACCACAGAAAAGCCCAGCACAAACAGGGCGATCCCGGTAAACATACGGCCGCGGCGCTGCTTCTGCAGGTCGATTCCGGTGAGGCCGGTGACGTAGCCCAGGTAGCCCGGGACAAGCGGCAGCACACACGGGGAAAGGAATGAAACCAACCCGGCGAGGACGGCAACGGGGATCGCCAGCAGCATCGATCCGTTCAGGATCGTTTCGGCGAAGACGTTGGCTGCCGGCACGGCGGCAGCGGGAAGCACGGGCGGCACGTCGGCTACGCGGCCAGCGCGTCGGCGATGAGGGTCTTCAGCGTTCCCTTGTCTGCAAGGCCCAGGATGCGTGCGGCCACCCTGCCCTCACGGTCAAGAACCAGTGTGGTGGGCACGGCCTGCGGCGGGACGAAGCTGGTCATGGCCAGCAGCACTCCCCCGTTGCGGTCCTCGAAGCTGGGATAGGGAATGGCGAAGTTGCGCTCGAAGGCCTCGGCTGTTTTGGCTTCGTCGCGGATGTTCACGCCGTAGAAGCGTGCACCCTCCGGCGCGTAGGTGTCATGCAGTTCCACGAGGTCCGGGGCTTCCTTTCGGCAGGGCGCGCAGGCGGCGTACCAGAAGTTCAGGACGACGACGTCGCCGGCCCAGTCAGCCGCGCTGACTTCCGTGCCGTCAAAGAGGGAACCGGCCAGCCGGACCGGTTCACCGCGCTCGGAGGGGGCGTATTCCGTTACGGAACCGTCACCGGCAATGTAGTTCTTGTTGTCCCCGGCCTTGGCCTGCTCCGCCAGCGGATCATCCGCAGTGCAGCCGGCCAGGGCGGCCGCCAGCGGCACGCCAACTGCCAGTCCGGCACCAAGCCGCAGGAAGGACCTGCGGTGCATGGCTGCAGGCTGAGTTTCGCTCTTGGGTTTCTTCACGGAGTTCCAGCTTTCATCGCGGCAGGGGGCGGCCACTTCTACAACGCGTAGTAATTGTATTATGCGCCCGGGAGGTTCGCTGCCCCGGGCAGGAGGTCGGCAGACGGCTCGGCGTAGCGGACGCCGGTCAGTTCCATGTCATTGAAGTCCAGCGTGGTCACCGACGTGAGTGTGCACATACGGCTGCGGGGATCATGCCACAGCCGGCGTCCCTCCGCGGCCAGCCGGGTCACCCAGATGGGCAGCTGGTGGCTGACCAGGACGGCTTCGGCCCCGCTGCCGCCCAGTTCCAGGGCCCGGATCCGCGCGTCATGCACTGCTGCCATGACCCGGTCCACCTGCTGGGCGTACGGCTCGCCCCACGAAGGCTTCATGGGGTTGCGCAGCAGGGGCCAGTACCTGGGATTGCGCAGCTGGCGCTTCACGCCCGGCAGCCCCTCGAAGCGGTTCTCCGCTTCCAGGATCCGCTCGTCTGTGACGGCCTCCACCCCGAGCGCGCGGGCAATCGGAGCTGCGGTCTCCTGCGCCCGGGTCAGCGGTGAAGCAACCAGATAGACCAGCTTCGCGCCGTCGTTCCGGCGCTCCAGGAAATGCCCGGCCACCCGGTCTGCCATTTTCCGGCCGAGGTCCGAGAGATGGAATTCGGGCAGCCTGCCGTAGAGAATGCCGTCCGGATTGAAGACTTCACCGTGACGGACGAGGTGGATTGAGGCGCGGGACATGTCTCCCAGTCTCGCAGACACGCCGGTGAAGATTAAATCTTCACAAACAGTTGAACCTTTGAGTTTTGTGTGCAATAGTGAATGCAAATGCATCTAATGGTGGAGCGGCGAACAGCCTTCCACCGACTTATCCAAGGAGAAAACATGATCCCCGCCGGTCTCACCGCAGGCACCTGGAACCTCGATTCCTCCCACAGCGAGGTTGGCTTCACTGTCCGCCACGCAGGCATCAGCAAGGTCCGCGGCAACTTCGACAAGGTGACCGCCGTGCTGGAAGTTGGCCAGGACCTCAGCGACGCCAAGATCAGCGCCGAGATTGACGCCGCATCCTTCAACTCGAACGATGCCAACCGCGACGCCCACGTCAAGGGCGCGGACTTCTTCGACGTCGAGCAGTTCCCGGAACTGCGTTTCACCGCCACCGGCATTGAAGGTTCAGGCGAAACGTACAAGCTCACGGGCGACCTGACCATCAAGGGCATCACCCGCCCGGTGACCCTCGATGTCGAGTTCAACGGTGTTGCCGTTGACCCCTTCGGCGCCACCCGCGCCGGGTTCGCCGGTACCACTGTCATCAGCCGGAAGGAATTCGGCCTGACCTGGAACGCAGCACTGGAGACCGGCGGTGTTCTGGTAGGCGACAAGGTCACCATCAATGTGGACGTTGCCTTCGTCAAGGCCTAATGACCCACAGAGCATGAATGCAGGTCCGGAACGCGCAAGCGCCCCGGACCTGCTGCTCTTTAAGGGCTCCTGCCGCTCTGAAAAGCGCTGGTCCGGTGTGGCGGTGCTGAGGGAGGACTAGACTTGCTTCCGACTTCGCAGATGGGTTATCTGCCCTGCCGGAGCTCTCCCGGCAGGCCATTCCACACGGCAGGCGGGCCAATGAGCACACCAAACGTTCCCGACCCCCAGGAGCACGGCAATCCAATACCCGAAAACGGCGGACCGGAGCAGCGTCCCGAACCGCGTTACGGGCAGTATGGGCAGCAGCCGGGACAGCCCAGCCAGCCGGAACAGCCGCATATTCCGCCGCAGCCCGGCCAGCATCCCGCCCAGGGCGGCGAACCCGCGGGCGGACAGTACGGTCAGGGCCAGTACGGGCAAGGTCCATACGGGCAGGGCCAGTACGGCCAGGCGTACGGCTATCAGCCGGCCCAGCCCTCCGGCTACAGCTACCCTGGTTCCCCGGCGGGAGCAGGCCAGTCCAAAGGACCGGCACCGCGGGAGGTGGTAATCGGCTTTTGGCTGATCATCGCCGCGGGCGTGCTGTCCCTGATCAACAACCTGGTCACTTCCTTCCGGCTCCCGGAGGTCCTGACCAGCTCCCAGCTGGAATCCCTGCGGGATGCCAACGTGGACATCCAGGACGCCGGCGGCTTCATAGTGTGGTTCTCGGTGGTAATGAGCATCATTGGTCTGGGCATCTACGTACTGATTGCCTGGTTCATCCTCAAAGGCCACAACTGGGCAAGGATCCTCGGCACAGTGTTCGCCGCTTTCTCCGTGGTTGGACTGCTGGTCTCCTTCCCCGTCTATGTGCTTTCCCTGCTTGGCTGGCTTTCCATCCTGTCCTCGCTGGCCGGTATAGCCGGAATCGTCATGCTCTATCTGCGGCCAAGCACCCCCTATTTCCAGCGCCGCGAATTCAATCCATACCGCGCCTACTAGGGGCGCCTGCAGGCCTGCAGGGCTCCGGCGGAAAATCTGGGATCTGCGCAGACGGGTTCGGGGCAGCACAGGTCACAGCGGGCTCCGTGACGCGTAGCGTTGGATCTCCGCCCGGCCTCCTGAGGGATCCGGCGGGTCTCGATATCCCGGTCTTGTAAAGGCGGCGACCAGTATGACGACTCCCGATGCAACACCCCGCTCCTCCCACGCCGGGACCAGT
This sequence comes from Arthrobacter sp., assembly GCA_040274025.1. Lineage (GTDB taxonomy): Bacteria > Actinomycetota > Actinomycetes > Actinomycetales > Micrococcaceae > Arthrobacter_B. The sequence continues at coordinate 31,195 of JBELZL010000015.1, read as the reverse complement.
TTTCGTGCCGGCAGTCTCCTGCGCCGCGGCTTCCGCCGGGCTCCGCGGGACGGCGCTCCCTCCGGAGGCGTACCCCCGGCACTGCCCGCCGGGGACACCGCCCGCCGGCATCCGGAGGCCCCCTCGAGCCTGGCGCGCATTGGCGGGGGCCTGCTCAGCTGGCCCCGGTTCCCGGACGCGGTGATCAAGCTGGCCCTCGCGGCGCCTCCTGCCGTGCAGCCGCAGCAAAAGGCTGCGCCTAAGGCGCCGGCAGGGCCCAGCGGGGCTGAGCCGGAACATGTCCCGGCGGTTTCATCAGCTCCGGCCAAACCGCCGGCGCAGCCGCGGCCCGCGGCCAAGACTCCTCCGCGCCCGGACCGTTCTCCCTCGCCAGCGGCCGCGGCACAGCATCCCCCTCGAATCTCGGACCGCAGGACCAGGCGGAGGGCGCCGCGTGCAGTAAATACCGCCGTCCTGCTCATTGTGGCCGCCGGACTCCTGCACCTGGTGGCCAGCCTGCAGGCTGCCCTGGATCCTCTGCGCCCGGCACCGCAGGCAGCGGTCCAGCTGCAGGAACTGGGTGTTCCGGCGGACATGGTTCTCTCCGTGGCCCGGGTGGCGGACGTAGCCGTTGCCGCCGTCGCTTTTGGCACCTACCTTCTGCTGGCTTCCCTTATCCGCGACGGCAGGAACTGGGCACGGGCAGGGGTGTGTGTGCTGGTTGCCGCCGGCCTGTTCTTCGGTCTCCGGGACGGTTCCTTCCCGCACGCAGCGGCCGCACTGGTAACAGCACTGGGAGCCGGGTTGCTCTTCCTGCCATCCAGTGCCAGCTACTTAGCGACCCACGGCGGCAGGACCGCCTAGGGGTCAGCGCATCAGGCGGGCCTGGGCGTCCGTCGCGAGGGCGGAGACCTGGGCGCGCTGCGCGTGATACGCCAAAATCTGAAGTTCTGTGGCCATGTCCACCTTGCGGATCTGGACTTCCGGAGGAGCCTGGAGCACTACCGGAGCAAAGCTGAGGATTGAGGTGATGCCGGCATCGATCAGGCGGGTGCACATGTCCTGGGCTGCTTCAGCAGGCACAGCCAGGACGGCCATATTCGCGCGGGTCTTTTCCAGGACTGCTTCCAGTGACTCCACCGGGCTGATCCGCAGCCACCCGACCTCCTGCCCCACGGCCAGCGGGTCGGCGTCGAACAGCGCAACCACTTCGAATCCCCTGGAGCCAAAACCGGGATAGCCTGCCAGCGCACGCCCCAGGTGCCCGGCACCCACAATCGCCACCCGCCAGTCGAGGGTCAGGCCCAGGGCGGCAGAGATTTGGCCGCTGAGATACGGCACGTCATAGCCCACTCCCCGGGTCCCGTAGGAACCCAGGTAGGAGAGATCCTTGCGCAGTTTGGGAGAGTTCACCCCGGCAGCTTCTGCGAGCTCCTCGGAGGAGACCCTTTCGATGCCCTCTGTCAGCATGGTCCCCAGGACCCGCAGGTACACGGTGAGCCGTGCCAGGGACGCCGGCGGTATATGCCGCCCGTGCGCGGACGCGACAGGACCCGCTGCGTCTGATTCCTCCGGCATACTCACTTCTGCAACTTTCGCTGGCTACTGGGCTGCGGCATAATTCCCGCGGACCCGAGGGTCCGGCAGGTTTCCCACTTTAGGACCGCGGCCGCTCCGCCACCAAGTGTGTTGAGTGTCCGGTTACGCGGCCAGCAGGCGGCGCAGCCGGGCTTCGTCGATCTGCCAGAAGTCCCGCTGCACGCCGTCGATCATCAGCACGGGGATTTCCTCCGCGAATTGTTCCTGCAGCCGGGGATCATCCTCGATGGAACGTTCCTGCCAGGGAATCCCCAGATCCGCGTGGACCCGGTCCAGCACGTCCCGGGCTGCCTGGCACAAGTGGCACCCGGGGCGGGTCAGCAGAAGGAGTTCGGGCACGCGGGCGGAAGCATCTTTCATGACTTCCAACTTAGTCTCCGCGCTGCACTTCCGCGTTCCGGTGAGGTTTTTCTATAGACTTCTTCCATGCCCCGTCCCGCGCTTGTCCGTGCCGCCGCCTCTCCGGCCGCGGTAGGCAACCCGGGAGAAGCCGCATTCTTCGACGTCGACAACACGCTCATGCGCGGCGCGAGCCTGTTCCATGTGGGCCGCAAGATGTACCAGAAGAAGGTCTTCACGCTGCGTGAAGCCGCTGGGTTCGCGCTCAAACAGCTGCGCTTTATGCTGCAGGGCGAGAACCTGAAGGACGTGCACAGCGTCCGCGACGCCGCCCTGGCGTTCGCCACCGGCCTGGCCGCCGAGGATGTGCGGGCCCTGGGCGAGGAAGTCTATGACGAGATGATCGTCTCCAAGATCTGGCCGGGTACCCGCGCGCTGACAGAGCAGCACCTCAAAGCCGGACGGCCGGTCTGGCTGGTTACCGGCACCCCGGTTGAAGTCGCCTCCGTGATTGCCAGCAGGCTCTCCCTCACCGGTGCACTGGGGACCGTCAGCGAGGTTACGGACGGCCTCTACACCGGGCGGCTGGTAGGCGAGTTCCTGCACGGACCGGCGAAGGCAGCCGGCGTGAAGGCACTGGCCGAGCAGGAGGGCCTGGACCTGGACCGCTGCTGGGCGTACAGCGATTCCTTCAACGACGTGCCGATGCTCAGCATGGTGGGCCACCCCGTAGCCATCAACCCGGATGCCCGGCTGCGCCGCCACGCCAGGAACCATAACTGGCCTGTCTACGATTTCCGCTCGGGCCGCCGTGCGGCCACGCTGGGCCTGAAGACGGCCTCATTCGCCGGGGCAGCCTACGGGCTCTGGCGCGGATTTTCCTGGGTACGCTCCCGCTAAGCTTCGTCCCCGGCACCGGACCGCCCGCGTTAAAAGCAGAAGCCCGCCATGTCCTGGTAGGGACGGCGGGCTTCGGCGGCAGCTAAAGCAGAAGAATCTACTTCTTGTTGCGGCGCTGGTGGCGGGTCTTGCGAAGCAGCTTACGGTGCTTCTTCTTGGCCATACGCTTGCGGCGCTTCTTGATTACTGAACCCACAGAGTCCTCACAAACTTGAATTAGGAGCCATGCCGGTCCCCGCTTCCGCCAGGCCTCGTGGCCCGCCAGCATCGGTTCCGGCAGTTACTAGCCAGAATGAAAACGTTCCTTAACAGGGTACCGCCTCCGCGCTGCCTTTATGGACAGCACCGGGAGCACCCCAAATCAGGTTACGGCCGGAAAGTGCTTAGGCCGTTCCGGACTGCCGGTCGATGACGGCGTTGCGCAGAACCTGCTGCACCGCAGACTCCGGAACGCGGTACGACCGCCCGAAACGGACTGCCGGAAGTTCCCCGGAATGCACCAGCCGGTAAACGGTCATCTTGGACACGCGCATGACATCCGCGACCTCTGACACCGTCAGAAACCGCACGTCCGAGAAATTGCTCTCGTCTGCCATTTATCTCTTGTTCCTTCGCTCGGAAGCAACTGCGCCTTACACAACTGAGGCGGCGTGTCGCCTTGATGACCATCTCGTGACCGTCTAGCACTCTACTCTAGTGGCTGGAGTAACTATAGTGGAAGTTTTCCCCGCTAAACGGCCGCACTTATGACGCATTTCGGCGGCTGCGCGCAGCCTGCGCCAGGACGGTGAGGACACCCGCTGAGGTGTCCCAGTCCATGCACTTGTCCGTAATGCTCTGGCCGTAAACCAGCGGAGCAGGATTTGCGGCGTCGTGCGCCTGGGCCCCTCCCACCAGGAAGCTCTCCAGCATGACGCCGGCCAGGATGCCCGCGCCCGCGGTCCCGGACTCCAGCTGGGCTGCCAGTTCCAGGGCCACCTCCGCCTGGCGGTGATGGTTCTTGCCGGAATTGGCGTGGCTCGCGTCGACGATCAGGCGCGGGTTCAGGCCGCGTGCGCCCAGGGCCCCGGAGGCAGCGGCGACGTCTGCCGCCGAGTAGTTGGGTCCGGTGCTTCCGCCGCGCAGGATCAGGTGCGTGTCGGGGTTCCCGGCGGTGCGCACCATGGAAGCCCGCCCGGCCCCGTCGATCCCCAGGAACGACTGCGGGGCAGCCGCAGCTGCACAGGCGTCCAGGGCGATCTGCAGCGAGCCGTCCGTCCCGTTCTTGAAGCCCACGGGCATGGAAAGTCCGGAGACCAGCTGGCGGTGGATCTGGCTTTCAGTGGTCCGCGCGCCGATTGCTCCCCAGCTCACCAGGTCCGCAACGTACTGCGGGCTGATGGGCTCCAGGAACTCGGTGGCCACTGGGAGCCCCAGCTCGCCGGAAGCGATCAGGAACCGCCGGGCGGCGTACAGTCCTGCCTCAATGTCATGGCTGCCGTCCAGGTGCGGATCATTGATCAGGCCCTTCCATCCCACCGTGGTGCGGGGCTTTTCGAAGTAGGCGCGCAGCACGATCAGCAGGTCGTCCCGGTGCTCCGCGGCCGCAGCCGCGAGGCGGCGCGCGTAGTCCAGTCCAGCCTCCGGATCATGGATGGAGCAGGGCCCGACGACGACGAGCAGGCGGTCGTCCACGCCGTCCAGCACCGCGCGGACAGCATCCCGGCCGCTCCGGACCGTGTCTGCCAGTTCCGGAGACAGCGGCAGTTCGGCCAGCAGCTGTTCCGGTGCGGGCAGCGGGCGGAACTCGCTGATGCGAAGGTCTGAGGTGGTCTGTGAGTGCTGTGTTGCGGTGAGGTTCATGGTCCCGTATCCGATTGAGAATTGACCGGCGGGACTCGTCTTCAGAACCCGCCGGATATGGCGAAGGACAGGGAATGATCCCTGTCCTGTTGGCTCTGAAGGTTGGCGTCAGCGTATTATCGCGCGGGCTCCTCCAGAGCCAACGAAAAATACGCATACCAACGGTTAGTCATGGGTAAGACCGTAGGCCCGAACTCCGGCGGCCGCAAGTTCCGGTGTTCACAATCTTTCTTTGTGACGTGCCTCCTTTCGGATTAGACGTAGGCTCGGGTGCCAGGAACACAGTGAAAGCGAGTTGTTGGTGACCACCAAACCCCGGGCCCTGACCCGCCGGATTCCCCGCGTGCAGGATCTGGCACCCCTTATGCAGTTCAAGAAGCCGCAGCTGGGAACGGCTGCCCGCCTGGAACATGCCAGTACTGTCTGGGATCTGCGGGACATAGCCAGGCGGCGCACCCCCAAGGCACCCTTCGATTACACCGACGGCGCGGCGGAAGCGGAGATCACCCTGCGCCGGGCACGGGAGGCGTTCGCTGACCTGCAGTTCCGCCCCGGCGTGCTGCGCAACGTTGAATCGGTGGATCTTTCCACCTCGGTGCTCGGGGCTCCGTCCGCCCTGCCGTTCGGCATCGCGCCCACCGGCTTCACCCGGATGATGCAGTCCGAAGGTGAATACGCCGGTTCGCAGGCAGCCCAGGCCGCAGGCATCCCGTACACACTTTCCACCATGGGCACGGCCTCCATTGAAGATGTTGCCGAGACGGCTCCCGAGGGGCGGAACTGGTTCCAGCTCTACCTCTGGACGGACCGTGACCGGTCCCTGGAACTGATCAACCGCGCCGCCTCAGCCGGGTTCGACACGCTGATGGTCACGGTGGATACCGCCGTGGCCGGCGAACGGCTGCGGGACGTGCGCAACGGCATGACCATTCCGCCGGCACTGACTCTGAAGACCGTGCTGGATGCCTCCTACCGGCCGGCCTGGTGGTTCAACTTCCTGACCCATGAGCCGTTGTCCTTTGCCTCGCTGAACCGGTATTCCGGAACCGTGGCTGAACTCATCAACTCCATGTTCGACCCGACCCTGACCTATGAGGACCTGGATTGGCTCCGCGGCGTGTGGAAGGGGAACCTGGTGGTCAAGGGCATCCAGACCCTGGACGACGCGCAGCAGGCGGTGGACCACGGGGCAGACGGCATTGTGCTCTCCAACCACGGCGGGAGGCAGCTGGACCGTGCACCCATCCCGCTGCAGCTCCTCCCGGAGGTCGCCGGGCGGCTGAAGGGCAAAACCAGCATCATCCTGGACACCGGAATCATGAGCGGCGGGGACATTGTTGCGGCGCTGGCCCTGGGAGCAGACTTCACCCTGATCGGGCGGGCCTACCTGTACGGACTGATGGCCGGCGGCCGGGCCGGAGTGGACCGCACCATCGGCATCCTCTCCGCCCAGGCAGCCCGGACCATGGCGCTGATGGGCGTGGCCGGCGTCAGCGAACTGACACCGGACCACGTCCGGCTGGGGACTGCCCGCTAGATGACGCCCAGTGCCAGCATCGCGTCGGCAACCTTGACGAAGCCGCCGATGTTGGCCCCCACCACGTAGTTCCCGGGCGATCCGTACTCGTCCGCGGTGGCAGCGCAGCGGTCGTGGATGTTCACCATGATCTGGCTCAGCCGCTGCTCGGTGTGTTCGAAGGACCATGAATCGCGGCTGGCGTTCTGCTGCATCTCCAGGGCTGAGGTAGCGACGCCGCCGGCGTTCGCTGCCTTGCCCGGGCCGAAGAGCACGTTGGCCTCCTGGAAAACCTCAATCGCCTTGGGGGTGCAGGGCATGTTGGCGCCCTCCGCCACCGCAATGACGCCGGACTTCAGCAGCGAGGTGGCGTCGTCTTCACCCAGTTCGTTCTGCGTGGCGCAGGGCAGTGCCACATTGGCACCGGCATCCCACACCGAACCACCGGCAACGAAGGAGACGTTGCCGCCGCGGCGCTGGGCGTACTCGGAGATGCGTCCGCGCTCGTGTTCCTTGATCTGGCGCAGCAGGGCGACGTCGATTCCCGCTTCATCCACTACGTAGCCGGAGGAATCGGAGCAGGCCACAACCTTGCCGCCGAGCTCCTGGGCCTTGGCGATCGCGTTGATGGCCACGTTGCCGGAGCCGGAGACGATCACGCGCTGTCCGTCCAGGCTCAGGCCGCGGGTCTTGAGCATTTCCTCCACGAACATCACGACGCCGTAGCCGGTGGCCTCCGGGCGGACGAGTGAACCGCCCCAGCTGACGCCCTTGCCGGTGAGCACACCGGATTCGTAGCGGTTGGTGATGCGCTTGTACTGGCCGAAGAGATAGCCGATCTCACGGCCGCTCACGCCGATGTCCCCCGCCGGCACGTCGGTGTACTCGCCGATGTGGCGGTACAGCTCGGTCATAAAGGACTGGCAGAAGCGCATGACCTCGGCGTCGGATTTCCCGCGCGGGTCAAAGTCCGAGCCGCCCTTGCCTCCGCCGATCGGCATGCCGGTCAGGGCGTTTTTGAAGATCTGTTCGAAGCCGAGGAACTTAACGATTCCCAGATAGACACTGGGGTGGAAACGCAGGCCGCCCTTGTACGGGCCCAGGGCTGAATTGAACTCGACGCGGAAACCGCGGTTGATGCGGACATGGCCCTGGTCATCCACCCACGGCACACGGAAAATGATCTGGCGCTCGGGCTCGCAGATGCGCTGCAGGATTGCTGCTTCACCGAACTCGGGGTGCTTGCGCAGTACCGGTTCCAGGGATTCGAAGACTTCGACCACCGCCTGGTGGAATTCTGTTTCGCCGGGGTTGCGGCGAAAGACCTCGTCGCGCACGCGTGTGAGTGTTGCGTCCATGTGTTGCTCCTTATCGATGCCCCCACCCGTTTACTACGCTAGACCGGTCAGCGCCGGTAAGCGATCCGGGACCGGGTTGGGGTGCCGCCTACGGGCGGCGACGGCGGAACTTGGGCAGTGCTCCCAACAGATCAGCAGCGCGTTCCGCGGCGCGGCCTACAGTTCGGCCCAGCTGCTGCTGGACACTGGCATCGGCTGCTGCAGCCTCTGTTTCGGCGGCGCCGGACGGCAGTTTGGCCGAGGCGGCGGCAGCAGCGGTTTGCCGTGTTGTGCCGGGCAGTCCGGCAAACAGGGATCGGCCGCGGGCTTCGCCGCTGTGTCCGGCGGCGACGCCTGCCAGACTCGGAGTAGGTGCCTGGGCGGCCGTAAGTGATGGCAGATCAAATGCGCTTAGCCATAGTACTACTTCGTCGAGGGGCGCCGTCTTGAGCGAGTAGTATCGCCGCTGGCCTTCGGCCCGCATATCCACCAGTCCCGCCTCACGGAGCACCTTCAGGTGCTTGGAGACCGTCGGCTGGCTGACCTGAAGCTCCTGGACCAGTGTCCCAACGGACTTGTCACCGCAGCGCAGTGCGCCCAGGATTTCCCGCCGGGTTCCCTCTGCTATGACAGCGAAAACATCGTCAATGACCATATGCATTACCTTAGCGGCATATGGGACAGGCCCCGGCCGCGGCTGGCGGCGGGCCGGTCAGTCGAACCAGGGGTCCAGGCCGTGGAGCGGGAAAACTTCCTTGCGCGTGGCCATGACCGTCCGGTCAATCTCGTCATTCGGGTCGTAGCCGACCTCCCAGGACCGCCACCACATATCCACGCCGTCGCCCATCGCCTCCGGGGTGTCAACGCCGTGCCGTTCGCGCACATAGTCCCGCCAGGCCTGAGGCACCGGGGTCGTCAGGGGCATGCGGGTGTTGGCGGCGACTGCCAGCAGCAGCGCCCAGGAGCGCGGGACGACGCTGGCCACGTTGTAGCCTCCGCCGCCGGTGGCAACCCAGCGACCCTCACAGAACTGGTCTGCCAGCGAGGAGATGCTTAATGCCGCCTGCCGCTGTGTGTCCACGGAGAGCCGCAGGTTGGACAGCGGGTCGTCGCGGTGCCCGTCGCAGCCGTGCTGGCTGATGATCACCTCAGGTTCGAATACGGCCGCCAGCTGGGGTACAACGGCGTGGAACGCCCGGAGCCAGCCGGCGTCCCGAGTGCCTGGCGGCAGGGCGACGTTCACGGAGGTGCCCTGCGCGTCCGGACCGCCGGATTCGTTGGCGAACCCGGTGCCGGGGAAGAGCGAAATCCCGGTTTCGTGGATTGAAATGGTCATGACTCGCGGGTCGTTCCAGAAGATCGCCTGGGTGCCGTCCCCGTGGTGCGCGTCGACGTCGATGTAGAGGACCCGGGTGTAACCCGCGTCCAGGAACCGGGCGACGGCGGCCGCGGCGTCGTTGTAGATGCAGAATCCGGCAGCCTTGCCCGCGGATGCGTGGTGCATCCCGCCGGCGAAGTTCACTGCGTGCCGAGCCTTGCCGGAGAGCACCGCCTCCGCTGCGGCGAGGGAGCCTCCCACCAGCCTTGCACTGGCTTCGTGCATGCCTTCAAACGCAGGGTCGTCCTCGGTTCCCAGTCCCAGCGCGGGGTTGGACTTCTCCGGGTTCCGGCTGACCTCCCGGACCGCGGCAACATAGGCCGGGTCGTGGATCCGTGCCAGCTGCGCGTCCTGCGCCACATACGGAGCTCCCACGCTGACCTGCGGAAGGTCGAAGATGCCCAGCTCCTTTGCCAGGCGGGCGGTGAGTTCCAGCCGCAGCGGACTCATCGGATGGTTATGCCCGAAGTTGTACGCCAGCAACGATTCGTCCCACACAATGTGCGTCGGCACAGCGGGGAGGCTCAGCCCGTTACTCGTCATGGTCACAGGCTACGCGATCGGCACTGTCCGGCCTGTACCGCCGGGCGCCGGGTTAAGTGGTTTACTACTTTGCAGGACCCCGCGCACAGAACTGGACTTTTCGACCCATGCCATCCCAACCGCAGCCTTCGCTGCAGACGCGGCAGCGCCGTCCCCTCGGCTTCATTGTGGCAGGGCGGGACTTCATCGACGCCGTGGCCAACTCCTCCCCGGCACGGCTGGCCCTCATCGTCTTCTCCCTGGTCATCCTGGTGTTCACCGCCCTGTTGGCGCTGCCTGTGGCTTCCTCCTCAGGGCAGGCCACGGCGCTTCATGACGCCCTGTTTACGGCCGTCTCCGCGGTCTGCGTCACCGGGCTGACCGTGGTTTCCACCGCTGCCTACTGGTCCGCTTTCGGGCAGGTGCTGATCCTGGTAGCGATTCAGGTGGGCGGCCTGGGCATCCTGACCATGGCATCGCTGCTTGCGCTGGCAGTGAACCGGCGGCTGGGTGTGCGCGGCAAGCTGATCGCGCAGGAAGGCATGAACACCGGCCGGCTGGGCGAGGTGGGCAACCTGCTGCGGATCGTTGTGAGCACTACGGTGCTGATCGAACTCGTGCTGGCAGCCGTGCTGGCCCCGCGGTTCATGATCCTGGGCGAGTCTCCGGGCCAGGCCATCTGGCACGCGGTTTTTTACGCCATTTCATCCTTCAACAACGCCGGGTTCACACCCCACTCAGATGGCTTGGTGCCTTACGAAAACGACCTGTGGGTGCTGGTACCGATCATGGCCGGCGTCTTCATCGGCAGCCTGGGTTTCCCGGTGATCATGGTCCTGCTGCAGAGCCGGCTGCGGACCCGGCGGTGGAACCTGCACACCAAGCTCACCGTGCTGGTTTCCCTCATCCTGCTGGCCGCCGGCACCGTGCTCTGGGCCGCCCTGGAATGGTTCAACCAGCGCACGATTGCCGGAATGGGCATCGGCGAGAAGATCCTCCATGCCCTGTTCGCGTCCGTCATGATGCGCTCCGGCGGTTTTAACCTCGTGGATATGGCGGAGCAGGACGCCTCCACCCTGGTCATCACGGATATGCTGATGTTCGCCGGCGGCGGTTCCGCATCGACGGCAGGCGGTATCAAGGTCACCACCATTGCGGTGATTTTCCTGGCCATCATCGCCGAAGCCCGCGGCGATACTGACGTGCGCGCCTTTGGCCGCAACATTCCCGCCGGCGCCCTGCGCGTGGCGATATCCGTGGTCATCCTGGGCGCCACCATGGTTGCGGTGGCCACGATCGGTCTGCTGATCGTCACGGACGAAACCCTGCAGCCGGTACTGTTCGAAGTGATCTCCGCCTTCGCTACCGTGGGATTGAGCATTGGGCTCAGTCCCGAGCTGCCGCCGTCGGGCAAGTACATCCTGGCCGGCCTGATGTTCGCCGGGCGGGTCGGCACGATCACCCTGGCTGCGGCCCTGGCCCTGCGCCAGCGCAAGCCGCTGTACCACTACCCCGAAGAAAGGCCCATCATTGGCTGAGAGACCGCCGCACAACGCCCCCGTCCTGGTCATCGGACTGGGACGCTTCGGTTCTGCCACCGCCGAGCAGCTGGTGAAGCAGGGCCGCGAAGTCCTGGCGATCGAGCGGGACCCGGACCTGGTGCAGAAAGCCTCCGGCAAGCTCACCCACGTGGTTCAGGCAGATGCGACCAACATCGATGCGCTGAAACAGCTGGGTGCCCAGGACTTCTCCGCCGCCGTGGTGGGTGTAGGAACGTCCATCGAGTCCAGCGTGCTGATCACCGTGAACCTGGTGGACCTGGGCATCGAGCACCTGTGGGTGAAGGCCATTACTCCGGCGCACGGAAAGATCCTTACCCGGATCGGCGCGAACCACGTGATCTACCCCGAGGCCGACGCCGGGCAGCGCGCGGCGCACCTGGTGGGCGGCCGGATGCTTGATTTCATTGAGTTCGACGACGACTTCGCGATCGTGAAAATGTACCCGCCGAAGGAAACCCAGGGCTTTACGCTGCGCGAATCCAACGTGCGCTCCAAGTACGGCGTGACCGTGGTCGGGGTGAAGTCCCCGGGTGAGGACTTCACCTACGCGCAGGCAGACACCAGGGTGTCCAGCCGGGACATGCTGATCGTTTCCGGGCACGTTGACCTGCTGGAACGCTTCGCGTCCCGGCCCTAGCCGGTTACCGGGCTGCGCTGAGCTCGGCAGTGATCTCCGCGGAGCGGTCCGCTGCGGCCCTCATGCCGTCGTCAATGATCTCCGGCAGCCCACGGGCATTGAAGACGCCGATGGCTGCCTCTGTAGTGCCGTTGGGGCTGGTCACAGCCTTACGGAGGGCCGCGGCATCGGCGCCGGGCTCGGCCAGCATGGCACCGGCACCTGCCACGGTTTCGGCCGCCAGCAGTGCCGCCAGCTCCGGGTCAAGACCGAGCTCCGCCCCTGCCTTGGCCATCGCCTCGGCCAGGTAGAAGGCATATGCCGGTCCTGATCCGCTGACGGATCCGACGGCGTTGATCTGGTCTTCGCGCACCTGGACCACGCGGCCGGTACCGGCGAGCAGGGATGTCACCAGCTTGACCGAGTCCAGTGTGGCATTTGATCCCGGTGCCAGCGCGGTCACGCCCCGGCCCAGCTTCGCGGGGGTGTTGGGCATGGTGCGGATGACCTGTGTGCCCGCGGGCAGGGCAGCTTCCATCAGGTCCAGCGGAACGGCGGCGGCAATGCTGACGACGACGGCATCCGGGCGCAGAACGGCAGCCACGCCTTCCAGCATGGCGCGGACGCCCACCGGCTTCACACCAACAATGACAACGTCCGCGCTCTGTGCTGCGGTGCGGTTTGCTTCAGCGTCCCCGGACTCCGCCAGCACGGTGATCCCGTGGCGTTCGCGCAGTTCAGCGGCGCGTTCGGCACGCCGGACCGTGGCGGTAACGAGCTCTGCGGGGAAGCCTCCGGCCAGGATGCCGCCAAGGATGGCTTCGTTCATTGAACCGCAGCCGAGGAACGTGAGACGGGGAAGATTCTGCATGTTCGGATTCTTTCACGGTGACCTGCGCGGACCCGAATACGCTGATTCAAAGCCGGCGTTCAGCCCGCTTCAGGTCTGCGCACAAGTTTGATCAGTATCGTGAATAGTGCCTCTTGGAGGTGCGAGTGATGAAGGGCCGGTTTACCGGCCCGGTGGTGCCGGCGATCTTCGGATGTTTCCCCCAACCGTCCGATTGGAATCGCCGGCACCCGCTCGTTTAAGCGGCTATTCGTCCAGCACCTGGTTCAGGTTCACCCGCGCGAACTCCAGCGTCTGCCGCAGCATTTCTTCCCGCTCCCCAGGCTCCTTCGCCTTGCGGGTACTCACTTCGATGGCCACCGTGCCGGTGTATCCGGTTTCGGAGAGGTACTGCAGTGCCTCGGCACAGCGCTGGGTGCCTTCGCCGGGCAGCAGGTGTTCGTCGCGTCCGTTGGGGGTGCCGTCCGTGAGGTGGACGTGGCTCAGCCGGCTGCCGAGCTTGCGGATCTCGGCATAGGAGTCCATTCCGGCAATCGCAGCGTGGGAGAAGTCCCAAGTCACGTGTTCGTAGGGCTCGGGCAGCGGGTTCCAGTGCGGCAGGTAGGCCTTGGCCTCCCGGCCCCGGACGCGCCAGGGGTACATGTTTTCAACTGCGATGGTGACGCCGTACTCTTCCGCGATCCGGCGCACGCCCTCGGCGAAGTTTTCCGCGTAGCCGGACTGCCAGCGGAACGGCGGATGGGCCACCACGGTGGTGGCGCCGACTTCCGCAGCCATCGCTGCTGAGAGTTCGATCTTGGTCCAGGCCTTGCCCCACACCTGCTGCGTCAGCAGCAGGGTCGGTGCGTGGATGGCCAGCACCGGCATCTGGTACCGCTCGCTCAGTCCCCGGATGGTCTCCGGGCTGCGGCTGGTCTGACTGCCGGTGACCATCACCTCCACGCCGTCGTAGCCGAGGTCATGGGCCACGGCGAAGGTGTCATGAACGGAGAGCGGGTACACGGAGGAACTGGACAGCGCCACGGGGATCTGCGGCAGGTTCGCCGCGGGCTGCACGTTCTGGGGGGAGGTCAGCGTCATTGTGGTGCACTTCCATTCGGTTCGCCGGCCGGGGCCAGGACCAGTGCCCCGGCCGGTTCCGGCGGGAGGGTTTGCAGTCCGGCCGGCAACTGGACCGGCAGGTCAAGAGGCGTCGTGTCGAAGCGCAGCGCGTCGAACCGCTGCAGGATCAGGCCTTCCCGAAGCGCCCAGGGGCAGATCCGCAGGGACTTGATGCCGAAGACTGTCATGGCAGCTTCCGCTACCAGGGCTCCGGCCAGCACCTGCGGTGCGCGAAGGGCCGAAACGCCGTCGAGCTCCGCGCGCCGGGAGGCTGTCATCTCCGCCAGGCGCGGAATCAGCGCGGAAAGATCCGCGCGGCGCAGCCTGCGGCGGACATACGGGCCGGCGGCCGACGGCGCAGCACCGGTGAGGCGGGCCAGGGACCGGAAGGTCTTGGAGGTCCCCGCCGCAAGATCGGGTGCGCCGTATTCACGGAACTCGGCTGCGGCTTCCTCCACGACGCCGCGGATGTGGCTGCGCAGGGCCTGCACCGCGCCAGGACCGGGCGGGTCGTCGTGCAGCCAGTCGCGGGTGAGCCGGCCGGCACCCAGCGGAACTGACACGGCGACGTCGGGCAGTTCGTCCTGCCCCTGCGCCATTTCAAACGACCCGCCGCCAATGTCCAGATCCAGCAGCGTGCCGGCGCCCCAGCCGAACCAGCGGCGGGCCGCCAGGTAGGTCATGGAAGCTTCCTGCCGGCCGCTCAGTTCCCTGAGCTCCACACCGGTTTCAAGCTCCACGAAATCCAGGACACTCTGGCCATTGGCGGATTCGCGGACCGCCGAGGTGCTGAAGGCCAGCATGTCCTGCGCGCGGTGGCGGACGGCGAAGTCGCGTGCCTCGGCGACGAAGTCGGCCAGCAGGCGCTGGCCCTGTGCGGTGATAGCGCCCCCGGAGTCCAGGTGGGAGACCAGCTGGAGGGGACGTTTGTGGGAAGCGAAGGGAACCGGGCGCGCGCCGGGATGCGCATCCACCAACAGCAGATGCACGGTGTTGGAACCGACGTCCAGGACTCCTAGTCGCATAGTCCCATTATGCGGCTGTACCGGCCGCGCGCCGATCCGGGCCCCTGTGCAGGGAACCGGAACAGGTGCGCGGCGGCCGGCACAGTCCTACTTCTTGGCCGCTGCGGCGCGCTTGCGGACCGGTTTTTTGGCCGGACCCTTTTCACGCTTCTCCGCCAGCAGTTCAAGTGCCCGTTCCCGGGTCAGTTCTTCGATGGCCATGGACCGCGGAACGGTGATGTTTGTGATGCCGTCCGTGATGTAAGGGCCAAAACGGCCGTCCTTGACCACCACGGGCTTCTCGGAGACCGGGTCGGTGCCGAACTCGGCCAGCGGAGCGGCGGCCTGCCGTCCGCCGCGCTGCTTGGGCTGTGAGTAGATCTCCAGTGCCTGCTCCAGGGTGATCGTAAAGATCTCCTCTTCGGAGCCGATCGAGCGGGAGTCCGTGCCCTTCTTCAGGTAGGGACCGAACCGGCCGTTCTGCACGGTGATCTCATTGCCTTCGGCGTCGGTGCCCAGAACCCGGGGCAGCCGCATCAGCTTCAGTGCCTCGTCAAGGGTGACCGTTTCCACGCTCATGGTCTTGAACAGCGAGCCGGTGCGCGGCTTTACCTTGGCAGGCTTCTTCGGCGGCTTGGGCTTGCCGTTCTTGTAATACTCCACCGGCTGGTTGGCCAGTTCCTCTTCCGTGGGCTCCGGAATGAGTTCAATGACGTACGGACCGTAGCGGCCGTTGCGGGCCACAATGGTGCGGCCGGTTTCCGGGTCCCCGCCCAGGACACGTTCCTCGGGTCCGGCGGTGTTCATCAGCTCAATCGCCTTCTCGGCGGTCAGCTCATCCGGGGCCAGGTCCTCGGGAACGTTGGCGCGCTCGGGCTCGGTACCTTCCGGGGCATCCGCCGGCAGCGGCCGCTCCAGGTACGGGCCGAACTTTCCTACGCGCAGCACAATGCCGTCCGCGATCTCGATTGAGTTCACCGCACGTGCGTCGATCTCGCCGAGGTCGTTGACGATGGTGTGCAGGCCGGTGTCCACGCGGTCGCCGTAGTAGAACTGGTTCAGCCATTCCACCCGGCCGGCCTCGCCGCGGGCAATGCGGTCCAGGTCCTCTTCCATTTCGGCCGTGAAGTCGTAGTCCACGTAATCCGTGAAATGCTCTTCCAGCAGCCGCACCACGGAGAACGCGATCCAGCTCGGTACCAGGGCCTGGCCGCGCTGCGTCACGTAGCCGCGGTCCATGATGGTGGAGATGGTGGCCGCGTAAGTGGACGGGCGTCCAATTCCCAGCTCTTCGAGGGTCTTCACCAGCGAAGCTTCGGTGAAGCGCGGCGGCGGGGAGGTTTCGTGTCCGCTGGCTGCCAGGTCTGCGGCGCTCAGCGGATCGTCCTTCTTCAGGACCGGCAGGCGGCCGTCCTCGGAGCCTTCATCCTCATCCCGGGTGGCGTCATGGCCTTCTTCGTAGGCCGCCATGAAGCCGCGGAAGGTGATGACTGTGCCGGAAGCCGAGAATTCGGCGTCGCGCCCGTCGGCAGAGACGGCACCCAGCTTGACCGACGCCGTCGAGCCCTTCGCGTCTGCCATCTGGGAGGCGACGGTGCGCTTCCAGATCAGTTCGTAGAGCTTGAACTCGTCCCCGCGCAGCGAGGAGGCGACCTGCGCCGGAGTGCGGAAGGAGTCGCCGGCGGGGCGGATTGCCTCGTGGGCTTCCTGCGCGTTCTTGGACTTGCCCTTGTAGACGCGCCGGGCTTCGGGCACGTATTCGGGGCCGTAGAGTTCCGAGGCCTGGCGGCGGGCAGCATTGATCGCCTGGTCCGACAGCGCCGAGGAGTCGGTACGCATATAGGTGATGTAGCCGTTTTCATACAGCCGCTGGGCCACCTGCATGGTCACGCGGGAGGAGAAGCGCAGCTTGCGGCTGGCTTCCTGCTGCAGCGTGGAGGTGGTGAACGGGGCTGCCGGGCGGCGGGTGTACGGCTTGGTTTCCAGGGACCGGACAGTGAACGACGCCGACTGCAGGCCCTCTGCGAGGGACAGTGCTGCCGCTTCGTCCAGGTGGGTGACGTTCTTGGACTTGAGTTCACCGCGGTCGGTGAAGTCCTTGCCGGAGGCGATCCGGGCGCCGTCGACCGAGGTCAGACGGGCCTTGAAGCTTTCCGAGGAAGCAGTGGAGAACGTGCCGAGCAGGTCCCAGTAGGAGGCGGAGCGGAACGCCATACGCTCGCGTTCGCGCTCGACGACGAGGCGGGTTGCCACGGACTGGACGCGGCCGGCGGAGAGCCCGCGGGCCACCTTGCGCCAGAGCACGGGGGAGATCTCGTAGCCGTAGAGCCGGTCCAGGATGCGGCGGGTTTCCTGGGCATCGACCATGGAGATGTCGATGTCCCGCATTTCCAGCAGTGCCCGCTGGATCGCTTCCTTGGTGATTTCGGGGAAGGTCAGGCGGTGGACGGGAACCTTGGGCTTGAGCACCTGGAGCAGGTGCCACGCGATGGCTTCGCCTTCGCGGTCACCGTCAGTTGCGAGGTAAAGTTCGTCGGCGTCCTTGAGCGCGGCCTTGAGCTCGGCCACCTTCTTCTTCTTGTCCGTGGAGACAACGTAGTAAGGCTCGAAGTCCTTATCCAGGTCCACGGCGAACTTGCCCACCGAGCTCTTCTTCAGCTCTGCGGGAAGGTCCGAGGGCTGGGGCAGGTCACGGATATGACCCATCGACGCCGTAACCTCGAAGCCTTCGCCAAGGTAGGCCGCGATCGTCTTGCCCTTGGCCGGTGACTCGACAATTACCAGCTTCTTCTTCTTGCCGGCGGACTTGTCCGTTGCCTTAATTGGCACTGTTCTCCTACGTACGGGGTGGATCAAAATGAATGAGGAATGGCGCACAGCAGTGCTCCGCAGGCTCGCTCATCCTTAGACAGTATGGGGAATCCCCAAGCACAAGGGTAACCATAACCGCACTGCCGGGCGGACGCGGACCAATTTCGCTGTGCGCTGGGTTACGGTACTGCCGGCAACAGGAAGCCGTCCAGGACCAGGTTGCGCACCTCTTCCTCCAGCGCCGGGGCGAACTCCGGGTCCTGGCGGCCCAGCAGCGAACCCAGCGCAGCAATGATGGCTCCGGCGGGCAGGTCGCCGTCGCAAGCTGACACAAAGCCGGTCAGCTCCGTGCTCATGAGGTTGGTCCGGCGCAGGCCGGCGCCCTGGCGGAGCAGGATCACACCGGGATGCTCGGCCCCGGGGCGCGCGTGGCGTTCCTCGGTTACGTCAGCTGCGACCACCAGGTGTTCAGCGCCCAGGTCCGGATGCGCAGCGCACCAGTCAAAGCGGTCGACGGCGGCGGCCAGGTGCGGGGCAAGCGGGGACTCCAGCGGGTGGGTGATTTCCTCGAACCGGCGCAGCGGCGAAGCCTGCGGATCCTGACGCCGGCGCATCCACACCGAGCCGAAGCCGATGCCGGTGGTCCCGCGTGAGGCGAAGTCGCTCAGGTACGCGGCGTAGGAGGCGGCGTATTCGTTCCGGTCCCGGTTCTCTGCTGCGTCACGCAGCCACATTTCGGCGTACTCAGCCGGAGTGAGGACTTCACGCTGGATGACCCAGGCGTCCATGGTCTCCGGCAGCCAGGAGCGCAGCCGGGCGCTCCAGGCGTCCCTGCCTTCTTCTTCGGCCTCGCCCTGGATCTCCCAGTTCCCCAGCATCTGGGCGGTGCCGCCCGGGACCAGGACGGACTCGAGGTTCCGGAAGAGCCCGGAGACGATTCCGTCTCCGGGCAGGCCGCCGTCGCGGTAGGTGAAACGGTCGTCCTCTTCCTCGCCGGCCACGCGGGGCGTGATCACGAACGGCGGGTTGGAGACCACCTGGTCAAAGCGCTCCCCTGCCACCGGCTCCAGCATGCTGCCCAGCCGCAGGTCCACGCGCTGCTCCAGGTGTTCAGGGTCCAGTCCGAGGGCCGGCGCGTTCAGCACCAGGTTGAAGCGCGTGAAACCCAGCGCCCGCTCGGAAATGTCCGTGGCAGTGACGTGCCGGGCGTGGCCCAGCAGGTGGAAAACCTGGATGCCGCAGCCGGTGCCCAGGTCCAGGGCGCGTTCCACCGGCCGGCGGATGCTCAGCTGGGCAAGGGAGAGGGACGCCTGTCCGATGCCCAGCACGTGGCCGTGCGGGAGGACGCCGGGGCGCTGGTGTGCGCCGAGGTCGCTGGCGACCCAGAGGTGGGTGGCGGCGTCGGCGGCGTCAGTGTCTCCGTCCGGGGCGCTGCCGTCGGGAGCAGCGGCGTCGAACTCGTAGGGCCGCAGGTCCACCGAGGCGCGCAGCAGGTCCGGCGCCTCCGGGTCCTTCTCGGCCAGCCCAAGTTCTGTAAGGCCCTCCGCCCCGGTGCGGGGAAACGCGTCCTGCACCTGCTGCACCGGAACGGAGGAGCCCACCAGCCACAGCGCAACCGCAGCGGCCACCGGTGCCGGGACGCCGCCGTCGGCCGCTGCCTGGCAGGCGAGCATCGCGGGAACCAGCTGCTCCCGGGACAGCGCTGCACTGGCCTCCTCGCCGAGGAAGGCGGCCACGCCGTCGACCGTGTAGCCGGCGTCCTGCAGGTCGGCGGCGAGCGCCTCCAGCAGGGGATGGTTTGAGCTTTGCGGCGTGCCCGGAACGCGGGAGAAGTCAGTCACCCATCCAGTTTATGTTCCGCTCCCCAGCTGCTTTCCCCGCCCTCCCCCGGCCGGGGTGGTCAGGCGCGGCGGGGAATCCGGATGAACGGCGCCAGGACCAGGCCGGCCGTGGCCAGGAGCGCCCCGATGATGAAGGCTGTGTGCGCGCCGGAGAACAGGGCATCCACAAGGGCTGAACCTTCATCGAGCCTGGCCGCTGACAGCATGGACAGGACCGTCACGAAGATGGTGGTGCCGATCGCGCCTCCAAGCTGCTGGCCGGTGTTGAAGATCGCCGAGCCGTGGCCGTAAAGCCTGGGCTCCACAGTTGCCAGTGCTGACGAGAGCAGGCCTGTCATCAGCATGGCCAGGCCTATGCTGAACACGATGTGGGCAACGGTAAAGACCCAGAGGGCGGTCTCCGGCGTGATGCTCACATAAATCCACTGTCCCAGCGCCAGCATGGCCGAACCCGGTATGAGCCTGGCCGAGACAACGGCCCCGGCCGCGTTCGGGAACTGATTCAGGGGGCCGCGTCGGAACCGGCCGGCGGTACTAGTCTTCGCAGCCGTCCGGGCAGCGCAGCGTTGAGGGATCAGCAGCGCACTCGGCACAGTACAGCGTCAGCTTGCGGCAGGACGGGTTGGAGCAGTTCTCGAACTTGCTGGTGGGCGCATGGCACCGCACGCACTCACCGATGGTGACGGCGTCGTCCGTGAATTCCATGTGCATCCGCTTGTCGAAGACATAAAGCGAACCTTCCCAGAGGCCCTTGTCCCCGAAGGTCTCTCCATAGCGGACGATTCCGCCCTTCATCTGGTAGACCTCGGAGAACCCGCGGTTCACCATCAGCGCGGAAAGCACTTCGCAGCGCACGCCGCCGGTGCAGTAGGTGACCACCGGCTTGTCCTTCAGGTCGTCATACTTGCCGGATTCGAGTTCTTTGATGAAGTCGTGGGTGGTGGACACATCCGGAACCACGGCGCCCTTGAACTTGCCGATCTGGGCTTCGAAGGCATTGCGGCCATCGAAGAAGACGACGTCCTGCCCGGCGGCCTTCTTGGCCTCAACCAGCTCGTGCAGTTCTTCGGGGCGCAGGTGAGTTCCGCCGCCCACCACACCGTTCTCATCAACCTTCAGCTCCCCGGGCGCTCCGAAACTGACGATTTCGGGACGGACCTTCACGCTCAGGCGCGGGAAATCCTCGGCGGATCCCTCGGAGTACTTGATGTCCATCTTCTTGAACGCGGGGTACTCACGGGTGGCCTTGACGTAGGCCTTGACCGCACTGAGTTCACCGCCCACGGTTCCGTTGATGCCGTCCTTGGAGATCAGGATGCGGCCCCGCAGACCGAGCTTTTCGCACAGGGTGCGCTGCCAGAGCCGGATCGCTTCGGGATCCGGGAGCGGGGTGAAGGCGTAGTAGAGAGCAATTCGATTCATGGCCACGTATTAAGGGTAGACCGGGGGATGAAATCGTGATTTGCGCGGCCGCCCTCCCGCGGCCGCCCTCCCGCGGGCGGGAGAGGCGGGCTAGTGTTTGGCGCATGAACGGACTAACCGATGATCTCCTGGAGACCTGGGTGACTGGGTGGGCTAAGGCCCGCGGGTACCAGACACGCCACGAAGGTCGGTTTCCGGCCGCTTTCCTGCATGACAAAACCAATGACTGGGAGTACTTCGCGCTCGAGCCCTCCCATGATGAGTTCGCCGCGCTGGCCAATTCAGCCCGGCAGGGTGCGGGGCGGCTGTTCACGATCGTGACGTCGAAGGTCTCCGAACTCCACGGTGCAGCGAACGTCTACGGCCTATCCGTCCGGTCCACGGACGAAGTGTTTATGATCCTTCCGATGGAAGGGCAGGACATCGAGGATCCGCTGCCTCCGGATGGCTTCAGCTCCCAGACCACCCGCACCTCCACCGGGGGGCAGGTGGAGGTGAACTCCGGGGAGTCGCCGGCAGCACGGGGGCATGTGGCGGTCGTGGACGGATTCGCGGTTTATGACCAGATTGCCACCGATCCCCAGTTCCGCCGCCAGGGACTGGGAAGCTACGTGATGCGGGCGCTGACGGCGCTTGCCCTGGAGCACGACGCCGAGACCGGGCTGCTGATCTCCCCCGAGACCGGTCTGGAGCTCTACCGGTACCTGGGCTGGGAGTCCCTGGCCAGCGTCATGATGTTCGAGCCGCGGCTCTAGATTTCGCCCGCCGCGGACCGCAGGGCTATCCGTGTCCCGAACTACCGGGTCCGGTGGGAGAATGGCCGCGTGGCCAATTCCGATTCCCTGATCCCGCTGCTCGGCGGCGGAGCCGACCCGGAGCAGCTGGTCCACATCCACCGGATTCCAGCCCGGGAAGCGCAGACCGTTCCCTGGCCGGAGTGGGTCCACCCTGACCTGGTTGAAGCCTATGCGTCCCTCGGCGTGCACTCGCCCTGGCAGCACCAGGCCGAGGCCGCGGACTGCGCCCATGCCGGACGGCACACCATCATTTCCACCGGTACTGCGTCCGGCAAGTCGCTGGCCTACCAGCTGCCGGTGCTGGACGAGATCCACCGCACCGCCCTGGATGACCGGATCTCGCTGGAGCCCACCGGGTCCGTGGCCCTGTATCTCTCCCCCACCAAGGCGCTCGCCGCTGACCAGCTGGCGGCACTGAACGCGCTTCACCTGCCGACCCTCCGTGCCGAAACGTACGACGGCGACACGGACCCCGGTGCCCGCCGCTGGATCCGGGACCACGCCAATATGGTGCTGGCGAATCCTGACATGCTGCACTTTGGGGTGCTTCCCAACCATGCGTGGTGGGCGCGGTTCTTCCGCCGGCTGAAGTACGTCATCATCGACGAGGCGCACAGCTACCGGGGTGTGTTCGGTTCCAATGTAGCCAACCTGATGCGCCGGCTGCGGCGGATCTGTGCGTACTACGGCGCAGACCCGGTCTTCATTGGTGCCTCGGCCACCTCCGCGGATCCTGCCCAGTCCTTCGGCCGGCTGATCGGCAGCGAGGTGCAGGCCTTCACCCGCGACTATTCCCCGCACGGAGCCACGACCGTGGCCCTGTGGGAACCGCAGCTCACTGACGGCTTGGGTGAAAACGGTGCCCGCGAGCGCCGCACGGTGATCGCTGAAACCTCGGATCTGCTGGCCAACCTGGTCTCCGCCCAGATCCGGACCATTGCGTTCATCAAGTCCCGCCGAGGCGCCGAAACCATTGCCACCATCACGCGGAGGCTGCTGGACGAGGTACACCCCTCGCTGCCGGACCGGGTGGCTGCCTACCGCTCCGGGTATCTGCCGGAGGAACGCCGGGCCCTGGAGAACCAGCTGCGCAGCGGACAGCTGCTGGGCATTGCCAGTACCTCGGCACTGGAACTGGGAATCGACATTTCGGGGCTCGACGCCGTGCTGGTGGCCGGCTGGCCGGGCACCCGTGCCTCGCTGTTCCAGCAGATCGGCCGTGCCGGGCGCTCCGGGCAGGACGCGCTGGCGGCCTTTGTGGCCAGTGATGATCCGCTGGATACCTATCTGGTGCATCATCCCGAAGCCATCTTCGACATTTCCGTTGAAGCCACCGTCTTCGACCCCTCCAACCCGTACGTGCTGGGCCCGCACCTGTGCGCGGCGGCGGCTGAGCTGCCGCTGAAGCCGGAGGAACGTGAGATGTTCGGCCCCACTGCCGCGGGACTGCTGGATTCGCTGGTGATGCAGGGGTACCTGCGGCGCCGTCCGGCCGGCTGGTTCTGGACCCACGCGGAGAGCGCGGCGTCGATGGTGAACCTGCGGGCAGCCGGCGGCGGACCGATCAACATTGTGGAGGCCGAAACGGGCACCCTGCTGGGCACCATGGACGGTGCGCAGAGCCAGTACCAGGCCCACACGGGGGCGGTGTACGTGCATCAGGGGCAGACCTTCCTGGTCGAGGAACTAAACGAAGCGGACCACTGCGCGGTAGTGACCCGGGCGAACCCGGAGTTCTACACCCAGGCCCGGGACATCACCCAGATTGAGGTGATGGAGACTGAACGCTCCGTGCAGTGGGGCGAGGTTCAGGTGTGCTTCGGCACGGTGAAGGTCACCACCCAGGTGGTCTCCTTCCAGCGCAAGGCCCTGGTCTCCAATGAAATCCTCGGCGAGGAGCCGCTGGAGCTGGAGGCCAAGGAGCTGTTCACCAAGGCCGTGTGGTTCATCATTGATGAGAAACTGCTGCTGGGTGCCGGCCTGGCTGCCGCTGATTTCCCGGGTTCGCTGCACGCCGCAGAACACGCCTCGATCGGCATGCTGCCGCTGGTGGCCACCTCTGACCGCTGGGACATCGGCGGTGTTTCCACCGCCCTGCACGCTGACACGGGCAAACCAACGATCTTTGTGTACGACGGGCATCCCGGCGGCGCCGGCTTCGCCGAACGTGCCTACGACGCCGCCACCATCTGGCTTGCTGCCACCCGGGATGCCATTCGGGCCTGCGAGTGCGACGGCGGCTGCCCCTCCTGTGTGCAGTCCCCCAAGTGCGGCAACAAGAACAACCCCCTCGACAAGAAGGGCGCTGTCACCCTGATCGAGGTGCTGCTGGCGAATGCGCCCGACGCCGGGAGCCCGTCAGCGGAGACCGCGCAGGGCATCCGCGCAGGCGAGCGCGCGTAACCTGCCGCAGTTCGCCGTTAGCAAGGGAAGCCCTGCCCGCACTTGGTACAGGGCTTCCCTTGCCGCCTGTTTCGGGCTCTCCCGTCAGTCTGGTCCCCGGGCGCCCGGAGGCGGGCCCGCCCGTGCTTCCGCAGAAGCCGGCCAGGGAAGCAGAAAAGCAGCAGCCTGAACGGTGACGGTCACAGTTCCCTCCTCTGGTTCGGGGGTGCAGAGTGCCACCTCTGCCTGGTTTCGCGCGGCAACGGCGGCCGCCACTGTGCAGGAGTCTCCGCTCCTCAGCCCGCGCAGGGCATCCGCGCCGGCGAGCGCCGCGAGGTTGGCTGCCGAACCTGCCCTGGCTCCGCCCACCACGGCGGCAGACAGCAGCGCCGCGGCAAGGATGAGGGTCATGGTTCCCAACGCGATGCCTAGCATAAGGACCGTCCCGGCCCCCGCATCATGATCAGAGCCCCGATTGCGGTGGCGTATCACTGGTCCTCCTGCGGAGCGGATGCTTCGGCGGAGAGGGTGATGGGCAGCAGCTCCAGCAACGGTGCCCGGAGTGCGGACTCCACGCGGACGTGAACCCAGCCTCCACTCTCGGACAGTTCCAAGGCCGCGCCGGCACCGGCAAGGCGGGTGACGGCCCCGGCCGCCTCATCACTGTCCCCTCGCATCACAAGCCGGGCAGCCGCTCCCGCGGCTTCCTCCAGCCGAAGCTGCGTCAGCCCGGCTGCTGCACCTGTCAGCAGAGCGGCCAGCAAAACCGCTGCCGCGGGCATCGCCACCGCCAGTTCAGCGGTGACTGCTCCCAGCTCGCGTCCCGTAGAAACGCCCTCACCCGAAGCTGAGCGCGGCACGGATCAGCGACATCAGCAGCTCACGCACGTCTCCGCTGCTCAGGACAGCCACGAGCAGTGCGGCAAAAGCTACGGCAGCCAGGGTTGCAATTGCGTACTCAGCGGTGGCCATGCCCGCTTCACGGTCCTCGGGCTGGACAACGCTGTGTCTCCGCTGCGGCAACGGGATCACCTTGGCCAAAGGAACGGGTTCCGGTACTGGCAGTCGGTTCTTGGACCGGTTGAGCGTTCCCGGGACAACGACGCGCCCCGGTTTTCCCGGAACGGGCTCCGGGGCAGCAGGTCTCTCCGCTCCGGCGGACCGGCGGGACAGTGCTGTTGGTTCGAGCGGCATGGACGACATTTTGTGCTCCTCCGTCAAGTGGACGACGACCGTGGACCAGGCTGTTCACGGTGTCCACTGAGTCTTGCCGGGTACGGACCCGCTGGGAAAACAAGTCCCGAGTCTCTGGAAAACCCGTTTCCGGCAACCTGCTTGTGGAGGAGTTCAGAGTCCTCCCGCGCTTTCCTGCGCAACCCCTGATCAGCGGAGCAGACTGGAATCAGAACTCCGGCAGCAGTGCCAGCAGCAGCGGAACCACTGTGAAACATAGAAAGGCCGGCAGGGCACACAGGCCCAGCGGCAGGACAAGGTGGATGCCAAGTGCGGCTGCCCGCCGTTCTGCTTCACGGGCCCTGCGCCGGCGGAGCTGGGCTGCCTGTGCGTGGAGGACCTGCGCCGAGGGCGCTCCGCTCGACGCCGCGAAAGCCAGGGCATCACGCAGGACCGACGCCTGCCGTGCCGCGCTCCGGGCAGGAGGTGTTCCCTGCCTGCCAGCCAGATCCCAGGCCTGCTCCCACGGAGCACCCAGTTCCAGGGCCGTTACGACCCTGCGCAGGACCACGTCGAGCGGGGAGTCGGCTGCGTCTGAGAGCACCTGGAGAACCGTATTCAAGGGACGCCCGGCCGAGAGCATCGCGGCAGCAAGGTCAAGCATCAGCGCTGGATCCCGGATGCCGCTCCCTCGCGGCTCCGGTCTGGCGCGCACACCTGCCGCTGGGGCAGAGCGCCCGCCTGTCTGCTGGATTCCGGGCAGCGGGACGGACGCTGTCCCCGGCCACAGCAAGCCGGCGGCACTGCAGAGCAGCAGTCCCACCGCGAGCCCGGTCATTTCCCGTACCCGGGCTTCATCCCTTCGCTTCCTCTTCGGGCACAGCCCGGGAGATGAGGCGCCTGGACCAGAACCGTGCTGTCAGGCCCAGTGCCGTGCCGGTTGCAGCCGCTGCCCAACCAACCGGGCTCTGCGCCAGTACTGCCAGCGGATTGGTACCCAGCAGGAAACCCAGCCCCAGCCCGGCCAGTGGCAGCCACGTCAGCAGGCGGACGGTGGCTTTGGGCCCCGAAAGAGCTGAGGCACGGGCCGCACGGGAATCGAGAACCGCTTCGAGTCCCTGGGCATAGCGGCCCAGGATCCCGGCCAGCGGAGCCCCGCTCCGTTCGGAGGCCTGCACACAGGCGGCGAGATCTTCCCAGAACATGGCCTGCAGACCGGACGAGGCCTGCGCCGCCTGGTGAAGCACCGGCACGGGGCTGAGTCCGAGTGAGGCCGTCCGGGCGGCGCGTTCGAGTGTCAGGGAGACAGGGTCCCGGGCGGAGACACCCGCAGAGTTCCCGCTCAGCCTGGCAGCGTCCGCCCACAGCTGGCCCGGAGTGCGGCCTGCAGCGAGCAGGCCCGCCAGCTGGTGCACCAGGAGCGGCAGCCGGTGCAGCTCATCCTCGGTGGTTCGCTTCTGCCGCCCACCGGCTAGCTGCCGCAGTGGAACGGGCCGGCCTGCATCGCCGGAATACCGGAAGCCATCGCCGCTGCCGCTGCCACTGCCACTGCCACTGCCACTGCCACTGCCACTGCCACAATCCAGCACGGTCTCGCTCGGCCCGGTCAGCAGAAGCACCCAGGCCGCGGCGAGAAGACCGGCGATCCAGAAGCCCGTCACGCCGTCTCCTGCTTCCGGATACGCGCCCCACCGGCACGCCCGCGCCCGGCACGCTGGAGCCGGATGCCGCAACTCACCGTGCCCTTCCTGTGGTGAGCCGTGCCTGCAGTCTGTCCCACCCGGGCCCCGGGGTGGGTTCTCCTGTGCGGCAGTCCAGCGCGGTGAGGGCAACGAGTTCACCGTCACCGGGTGAGTCGAGGACCGCGATTTCGGCTACGCGGCGTCCCTCCGGAACCCGTTCAAGATGGATAACGGCGTCCAGTGCTCCGGTGGCCTGGAGCGCGAGCGCGCGCGCATTCAGTCCGGCGAGCGCCCCGAGGGCTGCCAGCCGAGCGGGCACGGTGGCGGCTGCACTTGCATGAATGGTGCCGCCGGCGCCGTCGTGTCCGGTGTTCATGGCGGCAAGGAGTTCCCGCACTTCACCGCCGCGGCATTCCCCCACCACCAGGCGGTCCGGCCGCATCCGCATGGCCTGCCGGAGCAGGTCAGGCAAATCCACCGCGCCGGCGCGTTCGATGTTCGTGTGCCGGGCCTGGAGACCAATAACGTGGGGATGCCGGGGCTGCAGCTCGGCTGCATCCTCGATGAGAACCAGCCGCTCATCCGGTGCGCACAGGGACAGCAGGCTGGACAGAAGCGTGGTTTTGCCGGTGCCGGTAGCACCGCTGACCAGGAAATTCTGCCGTGAGGCCACAATCGCCCTCAGGATGCCGGCGCACCGCGCATCCATCATTCCGCCGGCTTCCAGATCCTCCAGCGCGAAGCTCTCTCCGGCCCGGAGCCTGATCGAGAGCAGCGTGGATCCGGTAGAGACCGGGGGAAGGACGGCGTGCACCCGGTATCCCCGCAGCTGCACATCGGCGCACGGGCACGAATCATCGAGGCGCCGTCCTCCGGCGGCTATCAGCCGCACCGCCAGACCCTGCAGATCGGCCTCGGATGGGAAGGAGACCTCTGTCCGGGCCAGCCCTGATCCGGTATCGATCCAAACCTCGTGCGGGCCGTTGACCAGGATGTCCGTCAGCCCCGGAATCCGGAGCAGCGCCTGCAACGGGCCGAGTCCCTGCAGGGCTGCATGGACCCGGTCAACCGCACGCAGCCCACCCTCCGAGCCCAGCAGCCTGCCGCTGGCGTGGACCGCCGCGGCCAGCCGTGCTCCGGTGACAGGTACATCACCGGCCAGCATGTCTTCGCGAATCTGGTTAACCAGTCCTGCGGCATAGGTTTCCCCGTCGCCGTCCAGCGGCACGGCGCGGCGTACCCGGCGCCCCGGCCCGCTCACGGTTCCCTCCCCGGTCCCGCCACTGCCAGGACACGGGTGAGTGCCCGGCGGACCCGTCTGCGCCGCACCTCCAGCAACCGTCCGCCGTCGGATGCCGCGGCCACGGAACGCAGCCAGGGGAGGTATCCCGCCAGATCGATGCCCAGCAGTGCGGCAGCCCGCACTTCGTCCATCCCCTCCGGGAGCGGTCCCCGAACGACGGCGAAGCTCTGCGGGGTTCCGGGACCCAGGCTGTTCCACCATGAACGGGCCGCCAGCAGCCGGGCGGTGCCGCCGCCCACCACTGCCAGGAGCACATCACTTTGTTCCAGTGCCCCGGAGTGCCGCGGCGGGCGGGTACCCAGGTCCAGGACGGTCAGTTCAAACGCGGCCCGAGCTGCCTGCAGGACCGCAGGCTGGACCTCGTCCTCCAGTCCCTCCGGAACCGGCTCACCGGCGCCGTGGCTGAGCACGGCAAAGCCTCCCGCTACAGGAAGAGCCGAGGCCAGCTGCGCCGGATTGACCGTGCCCTCGATTCCTGCCAGATCGGACCACCGCAGGCCGCCGGTCTCAGCAGCGCCCAGCCGGTACTCAAGCCCTCCCCCGCTGCTGTCTGCCTCCGCCAGCAGCACCTGCCGTCCGGATTCTGCAGCCTCCCGGGCCAGCAGGCACGCCAGTGTTGAGGCCCCGGCTCCGCCGAAGGTGCCAGCCACTCCGAGGATGTGCCCCGTTGGACTGTTGCGGCGTGCCAGATGCTCTGCCAGCCAGGCACCGGCCTGGGGCAGGACTGCCACGCCGTCCACCCCGTAGCTCGCTGACTGCCGCCATGGTTCATCCGCTTCGAAACCCACACAGATGGTCTCTGCCCCGCGGACGGTGCCCAGGAACCGGCCGTCCCGTTCCAGCGCGTGTGTGTCCACGAGCAGGATGCCCGGGGACAGAGCGAGGGCTCCGGTGAGTGTCTCAGTGGTCTCCAGCGCTATGCCTGCGGCCACCGCGATGCGCGCCACTTCGTCCTGAAGCCGCTGGTGCCGGGGCAGCACCAGCACGGCGTCCGGGCCGCCGGGATCCCCGGAAGACTGCCGCTCCGGTAAAGACCGCCGAGTCCGCGGG
Organism: Arthrobacter sp.; assembly: GCA_040274025.1. Lineage (GTDB taxonomy): Bacteria > Actinomycetota > Actinomycetes > Actinomycetales > Micrococcaceae > Arthrobacter_B. The sequence continues at coordinate 2,189 of JBELZL010000015.1, read as the reverse complement.
GTCCAGGGAAGAGTGTCCGTCATGTGCTCCAGCATCTGCGTCGGGCACCGGCCGCGAGCCGAGGAAGGAAGATCCGGGGACGGGGAAACGGATGAACAGCCGACGGCCGCCGGTGTGGAGGGAGAGACCCCGCCTGGCGGCCGGTCCGTTCCTGTCACCGGGACAGGGAAGAATGAAGGCATGCACCTTGTCCTTGCTCCCGCACCCGGAAGCTCCGATGCCTGGCTCCTGCAGCCGGCCGACGCAGCCGGGGCGCCCACCGCACCCGCCGCCGTCGTGCCCGGCACTGACCTGGCACGCGCGGTAGCGCACGCGGAGCAGCAGCCGGTCCGCTGGGTGTGGGACCGGAGCCGGGACACCTACGGCAGGCTGCTCGCCGCAGGGATCAGCGTGGAACGCAGTCACGACCTCACACTGTGCCGGGAGATCCTGCGCAACTCCGAATTCGCCGCGGAAACGCCCTACGTTGAGCAGCTGCGTGCCCGGCGCCCGGAGGACGAGCCCGATCTGGCACCCCGCCAATTGCTCCCGCTGCCGCCGGCACCGGATCAGGGGTCCCTGTTCGAAGGGCTCGAAGGCGCCGAGTCCCTCGAACCCCGCGCCCGCCAGCAGTTCCGTACGGTCGAGGAACTCACGGAAGAACTCCAGGACCAGCTCGCTGCTGTCGCGGGCAGTGCCGAGCGGCGCAGGATCACCCTGCTGCTCGCCGCCGAATCGGCCGGTGGACTGGTCGCCGCCGAAATGGAGCACGCCGGCATTCCCTGGCGCCGGGACCTGCACGAAGCCATGCTCGAAGACCAGCTCGGGCCGCGGCCTTCGGAAGGCCAGCGGCCGGCGAAGCTGGAAGCCGCGGCCGCTGAGCTGCGGGCCAAGCTGGGCAATCCCTCTTTCAACCCTGATTCCCCGCAGGAGCTGCTCCGCGCCCTGCACCGTGCGGGCATCGAAGTCCGCACGACCCGCACCTGGGAACTGGAGCAGCAGGAGCATCCCGCGATCGAGCCGCTGCTGCGCTACAAGAAACTGGCACGGCTGCTCTCCTCCAGCGGCTGGACCTGGCTCGATGACTGGGTTCAGGACGGCCGGTTCCGCACCGAGTATGTGGTGGGCGGAGTGGTGTCCGGCCGCTGGTCCTCCCGCGGCGGAGGCGCCCTGCAGATCCCGAAATACGTCCGCGACGCCGTGCGGCCGGATCCCGGCCACAAGCTTCTGGTGGCCGACGCCGCGCAGCTCGAACCGCGCGTTCTCGCCGCCCTGGGCCAGGATTCGGCGCTTGCCGCAGCGGCCCGCGGCAAAGACCTGTACCAGGGCATCGCGGACCAGGGCTTCAACGGCGACCGGTCGCTGGCCAAGGTGGCCATGCTCGGAGCCATGTACGGGGCGACCAGCGGTGAAGCGGGCCGGCTGATGCCTGTCCTGACCCGCAACTATCCCCGCGCTATCGCCGTCGTGGAACGCGCCGCACGCACCGGTGAGGCCGGCGGGACTGTATCCAGCAGGCTGGGCCGCAGCACTCCCCCGGCTTCCGAACGCTGGCTGGCCTCGCAGCGGACCGCTTCGGCTGAGGAACAGCGGCGGGCAGATAACCTGGCCCGTTCGCGCGGGCGTTTCACGCGGAACTTCGTGGTGCAGGGCACCGCGGCTGAGTGGGCTACCTGCTGGCTGGCGGGAATACGACGGCGGCTGCGGGCGGCGTCGGGCACCTCACCGGCGGGGCAGCTGGTGTTTTTCCTGCATGACGAAGTGATGCTCCACGTTCCGGACGGACGGGTACGGGAGGCCGAGGCGATCGTCACTGAAGCGGCGGCGGAAGCCACGGAGCTGCTCTTCGGCACGATTCCGCTGGAGTTCCCGGTGGTGTGCGCCGCCGTCGACTCCTATGCCGAGGCGAAGTAGGGCTCAATCAGCCGGCGTGCCTGCCGCAGCGGTCCCGGAGGGCGCAGGACGCAGACGGGCACCGGTGGACGGGAACCAGCGGACCACCAGAAGTGCGTAGGCCAGCACCACGATGATGGATACCGGCAGGTGGGCCAGCGGCAGGTCAGCGGCGTTAGGGTCTGCCAGGCCCACCGCACCCAGAGCCAGCACCACCAGGTTGTTCACCACGTGCAGGGCAATGGCGGCCTCCAGCCCGCCCGTGCGCCACGTTAGCCAACCCGCCGCCACGGCGAACACAGCGACGTCGATCTGGC
>JBELZL010000014.1:0-73588 GCA_040274025.1 Arthrobacter sp. | reverse complement strand
GCTCAATCCCCTGGGTGCTGCACGTGGATCTCGACCAGTTCATCGCGGCGGTCGAAGTGTTGCGGCGTCCGGATCTCGCGGGCCTGCCGGTCATTGTGGGCGGCCGGGGCGACCCGACCGAGCGCGCGGTGGTATCCACCGCCTCCTATGAAGCGCGGGCCTTCGGCGTCGGCTCCGGGATGCCGCTGCGCGTCGCGGCCCGGAAAGTGCCCGACGCCGTTTTCCTCCCGGTCGACGCCGAGGCGTATCTGGCTGCCTCGGATTCGGTGATGGCTGCCCTGCGGGCCCAGCCCGGCGCCGTCGTGCAGGTCCTGGGCTGGGATGAAGCGTTCGTCGGAATCGAGGCGGAAGACCCTGAAGCGTATGCCCGGAATCTGCAGGCTGCGGTCCTGGAGCAGACGCAGCTGCACTGCAGCGTCGGCATCGGAGACACGCTGATCCGGGCCAAGAACGCCACCGACTTCGGCAAGCCCGCCGGTACTTTCCGGCTCACCGCGGAGAACTGGCTGGACGTCATGGGGGCCAAACCCACCAAGGAACTCTGGGGCGTGGGCAATAAGATCTCCGCCCGGCTGGCCAAGCTGGGTATTCACACCGTCGCCGAGCTTGCTGCGGCCGATCCACAGGCGCTGGTGCCGGAGTTCGGGCCCAAGATGGGTCCCTGGTACGCCACGCTGGGGCGCGGCGATGGAACCAGCGAGGTGGACGACACCCCGTGGGTGGCGCGCGGGCACAGCCGTGAAACCACGTTCCAGGAGAATCTCACCGAACCGGACCAGGTGCGCGACGCCGTCAAGCAGCTGACCACCGATGTCCTGGCGGATGTGGCCGCTGAAGGGCGGCCGGTGATCGGGCTGACGCTGAAGGTCCGGTATGTGCCATTCGTTACCAGGACGCACGCACGGAAAATCCCGGAGACCTTCGACCGGGACGAGGTGCTGGCCCGGGCCTTGGACCTTGCCGGGGCTATCGAGGACGAACGGCCCATCCGGCTGCTGGGGCTGCGGGCAGAAATGACCATGCCCGACGACGCCCGGAAGGGACACACCCCCACCCGCGGCGGCTGGTGAACCCGCAACCGTAAAGGGGTAGCACTGGACCCCGGCCGGGTGCACGATGGGTTTACCGGCCGGGGCCGACGGATCCCGGGGTCCCGGATTCCTCGAAGGAAGGTGCAGCCAATGGCAGATCTCGGCGGAATGGCAGACAAGGCGAAGGACGCCGCCCAGGACAACCCGGAGAAGGTTGACCAGGCAAAAGACAAGATCAAGGACGTCGCCGACGGAAACAAGGACGACCAGAAGTAACGCACAAACAGCAAAGCCGGGCTGCCCTGTTGAGGGCGGCCCGGCTTCGTGCTGTTTGCCCAGTGGTGTTAGATTCTCCCCGCGCATACGTCCAGCCGCCGGGTGGAACGATCCCGATAGCACTTCGGGGGACCCGTGAGAAAAACCGCCCCATCACTGCGTGCCGGACGTCCTTTTCGACGAGCGTTTCGTGGAGGGCAATTCGGCCCCTCTTCACTCATTTCCGCCCGCTTTTTTCGAGGTCCCTGTTCCAGGCCCGTGCATAGAATCCCAGCGTTGCCTCCTCCCGGAGGGAAACCCCCATCCGGTTGCACAGGAACATGCTTTCCTTCAGGACTATCTGCTGCGCACTGCGGCTGACGCGCTTTTTATCTGCCCGGAACAGGTACATATCAATGGCCCGGGCCCAGCGTTTGCGCCAGACATCAACCGACGGCTCGGACACCAGTGCAGCCATTCGCCGGTGTGCAGGAGCAATGCGGGGGACGGTCTGGTCCTCCAATGTCCTGCGGGCCTGCCCGGCACGGTTGCCCAAGGAAGAGGTGCAGGTATGCAGGTGAGTATCCCAGTAATAGTCCCAGCTGACGGTCCGGCGGTCAGCCCATCGGGCAGACCGCGGTCCCCACATCATGCTGTGGCAGGCGTCAAAAAGGAGCAGGGCTGCCAAAGCCTCCCGGGCTTCCCCGGCAGGAAACCGATTCACGGACCAAATGGCCAGATCAGAAGTCAGTTCGGAGACTTCCGCCACCAGTTGCATACCCTCCAGCCCGCCGTACGTCGCAAATACCGCTTCCATGGCTTCCGGCATCGGTTGCCCCGGCTTGGGCGGATAAACCAGGCTCTGCTGTTCGGCAAGCTCGACAGCACCCAGTTGCGGCGTGCATTTCTCAGCCACCGCGTGGGCGAACTTCCACACCCGGTCCACAACCTCGGTGTGAGCCCGAAGGTGGAACCGCACCTGCGGATTTGCCGAATCGAAGTTGCGTACGAAGCCGAACCGGTGGCTTCCCCATGTACGAGCCTGCCCGCTCAGCGGAGCGACGACTTGGCGGACTATGTCATCGCTGGTCCCCTTGCGCTCCGCCCCTATGGTCAGCACCCACCATAAGGCGGCGTTGCTCGACGGCGCTGATTCGCCGCCGGCGGACTGCGGGAATGCCGTGTGGTTCATTTCTTCCTCACTTGGATGGGGCGGCCGTCTGTGCCACCCACGCTCCGCGAAGAAAGGACCAAAGGAAATGCCGGCAACTAATCACCGGTGTATTGCAAAAGAAACGGTTGACCCCTCGTGCATGTTGAATTAGGGTTGGGCGGTTGAGCTAGTTCCCGCAGCCCGCTTGGGCGTTGTTGTCCGAACAGACCCTAGAGCGCCAGCTGCCCCTCCCTCACCGGCGGGAGTTCCTCGGACGCTCCGCACTCCCCGCGCAGAAACCCTAACCCGTTCTTCGTTGCCCTGGCCCGGCACCAATGCAATATTGGGACGCATGGGATGGACACGGCGCCTGGCGGGAGCAACGGCGGCTGCGTCGGGGACTGCGGCAGCAATACTCGCGCTGCGCCGCGCATCGCTGCGGTGGGGCGCCACCGAGGCCGAACTTGCCATGGAGCTGCCGGGTGATGAGCTGCTGCCCGTGCCTAACCTCGCGGCGACCCGTGCGATCTCGATCGCCGCGCCGCCGTCGGCAGTGTGGCCCTGGCTGACGCAGCTCGGACAGAACCGCGGTGGCTTCTACAGCTATGACTGGCTCGAAAACCTCGTCGGCCTGGGCATCCACAGCGCTGAGACAATTCAGCCCGAGCTGCAGGTCCAAGGACCCGGCGACATGATTGATCTGGCGCCCGGCGCCGGGCTCTCGGTGGTCAGGCTGGACGGCGAACGTGCCTTGGTGCTCGGCGGAGGAGTCGGCCCGGACGGTTCGTCCGCCGGTGCCGGCACCGAAGGCGTCCCCTACGACTTCACCTGGGCGTTCATCCTCCTGCCCCAGCTCGGCGGATCCATCCGGCTCGTGGTCCGTGAGCGCTACACCTACCGGACCGGATGGGCCGGAGCGCTCGTCGAACCCGTGGAGATGGTCAGCTTCCTCATGTCCGAACGAATGCTCCGGGGCATCCGGGACCGCGCCGAACGTCTCCAAAGGGAGCGGGCCTAGAGCACGGTCGTCAGCTCACCCGTTGTAGGGAGCCTCGACGTCGATCACCCAGGTGACCCCAAAGCGGTCGGTAAGCATGCCGAATCCCGGACTCCACGCGGAGGCTGCGAGCGGTTCGATGATTTCCGCGCCGTCGGCCAGTCCCTCCCAAAGCTTCGTGACTTCCTCCAGCCTCTGCCCGCGCAGGGACTGGAAGAAAGTGCGGTCCGTGATGGTGGTGCCGTTCTCGCGGCGCGTGGTCCCCGCAGTCCCGCGTATATCGGTGCCGTCCTGGCCGGGGATGTCATAGGCCATCAGCCGGAAGCCGTCAGCGGTCTCGACCTGGCCAAAAACGATCTTGTCCGCACCCGGGACCTCTTTTGGCATACCGAAGTCGCCGTAGGTCGCAGCCGTAAAGGTGCCGCCGAACACCGACTGGTAGAACTCCAGGGCCTGACCTGCGGTACCACGGAAGTTCAGGTGGGTGGTGGTGCTGATGCTCATCGGATCTGTCCTCTCGTTTCCACACGGTTTGTGCCCTGAAACCAGCCTGGACCTGGTAGCGGACAGGATGTGTCCTCTTCTTGAGGAATACTCGGAGAATGTCCGGAACCTCCTCGCGAATGCTCGCCCTGCTATCCCTGCTGCAGTCCCGGCGGGACTGGCCCGGAAAAGTACTGGCCGAGCGTCTGGACGTGGCACCGCGCACCGTCCGCCGGGACGTGGACCGGCTCCGCGGGCTGGGCTACTCCATCACCGCAGTCAAGGGGCCGGACGGCGGCTACCGGCTGGCCGCCGGGTCAGACCTGCCGCCGCTGCTGTTCGACGACGAGCAAGCCGTGGCCATTGCCGTGGCGCTGCAAAGCGCGCCGTCCAGCGGGGTGGACACGGGCGACGCGGCTGCCCGGGCACTGGCCACGGTGCGGCAGGTGATGCCCTCCCGGCTGCGGCACCGCATCGACGCCATCCGCTTCACCGACGCCGGCGCATCGGCCGCGCAGGTTGACCCGGCTGTCCTTGAAACGCTCAGCACCGCAGTCCGGGACCGGAGAATTGTCCGTTTCGACTATGGCGGGGACATCTCAGGGCCGGCCCGCCGCGCGGAACCGCATGCCGTCGTCGCGCGTAAAGGCCGCTGGTACCTCGTGGCCTGGGACCTGGATAAGGAGGACTGGCGTATCTTTCGCCTGGACCGGCTCACGCCGAAGTTCCCCTCGGGGAGCACGTTCACCCGGCGTCCCGTTCCGGGAGGGGACGCCGCCGCGTTCCTGGCCGCCCGCCAAAAGGGATCGGAGTCCGACGCCGTGTGGCCGTGTTACGCCGAGTTCCTCCTGGAGCTGCCCGCAGCCGATGTGGCACCGTGGCTGGGCGACGGTGAACTGGAGCAGGTCTCCGGCACCCTCTGCCGGGTGCGGGTGGGGTCGTGGTCCTGGGCGGGGCTGATGTCCTGGGTCCTGCGCTTTGACGCTCCGTTCAAGGTGCTGGGCCCCGCTGCGTTCATCGAATCTCTTTCCGGCTTCGCAGACCGGATCAGCGCTTCCCGCCCCGGCCCGGACAAAGCCGGTTAGGACCGTACCTGTAGGGTTCTAAGTCAGGAACCTCTTCGGTTCCGCCTACAGGAGCTGACATGTCAGACAAGTCCCCGCGCCAAACAGCATCCAAAAAGTCCGGCAAATCCATCAAGGAAAAACGAGCCGACAAGAGGGCCGCGGCAGCTCCGTCCAGCTCCGCGGACAAGGCCGGCACACAGGCCGCAGGCACCAAAAAGAAATGACCGCAGCGGCGAACAACCTCATCCTCGGTGTCCTTTCCAGTACCCGGAAACCCGCCGAACGTCGCCTGGCCATCCATCCGCTGCACTTTGAACGCATCGATCCCGAGCTTCGGCAGCAGCTCATCCTCGAAGAGGGCTACGGAGACACGTTCGGCGTTTCCGATGATGTCCTCAAACCCCTGGTGGGAGGAATGCTGCCGCGCACGCAGCTGCTCGCGGAAGCCGACGTCGTCCTTCTCCCCAAGCCGCAGCCCGCGGACCTGGCCGAGTTCCGGGACGGCCAGACGCTCTGGGGCTGGCCGCACTGCGTGCAGGACCGGGCGATCACCCAGCTGGCGATCGACAAGAAGCTGACGCTGATTGCCTTTGAGGCAATGAACCACTGGAAGAGCGACGGCGGCTTCGGCCTGCATGTGTTCCACAAGAACAACGAGCTGGCCGGCTACTCCTCCGTGCTGCACGCCCTGGCCCTCACCGGTTCCACGGGCGACTACGGCCGGCGGCTGAGCGCCGTCGTCATCGGCTTCGGTGCCACCGCCCGCGGCGCCGTCACCGCCCTGAACGCGCACGGCATCCACGACGTCCAGGTGCTGACCAACCGTGATGTCGCGGCCGTCGGATCACCGATCCACTCGGCGCGGATCATCCAGTTCGACCATGATCCGAAGGCACCGTTCCTCAGCCAAGTCATTACCGAACACGGCCGGGTACCGCTGGCACCGTTCCTCGCCGAAGCGGACATTGTGGTCAACTGCACCCTGCAGGATCCCAATGCACCGCTTACCTACCTGCGCACCGATGACCTGGCCGATTTCCGGCCCGGCAGCCTGATCGTGGATGTTTCCTGCGATGAGGGAATGGGTTTTGAGTGGGCAAAGACCACCACGTTCGCTGACCCCATGTTCCAGGTGGGTGAGCACATCGACTATTACGCCGTTGACCACAGCCCGTCCTACCTCTGGAATTCGGCCAGCTGGGAAATCAGCGAAGCACTGCTGCCCTTCCTGGAAACGGTGCTTGCCGGACCGGGGGCCTGGCAGGACAACGACACCATCCGGAAAGCCATTGAAATCCAGGACGGCGTCATCCGGAACAAGGATGTGCTCCAGTTCCAGCAGCGGCATCCCGACTACCCGCACCTGCCGCTGGGTTAACGCCATTCAGGCGGAGGCAGGGCTGCAATGCCGCTAGGGTGGGACAACTGTTCACATTTCCCGGGGGAATCATGAGAAAAACCGCTGCCATCCCTGTCCTTGCGCTGTTGCTCCTTACCGGGTGCACGGATGCCGAGTCTGATGCTTCTCCACAGACCGCATCACCGTCGGCTGCGTCGTCGTCCGCCGGGCAGTCCGCTGAAGCGGACGAAGCGGCGGCCGAGGCAACAGAAGAGCAGATCTGCTCCGAACTGCTCGGGACCGACGGCAAGGGGCCTCTGTACCAGGCAATCTCCCTAATGCGGATCGAGGACGGGACCTTCGGTTTCGCTGGATCACCGGAGGCGGCCGGAGCTGTCGACGAAACGCTCCGGGGCCTCGCGGCGGATGCACCGCCCGTATTGGAACCACAGCTGGCAGAGCTGACCCAGGCGATGGGGGGCGTTCTCGCACTGGCCGAACCATCGACCGGGGCTGCCGTAACCTTCGACCCCTTCGCTTGGACGGACACCATCGGGGACAGCCTCTCTGTCTGTGCCCGCTACGAGGTCGGCTTGGCAAAGCCGGCCGCCGAAGGCGCCATTGCCGCATACCCGGGTTACCCAATGGCCGTGAATGCCTCGTCGGTGGACTACCGCGTCGCCGCCTGGTTCAGCGGCGGACTCCAGGACGGCCGTGTCGTGGCACTCGCGCCGGGCCTGTACGCGCCCTACAACCCGGATGTGCCTGAGCTTTCGCTTTACTACGTCTCCACGACGGTCGCCGGAGACAGTGCCATGAAACAAGCCGTTTTCCCCGGTTCCGGTGGCACGGCGTCGTGGCCGGGCGTCCGGCCCGGCACTGAGGAACCGTAGGCTGGCTCGCCACAGGCCTAGCCGTTCCGGCGGGAAGCGTCCGGGTCTGTGGGAGCTTCTGCACGGCGCTCCTTCAGCAGTTCCTTGGTCCGTACCAAGCGGAGGGCCGTGACCAGCGCCAGGCCTCCCAGCACGTTGAAGAGCAGCGTGTAGCCAAACCAGGTGAGCCATTCGAGGTAGGTGATGCCGGCACCGGACTGAATCGCGCCGAAGACCAGCAGGGAATCCAGGATTGAATGGAACATCTGGAGCCCGGCGAGAAGGAATCCCCCGATCACTGTGGCTACGATCTTGGCCGGGTCGGAGGACGTACCCTGCTGCATGCGGCTCATCAGCGTGATGGTGCTTCCGCCCAGGACCGCGAGCGCAACGGTCTGCGGGGAAAACGGTGCGTCGGTGAAGTGCCGGGCAGATTCGGCAATGGTGTCCTCCCACTGCGGAAAGGCCTGCATGACGAACCACATAATGACCCAGCCGCCAACAAGATTGCCCAGCAGCGTGCCGCCCCAGAGTTTACCGAGTTGCCGCAGGCTGGCCTCCTTGGCAACCACGGCCGCAATCGGCATCAGGAAGTTCTCGGTAAAGAGCTCGCTGTGCGCGAGGAACAGGGCAATCAGTCCCACACTGAACGCAATTCCGGCCAGCAGGTGATCTCCGGTTTGGTACATCACGGCGAGGTAGGCCATGACGCCCAGCCCCACCTCGAGCCCGCCAAAGACCCCGGTCACCAGAACGTTGCGGAAGGTGCGGTGCAACCGCTCCGCACCTTCGGTAATGGTGTTCTCAAAGGACTCCTGCAGCTCGTCCTCGACCGGAGCATCAGATTCCCCGATTTCCCTGCGGCGTTCTTCACTCATGCCGTTCCTTTCGGTGCGTGCTCTGACCGTTCCGTGTCCCGACCATTAGAACTGCTGACGGCGCCTGAAGAAAGTGGCCATGTCAGACGTGAGATGCTCTCATCCATGACCGTGCCACCACGCCTCCGGCCCGCCGACGTCGGCGATCTGCCGTTCATCCTCCGCCAGGAACGCGAGTACATCGAGAACCTCGAGCCTGATGCACTCCCGGGGTGGCTGGCAGCCCTGGACCGGAACCTTGAACTCTGGATCAGCTGCCTCCCCCACACACTGTTCTGCGTGGACGCGGACGGGCAGCAGCTCGGCTTCGCGATGTGGCGCCCCGACGGCGACGACGCCGCTACCCTGGTCTCGATCCAGGTCCTCGCCAGCCACCGCCGTCAGGGGCTTGGCCGACTCCTCCTGGAAGCGTTCGAACAACGTGTGAGTCCCGGCGTCGTCAAACTCGGCGTCCATAAAAGCAACCCGGCCCGTATGCTCTACAAGGCCGCGGGTTACGACGCCGCGGGCGGGGACGGTGGCTACCTGCTCTTTGGCAAGACCCTGGGCGTGGCTTCGGCGTCTTAGCATGTGCAGCGGCCGCCCAGGAGTTCATCTGCCAGCCTCCGTGTATCCCCGAAGTGCTCCACGGGTTACAGTATGGCCAGCAACCAATGGGGGATAAATGCACATGGGGACACGATTGGCGGGCGCCGCAGCCGCGCTGCTGCTGGGTACGCTGCTGGCCGGCTGCAGCCCGACCGACGCCGAGGTCAACGAGGCACTGGCGGCCGCAGAGGCGAAGGCCAATCCGGCACCGACGCCATGGGACCCGCGCCCCTGCCCCGGCGGCGAGATACTGCAGACGGACTCCTCCGGCACTATCCAATCCATCAGGCCGGACTGTTTCGACCAGGCCCTGGTGGAAGCCATCGCGGAATTTCCGGAACCGCTGCCTGCAGGCATTGACTGGCATTTCCGCACCGTCAATTACTTTGATCCGGAAGAGAACCCGTCGCTCGAAGTGCCAGTGATCATGGACGGCAACCAGGACACGCAGGTGGCCGGCTTCTGGCTCTGCGCGTGGATGGATACCTATCTACAGGCAGTGGACAGCGAGGACGCTCCCGGGCAGCAGAACAGCATGGCTTATCTGTCCAAATACACCCAGCTGCCGGCGGTCCAGACGCACTTCGTCAACCCCGAAGACTTTGAGGCCAACGTGATCGCTCCGGCTCAGGCCGGTGATCCAACAAGCATTCGCAAGTTTTTCCAGACCTGCGGCGCCTACCGCCTGTGAGGCGGTTAGTTCTCGCCTCAGCGAGCAGCCACAATCTGCCTGAGGGCAGTGACCACCCGCTGGACCGCAGCCCGCTGAAGCGCTTCCGGCCTGCAAAGAAGGTCCACGTGCCTGGCGAGTGGCAGGTCATGGATCGGCTTGAGAACCAGTCCGCTTCCCGGCCGCGGTGCTGCGGTGTGCCGGGGCATTAGCGCCACGGCGTTGCCGGCCGCGACGATTTCGGCCGCGATAAAGAACTCATTGATCTGATGCGTAATATTCAGGGGCTGTCCCGCGTGCACGGCAATCGCCTGCAGAGCCGGCATCAGCGGGAATCCGTCCTGGACGGACACCCACTCCTCCTCGGCGAGGTCCCTCACGGTGACGCTCGGCCTCCGGGCCAGGCGGTGCCGCTCCGACATGGCGACGTCCAGCGGCTCCCGCACCAGCGGAAGAACGCTGATTGATTCCGGCCAGGGTTTGCTGTGCTCGAGGCGGTGCGCAATCACCAGGTCATAGTCGGCAGCGAGCGCGGGGAAACTCTCCTGTCCCACGTCACGGTCTGAGCAGACCAGCCGCGGATTTCCTTCTCCTGTCAGGGCCGAAAGCAGCGGGCGGAACCAGGTGAGGCCCGCACTGTTGAACGCGGTAATACTGACCGTCGCACTGGGATCCTGCAGGTACCGGGCCACGGCCTGCTCCGCGGAACTCATGGCAACACTGATATCCACCGCCGCCCGGGCCAGGGCCCGGCCGGCCTCCGTCAGGACCAGGTTGCGTCCCCGCCGTTCCGTGAGCGGCACTTCGATACGGCGCTGCAGGGCGGTGAGCTGCTGGGAGACTGCCGACGCCGAGACGTGGGAGGCGCGGGCGACGGCGGCAAGACTGCCGCGCTCGCCAAGTTCCCGAAGAAGCCGGAGCTGATAAAGATCCATAAGAAAGACTAAACCGGTATTTCAGGTTTTGGCCTCTGGTCTTACGAATCGCTTCTCATCAGACTCAAGGAGTGCCCTCCTCGATACGAACTTCAGCAGCCCTGCCCAGGAATGAACGACGACGCCGGGTCGCCTCGCTGCTCGCCGCGCGCAGAGTGGACCTGCTGCTTCTCCTGGTCGCTGTTGTCTGGGGCAGCAGTTATCTGGCTGCGAAAACCCTCACCGGAACGGTCGGTGTGACCGTCATCCTGTCCCTGCGCTTTCTTATCACTGCCCTGGCGCTGGCGGTGATCTGGCTGCTCTGGAACCGCCGCCGGACGACGCGCCGGGAGGCGGCCACCGGCGTCGTTCTGGGTTTAACCCAAGCAGCCGTGCTCATCCTGGAAACCCACGGAATTGCGGGCACGAGTGCCACGAACGCCGGACTGATCATCAGCCTGGTCGTTGTGTTCACTCCCGTTACGGAGAGCATTGCCTTCCGGATGAAGCTGCCACGTGCGGTTTTCGTCGCTGGTGTCATCGCCGTCGTGGGTGTCTGTTTGCTCGTTTCGGGAGACGGATTCGCGGCACCCGGGGCTGGGGACCTGCTCATGCTTGCCGCGGCCGCCGTGCGGTCCATTCATGTCACAGCGGTGTCCGCACTTACCCGGGGACGCGGGTTCAGTGCCCTGAATCTGACACTGGTCCAGAGCGTGGTCTGCGCTCTCCTCTATACCGCCGCCGACTACCGGGGTGTGCTCCGGGCTGTGCAGGGCTTCGGCGCGGCTGAGTGGCTTGGTGTGCTCTACCTCGGGCTGGTGTGCAGTGTGTTCGCGTTCCTCGTCCAGACCTGGGCCATCCAGCAGACGTCGGGATCCCGGGCGAGCCTGCTGATGGGAACCGAGCCCATCTGGGCTGTCCTCATCGGAATCACCATCGGGCAGGAATCGCTTGCCCTGCTGGGCTTCGCCGGCGCCGCCCTCATTATTGCCGGAACGTATCTGGGGTTGAGGGCGGAAGCACGTCACCGATCCGCGCTCGGGCCAGGACGCAGGCAAGGCCGGTCCTGATCCGCTCTGCGGGGAACCCGCCGGGAAAGGAACTGTTGGCCAGCAGCCGGTTCTGACAACTAAACTAAAGACCATAAGGTTGCTGATAATCAAAGGCAGAGGAGGGCATTGTGGCTGACACGAATGCGAAAGATCCCAAGACTGAACCGTCGAATGCGATCGAGAACGCAGCTGACAACCTGATGCAGAATCTCGGTGAAGAAGTTCCGGACGGCAGTGGCAGCCAGGACAAATCCGATCCACGCACGAGGGTCCACTCGAACCTGGCGGAGGGGCTGAACGCCGACGACGAGAATTTCAAGGCCGAGCACAATGACCAGTAGCCTGGTTCACCGCACCGCGGCGCGGACGACTAAAGAGACTCACCATCTCGAATGCGCCGGGAATTCTCCTCATCTTCCATCTCCGAGATCGTGTAGGCCGGCCCGCCGGATTGTTCAATCGTTGAGCTGCCAGGCGTGAAACCGAACATTCTTGATTGGACGGACGCTGAACCGGCCACCGGACCTGCAATTTTCGAACGCCAGGATCCAACACGGGATAGCAGACGAATCAGGATCAGGACGGCGAGGACCCAGACAACTGAATCGCTCCACTGGCTGAGGTTCGCTGCGATCAACCCGTCCACAACCATGATCACCAGAAGCGCCACCAGCAGAAAAACTGTAGTCGCTGTCAGAAGACGCGAGATCCGACCTGTCATTCAGCTCACCCTAGCCAGAACCCCGTGCCGCTGCCAGATGCGGCAAGGCGGCGCCGCCGGCCTAGCTGTCATTGACCGCCGGGCAGGCGATTGACAACCCGGGCTTCTGAAGGTGGAAGGTCCTCTTGCGCCGGGATAGCAAAAGATCTCCAATAGCCCAATGACAAAGGATGCCGGTAAGGCCGCCGCAAAACCGCAAACCGGGTTGAAGCGGGCCGTTGGTACGCCGCTGCTGTTCGCGTTTATCGTGGGCGACACCCTCGGTGCCGGCATCTACACCCTGGTGGGCACCATGGCCGCCGATGTCGGCGGCGCAATCTGGCTACCCCTCCTGATAGCGCTGGTCGTCGCGCTGCTCACCGCCGCAACCTACGCAGAGCTGATCACCAAATACCCGCACGCCGGCGGAGCCGCGCGTTACGTCGACCGGGCGTTCGGCATCCCCTACCTGTCATTCATCGTCGGATTCCTGATGATGGCCTCCGGCATCACCACAGCCGCTGCCCTTGCGAACGCCTTCGCAGGCGATTATCTAACCGCGATCATCGATGTGCCCGCGGCCCCCGCAGCGGTCGTGTTCATCATCGTGCTGACCCTGATCAACCTGCGCGGCGTCCGGGAATCCCTCGCCGCGAACCTCCTAGCCTCCATCATTGAGGTGAGCGGTCTTGTCATCGTTATCTTCGTCGCCGGCATCGTCCTCGCCTCCGGGAACGGGGAGCCCTCCCGCCTCCTTGAGTTCGCCCCGGACGTACCGCCGCTCCAAGGCGCCTTTGCCGCATCCATCGTTGCTTTCTTCTCGTTCCTCGGCTTCGAGGCAGCAGCCAACATGGCCGAGGAAGTGCGTAAACCGTCCAAGTCCTATCCCCGCGCACTGTTCGGTGCCATTAGTACCGCAGGGCTGGTCTATCTCCTCATTGCCCTCGGTGCGGTCATCGTGGTGCCCCCGGCTGAGCTGGCAGAATCCACCGGGCCCCTGCTCGACGTCGTCGCAGCCAGCGGCGTCGGAATCCCGCCCTGGCTGTTCAGCCTCATAGCGCTGATCGCCATTGCCAACGGGGCCCTGCTGTTTATGGTCATGGCCAGCCGCGTTGGCTACGGGCTGGCAGAAGCCGAACTGCTTCCCCGCGCCTTCAGCCGTGTCCTCCCGGGCCGCCGCACCCCCTGGGTTTCAATCGTTGTCATTGCCGGATTGACCATCGTCCTCACCCTAACCGGGAACGTCGCCTCGCTGGCCGAAACCACCGTGCTGCTCCTGCTCCTGGTGTTCCTGTCCGCCAACGTCAGTGTCCTCGTCCTCAAGAAGGACAAAGTGGACCACGACCACTTCACTGCCCCCAGGTTCATACCGGTCCTGGCAATCATTGCGAGCATCGTGCTCCTGACCCAGCAAACCGGGCCCATCTGGCTCGGCTCCGCCGCCTACGTTGCGGTCGGCTCCGTGTTGTTCCTCGCCGCCCGGGCACGGCGCAAGCGCGAGGAACGTTTGAGCGCCGGTTGACCGGCGACGCCGCTGCCTGGCTCAGAGCAGCTGGCGGGCGTTCGCTTTGGCCAGGTCGATGAGTTCGCGGCCGTTGCCGGCGAGCACCGTGCGCAGAGCGTAGACCGCAAAGCCCGTAGCCTGCTTGGCGTCGATTTTCGGCGGAATGGAGAGCTCCTGCCGCTCGACCGAGACTGAAACGAGGGCGGGACCGTCGTACGCGAAGGCGCGGCGCAGGGCGCCCTCAAGGTCCTCGGGGCGCGTCACGTTCTCGCCGTGCATCCCCACCGCCTGTGCGACGGCACCGAAGTCGGGATTCTCGAGCCCGGTGCCGAAGTTGACGAAGCCCGCGGCCTTCATCTCCACCTCAACGAAGCTGAGCGCCGCGTTGTCGAACACCACAATCTTGATCGGCAGCTTGTGCTGCACCGCCGTCAACAGCTCACCGAGCATCATCGCGAGGCCCCCGTCCCCGGCAAGGACCACAACCTGCCGATTCCGGTCCACTGCCTGCGCGCCAAGGCCCAGCGGGGTTGCCGCCGCCATGGTGCCGTGCCAGAAGGAGCCGATCAGCCGCCGTCGCGGGCCAATATGCAGGTGGCGGCACGCCCAGATAACCGGAGTGCCGACGTCGGGCAGGAAGACTGCGTCGTCGTCCGCGAGGGTGTCGATCAGGTGGGTGAGGTGCTGTGGATGGATGGTGCCCGGGCCCTGCTTCTCCAGGTCGTCCAGCTGCGCCCGGGTGCGGCGGTAGTGGTCCAGCGACTTCTCCAGGTGTCTGCGCTCCTGCTTTCGCTCGAGCAGCGGCAGCAGCGCCGCCGTGGTCTCGCGCACGCCGCCGACCATCCCCTGGGTAAGCGGTACCCGGCGGCCGAGCTGCTCACCCCGGACATCGATCTGAAGGATCTTCGCCTTCTTCGGATAGAACTGCTGGTACGGGAAGTCGGTGCCGAGCATCAGCAACGCATCGCAGTCCTCCATTGCGCGGTACCCGGAAGCGAAACCAAGAAGCCCGGTCATGCCGACGTCGAACGGGTTGTCCCACTCGATGAATTCCTTGCCGCGGAGGGCGTGCACGATCGGCGCTCCCAGCGTGTCGGCGAGCGCGAGGACCTCCTCGCGCGCCCCCTCCACACCGGCTCCCGCGAGGATCGTCACGTTCCCGCAGGAGTTCAGTGTGGCGGCTGCCTCCTGCAGCTCCGCCGGGGAGGGAACGATCACCGGGTCAGTGCGGCGGACCGTGAACACGCGCTCGTCCACGGCATCTTCCAGTGCGGCGTCACCCGCCATTACGAGGACGGCGACTCCCCGCTGCTCGATGGCCGTCCGCATGGCGATCTCCAGCAGCCTCGGCATCTGCTCAGGGCTCAGCACCATCTCGCAGAAGACGGTGCAGTCCCGGAACAGCTCGGTGGGCCGGGTCTCCTGAAAGTACTGGCTGCCTATCTCATCAGTCGGAATGTGCGAGGCGATCGCGAGCACGGGAACCCGGCTCCGGTGCGCGTCGTAGAGGCCGTTGATGAGGTGCATGTTGCCGGGTCCGCAGCTGCCCGCGCAGACTGCGAGTTCACCCGTCAGCGCGGCTTCACCGGCGGCAGCGAAGGCGGCCTCCTCCTCGTGCCGGGTGAGCATCCACTCGATGCCCTTCTCCCCGCGGATGGCCTCGGTCACCGCGTTCAGGGAGTCACCGGGGACACCCCAGATCCGGCGGATTCCATTGGCTGCCAGGTTGTGGACGACTGTTTCGGCGATCGTGGGCATGGTGCTCCTCAGATTCGGCGGGCTCAGCTCGGGACTCAGACGGAGGGATCAGTCTAGGGGCGGGGAATGGACAGTGCCAGCGAGGCCCCGGGCGCCGCGTCCGGTCAAAGTCCCTGGGTCTCCTGCCCGGGGATCCGGCAGCGCTGCTAATCGTCCGCAGGCTTAAGGAGAATGACGTCCCGGCCGCACCTGAGTTCCAAGCCTGCGTCGCCGGGGCTGAGCGTGCAATCCTCTTCCGCAACCGCCTCCATGTCCGTCAGTGCCGGGCCTTCAAACCGCTGGTAGAGCGGGCCGGCGTAGGGCGTCCAGATTTCGACGCCGTAGCTCTGATACCGGACCAGGGCCCGGTGCCCTTCGCCGTCCGAATAGGACGAGTAGCTCCACACGGCGGCGATCAAAAGGAGGAAGAGGGAAAAGAGCGCCCAAATGGCTAGCAGGGACAGGTACAACAAGGTGAGCAGGGTTTTCAGGATCCAGCGCAGCCAACGGAGACGGATTCTGTTTAGGAGTGGTGGAAGCAGGCACGGGACCGCTATGGCCACGCAGATTCCGCCGAGGACGAAGAACACCAGGCTCCACATGCTTTCGTCCATGACCAGGTAAAAGAGGAGCTGCTGGCCATTTCCTCCGTGGATAGTGATCCGTTCCAGCAGGAGGTGTCCGCCGAAGAGCAGCAGGCCAGCGGCTCCCAGCGAGGTTCCCCCGACCAAGCCCAGATCAGGCCCGGATGCCGGCTGGTCCAGCGCTGATTCCTCGGCTGGCAAGCCGTTTGCAGCCTCCGGTTCCGCTGCACCCATGTCCACTCCCCTCGTTGTCAGAGAGCAGCATACGGGCAGCGCAGGCGTCAGCACCGCATGCCCTGCCGGCCACCGCCCACCGAACAGGGAACTAGGCTGGGGGCATGGCAACAGTAATCCTCGTGCGGCACGGCCGCACCACAGCGAATGCCTCCGGGCTGCTGGCCGGACGGACCCCCGGGGTAAGCCTCGACGACACGGGCCGGGATCAGGCCGCGGCGGCCGGTGAGCGGCTCGCCGTCGTGCCCCTCGTGGGCGTGGTGTCCAGCCCGCTGGAGCGCTGCAGGCAGACCGCGCAGTTCATCCTTGACCGCCAGCAGGGCAGCCCGCATGCGCCGGTCGACGCCGACCTCACCGAATGCGACTACGGCCAGTGGCAGGGCGGCACCCTTGCCGACCTCGCGAAGGAGGACCTGTGGAAGGTGGTGCAGTCACAGCCCTCCGCCGTGACCTTCCCTGGCGGTGAGTCCATGGCTGCGATGCAGGCCCGTTCGGTGGCTGCGATCCGCCGCCACGATGCGGCGTTCGAGGCCGAGCACGGCCCGGGTGCGGTGTGGGCGGCGGTGAGCCACGGGGACATCATCAAGTCGGTCCTGGCCGACGCGCTGGGAATGCACCTGGATATGTTCCAGCGCATCGACGTCGGGCCGGCCTCGCTGTCGATCGTGCGTTACGGCCCGGGGCGTCCCACTGTCCATGCCACCAATACCGACGCCGGGGACCTTTCGTGGCTGGCAGCTGTCCACGGGCAGGACGATGCGCCGGTTGGCGGTGGTGCGGGACACGCAGCGCCACCCGCCCAAGGAGCCTAGAGTAGTCCTATGCCTACAACCGTTCACGATTTCGACTGGCCGGACCGCGTAGTAGTCGGCACCGTCGGCGTCCCCGGTCAGCGCACGTTCTACCTGCAGGCGCGGGCGGGCAAAGAGCTCATCAGCATTGCGATGGAGAAGCTGCAGGCGGACCAGCTTGCCGAGAAGATCGATGAGATCCTCGACCAGCTGATGACCATCGACGGCAACCCCTTCCACGTTCCGGCGAACACTCCCCTCGAGCTCGTGGACAATGACGATCTGGACACTGTGGAGGAACAGTTCCGGGCCGGCGTGATGAGCCTGGGCTGGGACCCGACGACAGCGCAGGTGGTCATCGAGGCCTACCCCATCGAAGAAGTTGATGAGGACGACGACGGGTTGCTCGAGGAAGGCGACGACGACGATGCTGACGCCGCCGAGGTGCTGCGGGTGCGGATGCCGGTGGGCACCGCCCGCGCCTTCGCGAAGCGCACGCGGGAAGTGGTGGGCGCCGGCCGTCCGCTCTGCGTGATCTGCGGCCAGCCGATCGACGACGACGGCCACACCTGCGCCCTCCCCGAAAACTAATGCCGGAGCCGGACCTGCTCACCGATGAGCTGACCCTCACCGGGCGGATTACGACGGCGTCGAACGCCACGTTCCTGGGCAGCATCGGCGACGCGGAAGTTGTCTATAAACCCATTGCGGGAGAGAAGCCGCTGTGGGATTTCCCCGACGGCTGTCTGGCGCACCGCGAAGTCGCCGCCTATCTGGTGTCCGAAGCCTTGGGTTGGAACGTTGTGCCGCGCACCTGGCTGCGCGACGGGCCACTGGGCGAGGGCATGGTCCAGCTTTGGCAGGACGCCGATCCGGAGCAGGACGCGGTGGATCTGGTGCCTCTGGGGGACGTACCGGAGTCCGGGTTCAAGCTCGTGCTCGAGGGCGAGGACCAGGCCGGGCAGATCGTCGCCCTCGTTCACGAAGACACGGCAGCGCTGCGGCGGATGGCGGTGTTCGACGTCGTCGTCAACAACGCCGACCGCAAAGGCAACCACGTCCTGGCCATGCCCGACGGGCACCGGTTTGGCGTGGACCACGGGGTCACGCTCCACGCCGAGCACAAGCTCCGCACGGTGTTGTGGGGCTGGATTGGCGAGAAGCTGACCGACGAGGAGCTCGCGGGCGTTGATCGCGTTCTCACTGCTTTGGAGGGTGAGCTTGGCGCGAAGCTGGCGGAGCTGCTGACCGCCGAGGAGATCGAGGCGCTTGCCGCGCGCTGTGCCCGGCTGCGCACGACGGCGGTGTTCCCGGGTCCGAGCGGCGGGATGCCTGCGGTTCCCTGGCCACTGTTCTAGGACGGGTCTCCTTATCCTCCGTAGGGATCGTAATTGGCCAGAGCGACCACCAGCCAAACAACAGCGGCCAGGACCGTTCCCTGCCAGATCAGAGACGGAATGATGTACAGGCGGGCGGCGCGTCTCTTGTTTCCGTTGATGAGTGCCACGATGAATCCCGCTACCCCTCCGAGCAGGACAATCAGGCCGGACAAGACAATGAAGTCCAAGGTGGGGTCGCCGGAGCCTCCCCTGCCCAGCATGCTGATGAGCGGACCGGTGATGATCACCCAGACGATCGTCACGAGGAGCATCCCCGTTATGGCCGCCCCACTGAAACGTGTCCTTTGGGGGTCTGTTGCGGGAGGAACCGAAGTCTTCCCCTGGCTCATGCCATCTTCCACCGCAGTTAGCCGAGACTTTCGAAAACCATCGTCGCCTGGATCCGGTCTCCACCACCGAATCCTTTGCTGCCGCTGCTCGCAGTGGTCACGGTGTGGAGCCGGTACCCTTTGGCTGCCTGCTCGTTGATGGCCTGCTCCAAGGACGTCAGATTCCCTGATCCGGCCCCCATGAATTTCTCTTTCAGAATTACTTGCAGAACTACATAGTGCGGCATGTTGTCCCCCATTTTTGTCGATTAGAAAGGGAATGCTACCGGATGGCTGTGGCCCACCTGGGGATTTCCTATGGCACTGGAGTTTGGTCTTGATTCGGTTCCATGACAAGGAATCTGTTGCGGGACTCGATGAGGTTCTGCATGTAACGGCCCAGCACCAGTTTCTCCACCAGTCGGCCAAGCGGGCCGAAGGGAGCTTCAAACTCGATGCGGTCGATCATGACCGTGCCGGCCGAATCCTCTTTGAATTCGTGCTCATGCCGGAACCGCTTGAACGGTCCTTTGACCTGCTCATCGACGAAGTAGTCTGGGGCTTCCATGCCGGTGATGCGACTCGTCATCCTGAGCGGGACACCGAAGTGCCAGGCCCGCCAGGTGACGTCCTCGCCCAGGGAAATGGGGCCCGTAGTCACACCCGCGACCGCCTCTTCGCGGGACCGGGCCATCGAGTCTTTGTGGGCGTCGATGTTCCGCGCACGGTCGAACAACTCGGCACTGGGCATGGTGGTCCGGGTGGCGCATTCGAAGGAAACGGTCATCTGTGGAGTATTGCAGCTAGCAGGCGGGCAAGCGGCACGGTTCCGTTGCGCACGCTGTTCCGCCACTGTGTCTTCGTGTTTAATCCAGCCGCATGGACCCAAGGAATCATCCAACAGTGCGGCGTGGGACCAGTTGGTGGCGGCGCCAATCCTGGGCGCTGGCGATACTCCTCACTGGTATTGGGATCCTGCTGTTTCGTGATCCCACAGGGTGGAGCCTTGTCGGCGCCGTCGCATGCACCACGGGGGCGGGGCTCAGCGTTTACCTCGGGGAAAGAATGGTTAAGGGTCTCCGGCACGAGCACCGGTACAAGACTGAGGAGCCGCTCCCCTAAACGATGCCATCCCGCAACGGACAGACCGAGAACAGGATCGTTTGAAGTCTGCACCTCCGGCGTCTAGGGTGGCCGGACAGCCGCCACCGGTCAGGAGAAAACAACGATGCATAACAAATCGAACTGGGTCTTCATCAGTTTGCTGCTCGCGATGTCGCTGGCGGCAGCAGCCCTCGTCCTGAGCATTCCGGCACTTTTCGACTCGCCCGGCCCAGGTCAGCTCTGGCTCGCCGCAGTACTGGGAGTTCTTACTGCTGCACTGGGAACGGCCGTCATGCTCCTCCGGCCGCAGCTCCGGGGCAACGGCTCCTAGCCGGCACCCGGCCGCAAGGCTCCGGATCAGTCGACCGGCCAGCAGATCTGGGTGCGCGCGTTCTCCGGGCTCTGCTCGGTCTCGGGATCTGCAAGGTAGTTCTCCCACATGATCTCGCTCGGTTTGAGCTTGTTTTCGGAGAAGAAGCTCTCAATATCCGCGTAGGTGTTTGCCAAAGTGTCAAACGAACCAACGTGCGTCGCCTCGACAACCCTCCCTGCTGGAAGGTGCCCCGGCACAACGTTCCCGGCAGGATCGATGATGCCGGGAACCGGGAATCCCGCTTCGACGTCGACCGTGGCACCGGGCTGCCCGTAGTACTTGCCGAACGGCGGACCCACAGGCTGCACACCCTGTTTCTGAAGAGCCTCCATGATGTCCGAGAACGCGTGTGAGAAGAAGTCTGCAAGTTCGGCCATCGGCACCTGCCCGCGAATGGCCGCCGTCGCCTGCTCGGGGTGTTCGGTGATCTTGATGTCCGTCATGATTTCCACGCTAACCTTCGTACGGCCCGCCGGATAGGGCCGGACTGCTGCGGGTGAGTTAGGCTCCGTCGCATGAAGCTTCAGAACGCTGCAGGCCACCCGTCGCGCCGGTCCGTCAGCAGGTTTATCAGGGCAGTGCTGGTGGGCTGCATTGTTCTTCTGGGAGCGGCAATCGTTGTGGTGGCCGCCGCGGGCATGAAGCCTGCTCCCCTTACAGCACTGACGGGTGGCTTGGCCTGTCTGGCTGGGGTGCTGGTCATCATGTCTCGGGGAGTGGGAAAGTGGGCGGCTGATTCCGAATATTCGATGCCTGGCAAAAGCCTTGCCCTGTTGTTGGCCCTCACGGTTGCCGCATTCGCGCTAGTTTTCTTAGCCGTTTCCCTCTGACCACAACCGGTCCTGCTCTGATGCCCACCGTCGTCGGCGTTTGAGGTCCGCACCCCAGCCGTCTAGGGTGGCCGGACAGTCACGACCGGCCAGGAGGCAAGAACGAAGCCCGCTCTTCGCGCAGCCCTTCCCATCCTCGTGGTCGTACTGCTCGCCACCGCGGTCGTCACGATCGGCGGGCTGCCCAGTGATCAGACAGGTTTGTTCCCTGCGACCGGTGCGCTGGTTGCCCTCGTTGCCGGACTAACCGCAAATCTGCGGAGCTGGAAGCACATTCTCTGGCTGCCTACCGCCGCTATGGTCCTCGCCGCAGGCGGATACGTGGCCAACAACTTCGATTGGATGCTCGGCGGCCTCTTCGCCGTCATCGTCCTGTTGGCATGGCATGGGCTTCAGCGGGAGAAACCCCGTGCCGGGCCTTCTTCAGCCATCCGCTGACGCCGCGCCCCGCCGTCACCTTCTAGCTCACCGTACCGGAGGGCAGCTTCGCGGAAATCCGGAGGCCGCCGTCGGGCCGTCCGGTGATGGAGAGCGTTCCGTCATGGGCCTGCACGATGCTCCGCACGATGGTCAGCCCGAGGCCGACACCGGCCTGATCCGAGGGCACGCGTTCCGTGCCGCGCTGGAACGGCTCGGTGAACGTCGCAATCAGTTCCGGAGCCAGTTTCTCGCCGGTGTTTTCCACGATGAGTTCCACGCTCCCCGGGTCCGCTTCGGTCCTAGCCCAGACCATGCCGTCTTCGGGCAGGTTGTGGATGATCGCGTTGTGCAGGAGGTTGGTGGTCAGCTGCAGCAGCAGGGCACGGGAGCCGACGGCGCTGGCCACGCCGCCGAAGATGCGCAGGCTGACCCGGCGTTTCTCCGCGAGCGGCAGCAGGGTTTCGGCGGCTTCGTCCAGGAGCAGGGACAGGTCCAGCGATTCGCTGGTGAAGAGGACTTCTGGTCGGCACGGCTGAGCATCAGCAGGGCTTCAGTGAGGTCGATGGCACGGACGTTGACGGCGTGCAGCCGGTCCAGGAGGGCGTCCACGTCCCGGTCCGGATCGTTCCGGGCCACTTCCAGCAGGGTCTGCGAAATCGCCAGCGGCGTGCGCAGCTCGTGGGACGCATTGACCGCGAAGCGCCTCTGTTCGGCCACGTGCGCTTCCAGCCGTTCGAGCATTGCGTCGAAGCTGTCCGCGAGGTCGCGGAACTCGTCCCGGGGGCCCTTCAGCGCGACGCGCTGGGACAGGGTGCCGTCCATGGCCGTGTGCGTAACTGCCTGGATCTTTCGGAGCGGAGAGAGCATACGGCCGGCTAGGAGCCATCCTCCACCCGCCCCCCCACCACGAGCAGGAAACCCATCACCAGCGCCGCCCTGGGTGCGAAGGTGACCCAGATGTCCATCTGGCCGGGGACGAAGGTTGGGGGCATGGATGGCTGCCCGTCGATGAACGGTTCGCCGGTAATGAAGATCCCTTCTTCGGGAACGTACGGCAGCATAAAAACCAGCACGACGGCGAGGAGCAGCGCGCCGGTCAACACGATGACGGCGGCGTAGCTGAGCGCCAGCCGCATCCGCACGCTCAACCCCCGTCTCCTAGGCATGGGCGCCGGGCTCCGGGGCGGGCGGAGCATCGATCCGGTAGCCGACGCCGGGGACGGTGGCGATGATCGAGGGTTCGCCGAGGCGCTTGCGCAGCGCAGAAATCGTGATGCGCACGGCATTGGTGAACGGGTCCGCGTTCTCATCCCAGGCCTTTTCCAGCAGTTCCTCCGCGCTGACCACCCCGCCGTTGGCCGCCACCAGGATTTCCAGCACGGCGAACTGTTTACGGGTCAGGCCCACGTAGCGTCCGCCGCGGAAGACTTCCCGCCGGAACGGGTCCAGCCGGAGCCCGCCGATCTCGCTGATCGGAGGCCGGGCATGGGCCCGACCCGATACAGGGCCCGGATGCGCAGCACCAGTTCGCGGAACTCAAAGGGTTTGGTGAGGTAGTCGTCGGCGCCCAGTTCATAGCCGGAGGCCTTGTCATCGATCCGGTCTGCGGCGGTGAGCATCAGGATCGGCAGGCCGCTGCCGGAGCGGACGATCCGGTGAGCGATTTCGTCCCCGTTGGGGCCGGGGATGTCGCGGTCCAGGATCGCCAGATCGTAGGAGTTAACGGAGAGCAGCTCCAGGCCCGCGTGCCCGTCCCCCGCGACGTCGGCGGCAATGGCTTCCTGCCTCAGCCCGTTCCGGACCGCCTCCGCCAGCAGGGGTTCGTCCTCCACGATCAACACACGCATAGGCCGATCCTAAAGGACCGGTATATATCGTCCGCGTATCCAAAACCGCATACGCACCCGCAACAGGCCACTGTCTTGGATGGACACATGCAAAGGGCCGGACGCTGCCGTTGAGTGGCTGTCCTCGTACTGTGCCTGACCCGCTCACCGCCGAGCTGACGCTCGCCGGGCCGATCACGACGGCATCGAACGCTGCTTTCCTAGGCAACATCGGCGACGCGGCGGTCGTCGATAAACCCATCGCACACTCAACGACTCGCAGCGTTCCCGCGTTTTCAACATTAGATTTTCAGGAACGATGTGGATCAGAGATTAATATGAAGGGTGGGTTTCTTCTTAGAGCTTTTGGCGTCGTTGGTAGCTGTCGTGACGTCGCTTGTTGCAATCGTCAGTGCTGTGCGCGAACTGGGTTCGGCCTCGCGGCTTCGTCGGCGGGCAACATACTGGAGGGAACAGCTCACCACCCCCGAACTCCAGGTGGAGGACCGCCAGGTATTTCTGAGTCTATACAGGGAAGCCTCTGCTCAAGTTGTGGCGTTGCAGGCGTATCCGAGTCGGAAACTCGCCCGTTCAGCGAGCTTGTATGTCCTCTTGCCGCTCATCACCCTGATTACAACGACCTACGCAGCTGGGACGACATACGTGACGTGTGCAGCGGAATTGCCGTACGAGGCATTTGTCCTGTCGATTGTTAGCCCCTTCGTTCTTCTCCTAGGCGTTCAGACCACGGCCAACACTGTGGTCCAACGGCGGGTATTGGCAAGCAGATATCTCAATGGACTGGAGGTGAAAGCACAGGGGCGTCATGACGAGCAAGGGAACGCAGTTTATGAAGGCGCGACCCAGAAGTGGTATCAGCTCTTGGCTATGTTTGGGCATTGTGTCGGGATTTCTCTCCTCTTAGGAACCCTAAGCTTTGTAAGCGCGGCCTCACAGGTGGGCTTCGATGGAACCGCCCCTTGGGTCAGCCTGACAATCGTGATTGCTATGGCACTGAGTGCCGTAGGGCTAACCACAGTTCTAGGAGTATTCAAGCAGCAGTCTCGGCCATGGGTTCATCCGCGCCCCTAGCTCCTGCAGCGTTGAACTCCTCCCAACCTGTGCGAGATGAAAAGGGAAGGCGGGGGATGAATCGGACTGGACGAAGTCTGTTGTACTTCTTTGGTCTAAGGCTGGGGAGCAGTACAGATTTCGATACATCCCTCCGTCCCAGATAACGACAAGCCACGGGTTTGGGCTCTCTGCGGATGGCGCGTCATTCGTCTAGGTCGCCCTGACTGCAGTCTCCCATCGGCCAGATCCGCGAGGCGATACCTGATTAGACCGCTTTTGAGGTAGTCGTCGGCGCCCAGTTCGAAGCCGGAGGCCTTGTCATCGATCCGGTGAGCGATTTCGTCCCCGTTGGGGCCGGGGATGTCGCGGTCCAGGATCGCCAGATCGTAGGAGTTAACGGAGAGCAGCTCCAGGCCCGCGTGCCCGTCCCCCGCGACGTCGGCGGCAATGGCTTCCTGCCTCAGCCCGTTCCGGACCGCCTCCGCCAGCAGGGGTTCGTCTTCCACGGTCAACACACGCATAGGCCGATCCTTATCGTCCGCGTATCCAAAATCGCATACGCCCCGGCAACAGGTCCCTGCGTTGGATGGGGTGCATGGCTTACGTTGTCTCGCTAACAACTCGGGAACGCCGCACGCAGGGCATCCGGAACATCGCCGTCGCCGTCCTGGGCGGGGCCTTGATCGCCGCCTACCTGCTCACCTTCGGCATCCCCAAGGGGCTGCTGGCGCGCCCCGGTGAACTGGTCTCGGGGCCGCCCGCCACCGCAGCTCCGGCGGAGATCGCGGCGCCTGCCACCCCGGCTGACGATGGCGTCATCTCAGGAGCCGTCTCGGCCTTCGACGATACGCATCCCGCGGTGGCCAACCTCGATCCGGTGCTGCTCGGCGCGCTCCGCGCCGCGGCCGTGGATGCCACCAGCACTGCCGGCATCGCCGTGGTTATTACTAGCGGCTGGCGCTCCGCGCAGTATCAGGACCGGCTGCTGGAGGAAGCGTTTCCCGGTACGGTTCCGAGGCGGAGACGGCCCGCTGGTGGCCACCGCGGAGACGTCCGCCCATGTGCACGGGGGCGTCGTCGACGTCGGGCCGGATGCCGCCATTGAGTGGCTGGCTGCGAAGGGGGCCTGGTACGGGCTCTGCCAGATCTACGGCAACGAACCCTGGCACTTCGAATACCTGCCCGACGCTGTCACGTACGGCTGTCCGCCGATGTACCCGGACCCCACCTGGGATCCGCGGCTGAATCCGTCCTGATCACCCGCTCTGCAGCGGCCCATATTTAGGAAAGAAGTAACACCCGTGAAGTACCCAGGTTCGTCTCGTTCACGCGCCATTCGCGACGAATATCAAGTTATTTGCGATCTTCTGTCCGTCCGACCGCGTCCCGACCCCCAAGCAGCGGAGCTGGCAGCAGTTCGAGTCACGAGACCGCTGCCAGCTCTATGCACTAGTCCATGAGATCTGGCGTCCACTTTTGCATGACGGCAATTGTGTCGTTGAGGGCCGTGATACCTGAGCGCATAGGTTTGAGGGCGTTACGCATAAGTGTCGAGGTTGCTTCTGCCATTGCCATGGATCCAAGCAGTCCATTCATTTGATCAACGACGGTGGCAGTGTCCCCCAAGGAATCCTTCGCTTTCTGTAGAAAACTACGAACCGCATCTTCTAAGCCGGGGATGTTTCCGCCTGCGCTTATTCGGACCAAGTGTCGGATACTAACGTCCACGGAGTTGGCCTTATCCCGGATGGCCCGCCCCTTGTCCCCAATGATCTGAGATGACGGCGCCATTTTCCTCGCCATGAGACCTAGCTTGGCATTCATTTGTTTAGCCGAGGAAGCGTTCGTCAGGTCCACTTCGGACATCGGGGCTGTTAGGGTCTCCAGCACGGAGCCCACTTCGTTCGTGAGGACTGTCAGCTCTTCAAAGTCCGTTTCCATGGCGGACATCGCGTCGACAAATCCGGGCTCGTCCTTGTCGTCGGCCGCACTCTGGCTGGCGTCTGCAGCTACCTCCTCAACGCTCGCTGCCGACTCTGACTCCGCGTTCGATACGACCTCGATGAAACGATCCGCCAACCGAATGATTGCCCTTTTCCATTCCGCTGACCCGGGGCCCGCAATTACAGCTTCCTCGATCAGTTCGTACTGAATGGCGGCAATCTCGCTTGCGACTTCGTCCTCAGAGTCCTCTTTGAATACTGACGGAGCCGCGATCGGAACGATGGGCAGGATCAGGCGACGCATCTCGTCGCGCCCGGTCGATTTTGCCGCGTTCAGGAAGTCCTTGAACTCTCCTCGACAACTCTCACTTGCTAGATAATGTGTCGTCGCGATGACGAAGAGGACGCTGGCACCCGACAAACCGCTGGCGATGGTAGCCCGGAACCGCACACCCCACTGCAAATCAACCTGGTCTCGGAAAATTTCCACGTCACGGTTTGAGCGGAGTTTGATCATCCCCACAAGGTCTCTGTGGAGTGGCTCGACAAGATTTAAATGCCTATCCGACTCGTGGGCATAGCTGAGAAAAGCCTCAATTTTGGAACTAGTAGCCTGAAAGCTGTCATCAATCATGGCGTCACAATAGAGGAAGAAGCGGTGCGGAACCCACTCCTCCAGTGCAAACGGAGCGTGTATCGTTGACAGTTTTCATGTAAGCGTGCCTCCCATCTCAAGAGCTTAGCGGCTGCCGCAGTTATTTCGGCACGTTCCCCCCGATATAGCGTCCAATGAGATGGCTGGCCACGAAGGCGAACCTTGAGACCGACAATGCTTCTCGTAGAGACAGAAACACGTAAGGACCGGGCGAATAAACACCGGTCCTTACGTGAGTCAATCCCGCTTTGACTAGAAGTTATACTCCCAGGCATCCTGCCCATATGCGGACACAATAAGCGTGCCATTGGGTGACTCTGTGTCAACCACGATCTTGCCGGTTGCCTTTTCGGCGGGGCCAAAGGCGGACGGGAGCATTTCCGCGTCGTTCAGGCACATGTATGCAGAGCCGGTAGCAAGGCTGGCGTTGGAGGTGGTGCCGTTCGGCGCAATGAGCTTTATGTTGTGGGCACTAAGGTTGAGGGGGTTCATGAACTGATCGTCAGCCATCGCCGGGTGTGTTTCCACCGAGATGTCCAAGACAACAAAGTGCCCGTTCTCTGGTGCCGTTGCGTACTCCGAAGTGCAGCCGGGATCGACGGCAATACTGTTCACAGCAAAGGTGAAAACCTGTTCCCCATTCTCCCCACTCATGCCCGCTCCCTCGCCGAGTTCCTTAACCAAGTTCCCACGCGGTGATTTCTCCGGCCCAGCGCTGGCTGACGGTGAGGCCTGCGGTGATTCAGTTCCCTTAGCTGGCTCCACCGAGGGCGCTGCGGGTGATTCAGTTTCCCCGCCGCCGCACCCCGTGAGTGCCAATATGGCCGCAATAGCAGCCACCCCCATAATCTTCTTCATTTTTTCTCTCTCTTCTAAGGGTTGGGTGCAGCCCAACATGAGCGCAAGTACGCCGAGCGAGCGCGACTTAGTGAGTGAACCAAGCGCCAGATTGCTAGCGCTGGCAGTTGCCCGGTGGGGAAGCACTGGTCAAGGTTATGACAGAGACCACCCCGTGATCTTCACGCCGCACCGTTGGCTGCCCTTGTACCGCAATACCGACCTGACCATCCTCACAGAGAGGGAAGGCGGCACGCAGGCCTCGCCGCCCTCCCCGCACACATGTCATGGCTTTCCGCTTCTCCATGCATTGCGGTCTTTCAGGCAGACGCTGTTGGGGCAGCATAGCTGACTGGCTTTCGGACCCGCCCGCAAAGGACGCGTCTTCGCTGCGTTCGTTCCCTGGCCCTTTGCCGATACGGGCTACCGGCTCGTCCCGCGTGTTGGCAAAGATGCAAACGATTGAACAAGTCTGGGCCATTCGAACCACAATGTTTAGTTGATTCTTTACCCATCATGTAAACGCGGGGTCGTGTGCTCTGACTGATGTTGGCAGCCTGCTCATGATGATTGGGGAGCAAGCACGATTGTCTAGCGGTGATGCAAGTGTCTTGCTGAATGCGTTCCTCGCTATGCGGGCTTTTGAACCAACGCATTGCTTGTGGTTCTCCAGAGCCTCCTACGTCGCCGGTGTGCCATCGATCCGTTCACCCTTCCTACCTCAGCTAAAATCAGACAGGCCCGTTTTACCCCTTCGTTCCGGGCGGAAAGCGCAGCATGTCCTTCACAGAAAACGCGGTAGCCCGCTGGGCGGAGCTGCAGCGGCTACAGGCCTCGCCCGGCTGGAAACTCACCAACGCGAACCCCTGGGTCCTGGCCCTGTTCCGCGAGGCCTTCACGCGCACCCGCCCGCGCATCCCCCTGGACGAATTCCACAGCCTCACCGACTCCTTCCTGCAGCAGCTCAGGCTCAACGGGCAGAGCCTGCGCGAAGACTGGACCGGCAAGAACTACGCCGATGACTGGGTGGCCCGCCGCTTCCTGGCCCGCCCCCGCGCCGACGGACGCTTCGTCTACGAACTCACCGAACCCGCCGTCCGGTTCCTCTCCTATCTGGACGGCTTCACCGGGGACACCACAAGCCTGAATTCCTCCCGCCTGAACACCCTGCTCTCCAGCGTGGAAACCCTGGCGCACGAATCCAACCCGGACCCCGAAGCACGCATCGCCGTCCTCGAAGAAGAGATCGCCCGCCGCGAAGACCTCATCCGGTCCCTCCGCGCCGGCGACGCTCCCCCGCCCCTGGACGACGACACCGCCGTCGAAGCCGCCCGCGACATCCTGGACCTCGCCGCCGCGCTGCCCGCCGACTTCAAGCGCATGCGCGACGGCCTCGAGAAGATGCTGCACACCCTGCGCCAGGAAATGGTCGAATCGCAGGCCTCCAAGGGCCTGACCATGGGCGAAATCCTCGAAGCGGACAAGCGCCTGCGCAGCACCAGCGAAGGCCGCACCTATGAAGGCTTCACCGCTTTCCTGAACGACGCCGACCAGCAGGGACGCTTCCGGCACGCCATTGCGCAGGTCCTGGAACGCGACTTCGCCGACGCCATGACCCCCGGCGACCGGCAGGCCCTGTACCGGATGATCAGCGACATGCGCGAGCAGGCCGCCGAAATCCAGCGGATCTACGGCCGGCTCTCCGAATCCCTGCACACCTACGTCCAGAGCGACGAGTACCGGGAATCGGTCCAGCTGCGCAAACTCATCCGCGCCGCAGAAACCGCCATCCACAAGGCACCGCGCGGACGCCGCCGCGCCGCCGTCGTGCCCGCACCGAAGCTCTACGCATCCGCGTTCGAATCGCTCAGCATGGTCCGCACCTACGACCCCGCCGAGCACGCCGCACCGCGGAAGCTGCCCGAACCGCCGTCGTTCACCGAAGCGGACATCCACCGCGCCGCCCGCACCCCCAAGGCCGACCGCCGCGTACTGCGCGACGCGATCACCCGGGCCGGCAGCCGCCGCGGCCGCGCCACCGTCGCGGAAATCTTCGCCGAACTGCCCGCCGAACACCGCCACCTCAACAGCATCCGCGCGCTCCTCGCCTCCGCCGCCCCCACCGGGGACAGCGACAGCACGACGACGGCAGCCAGTGAATCTATCCCCTTCCTCCAGATCGACGGCAGTTCCCGCACCGCGGTGCTGCCCGTCCTCACCGTCGCTGAAAGCTCCCAGCCATGATCGAAAACCCCACCGCCGAAACCGAAGAGTACGACGAGCTGGACGAGGACGCTCAGTTTCACGACTACCCCCAGTCCGCCCGCGACGTCCTGATCGACGGCCCGGAACTGTTCCCCGGCGATACCGGCACCCTTCCGCTGAAGCTGCGTCAGGCCCTCATCCGGCTGCTGCGCGGACCGTACCTGGACGCCAACTCCTCGGACAACGTGTACAACACCGTGGTGGATAACCAGGAGCAGCTGCGCGTCCGGCTGAGCGAACTGTTCCTGGAACTGGTCGTGGACGAGGACCACAAGGTCGCCCTGCTGCGCCCGGTGGAGATGGCCGAACCCCACACCACCGCCCTGCAGCGCCAGCGCGAAATGACCCGCGAGGAAACCCTGCTGCTGCTGCGCATGCGCCTGGTCCTGGACCGCCACTCGGGCACCGGCAACGAAGCCACAATCGCCCGGCAGGACATCATCGACGTGCTCGAGCAGTACGTGGACCCGCAGGCGCACGACGCCAAGGGCGTGGAAGACCTGGCCGACGCCGCCATCCGCAAGCTCGTCACCGAACGCCGCCTGCTGCTGCCCACCGAGCTCGACGACGTCTGGGTCATCTCCAACGCGCTGCCGCTGGCCCTGCCGTACGAGCACATCGGCGACATCATCACCTACATGAACTCGCTGACCGAGGCCCCGGCTGAACCGGACACGGCTGACGGAGAGCCCGCCGAAGACGCGGTCACTGAAACAGAGCACGACGGCGAGGAGCCGGCATGAGCATCGAAACCACCCTTCCCATGGGGGACCTGATCAACCCCGGCCAGAACCGGCTCTCCCGGATCCAGATCGTGAACTGGGGAACGTTCGACGGCGCGCACACCATCCACGTGGACCGCGCCGGCACGCTGCTCACCGGCGACTCCGGCGTCGGCAAGTCCACCATCTTCGACGCGATCCTGCAGGTCATGGACGCCCGCCCCAAGATGAACGAGGCCGCGCAGAACAACGGCGGCACCGCCGCCGAGGAGAAGCGCACCGCGTTCTCCTACATGCGCGGCCGGCTCGGCACCCAGGGCATGGAAGCCGGCGACGGCACCGCCTACCAGCGCCCCGGCGCCACCTGGTCCGCCGTCTGCCTCACCTTCGACAACGGCCTGGGCCAAATCACCAGCCTCTCCGTGCTGATGGACCTGCCCGCGACCGGCACCGAACACCACGTCGGCCGGTTCTACGCCGTGCACAACCGTCCACTGGACATTCCCTCCCTCGAAACCGGCATGCGCGGCCGGTTCACCAAGGGTGCCCTGGAATCCCTGCTGCCGGGCGCGCAGATCTTCGATTCGCACAAACTCTTCGCCGAGCGGTACCGCACCGCCCTGGGTGTGGAGGACGAGAAGGCCTTCGGCCTGCTGCGCATCCTGCAGACCGGCAAGGGCCTGGGCGGAACGGTCAACGACTTCTTCCGCAACCACGTCCTGGACACCCCCAAAACCCTCACCGCCGCCGACGAGGCTGTGGAGGACTTCAGCCACCTGCGCAGCATCCGCCGCCAGCTCGAACGTGCCCGCCAGCAGCGCGACCACCTGGCCAACGTCCCGGACCAGCACCGCCTGTTCCTCACCACCAAGGCCGAACTGGACCGCGTCCGAGCCCTCACCGCCGACGGCCTGCCCGCCTACCGCCGTCGTCTGGCGCTGGCCAGCCACGAGCGCGACGTCGACCGCCTCACTTCCGCCGCCGCCACCGGCCGCGAAGCACTGAAGGCCGCCGAGAAGCAGCGCACCAAGCTGAAGAAGCAGGTCGCCGAGCTCACCGCCCGCTACACGCAGGAGGGCGGCGGCGCGATCGCCACCCTGGAACGCGAAGTCGCCGCAGCGCAGGCGCAGCTGGTTTCCCGTGAAACCGTGGAGAACGCGTTCCGCGCCGACCTGCGCGCCGCCGGCATCGACACGGACCTCTCCCCCGCCGGGCTGGTCACCGCCCGCAGCCGGGCCAATGAGCTGATCAAGACCCTGAACGCCGACGTCGACGCCGCCCGGGAGCGCAGCTCCGACGCGCACGGCGAAGCGTGGGCCCTGAAGGGTTCCATCGCGAAGCTTGAAACCGAGATCGCATCCTTCCGCCGCCGGCGCAGCAACATCCGCCCGGAAAGCCTGGAACAGCGCGCCCGGATCTGCGAAGCCACCGGCATCGACGAGGCAGAGATGCCCTTCGCCGGCGAACTGATCGACGTCCCGGCCGAACACGCCGAGTGGCGTGCCGCCGCCGAACGCGTGCTGCGCCCGCTCTCCACCGCCCTGCTGGTGCCCGGCGAGCACATGGCCGCCGTCACCCGCTACCTCAGCGAAACCAACCTGCGCGGCTTCCTGCGCTGCATCGACGTCAGCATCCCCGTGGACGGCCCGTCCGAACCCGGACCGCGTGACCTGATCACCAAGCTCAGCACCTACGACTCCGCCATGGGCGACTGGGTGGCCCGGAAGATCACCGCGCACTACGACTTCGAGTGCGTCGAGAACCCGGACGAGCTCGCCAAGGTGTCCCGCGGCGTCAGCCTGGGCGGTGCCGTGAAGCGGAACTCCTCCACCACCGAGAAGGACGACCGGCACGCCAAGGCCTCGGACAACGTTCTGGGCTTCGACAACAAGGACAAGATCGCCGCCCTCGCCGGTGAGCTGCTGGCCCTGCGCGCCAGCTTCGAAGAGGCCGACGTCGTCTCCCGCAAGCACGCCTCGGAGCAGGACGACCTGATCCGCCGGCTCGCCGCCGTCCGCAAGGTCGCCGCAGACACCCGCGAGTTTGAGGAGATCAGCGCCGAGGAGCACCGCGCCGCGGTGAGTGCCGCCGTCGAACGCCTTGAATCCGCGCGCGACGCCAACGCTGACCTGGAGCAGATCCGCTTCGAGCTGGACACCGCGGAGCTGGACCTGACCGCTGCGACCGAGAAGATCGGTGTGCTCAAGGGTGATCTGGCCCGGCTCGAGGCCGAGCTCACCGCCGCCACCGAGCGCCGGGACACGCTGGCCGGCCGCGGCCCGGATGCCCTGGCCGAGGACCTGCGCGCGCAGCTCGATGAGCTGTTCGCCCCCTTCGGTGAGATCACCGACGTCGTGCATCTGAACGACGCCGCCGGGCAGGTGGAGCGGAACCTGCTCACCGAGGCCGCGCGGCTGGATAAGACGCTGCTGGAAACCCGCACCCGGCTGGAGCGCACGTTCGAAACGTACAACGACAAGTGGGGCTCGGATTTCGGCACGTCCGTGGACTCGGCCGAAGAGTACGTGCGCCGGTACGAGGACATTGTCACCGAGGGCCTGCCGCAGCACGAGTCCGAGTTCCGCGAATACTTCAACAACCGCACCTACGAGCGGTTCAGCGACCTGCTGCAGCTGCTCGACGAGGAACGCCGCAGCATCTCCGCGCGCCTGCTGCCGCTGAACTCCGTGCTGCGCCGCGTGCCGTACCACGTGGACAGCCACCTGGAGATCGAGGTCAAGACCACCGTCCCGGACGACGCGCACAAGTTCCGCATGGAGCTGAAGAACGCGCTGCCGATGATGGGCGTGCGGCAGGACAAGGCGGACATGGACGCCCGGTACGCCGCGCTCGAGGGCTTGGTGGAGAAGCTGAAGGACCCGCAGGAGCGCCGCTGGCGGGCCGAGGTCCTGGACGTCCGCGCGCACGTGACCATCACCTGCACCAACAAGCTCGCGAACGGGCAGTCGTTCACCAACCTGCAGGCGTCGCTGATGTCCGGCGGCGAGGGACAGCGCTTCACCGCGTTCATCATGGCCTCCGCGCTGGCGTACCAGCTGGGCATCGTGTCCCAGGGCTTCAGCACCTACGGCACCGTGATGATGGATGAGGCGTTCGTGAAGTCGTCCCTGTCCTTCGCCGAGGCGTCCATCAACGCGCTGCACGAGTTCGGCTTCCAGCTGCTGCTCGCCGCTCCGGAGGACAAGGTGGACCTGTCCCGGTTCCTGGGGTCGGTCACGGAGATCCTGCGCGACGACGCCGCCAACCGGTCGGGCACGCTGGAGCGGGTTCCGGTGGGCTCGGGTTCTTCGGCTGGGTCGCGGGCTGTGGATATTCTGCTGCGGTAGGCCAGATTATCTCTGGACAAGTACTTTATGATCTGTAAACTGCTTGCATGACTGACTCAACCAGCGCCGCAGCTTCGCTCCCATCTGGGGAATGGGCAGGGGGCGGGCAGCGCCGCGTGGCGGCAAAACCGGACTCACCGTGGCGGTAGGCAGTTGGATCGCCCTGAGTGTTCTGGTGTCGACGCTGGGCCGCGACGTCGAGAGCGTCTGGCCTGCTCTGGGCCTGTCTACTGTGGCATCCATCCCGTTCTTCGTGCTCGCGTTCCGCTTCCGTTCGTCTAGGAACCTGTCCCAGTGACCCACGCACGTCATGAACTGGATGCGCTGATCCACTCCCCTGTCCGGTTTTCGATCATGGGTTATCTCACCTCGGTTGATGAGTGCGAGTTCACCGTTCTGCGGGACGCCGTAGACCTCTCGGATTCCAGCCTGTCCCAGAACCTCACGCGGCTGTCGGATGCCGGCTACATCATTGTCGAAAAGCGCCAAACCGGCCGGCGGGTAAAGACCTGGATCTCCAGCACTGACACCGGCGATCAGGCCCTGCGGAATAACCTGACGATCCTGCGTGAGATTGCGGAGAACGGTCCGGCTGGCGAGTAATGGCTACCCGTGTCCTCTCATCCCCAGCCTGGTCAGGGCTGATTCCGCAGACTCTTGACCACACCAAGGATGATCGTCGCTGCGACGGCCAGGAAGCAGACAGGAATCCCCCAAAGAGCAATTGCCCGGTGAACCCGGCGATGCCAGGTTTCTTGCACTAACCACTATCTATTGATGCAATATACCGGCTAGTCTTCGGCGCATGGATACGCATGCGATACTCGTCCAGCTCCGGAAGGGCGTCCTCGAATACTGCGTGATGGCCCGGCTGCAGCATGCGCCGTCCTATGGACTGCAGCTGGCCGCGGATTTGTCCCGTTTTCCTGACCTGTTCGCGAGCGAGGGAACGCTCTACCCGCTCCTGGCCAGACTCCGCAAACAGGGGATGGTCGAGACCACCTGGCAGGAATCCACCTCCGGCCCGCCGCGTCGCTATTACCAACTGACTGCCCAGGGCGAAGCTGCCTTAGCGTCGTTCAAGGATGCCTGGGGGCCCTTCACGAAAGCAGTCACAACGGCCCTGAAGGAGACCAGCAAGTGAGCGCCGACGCCAAGAACAAGCACCTGACCGATTCACCACTCGTTGCCGCGTACCTCACCAGCTTGGAAAGGGCACTCGCCCATTCCCCGGACCGGGAGGAAATCCTCTCTTCCGTACGCGAGCACATCACTGATGCATTGGGCACCGGATCCCAGGACCCACAGGCCGTCCGGTCAGTCCTGGCCGAGCTAGGGCCGGTGGAACAGATTGCAAACCTCAGCGACGCGTCCACGGCAGCCGATCCGGAGACTCCCTCCACATCCTGGGGATCTGTGGCCGCCACCGTGGCAGCATTCCTTAGCCTGGTGTTGGTCTTTATCGTGCCTTTTGCCGCGGTTCCGCTCGCGGTCGGAGCCCTCGTTGCCGGGTTGGTGACGCTTCCCAGAAAGCCGCTCCGCCGTCGTTCGACGGATTGGCTGGCCATTAGCGTCAGCACCGCAGCCCTTCTCATCGCACTGCTGGGCGCCTTGTTCTTCCTGCCGCAGGGGGAACCCGCACCAGCCGGTCCGGGGTCCCCAGCTCCCGCCGTCGAGATTCAGCCCAGCCAGTAGCAGCCCTCAAAGAGCTTCGTAGCTCTGGCCGTGCGGTCCGGTGAAAGCCTGCGGTTTGCCGTTCTGGGACAGGACCAGCCTGCCTTCGGCGCTGTGGGGAAGCTGGTTCTGAACCGCGGGCAGGGCGGCTTCGCCTTCGTTGCTGATCCAGGTGACATCCAGTTCCTGCACTCGATCGGCGAAGCGCTGCCTGTGCTCGGCTTCCAGGTACGGCAGCACCGCGCTGTGGAAGACGACGACGGTCGCGTCCTTGGGCGCCTTGTCCACCAGCTGCGGGAGTTCCTCCACGATGTCGCCCCGAACCAGGTGCGGCGGATCTTCGGCAGCGACCTTCGCCACTGCCCGGAGCCGGTCGAGGCGGTCCTGGTGCTCCGGCCAGACCAGGGTCTCCAGCCAGGCCATGTCCTCCGGGCCTTGGACATCCAAAGGGTTCAGGTCGATCCCGGCCCGCCACACGACGTCGGGCAGGCGTTCCGGGGCTGCTGCCGCAGTGAGCGTGCAGGGCAACTCGACCGTGCTGGGACCTGACGTCGGATGCAGGAGCTGCTCGCCGTCGTCGGTCCGGTAGCGGTAGCTGTACCGATCCGGATAGAGGCAGAAACCCGCGGAGGCCCCTGCTTCGATAAGCGCTACCGGTCCCTCGATCCGGGACAGCAGCGGCAGCAGGACTGCGCACCGGCCGGCCTCGTTGGTCTGGGTCATCCGAGCGTGGATCACCGGTGCAACGGTTGGCCAGTGCGCCAGCAGCCAGTCGCGGAACTCCGGGTATGGAGCCAGCGGCGCTCCGGCGAGGCGGGCCGAGGCGAAGACCAGGTTCGGCTGCCGCTTGGGCCTCGGAAGCGAATCGATCAGCACCAGCACGGCGTCGTCGTCTGCAATGGACGCCGCCCACTCCTCGTAGAGCGGCGAGACGCCCCGCGCTTCGACTGCCGCGAACCGTTCGTAGCCTGCTGCTGTAGCTGTTGTCATGGCCCCACCCTAGGGGAAACGTTTCGGTGGGCCGGGCACACGCGGCCCGTACCGCCGTCGTTATCCTGTGGGGCAATATCGTCCTTCCGGCGGGCTCCAAAAAATCCGGTGGGCAATAACGATCGCTATGAACGGCTCGGAAGGACGGTACTGCGACACAAGATTGTCCCTGCCCGCCAAAGCAGCGTTATTGCGACACAGGGACGGCGCGCCCGGCCTGCAGGTGACGATCTTCGGCCCGACTACTACTGACAAACGACGGCTCCGCGGCTTATCGTTCTGGGCACCCGGGGCAGGAGCGTTGGGAACAGTCTTGGACTCGGGGGAATTCAGATGCAAACCAAGCTCAGCCCTGGCGGTGCTGCTGGCCGGTTCGCCATGATCGGACTGACCGACGATGCGCCCAGAGACGGCATTAAATGACGCCTGATTTCTGGCTGGGCCTGCTGGGCGCCGCATTTATGGTCGGTGCGGGGGTAAGTCTCTGGGCCGCGACCATTCGGGGCGGAACCATCAGAAACGCTTCGCTGATGGGAAGGCCATGGACGATTTTCATTGCACTGATGGCTGCCGGATGCGTCCCGCTGCTCATCGCACTGATCAACTAGTCATTCATCTGCCCGCCCGTCCCTGCCGCCTCCCAGCCGGCAGGACCATACTGGGACGATGGGCGAGCTTCTTGAATCCTGGCGTCGGCAGCTGGTCGGCACGTTCAGCAACAACTCAGAGACCATTCCAGAGTGGGAACTGGAGCTCGCCAATGGCACCGACCGCGGCTACTACGGACCGGGATCCGCAGTGTGGGCGGTCCACGGATCCATGACCACGATCATCGCCGGCATCCGGGCCCTGCTGCTGCAGGCACTGCACCCCGGCGCGATGGCCGGCGTCCGCGACTACTCCAACTACAAGGAAGACCCGCTCGGCCGGCTCGCCGGAACCATCCGCTGGATCTTCACCGTCACCTACGGGGATACGACGGCGGCACGCAGCGCCTCGAACTGGGTGCTGCGCCTGCACGAACGGGTTCAAGGCACCTACGAGGACGCTTCCGGAATTGTCCGCCCCTATTCCGCGAACGACC
This sequence comes from Arthrobacter sp., assembly GCA_040274025.1. Classification (GTDB taxonomy): domain Bacteria; phylum Actinomycetota; class Actinomycetes; order Actinomycetales; family Micrococcaceae; genus Arthrobacter_B. The sequence goes on along the minus strand of JBELZL010000014.1, from coordinate 35,887 downwards.
CCGAGCTCGCCCGCTGGGTACACCTCGCTTTCACCGACGCGTTCCTGACCTCCCACATCGAGTTCGGCTGCCCCATCCCGGGCGGACCGGACCAGTACGTCGCCGAGTGGGCGACCGCAGGTGAACTGATGCAGATCGACAACCCGCCACGGGACCTGGCCGGGCTGCGGAAGCAGATGGCCGCGTTCGACCCCGAACTGCGATCGAGCCCGACCGTCGAGGAAGTGGTGCGGTTCCTGCGCCGCCCTCCCCTGCCCCGCAACCAGATGATCGGCTACCGCGTCCTCTTCGCCGGCGCCGTCGCCTCCCTGGAACCGCGGCACCGCGAAATGCTCGGCCTCCGCGAACCGCATCTGGGCCCGCTCAAGCTGCCGGTGCATGGCCCGGTGAAACTGGTGCTGCAGGTGATTCGGTTCGGGCTTGGGGATATGGGCCCGTCGGAACGGTCCGCCCGCGAGCGCATTGCCCGTCTGGCCCGGGAAAGCGACGAAGGCCGCAGTCCCGCGTAATCCCCCGCACCGTCTTCAGGTGCCGCCGACCCGTGCGCGGCCAGGTGCTGCGGGCGCCGCTCGCTTACGACGTCGGCCCCCCGCTTGGGTGGCCAACTCTCGGGGAGATAACGTGGCTTAGCCCCCGCACTGGCACAACCTTCGGGGAGATCACGTCGCTTAGCCCCCGCACTGGCACAACCTTCGGGCAGATCACGTCGCTTAGCCCCCGCACTGGCACAACCTTCGGGGAGATCACGTTGTTAAGCCCCCTCCTAGACCAACCCTCGGGGAGATCACGTTGTTAAGCCCCCTCCTAGACCAACCCTCGGGGAGATACCGTCGTTTAGCCCCGTCCTAGAACAACCCTCGGGGAGATCACGTCCCTTTCAGGCTGTCAGAGCAGCGTTATCTCCCCGAGGGTTAACGGGAAACACCCCTAAAGAGCGTTATCTCCCCGAAGGTTGACGCGCAGGGCCAGACCCCGGGCGCCCGACGGCGCTTCCCGCCTGCGTCCTCGGCCCGCCGCGGAGCTTCCCGACGGCGCGCGCGCAGCATTCGCCCCGGCGCCACCCGCCCCAGCGCCCATCCGCCCAGCGCCCACGCCCCGGCGCCCATCCGCCCAGCGCCCACGCCCCGGCGCCCACGCCCCGACGCCACCCGCCAGCCGACCCGTGTCCCCAACACCTCCAGTAACCCCGGCCACAACCCCGCTGGACCAAGATCACGCGGCAACCCGCTTCCCGGCCCCTGCACACCGGTGGAAACATTAAAAGGACAGCAACTGCAATCAGTACCTCGCGCGCCCAGAGCTGCGCGCCTCCTCAACCCAGGAAAGGAACTATGCGCAGGGTTGTACCCTCATTAGTCATTGCCGGGCTGCTGGTTAGCGGCGGAATCGTTTCCTGCGGCACCTCCGCAGAGTCCCCCGCGGAGTCCCCCTCAGCATCAACCTCCGCCAGCGCCTCCGCGGAGTTCTCAATCCCGGCCGACCAGCAGGACAAGCTGGTCCCCGCGGACGCCCGAACCATCACCAACCCGGCAGATCCACAGGCCACCCTGGTCCTCTTCACCGATTACCAGTGCCCCTACTGCGCCATGATGGACACGCTGATCCAGCAGGCCAAGGCCGATTACGCCGACCAGGTCAAGATCGTCGTGCGGAATTACCCGCTGCCCAAGCACCAGAACGCCGAGCCCTCCGCCCGCGCCGTGGAAGCCGCCGCCGAGCAGGGCGCCATGGAGCAGATGGCCGCCAAGATCTTCGAGCACCAGCAGGACTGGAAGACCGAGTCCAAGGTGGACGACATCTTCGCTGGCTACGCCGAAGAACTCGGCCTGGACATGGACCAGTTCGAAGCCGACTACAACTCGGACGCCATCAAGGACCGGGTGGCCCGCGACCTGCAGGACGCACAGGACCTGCAGATCCAGCACACCCCCACGCTGCTCCTGAACGGCAAGGAAATCCAGTTCGAGTCCGGCGCCTACAGCGAGATCCGGGTACCGCTCGACGCCGCCCTGGCGAACTAACGCTTCCCAGCAGGCCTAAACCCGCCCGAACGCCACCACGCAGTTCTGCCCGCCGAACCCAAACGCGTTCGTCACGGCATACTGCACGCCCTGCTCCCGCGCGGTGTTGGGCACATAGTCCAGGTCGCACTCCGGGTCCGGCGTCGTGTAGTTGATCGTCGGCGGAATGACTCCCTCAACAATCGACATGGCACACAGCAGCGACGCCAGCGTGCCCGCGGCTCCAATCAGGTGCCCGGTCATCGACTTCGGCGCCGTCACCGCCAGGGACCCGGCGTGCTCGCCGAACACCGTGTGCAGCGCCAATGTCTCCGTCCGGTCATTGGCTTTGGTCGACGTCCCATGCGCGCAGACCATATCCACATCCCCCGGATCCAGCCGCGCCTGCGACAGCGTCCGCGAAATAGCCTCCGCGGCATACTTACCGCTCGGTTCCGGCGCCACAATGTGGAACGCGTCGGACGTCATCGCCCCGCCCAGCACCTCTGCGTACGCCCGGGCGCCGCGGGCCCGGGCATGGCTCAGCGTCTCCATCACACACACCACCGCACCCTCGCCGAACACGAACCCGTCCCGCTCGGCGTCGAATGGGCGCGATGCCTCCTGGGGCACGTCATTGCTCCGCGACAGGCCGCGCATGGTGGTCAGACCCGCGAACATCACCGGCGTGATGGCGGCGTCGGTTCCACCGGCAATAACGACGTCGGCGTCCCCCGCCAGAAGCGTGCGCCGCGCCTCCAGCAGGGCGTGCGTTCCGCTGGCGCAGGCGAGCGCACTGGCATTGACCGGACCGTGCACGGCCAGATCGATCGCGACCTCGCACGCGGGCATGTTGGTGAGCGACGACGCCACAAAACTCGGACTGACCGGCCGGATCCCCTCGGCGTCGAATAACCGGGTGGCATCCTGGATTTCCGGATACCCGGACACCGCGCTGTTGATAATGACGGCGGCGTCGACATCCTCCAAAGAAACGCCCAGTCCAGCGTCGGCCGCTGCTTCCCGGGCCGCCGCAACGGCGAGCTGCGACGCACGCGAAGACCGGTTAATCCGTTTCACCGGCAGCCAGGCCGCGGGGTCGAAGCCCTTCACCTCGGCGGCGATCCTGGTAGGGAACTCCGAAGCGTCGAAGGCGGTAATCCGGTCCACGCCGGACTTGCCTTCCTTGAGCGCCTCCCAGGTCAGCGGCCAGGATCCGTTGAGCGGAGTCTGTGCCCCCATCCCGGTGATAACCACCCGCCGCTGCGCGTCCATGCCGTCCCTCACTCCCTCGCCACCGCGGCGCCGGGAGCAATCAGCCGCCCGGCCCCCAGATCCTCCACCGCCGTTTCGGCCAGCTTGAAGTGCATTTTCTTTCCGGTGGCGGTCAGCGGCACCGACTCCACGAACCGGTAGGCGCGCGGGCGCTTGAAGTCCGCCAAGCCGGCGTGGGCAAGGCAGAATTCCTCCAGCGCATCCGCCGTCGCCTCCCCGCTGCGCGGCACCACATATGCCACCACGCGCTGGCCCCACTGCGCGTCCGGGACACCGACCACCACTGAATCCAGCACCTCGGGATGCTCCGCGAGCACGCCCTCGACCTGCACCGGGTGGATGTTCTCGCCGCCGGAAATGATCATGTCGTCCTTGCGGCCCAGGATCGTCACAAAGCCGTCCTCATCCCAGGTGGCCATGTCCCCGGGATACAGCCACCCCTCGAAGAACTTCTCCTCCTCCACACCCGGCAGATTCACGTAGCTGTACCCGGCCTTCGGCGAGCGCATGATCACCTCCCCGGCCTCGGTACCATCCTGGGCGGCCAGCTCATCCGGTCGCCCGCGCCGGTCCGGGAAGACCTTGACGACGGCGACGTCGTCATCCGTGCAGGACCGCCCCGCGGTGCCGGCCCGGGCGGGCAGGTCCTCGGGGCGCAGGAACGTGTTCCAGAACGCCTCGGTCGTGCCGTACCCATTGAAGATCCGCGGGGTCAGCAGCTCCTGGTACCGCAGCGCCGCCGCCCGGTCCAGCGGCGCGCCCATGGTTACGATCCCCTTGAGCGTGGAGATGTCCCGCGGCTGCTTCTCCTGCTCCGCGGCGATCATCTCCAGCGTGGTGGGCGCGCCGATCAGGAACGTCAGCCCGTACTCCCCCACCCAGTCCAGCACTGTGGAGGGATTGAAGCTGCGCAGCGGCACTACTCCTGCACCGATGTAGAAGGACGGATTCGGCCCTCCCGAGTGCAGGCCGCCGCGGTGGAACCAGGGGGTCATGTTCAGGGTCCGGTCCTGCGGGCTGAGCGGGAAGTGCATGATCACGTCGTGCGCGCTCATCAGTTCCGCCAGCGACGGCAGGGACACCCCCTTCGGCATCCCGGTGGTCCCCGAGGTGTACAGCCGGGTGGTCTCCTCATAGGCGGAATAGTCCGCCGGCAGGTCCGGGACCTCCGCGGAGGCCCCCTGCAGCGCGGCGTCGAAGTTTTCCCATTCCTGTGGCAGATCGGCTTCCCCCACCACCAGGACCTGCGGCGACGTGCCGGAGAGCTCCAGCGCCTGGGCCGCGGACGCTGCACACTCGGCGTCGACAATAAACACGGACGGCTCGCTGTCCCGCAGGATGTGCGCGGTCTCCCCCGGGGCGAGCCGGTAGTTGATGGGCACGCTGATCGCGCCCAGCCGGTGGGTGGCCAGGTAGAGCAGGGCGAATTCGACGCCGTTGAAGAGCTGGTACATCACCCGGTCGCCGCTGCGTACGCCGCGTTCGGCGAGCATCGCGGCGCAGCGTTCGACGTCGGCGCCCAGCTGCGCGTAGGTCCACTGGCGTCCGGTGGGCGGATCAATCATGGCGACGGCGCTGCCGTAGCGGGAGACGTTGCGCCGGAACCCGGCGCCGTAGGTCATCTGGGATTCGAAGTAGTCCTTGAACCGCCCTGCATCGTATGGCATGGGGTCCTGTCCTTTCGTCAGTCTTCCGCCTGCGGCCGCCGTGGACGCTCCGGAAGTGCTACGGGTTCTGTGGTTTCGCTGAAGAACGGAGGGGCGATCACGGACAGGCCGCCGTCCACGGCCAGGGACTGTCCGGTGATGTATTCAGCGCCCGGGGAGAGCAGGAAGTCCACGGTGGCGGCCATTTCGTCCACGGTTCCGGGGCGGCGCTTGGGGATCCGGGAGATCACGCTGTCCATCGGGGCCATACCGTCCATGGCGTAGAAGTACTCCAGCGAATCGGAGTCGATCAGCCCGCCGTTCACGGCGTTGACGTTGATCCCGTAGCCGGCGAACTCCACGGCCATAAACCGGACAAAGGACTCCACTGCTGCCTTGTAGGAGCCCAGCGCCGCGTAGGTGGGGAAGGCCCGCACGCTGCCGTAGCTGGTCAGCGCTACGATCCTGCCGCCGTCATCCATCAGCTTGACTGCTTCCTGTGCGCCGAGCACGAACGGCCGCACGTTCACCGCGTAGGCCCGGTCCAGGTGGTGGGGCTTGAGGTCCACCACCTTCTTGAAGGCCGCTGCAGCGGCGTTGTTCACGAAATAGTCGAGGCGTCCGTACTCCACCGCTGCGGCGCCGAACAGCCGGAGGATGTCCTCGGGGTTCTCGATGTCCGCCTGCACGGCCAGCCCGCCGCCGCCCAGCCGCTGCAGCTCCGCCACGGTTTCCTTGGCCAGGTCCGCGTTCTTCCGGTAGCCAACCACCACCTGCGCGCCCTGTGCTGCGAGCCGCTCGGCCACCCGCCTGCCGATACCCCGGGACGCGCCGGTGATCAGCGCAACCTTCCCTGCATACACGCACTGCTGGGGATCTTCGGATTCTGCAAGCTCTTCCACGGCAACCTTCCGCACCGTGAACCCGGCGCCGGCGTCTCGAAGTTCGGGCTGCGGCTCCCGGACGGGTGTTTGGGAGCCGGGCGGGAACGCACGACGCCGGTGCTTCCGGCAGTTTGGCTGGTCCCCTTGGTCCGTAAATCGTTATCCTGCGCCGGTGCTGCGTCAAGGGTGCACGGTACGTAATGAAGTTGGCGGCGGTGCAACGCGTCAGTACCGTAGCTAAAACCAATATTGAAATATTGGTTTTAGGAGACTACCCGAGGAGCCCGCATGGCAATCGTCCGCAATATCGCCCAGGTTGAAGAGTCCGAGAAGACAGTGGAGCCGCTCGCACTGCCGCTGGCCGACCCGCTGGGCGCGGACATCGAGACCAAGACCTACAACCTGTTCTCCACCGAAGAGGAAACGATCCACGCGGGTACGTGGGAAACCGCCGTCGGCCTGTCCCAGTGGAACTTCTCCGACGGCGGCGAGGTCATCTACGTGCTCAGCGGCCGCATGACCGTCCAGCGCGACGGCGAAGAGCCCAAGGAAGTGGGTCCGGGCGACCTGGCGATCTTCCCCAAGGGCTGGACCGGCACCTGGAACGTGACCGAGGCGCTGTCCAAGGTCTACGTCATGTACAGCTAGACCCCGCAGAAACCGCAGCGGGGGAGGCATTCGGGCCTCCCCCGCTTTCTGCTGTCAGGACAGCTCTTCGCCCCAGATCTGTTCCCCGGCCACGAAGGACGCCACCGACCGGGTGGACTCAATGACCTCCAACTCCCCGCCGAAGGGGTCCTGGTTCAGCACGGCAAAGTCCGCGTACTTGCCCGGCGTGAGGGAGCCGAGCCGGCTCTCCATCCGTCCGGCATAGGCGGAGAACTCGGTGTAGGTGCGCACGCCGTCGGCTACGGTAACGGCCTCGCGCATGGGTTCCACGCGCTCTCCGGCGTTGTTCATGCGGTGAACCATGGCGGCGATGCCCCACCACGGGTTGGCCGCCCGCGGCTGCGTGCCGGCGGTGTCCGAGTTGCCCGGCGGGCGGTGCCCGCGCTCGATCAGCGTGCGGTAGGGGAAGGCACTGGCAGGACGGTAGGTGTGCTCGAAGTCCTCGGAATGGAACTTCAGGAAGGCCGCCGTCGGCACCGCGAGGATGCCGGACTCCTCGAACCGCTCGAACAGCTGCTGGTCGCTCCAGTGGCAGAACACGTGCTCGATCCGCGGCCGGACACTGCTGCCGGGCACCCGCCGCACCGCTTCCTCCACGGCGTCGATGGCCAGGTACTGAGCGTGCACACCGAGTGCATGGATCCATGGCTGGACCCCGTGGCGCAGGGCGAGGGTCAGGGCGTCGGCCAGCTCCGGGAAGTTGTGGGTCGGCACGCCCCACATGCGGGGATGATCCAGGTCCCGGGTGACCTTGTAGGCGGCGGAGCCGTCCCCGTCCAGGAAGAACTTCACTCCGCCCAGCCAGAGCCGGTCATTGCCGAAGCCGCTCATCAGCCCAAAGCGCTGCCACGCGTCCACGCTGTCGATCAGCGGCTGCAGGCCCGGAGCCACCGTGGGGTTCAGCGAAATCCGCGGCAGCAACCGGCCCTGGGACTGCAGCAGCTGGAAGCCGCGCATGCCTTGGGAGCTGTAGGGAATCTCGTAGATACTGGTGACGCCGAACGGCAGGAACCGCTCACGGATCTCCCGTTCCAGGAAGTCCGCGGTGCTCTCCGCATCCGGCCACGGCACGGGCAGTAGGTGATAGCCCTCCTCCACGGGGCCTGCGGCACGGCCGTGTTCATCGCGGACCACGCGCACGCCCGGCGGCGTGGTGTAGTTTTCCGCCAGCCCGGAGGCCTGCAGGGCCTGGGTGTTGAGAATCTGCAGGTGCGCCGTCACGCGCACGACCACCGGCCGGCCCGGTGCCGCAGCGTCCAGCTGCGCGAGGGTGGGGGCTTCCTGGCGCGGGGTGGCCTGCACCACGATCCAGCCGGTGGCCGCCTGCATGGCCTCCGCCTCCACCTTGGCCAGCAGCACTTCCAGCGGATCCTCGCGGGCATCGAGCCAGTAGTAGTCCGCCAGTGCTGCCGCCTCCACATGGGTATGCGCGTCGATCAGGCCCGGGATGACGGTGGCGCCCTGCAGGTCCACGACGGCGTCCCCTCCGGCGCGCAGCTCCCGGGCCTCGGCGTCGTCCGCGGCAACGGCGGAGATGCGCCCACCCGAAACCCGGAAGCCGGCGGCCTGCGGCCGCTCCGGATCCATGGTCCGGACCCGGCCGTTGATGTACGTGATGGTCTCTGGCTGCATCGTGCTCCCGGGATCAAAGTAATATTTAGGTATTAGTTTTAGTGGCGGAAGCAACCGCGCCGCAAGCAGTCGGGGCCCGGGGGCCGTACAGTCGAATGCAGGATTTGTCGGAAGAACCGGGAGAGGGCGGACAGTGGCGCGCAACAAGGACGAGAAGAAACGGCGCATCCTGACAGCCACACTGGAGTGCATTTCACGTCACGGCTACGAAGCCACCCGGCTGCGTGATGTCAGCGAAGTCTCGGGCGCCTCCATCGGCGTCATCCAGCACTATTTTGGCACCCGTGAACAGCTGCTCGGCGAGGCCCTGGCCTATGCCAGCGGCCAGTTGATGGAGCACTTCGCCTCCCTTGAGGAGGGGCAGCTCACCCCATGGGAGCACCTCCGGGGAATGATCAGCGTAGTCTGCGGAATGCCGGATCTGCACGGCCGTGGCCTGCTCTGGCTGGAAATGTCCAGCCTGGTCCGCCGTCATCCGGAGCTCCGTGAACGGCTGGACAGCGTGTACTTCCTGTGGGACGCGAAGGTACGGGCCGCCCTGCACCGCGGAGCCGCTGACGGCAGCCTGGATATCGAGGATTCTGACGCGGTGGACGACCTGGTGGCGGTCTTCCTAGCTTTCTTCGACGGCTACGAATATGAAATCGCCTCCACCCTGGTTCCGGCTGATCCGCAGACCTTGGAACGCCGCGCGGTGCTTCTGGCGGAACGGCTCTTCCGCCCCACCCCCTCCTAGGAACATCCGTTACGGATTCGTTAAAGATTTTTTCTTTCGTTACGAATTGTTGACTGGTTTTTCCTCAGCGTGTGAGTATTCGTTGTGTTCACACGCTGTCGTTCACAGATTCGTAACTTGGTTCCACGTCGTTGCGAAAGACGGGCAGCAGACCGCTCCCCCAGTCAGGAGGCAATCGACGTGCCCACCCCCACCGCTACGGCCCCTGCGGCTGCCGCCGCGCGAACCGGGCATGAAGTCCACCGCGGTTCCGGGGCCGGGAGCTAGGACTCCGGAGCCTGCAGCAGGTCCCAGCCGAAATTGGACTTCATGATGTCCAGGACCGGCACGGCCTGCGTCCGCACGACGCCGTCGATCCGACCGATCACGTCGAAGAGCAGCCGGGCGTAGGACTCCGGGGACCCGCAGAGCACTTCCACGCGCACATGGGCCGGACCGTTGCCGAGCAGTGCAACCCAGATACATTCCTCCAGTCCGGCAAGCTCCGCGGCCACTGCCTCCTCAGCCCCGGGCCGGGTTTCCACATCCACCATCGTGAGGATCTCGTACCCCAGCTCCAGCGGATCGGACACCGCCACAATCTGGATCAGGCCGGACGCCGTCAGGTTCTGCGTCCGGTACCGCACGGCCCCTTCGCTGAGTCCTAGCTCCCGTGCGATCGAGGTGAAGGACCGCCGCCCGTCCTGCTGCAGCAGGGAGATGATCCGGCGATCCACCTCGTCGATCTTCGGGGCATTGAGTTGCACGGGATTCCTTCCGGACTGACCTATTTCCAGCCACTGACCTATTCGACCTACAGACAAGGACCGGACCATGCGTGAACCCGACCAAGCACAAATCCTACATTTCAACCTCCTGGACATGGCCTCGCCCAGCCACAACAACTACGGGCTGTGGCGGCTGCCGGAAAACCAGAAACGGCGCTTCCGGGAGGTGGCGTTCTGGCAGGAGACCGCCCGGGCGTGTGAAGACGCACTGTTTGACTCGCTCTTCATCGCCGACGTTCTGGGGATCTCCGCAGCGCACGCCGGCTCGCAGGACCTGGCGCTGCGGGAGGGCATCCACGTCCCGGAGCTGGACCCCGCCGTGGTGGCCGCAGCGGTGATTCCGGCAACCACGCATCTGGGTATTGCCGTCACCCAGTCCTGCACCTACGAGCACCCGTTTGCCCTGGCCCGGCGTATGGCATCCCTGGACCAGCTCAGCGGCGGACGGGTGGGCTGGAACATCGTCATGTCCTACCACCCAAACGCCAATGAGAACTTCGGCTTCGACCCTGCACACCTGACCAGCGAGGAGCGCTACGACCGGGCCGAGGACTTCATGGACGTGGCGTACAAGCTTTTCGAACAAAGCTGGGAGGACGACGCCGTCGTGGCGGATACCGAACGCGGCATCTACGCGGACCCGGCCAAGGTGCACCGGATCGACCACGCCGGACCGTACTACCGCTGCTCCGGCCCGTCCCTGGTGGACCCGGGCCCGCAGCGGACACCGCTGCTCTTCCAGGCCGGAATGAGCGACCGGGGGCGGAAGTTCGCGGCCCGGCACGCTGAGGTCGTGTTTGTCCTGAACCGCAATGACGAGAGCATGCATGCCGTCATCAGGGACCTGCGCGAGCAGGCGGCCGCCTTCGGGCGGGGTCCTTCGGAGTTGAAAATCGTACCCCAGGTCAACATCATCGTCGGAGAAACGACGGCGGAGGCACGGGCGAAACTGGACCGCTACCAGTCCTTCACCCGGGCCGAGGGCTACCTGGCCCACGAGTTCGGCCGCGGCTTCGACCCCTTCGCATTCCCCCGCTCCATGCGCGTCACCGACGCTCTGGAAGCCGCCGGCCAGACGAGGGCTGACTCCGGCGCCTATGGCCGGCAGCCGGACCTGACCATCGGCGAGCTAATCGACGCCGCCGCCGACCTCGCCAACGAACGGTTCTTCGTCTGCGGAGACGCCGCCGCGGTGGCCGACGCCGTCGAGGAGTGGGCGGACACCTTCGGACTGGACGGCTTTAATCTGCGCAACTACTCCCACCCGCACACGGTCCGGGATTTCGGCGACCACGTGGTCCCCGAGCTGCAGCGCCGCGGCCGCTATCGGCTGGCCTACGAGGGACACACCCTGCGCGAGCACGTCTTCGGCGCCGGGCATTCCCGCATCGCCCCGACGCATCCGGCGGCCGCCTATCGGCTCCCGGGAACCAGGACCGGTATCTAGATACTGAATTTTTATTACTTTGTTTACGTATTACGAGATTTTACACGCAGGTAACGATGAAATTCACAGAATCTCTTGAGTGAGTTACGAACTCATGACTACGGTTAGGCAACATCACTCAAACGAGGAGGCACTATGGCACGGAAAGGCATGAAACCGCTGCTGCTGCTCGGCGTCGCGGGTTCGCTGGCGCTGGCCGGCTGCTCAGGGGAGACCCAAGCCGCCGACAGCAGCGCGGCAGCAGGGACCGGCAAGCTGGTCATCGCCAGCTGGGGCGGCGCGTACGCGGAAGCGACCCGCGGGCTCACCGCTGAATTCACCGAGGACACCGGGATCGAGGTGGAGGTGCTGGACGCCGGAAACCACGTCTCCATGGTGCAGTCCATGAACCAGAGCGGCACGGTCGAGTGGGACATGCTCGAAGGCATGGCCCTCCAGGACGGCTACTTCCTGGACCAGGAGGGCCTGCTGGCCAACTGGGACGATGACACCCGCGCCGCGCTGGAAGACGCCTACGGCGCAGAGAACGTCACCGACTACGACTACTCCTGGTCCGGCTACGGCATGGTCGTGGTCTGCAACAAGGACAGCGTGGCCGCCTGCCCCACGACCATTGAGGAATTCTTCGACACCGAGGCCTTCCCCGGCAACCGGATGCTTCCGGGCGATCCCGGATTCTTCGGCGTGCTGGTCAACGCCCTCGCCGTTGCCACCGGCAGCGATCGCGACGCACTCTTCGAGGAATCCGAAGGCGTGGACCGGATCGCCGAGGGCCTGCGCGCCGTCGCACCGTCCACCACTGTCTGGTACACCTCCGGCGACCAGCAGAACCAGGCCATGCTCCAGGGCGAAGCGGACATGGGCATCATGGCCAGCGGCCGCGCCTTCGCCGTCCAGGATGAGGGCGTAAACCTGGACATCTCCTGGGACGGCATCTACGTCACCGGCTCCTCCAGCATCCTCGCGGACGCTCCGAACAAGGAGTCCGCACTGAAGTACGTCACCTGGCTCGCGGAGAACCCGGAGGCCCAGGCGAAGTGGGCCACCGCCCTGCAGTACACGGTGCCCCACCCGGAGGCGCTGGACTTCATTGAACCCGACGTCGCTGAACGCCTGGCCAACTACCCGGCAAACTTCGAGGGACTCTACCGCCAGGACTACGTCTGGCACTCAAACAACAAGGCCGAGATCGATTCCACCTTCCTGGACATCATCGCCGGCGGTTAGCCAGCTGGACCGGGCGGGACAGCCGGTGCCTGGCGCGCCGGCTGTCCCGCCCTTTTCTCAGGGATACTCATGACACAACAGACCACCGGGGCCCCCGCACGCAGCGCGGCGGGCGATGCCCCACCACCGGCCCGGGCGGGCTCCTGGCGGCTCGAAATGAGCGCGGTCAACGGCTTCCTGCTCTCCTTCCCGCTGATCGTGATGCTGGCGCTCTTTGTGGTGTACCCGCTGATCCGGATCTTCATCGAGGCTTCCTCCGACGGGGACACGTTCGGACGGTACGCTGCCGTCTTCACTAACCCGGTCAGCCGGCGCGCCCTGACCACCACTCTCGTGGACTCCGTGGTGGTCACCCTGGTGGCCACCATCATTTCCCTGACCATCGCCTGGACCATCCACGCCACGAAACGGCGCTGGGTGCGCATCCTGCTCTGGACGGTCACCCTCATTCCGATGTGGACCGGCGTGATCATGAAGAACTACGCCATCTTCATCATGCTGTCCAAGCAGGGCCCGGTGAACTCGGTGCTGCTGGCACTGGGCGTCATCGATGAGCCGCTCTCCCTGCTGTACAACGACACCGCCGTGATCATCGGCATCACGTACTCGCTCATCCCCTACGCCGTGTTCTCCCTCTTCGCAGCCATCTCCACCATCAACCTGCAGACCCTGACGGCGGCCGAAGCCCTCGGCGCCACCCGCACCCGGGCCCTGCTCGGAATCGCCCTGCCTGTGGCCAAAGGCGGGATCCTGGCCTCCATGGCCCTGGTCTTTGTGCTATCGATCGGGTTCTACATCACCCCCGTGATGCTCGGCGGACCGCAGACAGCGTTTATGGCAACCCTGATCAACCAGCAGCTCAACAGCCGGTACGACTTCCAGGGCGCGTCCGCCAGCGCCGCCGTCCTGCTGATCGTCGCCGTCCTGGTCCTCGCTGTTGTTGCCGCCCTGGTGGGCGCCAAGACCCTGAAACGAGCCATTCGATGAAGCCCCTGGACCGGATCCTGGACCGGATCGCCCGGCTAATGGGGCTGGCGCTGATCTGCTGCTCCGTTCTGATTCTGCTCTCGCCGATCCTCTTCACCATCCTGCTCTCCTTCGCGAACGATGCCTCCATCAAGTTCCCGCCCGGATCCTGGGGCGTGGACCGGTACATCGAGCTCTTCAACAGCCCCAAGTGGCTGGACTCGCTCGGGCTGTCCCTGCGGCTCGCCGTCGTCAGCGCACTGATCGCAGTCGCCGTTTCTCTTCCGGCTCTCTGGGCCATTCTGCGCAGCCAGCTAAAGGTCCGTGCCCTGATCGAGCAGCTCTCCGTAGCAAGCCTGCTCATTCCGGTGTCCGCGTTCGCCGTCGCCATCTATGGCGTGTTCGCGCAGTTCCGGATGCTGGGCAGCTTCTGGGGCCTCGCCGTCGCACATGCCGTCCTGGCGATCCCGTTCGTGATCCTGATCGGCGCGATCGGCCTTCGGGCGCAGCCGAAAGAATTGGAACTGGTCGCGATCACCCTCGGCGCCACCCGCGCCCGGGCCTTCACCGGCATCACCCTGCGCCTGGCGTTCCCCAGCCTCATCGCCGGATTCGTCCTGGCGTTCCAGGCCAGCTTCGAGGAGGCCGTGCTGGTGAACTTCCTAGGCGGACCGGGCCTGCTGACGCTGCCCAAGCGCATCCTCGACGCGCTGCAGTGGGGCAGCGAACCCGTGGTCACAGCCATCGCCTCCATCATCGCGGTGCTGACCTCAGCCCTCGTGGCGGTCTTTCTTTCGATAACCCAAGGAGTGAAGAAAAAATGACGGAAACCATGGCTCCGAGCCGGACAGACGCGCAGGCGCCGGTTCCCGCCGTCGAGATTGAAGGACTCTGCCGCTCCTTCGGCGCGGTTAAGGCCCTGGATAAGGTCAATCTGACCATCCGCAAGGGCGAATTGGTGAGCCTATTGGGTGCCTCCGGTTCCGGGAAGAGCACCCTGTTGCGCCAGATCGCCGGGTTCGATACCCCCACCTCCGGCACCATCCGTCTGGGTGGGCGGGACGTGACCCGGCTTAGCCCAGCCCAGCGGGACATCGGCATGGTGTTCCAGAACTATGCGCTCTTCCCGCATTTGTCCGTGCGGAAGAACATCGAGTACGGACTGAAGATGCGCGGCTGGGACACTGCACGCAGGCAGACCCGTGCAGCGGAAATGCTGGGCCGGATGCGGCTGGCAGACTTCGGGGATCGTCTGCCTGCCGAACTCTCCGGCGGCCAGCAGCAGCGCGTGGCAATCGCCCGCTCGCTCGCATTCTCTCCGAGCCTGCTGCTTATGGACGAGCCGCTGGGCGCCCTGGACAAGGCGTTAAAGGAGGACATGCTGGAGGAGATCCGGCGCGTTCACCAGGAGTTCGGCACCACGATCGTCTACGTCACCCATGACCGCGAGGAAGCGCTGGTCCTCTCCGACCGGATCGCGTTGATGGACCAGGCCCAGCTGAAGATCTGCGCTCCGGTGGAGGACCTCTACCTGCGCCCGCCCACGGCGTTCGCGGCGTCCTTCATCTCCGGGTCCTGCGTCCTGGCGCCCTCGGCGGAATTGCAGCTTGCTCATGCCGACGGCGGTGTGGCAGCGACGATTACCGGCAGCCCCACGGTGCTGGCTGGCCCCGGGAACCCGGGAAGCCTGGACGGCTACGGCCTAGCCGTGCGTCCCTCCGGGTTTTCAGTGGACGCCGCCGGTGCACCCGGCGCGTTTACTGCCGAGGTCATTGAATCGGTTTTCCTGGGTGACCAGGTGCGGATCATCGCTCGGCTGCAGGCCTTCGACCTGCGCGTCAAAGCCCTTGTGGACCTCGCGGCCGCCCCGCAGCTGCAGGCCGGCCAGGCAATCGGCCTGCGGCCGCGGCCCGACGCGATGAGCGTCGTTTCGCTCTAGCCGCTGTGCTGGATGGCCCGCAGGTCCGCCTGCGGGCCATCCGCTTCAACCTGGCTTGCTGCTGCGGGGGTGGCTTGCCGGCCCGGAGCCGTTCCCGTACTGCTGGGTTAGGCGGGCTCGTCCACCTGCTCCGGGAGTCCCCAGCCGTAGTTGGTCTTGACCACCTTGAGGATCGATTGGCTCCGCGTCTCCAGCACCCCGTCAACCGGCTCGATACCGGTGAACAGCACATCCCGGAAATGCCGCATGTCCCGGCAGATGACCTCCACCCGCACCTTGAACGGGCCGTTGTCCACCAACGCCACCCAGACGACGTCGGGCAGCTTGCCCACTTCGGCGGCGACTTCCGCGGCACGCCCGGGCGTGGCGGCGATGTCCACCATGAAGAAGTGGGACCTCCCCACCCGGATGGGGTCGGTGACCGCGACAACCTGCATAACGCCGTCGGCCATTAACCGCTGCGCGCGGTGCCGGACCGTGCCTTCGCTGAGTTCCAGCTCGGCTGCGATGGACGTATAAGAACGCCTGCCGTCAGCCTTCAGGGCGGTGATGATATGGCGGTCGATATTGTCGAGTTTCATGGCTCCGGCACGGTTGAAACGGGTTTTCTCGAAGTCTACAGGGCGGCTCTCCGCATATCGCAGAATCCGCTCCTGAAGTCTTCGAACTGCGCATGCCGCGGGGAATCCTGTGTAGCAATAACGTCCCTTCGGCCGCACCCCGGGAATTCTGTGCTGCACTAACGTCGTTTTCCGGGCAGGAGAGCGACGGTAATGCGACACAGGATGATCCGGACCCCGTCTAAGCAACCGTATTGCGACACAGGACGCGCCTGCCCGGCGTCAGGCAGAGGTCCCGTTCCCTCTAGGGGAAGAACTGCTCTCCGGAAACAGGCGCGGGGATCAGGAACGAAGGTAGGCGAGGGTGGCCAGGACCCTGCGGTGCCCGGTGTCCGACGGCGCCAGCCCCAGCTTCGCGAAGATGTTGCCAATGTGCTTGCTGACAGCCGCCTCCGAGACGGAGATCGATTCGGCGATGGCAGTATTGCCCAGCCCTTCGGCCACCAGTCCCAGGACTTCGAACTCCCGCGGGGTCAGGGAGCGGATGGGGTCCTGGTTTCCTCGCCTGCTGAACAGCTGGGCAATAACCTCGGGATCCATCACGGTTCCGCCCTCCGCCACCCGGCGCAGCGCGTCGACGAAATCCCCGACCTTCCCCACCCGTTCCTTCAGCAGGTAGCCCACCCCCTCGGCGCCCGAACCCAGCAGCCTGCTGGCGTACCTGTCCTCCACATACGCGGAAAGGACCAGCACCGGGAAGTCCGGTACCCGGGACCGGAGTTCGAGCGCAGCCTTCAGGCCTTCATTGGTGAAGGTGGGAGGCATGCGAACATCCAGCACTGCGGCGTCGGCGCTGCCGGGTTCGAACCCGGCCAGCAGGTCATCCGCGTTGTCCCAGGACCCGACGACGTCGAAGCCTTCACCCTTCAGCAGCAGCTCCAGACCGGCGCGCAGCAGGGCATCATCTTCGGCAATCAGAACGCGCACGGCAGCTCCACTCTCACTTTCGTCGGTCCTCCGGCAGGACTGTCCAGCAGCAGCCTGCCGCCAAACGCGGCAGCACGCCGCGCGATTCCGGCCAGCCCGGTTCCCGAGCCGACGTCGACAGTGCCCACATCAACAGTGCCGAAGTCCACCGCAGTCACCGTGCCGGCGGCCGCGCCACCCGCTCCGGCAGGCACAGCGGAACCACGCCCCGGCCCCCCGCCCGCCGGGGACACGGCAGCCCCGCCGCGCCCGTCGTCGGTCACTTTCACCACCAGCACGTCTTCCCGCGGCGTCGATTCGGTGCGCAGGACCACCTCGATCCGGGACGCACCGGAATGCTTGGCGGCGTTGGTCAGCGCTTCGGCCAGGACAAAATAGGCTGCGGATTCAACGGCTGCCGGCGCCCGCAGCAGGCCGGCGACGTCCAGGCTGCAGGGTATCGGAGAGCGGCTGGTCAGGGCCGAGGCAGCGCCCCCGAGTCCCAGTTCATCCAGCACCGGCGGATAAATGTCATGCACGGCTGCCCGAAGTCCGGCCAGGGCCTCGGTTGCGGCGTCCTGCGCCCGGGTGAGGAACGGAACAGCAGCCGCGGGATCCGTCTCGGCTGCCCGCTGCGCCAGACCCAGCATCATCACCACACCCACCAGCCGGTTCTGCGCGCCGTCGTGCAGCTCGCGTTCGATCCTCCGCAGCTCCGCAGCGTGCGCGGCGAGGGCACTCGCGCGGGCGGCGGAGAGGTCCTGGATCCGGCGGGAGAGTTCGTCGTAGCGCCGCGGCGAGAGGATCGCGAGCGTTCCCTCGCTCAGCCGGCGGGCCATCCACGGCAGCAGCAGCCAGGCCAGGACGGCGTAGGCGACGCCAAGCAGCATGCCCAGGAACGCCTCCGGCCAGCTGGTGATGGTGATGGTCATTTCAAGCGGCGCCTCGGCCGGGAACAGCATCCAGAACGGAGAAACCAGCAGGTAGAGCAGCGCGCCGACCGGCAGGGCAATCGCCAGGGCGCCGGCCAGCAGCGCAAACGCGGCATGGAACAGCAGCCAGGACAGGTTCCGCTTGGTTTCCGGGGCCGTTACGAGCGATGCAAGCTCCCCAAAGGAGTACCGTCCGCGCAGGCGCCGGCGGTCAAAGGGAATGACTGCCCCGGCAAACCCGGCAGCCCTCCCCTGCGCCCGGGCCGCCAGCAGATCCAGCTTCCCCAGCACGGCGGGAAGCGCGTACAGGCCGATGCCCAGGGACAGGAACGGCAGCAGCACCAGGCCCGTCACCAGGAGTCCCAGGGAGGCCAGCCAGTGCACGGCCTCACGCAGCAGGAACACTGTGTCTGCTGCGCGGGCCCGCAGGCCGGCTTGGGTTGGCCATCTCATTTGCTCGATTATGCCGGAGCATCCGGTGCCTGTCGGTATAGCCAGCTACACCATGAACCGGGCTGCTGGCTGTATCGGAACGGATTCTTACGCTGCGTAGCGTCGATACCAGTTCCCCAGCCACCGTTCAAAGGACACAAACCATGTACTCCGACTCTTCCCAGTTCCCCGGCCCGGCAGCCCTCGAGCTGACCGGCGTCTCCAAAAGCTACCGTTCCGGCAGCATCGCCGTCGCCGCCCTCCGCGAGGTGTCGCTGGCCGTACCGGCCGGCACCTTCACCGCCGTAATGGGTCCGTCCGGGTCCGGCAAAAGTACGCTGCTGCAGTCCGCGGCGGGGCTGGACGTGCCCGACTCCGGCCAGGTCCGGCTGGGAGGCACCGAGATTTCCCGGCTGCGGGGCAAGGCGCTTACGCGCTTCCGGCGGGACCATGTGGGCTTCGTATTCCAGTCGTACAACCTGCTCCCGCAGCTTTCAGTAACGGCGAATGTGACGCTGCCGCTGCTGCTGGCCGGACGCGGAACGGACAATGCCTGGCTGCAATACGTGCTCGACGCCGTCGGGCTGGGCGACCTGGGCAACCGGAAGCCGCAGGAACTCTCCGGCGGGCAGCAGCAGCGGGCAGCGATTGCCCGGGCGCTGATCACCCGTCCGGACGTGGTCTTCGCCGATGAACCAACCGGCGCCCTGGATTCGGGTACGGCCCGCCAGGTCCTGCAGCTGCTGCGGCACACCGTCTCCGCCCTGAACCAGACCGTGGTGATGGTGACCCACGATCCGGTGGCAGCCAGCTACGCGGACACCGTCGTGTTCCTGGCCGACGGACGCATTGACGGCAGCATGAGCGGCGCCTCGGCCCGCGACGTCACCGACCGCATGGCCTACCTGGGAGGGAACTAACATGCTCAGCCTCGCCAAAGCCTCCATTCGGCACCACCGCGGCGGATTCGCCGGCGTGTTCATCGCCGTTTTCCTCAGCGCTGCGCTGATCACCGCCATGGGCGTGCTTATTGAATCCGGGCTGCGCGGAGGCACCGCCCCGCAGCGCCTGCAGGCTGCCGACGTCGTTGTGGGCGCACCCCAGTCGATCCCGGTGCCGGAAGATCTGCCGGCCGTCTTCCCTGAGCGGGTGCTGCTGCCCGCCGAAACCGTGGAGGACATTGAAGCAGTGCCTGGCGTCCAAGCGGCCGTCGGCAACGTGGAGATCCCGCTGACCACCTCCGACGGGACCCCTCTTACTGCCTCAGGCTGGGACTCGGCTGCCTTGGCACCGTTCAGCCTCACCGCCGGGGAACCTCCGCGGGCAACCGATGAAGTGGCGGTGGATGCGTCCTTCAACGCCGATCCCGGCACCCGCATTCTGCTCGGCCACGGCGGAGTCCCCGCCGAGTACACGGTGACCGGCACCGTAGCTCCAGCGGAAGGGAAAAGCCCCGGCCGAGTAGTCTTCCTCAGCACCCCAGGCGCAGCAGACCTCTGGCCACACGGCGGTTCCGTCGCCACGATCGGTATCCTGGCCGAACCGGGTGTCAGCCCGGAGCAGCTCGCTGCGGACATCGAAGCCGGGGTATCCGGCGTCGTCAGCTACACGGGCGATCGGCGCGGTGACGTGGAAAACCTCGGCGGCGCCGGGGCCCGGTCCATGCTGCTGCTCCTAAGCGGGTCGCTGGCCGGAGTCGCCGTGATGACGGCGGTCTTTGTGACTGCCGGAACCCTTTCCCTCTCCATCCTTTCCCGCCGCCGCGAGTTCGCGATGCTGCGGGCCATCGGTGACGGAGCCAGCCAAACCCTGGGCCTGGTGGTGCGCGAAGTCCTGCTGGTCTCCGCCGCGGCCGCCGTGCTGGGTGCTATTCCTGGATTCTGGCTGGCCGGGTTCCTGGGCGGGCAGTTCACCGCCGCCGGCATGATCCCGGACGGCTTCCAGCTCGCGTTTAGTCCGCTGCCGGCGGCGAGTGCCGTGCTGCTCAGTGTTGCGGCCGCCGTGGGCGCCTCGCTGGTCTCGGCCCGCGGCACGGTCCGTGCCGCTCCGGTGACCGCGCTGCGCGAGGCGGCCACAGAATCCGGGCGGCTGGGCCGCGGACGCATCATTACAGGCCTGTCCCTGCTGGGTGGCGGTTTGATGGCCGCCCTGCTGCCCGCTGCGGTCCCCGGCAGCGCCGGTCTGGCGGCAGCGGCGTCGAGCATCCTGCTCCTGGTGATCGGTGCGGGCGTCCTGGGTCCCTGGATCGTGACCGGATCACTGAAGCTTATGGCTCCGCTCCTGCGGCGCAGCAGGTCCGCGTCGCTGGTCCTGGTCGGCGCCGGAGCCGACGCGTTCCCGCGCCGGCTCGCTGCCGGGATCGTTCCGCTCGCCCTGGCCCTGGCGCTTGGTTCCGTACAGTTCTTTATGCCGGCCACCGTTGACTCCGAAGCGCAGCGGCAGTCCCGCGACGGCCTCGTGGCCGGATACGTAGGCAGTGCGCCCGGCGGCATCTCCCCCGAACTCGCGGACACAGTTGCTGCCCTGCCGGGCGTGGAAACCACGACGCCGATAGCCGGCTCAGCCCTCCTGATGCAGACGCGTTTCCTGGGCATGGACGACGGCGTGCAGCCCGTCGGAGTGCAGGGCATAGCACCCGAAAACCTGGACAAGGCTCTGGATCTGGGAGTCCGGGACGGTTCGCTGGACCGGCTGGCGGAACCCGGAACGGTGGCTGTGAGCACCGCCCTCGCGTATGAATCCGGGCTGGCTCCCGGGGATGAGTTCGCCTTCCGCTACGGGGACGGTGCTGAGGGCACCGCCGTCGTCGTCGCCGTCTACGAACGCGGGCTGGGATTCGGCGACGTAACCATGGACAACGCGGCCCTGCTCCCCCACACCACCTCCGGGCTGAACGATCAGCTGCTGCTCACGGCACCGGACGCCAATCCGGCGGAACTGGTTCCGGCGCTGGAAGACCTGGGTCTGACGGTCCTGGACCGGGAAAGCCTGAACGCCGCCGGGGCGGCGGAACGCGGCGCGGAGTCCTGGGTCAACGTGCTGGCCATGCTGATTCTGCTGGGTTATCTGGCTGTCTCTGTGGGGAACGCGCTCGTAATGTCCACCGCACGGCGGCGTCCCGAGATGCTGCTGCTGCGCAGGCTCGGTGCCACCGACGCGCAGCTGCGCCGCATGACAGGCGCGGAGTCGGCACTGATGGTGGCTGCCGCCGTCGTCGTCGGTACTGTCCTGGCGCTGCCACCGCTGATGGGCATCGCCCTGAACGTCTCCGGACAGCCGCTGCCCACGATCCAGCCGCTGGTGTACCTGGCGCTGGCCGGCGGGACAGCGCTGCTGGGGGTCGGAGCAGTCGCCGCCGCCACCCGGTTCGCGCTGCGGCCGGAGCGCAGCTGAGGCGTCCCGGACAAACAGAAACGCCCCGGCCGAAAGACCGGGGCGTTTCTGGTGATGATTTCTCATCTGGCGGAGGATGGGGGATTTGAACCCCCGAGGGCGTTAACCCAACACGCGTTCCAGGCGTGCGCCATAGGCCGCTAGGCGAATCCTCCAGGCTTTGCTCGTCAAGAGCAGATATAAGACTACCGGACATTAGAGCAATTACCGAATCGGCGGCAGCCCGGCAAACGTCACACGTCCGCGGAGGCGCCCATCCGGCGCCGTCCCCACAGCCGCAGGCCCAGGTTGATGACCAGTAGGCGCCCGCCACCGCGAAGGACAGCGCGTAGGCGAAGAACTCCTGCCGCTGTTCCAGGACAGCCCGGCCCGGAATCGAGCCGGCGCTTGAGGGCGCCGCCGCTGTTCTCCGCCATTTACCCAGTGTGTTCCTCCTGCGGACTCCGGTCAGCAGGAGAAGCGTAAATGGGCGGTCCGGCTGCTACCTGCCCGAACAGTCAACGGCCCACCTTGCCGAAGAGTGAGGCAATGGGCGCCAGGACCAACGGACGCGCAGCGAACCACGCCCCGGCAATCACCAGCAGCGAGGCGAACATGATCCAGAAACCCGTCCAGTTGATGGCGTCCTGGCCGGCGTACATGTGGTTCAGGTTGCGCAGCGCACCAGTTGAAAGCACCAGGGCCACGTGCACCAGGATGAAGGCCACGAAGTAGAGCATGACCGGGAAGTGGATGGCCCGAGCCAGCTCGATCGGATAGACCCGGTTCAGTTTTTCGGCCCGCGCCGGCCACATGGCAGACATACGGTAACCGGTCAGCGCGGCCAGCGGAGCGGCCACAAAGATCGTGAGGAAGTAGGCGAGGACCTGCAGCGAGTTGTAGTTCACCCAGCCGTTCTCCGTGGGCCAGTCCAGGGAGAGGTACTGCAGCGCGGCGGAGGCGGCGTTGGGGAACACCTCCCAGCTGGTGGGTACCACCCGCGTCCAGTGGCCGGTGACTGCCAGCAGCACCACAAACACGGCCCCGTTGACCAGCCACAGCACGTCCAGCGACTGGTGGAACCAGAGGGTAAGGCTGATCTTCTTCGGGTTCTTCCCCCAGCGCGGAGTCCACTGCGCCGGCGGGCGGCGCTGGGTACGGACCTGCCAGCCGGTGCGGATGATCAGCACCATCAGGAAAACGTTGAAGAAGTGCTGCCAGCCCAGCCAGGCGGGAATGCCCACGGGCGCCCCGTGCGGCAGTTCAGTCTCACCGGGATAGCGGACCAGGAAGTCCTGCACCGGTTCAAGCGTGATGAGCCACCGGGCTCCCAGCACCGCCGCCGCGCAAAGGACCAGCAGCGCAGCCGCGAACAGCACCGCGCGCTTCAGCACGGACCCGGCACCGGGCTTGGCGGCCGCGGGTGCGGCTGCGGCAGGCGCCGCTGCTGCCCTGGCTGCGGACGACGGCGCGGACCGGGTTTGCGGCGCCGCGACGGCCATCGCCGTCCGCCAGCCTCCGGGTGCACCGGCGGGGGCACCTGACTGCGCTTCGGCTGCCGCAGGCGCCGCAGTGGAAGCGGCCGAACCTGTTGAACCCGGGGCTGCCGGTGCCGCAGGGCGCGGCATTCCCTGCCGCCTGCCTGCCGGCCTGGCCGCCGGGCTGGCCGACGTCTGTGTCTGTCTCTGCGCCTGCACCCGTGCCTGTTCCCCGGGCGCGGGCCCCGGGGCGGCAGGGCCGGCGGTTGCCGACGCAGGCCTCTCCGGCTGGGCTGCCGGCGCGGGCGCGGCCGGAGTACCCGGACTCTCCCTGGGAAGTCCTTTCCTCACCATGGCGCTACCCCCGCTTGGCTTCGATCGCGGATACCAGCTGCGGCACCACGGTGAAAACGTCGCCCACCACGCCAAAGTCCGCGATCTCGAAGATCGGGGCATCGGCGTCTTTATTGACCGCAATGATGGTCTTCGCGGTCTGCATGCCGGCGCGGTGCTGGATGGCTCCGGAGATGCCCAGCGCAATGTAGACCTCCGGCGCAACGGTCACACCGGTCTGACCCACCTGCAGCGACTGCGGAACGTACCCGGCGTCGACGGCGGCACGGGAAGCACCGACAGCCCCGCCCAAAACATCGGCAAGGCTTTCAACAAGGGCGAAGTTCTCGCCGGACCCAATGCCGCGTCCGCCCGAGACCACCACGGACGCACCGCGCAGCTCAGGACGGGCAGAGACGACGGCGGTTTCCTGGCAGTGCAGGACGGCGGCATCCGGTGTGCCCGAACCCGGCACGTTCAGGACCTCCACGGACTGATCCTGCGGTTCGGCCCGCAGGCTCGAGGAACCCTGCCGCAGTGTGATGACCAGGGGTCCGGCCGCGGCCGCCGATTCGACGGAGTACGCGCCGCCGTAGACCGAGTGGTGCGCCACCACTCCCTCTTCATCCCGGGAGACGCCCACCGCGTCGGCAGCCAGCGCGGCACCGGAGCGGACGGCGAAGCGGGCGGCGGCGTCGCGGCCCTGGATGGAGTTGGCTGTCAGCACGGCTTCGGGTGAGAGGGCTGCCGCCGCCGCGCTGAGCGCGTCCACCACCGGCAGGACCATACCCCGGGCGGCGTCGGCGGATTCCGCGATCATCACGTGGGCGGCGCCCAGCGCGGCGAGTTCGGCGCCGAGCCGCTCCGCACTGCCGGGCGCGGCGACGGCGAGTGCCACCGGCGTGCCCACGGCTGTGGCTGCGCCGATTAGTTCGGCCGCACTGGATCGGAGTACACCCGAGGGCGAGACATCAACGAGGACGAGGGCTGCGTTGGCTGGGTATCCGGTCATTATGAGCGTCCTTTAATGAGTTGGTTCCGGGCAAGGAAGTCTGCGATCTGCTGGCCGGCGTCGCCTTCGTCTTCGATGCGGATGCCGGCGGTGCGGGCCGGGCGCTGAGCCACGGAAATCACGATTGAGCGGTTGGCTTCTTCATCCGGTGCCAGGCCAAGATCAGCCAGGGACCAGGTCTCGAAGGGCTTCTTCTTCGCAGCCATGATGCCCTTGAAGTTCGGGAAGCGTGCGTCGGGCAGGGCCTCGGTGATGGAGATGACGGCGGGCAGGGCGGCCTGGACGTCGTAGGTCTCAGCTTCCAGCCGGCGCTGGCCGCTGACTGCCGTTTCGGTGATTTCAACGCTGCTCAGCGACGTGATGCCTGCGGTCTGCAGCAGTTCAGCGAGCATGGAGGGCAGGACTCCCCCGCCGCCGTCGGTGGAAATGTTGCCGGCGATGACCAGGTCGAAGCTGATCCGCTTCAAGGCGGCGGCCAGAACTTCAGCTGTCAGCGTGGTGTCAGCGCCCAGCAGCGCCGGGTCCGTGATGTGCACGGCGCGGTCCGCTCCCATGGCCAGTCCCTTGCGGAGGGTGGCAGGAAGGGTGCCTTCCGGGCCCGCGGCCAGCAGCACCACCTCGGTGTCCGGGTGGCCGTCCCGGTAGGTCAGGGCCACCTCGAGGGCGCGTTCGGTGATCTCATCCAGCACCGGTTCGCTGGCGGCTCGGTCCAGCAGGCCGGTTTCGAGGTTCAGGTTCCGGTCACCCCAGGTGTCCGGCACCTCTTTCATCAGAACAACTATTTTCATCGGTTTCCCTCTTTCGTCTCATCAAGTTCGGTGCGCGGCCGGTTAGCGGAAGATGGCAAGGCCGTCCGTAATGACGCTGCGGCCTTCGACGGCGGCGTCGAAGCGGCCTGCCGGCCAGGTGCGGACCGCTATCTCGTCCCCGGGGAATACGACGCCGGAGAAGCGGCCGGCGAATTCGGTAAGGTCAGCGGGGTGTGCCCCGGCCAGGCGGGCCAGCGGCAGGGTGACGGAGGCCAGGGAAGCCAGGCCGTGCAGGATGGGGCGCTGCTGGCCGATTCGCTGTGCCGCCGCGGGATCAATATGGATGTGGTGCCTGTCCCCCAGCAGCCGGTACAGCGCGGCCTGGTTCGGCATGGTTCGGATGGAATCTGTGGCGGCGGGCGCACCCTCCGGGGCTGCGGGCGCGGAGGGTCCGCGGTTGCCGTCGAACCCTCCAAAGCCGGGCGCGAAGATGCTCCACGCGGCGGTGAAGTAATCGCTTTCCACCACCACTTCGAAGACCGCCGCGGAGCCCTTGTCCCAGACGTTGCCCACGCGGGCGTTCATGGTGATCTCCCCGGCGCGGGGCAGCGGGCGCAGGACGCTGAGCTTCTGCGCGCCGTGGACCGCACGGTTGTCGAAGGCGCCCTGCCTGGCCAGGTCATCAGGCGCCCACTGGGCCAGCGTCAGCCCGAAGGAGGGCAGCACCCGCAGCCGGTCCTCGAACACCAGGTCAAGGTCCTCAGCCGACGCTCCGACGGCGAGCGCATACAGAATCGCGTCCGTTTCCGAATAGCCCGCGGTGCGGGTGCCGAGGCTGCGTCCGGCCCACTGGTCTGCACGGAGTCCCGTGCCGGTGCTGCTCATGCTCCGTAGACCGGTTCCGGAACGGCGGCCTTGAGCAGCAGCTGTTCGATGGCTTCTCCTGCCTCTGCCGCATCCCAGCGCCGTCCGGCGTCGTTGGCGGGACCATGGTTCCAGCCCTCCTCGATGCAGATTTTGCCGCCTCCGATTTCGATGACCCGGCCGGTCACTGCCGCCGAACCCGGGCTGGCCAGCCACGCGACCACGGGTGAGACGTTGGCCGGATCCATGGCGTCGAAGCCGGACTCGGGTGCTGCCATCGCGTCGGCGAAGGCGCCTTCGGTCATGCGGGTCCGTGCGGAGGGTGCGATTGCGTTGACACGCACGCCGTAACGGGCCAGTTCGTGGGCGGCCACCAGGGTGAGCCCGGCGATGCCGGCTTTGGCGGCGGAGTAGCTGGCCTGCCCCACGCTGCCCTGCAGCCCGGCGCCGGAGGAGGTGTTGATGACCCGGGCGTCGGGCTGCCGGCCGGCCTTGGCTTCGGCACGCCAGTACTCGCTGGCGTGGCGAAGCGGGGCGAAGTGCCCTTTGAGGTGCACCCGGATCACGGCGTCCCATTCCTCTTCGGAGGTGTTGACCAGCATCCGGTCGCGGACAAAACCTGCGTTGTTGACCAGGATGTCCAGGCGCCCGAACGTCTCCACGGCCTGCGCCACCATCCCGGCAGCCTCCTCGAAGTTGGCGACGTCGGCTCCATTCGCCACCGCTTCTCCGCCTTCGGAGCGGATCAGCTCCACGACGTCGTGCGCCGGCCCGGAGGCCTCCACCACTCCGTTAAGGCTGGTTCCGAGGTCATTGACCACAACCTTTGCCCCCTGCCGCGCCAGTTCCAGGGCGTGCTCGCGACCCAGGCCGCGGCCTGCGCCCGTCACTATGGCGACTCGTCCTGCACAGATGCCCGTCATGTCTGTTCTCTCCTTCGAGTTCAGTGCTCCGCTTTGCTGTACCAAGCAAATGCTAGGGCTATCGTAGCAAGCAAACGTTAGGTAGGGTACTGCCATGGCAATTAAATCGAAGATGCACCAGGACGGCGTACGGGTTGTCACCATGGACTATCCCCCGGTCAACGCCCTGCCCGTGGCTGGCTGGTTTGGAATCAGCGACGCCTTGAAGGAAGCCGGCTCGGATCCGGACACCCGAGTGGTGGTCCTCCGGGCGGAGGGGCGCGGGTTCAACGCGGGCGTCGACATCAAGGAAATGCAGGCCACCTCCGGCCACACGGCCATCCTGGGGGCCAACCGCGGCTGCTATGAAGCCTTCAAGTCAATTTACGAATGCCCCGTTCCCGTGATCGCCGCGGTGAACGGCTTCTGCCTGGGCGGCGGGGTGGGCCTGGCCGGCAGCGCGGACACCATCGTGGCCTCAGAGGATGCCTACTTTGGTGTCCCCGAGGTGGACCGAGGGGCCCTGGGCGCGGCAACCCACCTGTCCCGGCTGGTTCCGGCACACCTGCTGCGCACCCTGTACTACACCAGCCGCACCATCACAGCCCAGCGGCTGGCGGAACTGGGCAGTGTGGCCGAGGTGGTTCCGTCAGAGGCACTGGATGAGACAGCCTTCGCCTACGCCGCCGAGATCGCATCCAAGGACACCAGGGTCATCCGCGCCGCGAAGGAAGCCCTGAACGGAATCGATCCGGTGGATGTAGTGAAGAGCTACCGCTTTGAGCAGGGCTTCACCTTTGAACTCAACCTGGCCGGCGTCGCTGATGACCTGCGCGATGACTTCGTGGCCAGCGGGACCTCCAGCGCGTCATGACTGAAAAGCTCTGCGGGCTTGAAAGCGTCGCCGGGCAGTTCCGCGACGGCATGACCGTCGGGATCGGCGGCTGGGGATCCCGACGCAAGCCCATGGCCCTTGTCCGGGAACTGATCCGCTCGGGCGCCCGGGACCTGACGGTCGTCAGTTTCGGCGGGCCCGACGTCGGCATGCTGTGCGCGGCGGGAGCGGTGCGGAAAGTTGTCTTCGGTTTTGTCACCCTGGACAGCATCGCCGTCGAACCGCACTTCGCTGCGGCACGGCAGGCAGGCAGCATAGAGGTGGTTGAACTCGACGAAGCCATGCTGGTCTCCGGGCTCCGCGCCGCCGGGCGGCGCCTGCCCTTTGAAGTGACACGGTCCGGACTGGGCGCGGACGCGCTGGCCGCCAATCCGCAGATCCGCACGGTCACCTCTCCTTATGACGACGGCGAGGTCCTGGTGGCCATGCCCGCCGTCGAACTGGATGTGGCCCTGCTGCACCTGAACCGGGCCGATGCCCTGGGCAACGGCCAGTGCCTGGGGCCGGACCCGTATTTTGATGACCTCTTTGCCCGGGCGGCGGCCCACACCATCCTCAGCGCGGAGGATGTTGTTCCCACGGCCGAACTGACCCGGGACGCCCATCCGGCCACCCTGCTGCTGAACCGCACCATGGTTCACCAGGTGGTCAGGGCACCGGGCGGCGCCCAGTTCACCTCCTGCGAACCGCACTACGGACGGGACGAAGCGCTCCAGCGGGAGTACGCGCAGAGCGCGGCATCGCCGTCGGCCTGGGAGGCCTTCCACAGCGGATTCCTTGCGGAGGCGGCACGGTGAGCGGCATATCCCGGGCCGAAATCGCCGTCGCCGCGTGCAGCGACCTGTTCCGCGGACAGCGGGATATCCTGGCCAGCCCGGCCGGCACGATTCCTACCCTGGGAGCACGCCTGGCGGCCCTGACCCACGCTCCGGACCTGATGCTCAGCGACGGCGAATCCATGATTTATGCCGGCGTTCCGCCGCTGGGCGAACGCGGTGAACGCGGGGGCTATCTGCCCTACCGTGAGCTGTTCGAGCTCATCGCCGCCGGCAAGCGGCACGTGGTGATGGGCGCGGCGCAGCTGGACCGGCTGGGCAACCAGAACCTCTCCGTGATCGGAGCGCATTCGCAGCCGAAGCGCCAGCTGCTGGGCACCCGCGCCGCAGCCACCAACACGGTCAATCACCGGACCAGCTACTGGATCGCCCGGCACAGCCAGCGCACCCTCGTGGAACAGGTGGACTTTGTCACCGGCGTCGGCGCGGCGCGAGCCCGTGCGGCCGGACCATCCGCGGCCAGGTTTCACGACGTGCACCGGGTGGTCACCAACCTCGGTGTCTTTAATTTCAGCGGACCAGGGGCCTCCATGGCTGTGGTCTCAATCCATCCCGGCACCAGCCTCGCGGAGGTGCAGGAAGCCACCGGCTTTCCGCTGCACGTACCTGGCACGGTTGCGGCCACCCGCCTTCCGGACAGCACTGAGCTGCGGCTCATCCGTGACGTCCTGGACCCCTTCAAGCGCAGAGAAGACGAGGTACCGGCATGAGCACCCTGAACCGTATTTCCACCCCGCTGACTGAACTCACCGGCGTCGAGCATCCGATTGTCCAGACCGGCATGGGCTGGGTGGCCGGACCGCGCCTGGTCACGGCCACGGCGGAGGCCGGAGCCCTGGGCATCCTGGCGTCCGCGACCATGAGCCTGCGCGAGCTGGAAGACGCCATCACTGAGGTGAAGAGCCGCACGGACAAGCCTTTCGGCGTCAATCTGCGCGCCGACGCGGCCGATGCCGAGCAGCGCGTCAACCTCCTGACGAAGTACGAGGTGAAGGTCGCCTCGTTTGCGCTGGCGCCGAAGCCGGAGCTGATCAGCAGGCTCAAAGAGCACGGAGCGGTGGTGATCCCCTCCATCGGTTCGGTGCGGCATGCTGAAAAGGTCGCTGCCTGGGGTGCAGATGCCGTGCTGATCCAGGGCGGGGAGGGCGGCGGACACACCGGTGCCATTCCGACGTCGCTGCTGCTGCCCACGGTGGCCGCGGCTGTGGACATCCCGGTGATCGCGGCCGGCGGCTTCTTTGACGGCCGCGGCCTGGCGGCTGCGCTGGCCTACGGCGCCGTCGGAATCGGCATGGGCACACGTTTCCTGCTGACCAGCGACAGCGCCGTTCCGGAGGAAATCAAGCGGCGCTACCTTGAGTTCGGGCTGGACGGAACGGTGGTGACGGCGAAGGCCGACGGCATGCCGCACAGGCTGCTGCGCACCGAGTTCGTGCAGGGCCTCGAGGGCGCCGGCAAGCTGGCGCAGCTGCTGCCCACCCTCCGCCGCACGGTGCAGTTCAAGAACATGGCAGGGCAGTCCTGGCTGGAACTGGCCCGTGACGGACTGGCGATGAAGCGCAGCTCGGGCCGATCCTGGAACCAGATGATGCTGGCAGCCAACACGCCGATGCTGCTCAAGGCCGGCCTGGTCGACGGCGATACTGAAGCCGGGATGCTGGCCTCCGGGCAGGTGGTGGGTGTCATCGATGAACTGCCCAGCTGCCAGGAACTCGTGGACCGGATAGTGGATGAGGCGGTGCTGCAGCTGAGGGCCGCTGCGGCCACCGTTCGTTCCGCCTAACCCCCGACCCCGCTTAGACCCAGCGCGCACGGTTTCCCAGTCCTCCCCGGCACCCAGCACCAGCAAAAAGGGCCCGCCCCGCGAAAAACCGCGGGCAGGCCCTTCCCGTGCTCAGCTTCCGCCTAGAGCCGTTCGATGATGGTGACGTTGGCCTGGCCGCCGCCTTCACACATGACCTGCAGGCCGTAGCGTCCCTGCGTGCGCTCGAGTTCGTTCAGCAGCGTCGCCATGATGCGGGTGCCGGTGGCGCCGATCGGATGGCCAAGGGCGATTCCACCGCCGTTGACGTTGACCTTCGCCAGGTCGATGCCCAGTTCCTGCGCCCAGGCGAGGACCACAGAGGCGAAGGCTTCGTTGCACTCGAACAGGTCGATGTCATCCACGCTCATGCCGGCCCGCCCCAAGGCATAGGCTGTGGCCCGGATGGGGCCGGTGAGCATCCACACCGGATCGTCGGCGCGGACGGAGATGTGGTGGATGCGCGCCCGCGGAGTGAGGCCGTGGGCTGCGACGGCGCTTTCGGAAGCGATCAGAAGCGCGCTGGCGGCGTCGGAAATCTGTGAAGCGACGGCTGCGGTAATCCGCCCGCCTTCGGTGAGCGGAGCCAGGCCGGCCATCTTCTCCAGCGAGGTATCCCGCCGCGGCCCTTCGTCCTGGTTCAGGCCTGCCACGGGGACAATTTCGTTCTCGAAGCGGCCCTCGTCCATGGCCCGCAGGGCGCGCTGATGGCTCTGCAGCGCGAACTCCTCCA
Source organism: Arthrobacter sp. (assembly GCA_040274025.1). Taxonomy (GTDB): domain Bacteria; phylum Actinomycetota; class Actinomycetes; order Actinomycetales; family Micrococcaceae; genus Arthrobacter_B. The sequence goes on along the minus strand of JBELZL010000014.1, from coordinate 4,834 downwards.
TCTGTTCCCGCGGAATGGCCCACTTCTCGGCGATCATTTCAGCAGAACGGAACTGGGAAACTTCCTGGTCCCCGTAGCGGGCCACCCAGCCCGGGGACTGGGCAAACGGCGTCGTAAAACCGTACTGGCTGCCCTGGAGCATGGCGGCGGAGATGGGAATGGCAGACATGTTCTGCACTCCCCCGGCCACAATCAGGTCAGCGGTACCGGACATCACGCCCTGCGCGGCGAAGTGCACGGCCTGCTGGCTGGAGCCGCACTGCCGGTCGATGGTGACGCCGGGAACGTGGTCCGGCAGGCCGGCCACCAGCCAGGCGGTGCGGGCAATGTCTCCGGCCTGGGACCCGATGGTGTCGGTGCAGCCGAAAATCACGTCGTCCACGGTGCCGGGGTCCACGCCGGTGCGTTCCATCAGGGCGGAAATGACGTGGCCGCCGAGGTCCGCGGAGTGGATGCCGGCCAGCGAGCCGCGGCGGCGCCCTCCCGGAGTGCGGACGGCGTCGATGATGTAGGCGGTAGTCATGGGCGTGTCCTTAGGCTTGCTGGCTGCTGACGGAGACGACTTCGCCCGTCATGTAGGAGGAGTACCCGCTGGCGAGGAACACCATCACGTTGGCGATCTCCCACGGTTCGGCGGCCCGGCCAAAGGCTTCCCGCGAGGTGAGCTGCTCGAGCAGTTCCTCGGAGGTGACCTTCGCCAGGAACGGATGCATCGCCAGGCTCGGGGAGACCGCGTTGACGCGGATCCCGTGCGGGGCCAGGTCCAGTGCCGCGGAGCGGGTCAGGGCCATGACTCCGGCCTTGGCGGCCGCGTAGTGCGCCTGGCCTTCCTGGGCACGCCAGCCAATGACGGAGGCGTTGTTGATGATGGTGCCGCGGACCTGGTTTTTCACCATGCGGCGTCCGGCAGCCCGCACACTGCGGAAGGTGCCGGTCAGCGTGACGTCCAGGACCTTGTCCCACTGTTCGTCGGTCATTTCGAGGATGGAGGCGGTTCCGCCGAGGCCGGCGTTGTTGATCATCACGTCAACACCTCCGGCGTCCTCGGCGAGGTCCAGCAGGGCCTCAACCTGCTCGTCGACGGTGACGTCGCAGACCGTCCAGCGGACGCGTTCGACGCCGAATTCGGCACCCAGTTCGGCGGCGGCGCTTTCCAGCCGCCCGGCATGGGTGTCCCCCAGGACTACCAGGGCCGCGCCCTCTTCCAGGCAGCGGCGGGCGGCGGCGGCACCGATGCCGGCGCCGGCGGCGGCTGTGACCACCACCCGCCGGCCGGTGAGCAGGCCGTGGGCGGGGACGTAGTCGGGGATGGGCTGTGCAGTGCGCTCGGGATTCATGCCCGTGCCTCCTTTGGCAGGCCGAGCACACGCTCGGCAATCACGTTTCGCTGAATTTCGTCCGAACCGCCGTAGAGCGTGTCCGCCCGGCTGAACAGGAACAGGGTCTGCAGGGCATCAAGGTTGTACGGTTCGGCGGCGACGGTGAGTGCGTTGGCGCCGGCGACTTCCATGGCCAGCTCACCGAGCGAGCGGTGCCAGGGAGCCCAGAGAAGCTTGGTGATGGACGCTTCAATACCCTGTTCACCGCTGAGCGTGCGCAGCCCGTGGAGCCGGAGCATGTCCAGGCCCATGTGGGCTGAGACCAGGCGGTCCTGGATCAGCGGGTCATCGATGGCTCCGTTGCTGCGGGCCAGTTCGACGACGGCGTCCAGTTCCCGCTGGAAGGCGATCTGCTGGGCAAGGGTGGAGACGCCGCGCTCGAATCCGAGGGTGCCCATGGCCACCGACCAGCCCGCTCCGGGCTCGCCGACCACGAGGTCCGCCTCCGTCTTGGCGCCGTCGAAGAAGACTTCGTTGAATTCCGAGGTGCCGGTGAGCTGGAGGATGGGACGGACCTCGACGCCGTCCTGGTTCATGGGCACCAGAAGGTAGGACAGTCCCTGGTGCTTGCGTTCGCCGGTGCCGGTCCGCGCGATGACAAAACACCAGTCGGCGTGGTGGGCCAGGGAGGTCCAGACTTTCTGCCCGTCGATCACCCAGCGCCCGTCTTCCAGCCGCGCCTTGGTGGCCACGTTGGCGAGGTCCGATCCGGCGCCCGGCTCCGAGTAGCCCTGGCACCAAAGTTCCTCCACAGCCACGATCTTGGGCAGGAACCGGGCCTGCTGCTCCGGTGTGCCGAACGCGATCAGGGTGGGGCCAATGAGCTCTTCACCAAAGTGGTTGACCCGTGCCGGGGCATCAGCCCGGGCGTACTCCTCATGGAAAATGACCTGCTGCAGCAGGCTCAGCCCCCGGCCGCCGTGCTCCACGGGCCAGCCGACGCAGCTCCAGCCGTGTGCGGCCAGGTGCCGGTTCCATTCCAGGCGTTCCTCGAAGGCCTCATGTTCCCGGCCGGATCCGCCCATTCCGCGCAGGTGGGCAAACCGGCCGGAGAGGTTGGACTCCAGCCAGTCCCTGACCTCCCGGCGGAACTCCTCATCTTCTGCTGCATAGTTCAGATCCACGAAACACCTTTCGTTGCCCACCGCCACTGTTCACAAAGTCGAGCATCGCCTATGCTAGCAAAACAAGCACTTGTTTGGTAGACATGTTTTCAGGAAGTCCAGGGAGGAACCACGATGCAGAACGACGACGCCGGCGAGGTGGTGACGTACGAAGTGCGCGGGACCGTCGCCGTCGTGCGGCTCAACCGGCCGGAGTACCGCAACGCCCAGAATTCGAAGGTGACCTACGCACTGGACGCCGCGTTCACCCGCGCGGTGAATGACGACGCCGTCAAGGTGATTGTGCTGGCGGGCAACGGCAAGCACTTTTCCGCCGGACATGACATCGGCTCTCCGGAGAGGGACATCGACCAGAGCTTCGACCGCAAGGCCGTGATCTGGTGGGACCACGTGGGGGCCGAAGGCGTGGATTCCCGCTTTGCCCGGGAGTCCGAGGTGTACCTGGGCATGTGCCGGCGCTGGCGGGAAATCCCGAAGCCGGTGATCGCCATGGTTCAGGGCGCCTGCATAGCCGGCGGACTGATGCTCGCCTGGTCCTGCGACTTCATTGTTGCCTCCGACGACGCCTTCTTCTCCGATCCCGTGGTCCGGATGGGCATTCCGGGTGTGGAGTATTTCGCCCACCCCTGGGTGATGAATCCGCGGGCCGCCAAGGAGTTCCTGTTCACCGGCGACCGGTTCCCGGCCACCCGTGCCCTGGAGCTGGGCATGGTGAACCAGGTGGTTCCGGCCGCCGAACTTGAAAGCACCGTTATGGCCATGGCCGAACGGATCTCCGCCATGCCCCGTCTGGGGCTGGCACTGGCCAAGAAGGCCGTCAACCAGGCCGAGGACCTGCAGGGGCTCCGTGCCGGCATGGACTCGGTCTTCGGGCTGCACCACGCAGCCCATGCCCACAACGCAGAGGTCGGCACAGATTCGCTGGCCGGAATGGGAGTCAAAAGCATGCGCAGCGCGGCGGTCACGCCATGAACCTGGACCTGACAGAAGAACAGCTGGCCTTCGCGGCCGAGGCACGCGCCTGGCTGGCCGAACACGTGCCGGCCACGCCGCTGCCCTCCATGGACACAGCGGAGGGCTTCGCCGCCCACCGCGAATGGGAAGCCGAACTGGCCCGCGGCGGCTGGTCCGTGGTTTCCTGGCCGGTGGAATTCGGCGGCCGCGGAGCCGGTCTCATCGAGTGGGTCCTGTTCGAGGAAGAGTACTACCGCGCCGGAGCACCCACCCGGGTGGCCCAGAACGGCATCTCGCTCCTGGCTCCGATCCTCTTTGAGCACGGCACCGATGACCAGCGGAACCGGTACCTGCGGGACATGACCGACGGTTCCCTGATCTGGGCGCAGGCCTGGTCCGAGCCGGGTGCCGGCAGCGACCTGGCAGCGATCCGCAGCACCGCCAGGCGGGACGAGGAACGCGGCGGCTGGCTGCTGAACGGACAGAAGACCTGGAGCTCCCGGGCAGTCTGGGCAGACCGCGGTTTTGGCCTGTTCCGCACCGATCCCGCTGCTCAGCGCCACCGCGGCCTCACCTACTTCCTGTTCCCGATGGACGCCCCCGGGCTGAGCATCCGTCCCATCACCCAGCTGGACGGCTCTACCGGATTCGCGGAGCTGTTCTTCGACGATGTTTTTGTTCCCGACGGCGACGTCCTGGGTGCTCCCGGGGACGGCTGGCGGGTGGCCATGAGCACCGCGGGCAACGAGCGCGGGCTCTCCCTGCGCTCCCCGGGCCGCTTCTGCGCAGCAGCTGACCGCCTGATCGATCTGTGGAAATCCCGTCCGGAACCGGACCTCTTCACCCAGGACGCCGTCGTCGACGCCTGGATCAAGTCCGAGGCCTACCGGCTCTACACCTGGGGCACGGTGAGCACCATGCAGCAGGGCGGGGACATCGGCGCCGAGGGCAGCGTGAACAAGGTGTTCTGGTCCGAACTGGACATCGCCATCCAGGAAACCGGCCTCACCCTGCTGGGCGCAGAAGCCGAGCTGCGCGGCACCGGGGCAGAGGCGGACGGGCGCTGGGTGGAGGACTACCTCTTCGCCGTCGCCGGTCCGATCTACGCGGGCACCAACGAAATCCAGCGCAACATCATCGCAGAACGCCTGCTCGGTCTCCCCCGCGGCGGCGACGGCAGGAGGACCTCATGAAGTTCGTGCTTAGTGAAGAACAGCGCTCCCTGGCCGAGGCCCTCGATGAAATCATCGAAAGCTCCGGCGGCACCAAGATTGCCCGCATGTGGGCGGACGGAGACACGGCCCTGGGCCATTTGCTCTGGGGCCAGCTCGCCGAGCTGGGCCTGTTCGGGCTCTGCGTCCCGGAGGACGACGGCGG
>JBELZL010000013.1:0-75131 GCA_040274025.1 Arthrobacter sp. | reverse complement strand
GGGGTGAACAGCTCCAGCTGCTGGTTGCCGTGCGCGAAAGCCTGGACAAGTTCACGCCGGACATCTTCGACCGCCCGGTCACGGACCTGATCTCAGCCACTGCCTCATCCTCCTGGCGGCGCGAGCACGGGGTGGACATGAGCTCCATGACCCGGTCCCGCCTGCGCCGCGTGGCCAAGGAATACATCCGTCCCGGCGTGCACATCTCCGATCTCCACACTTCCCTGGTGCAGGTCCAGCAGCAACGGGGTGTGTGGACCCGGTACGCCACCACGCAGCGCCATCCTTCGGTCCCGACCGGCCTCGCCGACCTGAACCGGACGTACCTGGAGGTCAAGGACCAGCTGGACGAACTGACCCGCATCCTGGCGGGAACGCCGGACAAGCCGGATCTGGCCGCCCAGTCCCTGGATGACCTGGAAAAGAAGCTGCGTGCCCTCGCCGGGGACAAGGAAACCCTGGAAACCCTGCCCGAACGCACCCTCCTGGTTGATGAGATGCGCGGACAGGGACTCGGTGAACTGCTGGAGGACCTCGAGGCCCGGGAAGTAACCGCGCGCCAGGTGGGTTACGAACTCGAGCTGGCCTGGTGGCAGTCCGCACTGGAAGCCATGATCAGCGGCGACGATTACCTGGCCATGTCCGACGGCGACAGCCTGCGCCGGCTGGAGGCAGAGTACCGCCTGGCAGACAACGCACACATCGCTTCCGGAGCCTCCCGGCTCCGCTGGGAACTTGCCCGGCGCTGGCGTGAGGGGATCAAGTCCAAGCCCAAGGACGCCGCCAGGCTCCGCGACGCCATCAAGACCGGCCCGCTGACCGTGGACTCGCTGTCCGGCCAGTCGGATGAGCTGGTGGCTTCGCTGCTGCCCGTGTGGGCAGCCAGCCCGCTGCTGCTGCCCATGATGCTCCCCGGATCGCGGCGCTTCGACGCCGTGATCATCCTGGACGCTGAGTCCATGAGCCTGCAGGCCGCCGTTCCGGCGATCGCCCGGGCAGAACAGGTCATCGCCTTCGGTGATGGAAACCTTGGCGGACCGCGGCCGTTCACCATTAACGTCCAGCGCCCCGAAACCGGAACCGCCGACGACGAACTGCCCAGTGCCTTCGATGCGCTCTCCCACATCCTCCCGGTCCGCTGCCTCTCCACGGTGTACCGGGGCACGGACAAGCACCTCCTGAAGCAGCTCAGCGATGAGTTCTACGAAGGACGCCTTTCCTGGGTGCCGCGCGGGGACGAAGTTGCCACCGGTGAACGGCCGCTGACGGTCGAGTACCTCGCCGATGGAACCGGCATGCCCAGCGCGGACCAGGAAGGAGTGGAGAGCGTCTCGGCTGAGGTCAACCGGGTAGTGGACCTGGTCTTTGAACACGTCCGGCGGCGCCCAAGCCAGTCCCTTGCGGTCATCACCGCGAGCCCGCGCCATGCCGTGCGGGTTGCAGAAGCCATCCGCGTGCAGATGGCCAACTTCCCGTGGGCAGCGGACTTCTTCGCTCCCGGCGCGGAATCGTTCCGGGTGGTGCCGGCCGACCGCGCTGCCGGCCTGGTCCGTGACGCCGTGATCTTCTCGCTTGGCTTTGGCCGGACCCCGCACGGCAGGGCCCTGCACAACTTTGGCCTGCTCTCGGAGCCCGGCGGCCGGGGCCGGTTCGTCAACGCGATGACCCGCGCCCGCCACCGCCTGCATGTGCTGACCTGCTTCCAGCCCTCCGACCTGGACGAATCCAGGCTGGGACACGGTGCGCTGGACTTCTACCGGCTGCTGGTTCGGGAGCTCGACGGAAGCCCGGCAGAGGCAGCGAAGGAGCGCCCCGCCGGAAACTCGATCATGGCTGATGACCCGCTGGTGGCGGACCTGGTGGGCCGGCTGCGTTCCCGCGGCGCAGAGGTCTGGGACCACTACGACGACGTCATTGACATTGTGGCCACCGTGCGCCGTCCTGCGGAGACGGACCCGGCGGTCCCCATGGCCATCGAGTCGGACGGGACGGCGCGCTACCGCAGCATGAGCGTGCGCGAACGAAGCCGCCTCCGTCCGCAGCTGCTGGAAAGGCTGGGCTGGCGTTACATGCCGCTGTGGACCATAGAGGTCTTTACGGATCCCGCTGCCTGCGCGTCTCTGGTGGGCCGCTACCTGGGACTGCCGGCTTCCGACCCGGACCCGGAGCCAATTCGCGAAGCACTCCCGGCCCCCGCGCCCGTCACGGTGGTTCCGCACGGCAGCACGCGGATCCGTCCGCGGGCAGAGGAACAACCGAACCCGGCCATCCGTGCCGCGGCAGCAGCTGCGGCAGCCGCGGCAGGAATCGACAGAGAACATGAACCAGAAAAAGAACAGCCGACCGGACGCCCTGAATAACGAGGCACTGAACCCGGCGGCGGTCGAGTCCGCGGCAGTGGAAGAGCCACTCCGAGGCAAACGCCGTTCCCGCCGGAGCACTTCGGCGCCCACCCGGCTCAGGCAGGCGGCGGAACTGCTGCACACTGCACCGGCCGCGGCAGCACCGCGGTCAGCGCCGGGCAGCGGCGGGCCGGACGGGCAGCGCTCCGAGGCATCCAAACACGAAGCTGCTGACCGGGACAGCGGAACGAACGGCAACCAGCCGGCAGGTACGCCTTTCGGGCGCACCGGGACCGGGATCCTGCCCCAGAGCGCAGCAGAGGACGACCCCCGTGCCTGGGGTGATGCGCCAGAGGACACCTCGGCCTGGCTGCGGGAGCAGCGTCCTCCCCACTGGGGATAAGCGTTTCCGGAGGGAACCTATCTGCTGCTGGGAACCAGGTAAACCTGGCCGCGCACAGAGGCAACTGCGAGCCCGGGGGCGTCAGCTCCCGGTGCAGCCACCACCACCAGCTGTTCCTGCGCTTCTCCCGCGGCAGCCCCGGGCCAGGGGCCGCCTGAGTTCCCGCCTCCGGTCACCCACAGCACCGGCACCCCGGCGGCCAGGATTTCCGGTGCCCCGGCTCCGTCGAATCCCTCCTCCGGAACGACCACAACATCCACGCGTACCCCCGGCGAGAGCAGGGCAGCAGTGGCCGGATCCGCCGGGCGCAGCGGAACAGCAGCAGTGCCGGCCGGTGCTCCGGCGAGCATTCCGTCACCCGCCAGCACGGTTTGGCTGACGACAGTCCCGCCCAGCATGGGAACAGCCAGGACCTCACCGGCCACTGCTTCCGCCTCGGTGAGCGCCCCCGGCGGAACTGCTTCAGGAGGAAGCCGGACCAGCAACAGGTCCTGGGGCGTCAGGAGATGTCCCGCGGGCAGGTCATGAGCAACGGCTACCGAGGCAGTTGTGGCAGAGCCGGCCGGAAGCAGGGCCTGGACAGTGATGCCGGCCGCTGCGGCAATTGCGAGCCCGGCCAGCAGCCGGCGGCGCCTGATGAGGAAACGGCGAAGTTTCCCGCGCCCGGAAAGGCTGCGGGACGGCGGACCAGCCCGCGTCGCCGAGGCCGGAATCCGCCGTGGACCGGCACGGGAGCTCGATGCACGGCTGCGCCGCAGTAAGTTGACCATGCCGCTATCTTCGAACCGGAGGGCAGTACAGCTGCTGTGTCAGCGGAACGAAGGGGACAAAAAAGGCGCCCCGGGCTCCTGTGGAGGAGTGGGGCGCCTTGTCGGATCCTGTAGGTCCTGTGGCGGGACCGGACTGCTGCCCGGCTAGCTGGCGGCCGCGGCCGGTGCCGTGGAGGCGGGCGCTGAGGAAGGTGCCGGTGCAGTCTTCGCCGCGCTGTCCTTAGCCGGGGCATCCTTCGAAGGGGCAGCCGGAACCGTAGACGCGGCGTCGCGTGAATCGGTGCGGTAGAAACCGGAACCCTTGAAGACCACACCTACGCTGTTGAACTTCTTACGAAGGTTTCCACCGCACTCGGGGCAGACGGTCAGGCTGTCATCGGTGAAGGACTGCTGGATATCGAACGCGTGGCCGCAATCCTTGCAGGCATAGGCATACGTGGGCACTCTTACTCCTCCTGAAGGGCGAAAGGAAGGCCTCAGCAGTGTCGTTTCCAAAACCCTCGGGTCTAGGTTGGCACTCTGTGGCCTAGAGTGCTAAGTATACACCTACCGCCGGCTCAGGGCGGTATAACCGGCCGGACGCAGGACTGCATCTACGGGTACATCCAGGGCATCAGCGGGCAAGGTGCCCGGGCCCAGAAACTCGTGGTCATGGACAACCGCTACGACCGGTGCGGCCCCGCCGGCAGCGCGGAAACGGGACAGGAAGCGGTCATAGTAACCGCCGCCCTTGCCCATCCGGGTGCCGTCCGCGGCAACAGCCAGTGCCGGAATCAGGAGAAGATCCAGGCCAAGGACGTCAGCCAGTCCCCAGCGCGGACCCTCCGGTTCGGGGAGACCGGGAAACAGGCCCGGTACAAGAGGAGTCTGCGGCGTCCACGGGCACCAGGAAAGCTGATGCCCGGGCTCGCAGACCGGAACCACCACGGTATGGCCGGCAGATTGGAGAGCATGCAGGAGTAGCGAGGTGTCCGGTTCACTCCCGGCAGAGAGATAGCAGCTCACCAGGGCTCCGGGGCGCAGGGAACCCAGCAGCGGTGCAGCAGCAGCAGCGAGCTGCTCCGCAGAGGCGGCAGGGTTGCCGGTTTCCCGCCGCAGCTTTTTGAACCTGGTGCGGACTTGTTCTTTTGTTTCGCCGCTCATTAACCCATTGTGCCTGCTCCGGCGGGCCATTTGGCGTGCTAAGTGTTCACTTAGGTACTCTTACCGTCATGACCTCAAGCCCTAAGATCACCAAAGCCGTAATTCCAGCCGCTGGTTTGGGTACGCGCTTCCTTCCTGCCACCAAAGCAATGCCGAAGGAAATGCTTCCGGTGGTGGATAAGCCGGCCATCCAGTACGTCGTTGAAGAAGCTGTCAACGCAGGCATGCCCGACATCCTGATGATCACCGGACGCAACAAGCGTTCCCTCGAGGACCACTTTGACCGGGTTCCCTTCATTGAGCAGACGCTGAAGGAAAAGGGCGACGAGGAAAAACTCGCCCTGGTCCGTGAGTCCTCCGAACTTGGCGAAATCCATTACCTGCGCCAGGGTGATCCGAAGGGCCTGGGGCACGCCGTCCTGCGTGCCAAGCTGCACATCGGCGACGATCCCTTTGCCGTGCTGCTCGGCGACGACCTCATTGATGCCCGCGACCCGCTGCTTGAGACCATGGTGGAAGTCCAGGCCAAGACCGGCGGCTCCGTCGTGGCCCTGATCGAGGTTGAACCGGACCAGATCAGCTCCTATGGCTGTGCCGACATTTCCGTGATCGAGGGCGAAGACTACGTTCGCGTGAACAAGCTCGTGGAGAAGCCCGATGCCGCTGACGCGCCGTCGAACCTGGCTGTTATTGGCCGCTACGTCCTGCACCCTTCCGTTTTTGGCGTGCTTGAGGAAACCGGTCCCGGCCGGGGCGGCGAAATCCAGCTCACCGACGCCCTGCAGACCCTTGCCGGCGCGGAAGGTGAAGGATCCGGCGTCTACGGCGTCGTTTTCCGCGGCCGCCGCTACGACACCGGCGACAAGCTCAGCTACCTCAAGGCAGTAGTCACGCTGGCTTCCGAGCGCGATGACCTGGGTCCGGACCTGCGCGCCTGGCTCAAGGACTTCAACAGCGGCATCGAAGGCTAGCCAAAGTGCTGGGGTCGGCGATCTGGCCGGTGACGCTGGAAAGCGGCGACCTCATCCTCCGGCCGATCCGCTACCGGGACCGCACCGAATGGAATTCGGTGCGGTCCCGGAATGCTGACTGGATCGGACCCTGGGAAGCCACCAATCCGCTGCCCGGGAGCGACCTTCCCTCCTACGCCGGAATGGTGCGCAGCCTGAACCAGCAGGCACGGCAGGACACCGCCCTGCCTTTTCTCATTACAGAGCGCCAGGGCGGACTCCGCAGCTCACCGGCAATAGTGGGCCAGCTGACGGTTTCCTCCATCATTTGGGGATCGGCGCGCATGGCAACCCTTGGCTACTGGGTGGACCAGGCGCGGGCAGGCCGGGGCATAGCGCCTGCGGCCGTGGCGATGGCCACGGACCACTGCTTCCGGGTCCTTGGACTGCACCGCATGGAGATCAACATCCGGCCGGAAAACCGGCCCAGCCTCCGGGTGGTGCAGAAGCTGGGTTTCCGGGAAGAAGGACTGCGGAAGCGGTACCTGCACATCGCAGGGGAATGGGCCGACCACCTCAGCTTTGCCCTTACCGCGGAGGAAGTCCCCGAGGGACTGCTCTCCCGCCTGGCATCTGCCCGCTGACTTCGTGTTTTGACGTCCGCGCGATTTCGGCACCGTGATTCGACACACCTTGCTCAATGCCGGAACCCATGACCGTTTTCTCATACGGTCGTAGTTGTGGACTTCCCTCTTAACAGCTCCCTGGTCCTGGCAGCCGCCGTAGGGCTCTGGCTGCTGTGGGTTGCCCCTCAGTACCTGCATGGAAAGCAGGTGCCTGCCCCGTCCCGCGGAGCAGCAGGCACCCCTGACCGTGCAGCCAGCAGTGCCGCCAACGAACCGGACCCAAGTTCTCAGGGGAACACCATGCACAACACCAGCACCGGCGTCCAGCACACGCCGCACCCGAAGGGACGTTCCGGATCCGGAGCCGCCCCCGCTGGCCAGTCTGCCCCGGCACCGGCTCCCGGGCCCCTGAAGGTTCGTTACGGCCGCCTGACGCTGGCAGTCCTGGGTCTTGCCTTCACCCTGACCGTTATTGCCGGCGGCGCTGCCGCACTCTTCGGCGCTGTGTCCGGCTGGATCCCGGCCGCCGCGGCGCTGGGCGCGGCCGCCGTCGTCGTATCTCTTCGCAGCCTCGCCGTCCGTGACCAGCGCGCCCGCCGCGCCCGCCGGGAAGCAGCCGCCGCACGGCAGGAGCAGGTTCCTTCAGTGCAGGCGCCGGTGCGCAGCAACCCCAAGGCAGACGCCGTCTTCGATGCGGCCGGGGAAGATGGCGTCCGCAAGGCACAAGCCGCCGCAGCCGCTGAACCGGCCCGTCCGGCCGCTCCGGAACGCAAGCCTGTACCGCGCCTAACGGCAGAAGAACTGCGGGCGGCAGCACTGGCTGAGGCTGCCAAGAGCGCAGAAGCCTCGTCCTGGCAGCCCGTCGCCGTCCCGAAGCCGACCTACGTGGATGCCCCGGCAGCGCCGCGGCCGGCTCCGGCGCCGCTGGCCGTCCCCGCCTCGCCCAAGCCTGTCCTGAAAACACCCATCCGTCCCGTCGCCGCTCCGGCAGCCGGCAGCACGGCCATTGAGCCGCGGCCCGCAACCGGCATCCTGAACCTGGACGACGTTCTGCAGCGGCGCCGGGCCTAGAGTCCGCCGGGCATGGCTCGGAGCCGGCACGCCCGGAGCGGAAACACCGGACGCACCGGATCCGGCACAGCCGTCCGTGAGCGGTCTCTGCTGGAAAGCCCTGCGCTGGCCGTTCCCTTGGCAGAGCTGCTTACTCCGCGCAGGCTGGTCCTGGATTCGTGGTTCCACGAACGGACCTTCGACCGCCCCGGTGCCGGAGTCACTGCCCTCTACCGGGTACTTGCCCTGGACCCAGCAGGTGCACAGATCAGCCTCTACGCCGGCGTGACGACGGCGGCGGCCGCTGCCCGGGGACCGGTCCTGCGGACAGCTGCTGCCGGCATCCCGCTTTTCCTCTGGCTCCACCCGCACGACCCGCTGCTGCCTGACCTGCCCTGGGCGCTGTCGCCGGCGCAGATCGGGCAGCAGGTGTTCGGCGGTGCGGACGGTGGGGGAGCAGCGCTGAGCGTTACGGCTTACCGGCCCCTGCGCAGGGCGGTCGTTCACGCCGCCGGCGGCCACGAGCGCGCCTACATCAAGGTGGTGCTCCCCGGCCAGGCCGGCAGCCTCCGGCGCCGGCACGAACTGCTCGCAGCATCAGCCGTCCCCGCGCCGGCCCTGCTGCCGGGAGCGGAAGGCCGCAGCGCCGTCGTCCTGGCCCCGCTGCCGGGAACTCCGCTCGTACGGGAGCTCGCAGCCGGAACCAGCCGGATTACCGCGGCGGACCTCACCGGGCTGCTGGATGCACTGCCTGAATCCGCCCTCGCTCTGCGGGGCCGTCCTGCCTGGGCGGAACGGGCACGCGCGTATGGACGTGCCGCCGCCGGTGTCCTGCCCGGACAGGAGACGAGGATCCGCGGGCTTTCCGGCGAAATCGCAGCGCTGGTGGCGAACCTGGACCCGGGGCCCGTGGTGCCCGTGCACGGAGACTTCTACGAAGGAAACCTGCTCACCTCCGGGGAGCGGATCACCGGCCTCCTGGACGTCGACGGCCTTGGCCCCGGTCACCGGGTTGATGATCTGGCCTGCTTCCTGGGCCACCTCGCTGTGCTGGCACGGCTTTCCCCCGAATCCGCACTGCCCCGCCAGCTCGCCGCCTTCCAGAGCGCCTTCGAAACTGCTGCAGCGCAGGCCGGCAGTTCTGCAGCGGCACTGAATGCACGCGCTGCGGGGGTGGCGCTCAGCCTGGTGCCCGGGGCCCCGGCTGGACGGCTGGACAGGCAGGCCAACGCCGAGCGCAGGCTGGCTGCGGCGCAGACCCTCCTGGAGCGTGCCCGGCAGAGCCCGGGAGCGTGATCCGGAGTGTCCGGACGCCAAATAACCTCACAATATCCGGTGAAGCTTCCAGTCTGCGTAGGCTAAAGGAATGCAATCGAGCACCAGCGCATCCAGTACCGGCCCAACCACGCCAATCACTGCCATCGGCCTCGACATCGGCGGCAGCAAGACCCATGGAATACGCCTCGAGGGGCAGTCCGTCGTGGCTGAAGCCGTCAGCGGAAGCGCGAACGTGCAGAACGTTTCACGCGAGCAGGCCCGCCACAACCTGGCGGAGATCTTCGCAGCCCTGGGAGACGGGGGCGTCACCAGGGTGATCGCCGGCTCCGGGGGAGTGGACACCCCCCAGGATGCAGCTGCGCTCGGAGAACTAATCCTCGAACACGTACCGGGCGCAGACGTGACGGTAGTCCATGACACCCGCCTGATCCTGGCTGCCGGGGAAGCGCCGGACGGAATCGGGCTGATCGCAGGCACTGGATCCGTGGCCTGGGGCATGGCTCCAGGCGGTGAGCAGGCCCGCTCCGGAGGGTGGGGGTACCTGCTGGGCGATGAGGGCAGCGCCTATTGGATCGGCCGGGAAGCGGTGCGCCACACCCTGCGCCTGCACGACCTGGGCCAGCAGCCGGACCGGCTGGCAGCTGAACTGCTGCTCGCAGTGGGCGTTGAAGCCCCGGACGCGCTGATCGCCCGGTTCCATGCCGATACCGGCCGGCGCTACTGGGCGTCCATGGCGAGGGTGGTCTTCGACGCCGCGGAGGAAGGCCACGCACCCAGCCGCAGCATCATTGCCACGGCGGCCCGCGACCTGGCGTCCCTGGTGGCCGACGTCGCGGCCCGGCTTGGCATCAGCGGCCCGGTGGTTGTGGGCGGCGGCATAGGGGTACACCAGCCGCTGCTGCAGGAACTGCTCCTGGCCGGGCTCTCCGCCCGGGGACTGGGGGACATCCGGTTCCTGGACCAGGACCCGGTCTTCGGCGTCCGCTACCTGCTGCAGGGCGAAGCCGCATGAGCGAGCGTCCCTTCGACGTGCGGGTCGGAGCCTACGCCGTGGTGATCCAGGACGGCCGGATCCTGCTCGCGCACTGGAACCAGCACGGCAACTCAGCCTGGACCCTGCCCGGCGGAGGGCTTGAATACGGAGAGGACGCGCAGACGGCCGCGGTGCGGGAAGTCCGTGAGGAAACTGGTTTCACGGTTGAACTCCAGGATCTGCTGGGCGTGGACAGCCACTTTGTGCCGGCGGAACGGCGGATGCGCGGCGAGGGCCGGATGCTCCACGCCCTGCGGGTGATCTACCGGGCACGGATTACCTCCGGTGCCCTGGTCAGCGAAGCCGCCGGCAGCACCGATGAGGCCGCCTGGTTCCCGCTGGATGAAGTCGCCAGCCTGGAACGGGTGGGCCTGGTGGACGCAGCCCTGAAACTGCTTGCCGCAGCCCCGCACGGCGGCACGGCACCCCTACGCTAGGCGCGTAACCCGGCCGTCCGCTGGACTCAGGGCACGGCAACACATAGCTTAATTCCACGGCTTGTCAGCATACTGCCGTTTTTCCACCCGTATGCGAGCCTGTCGCACCCAACCACGGAGGCAGCCATGTCGATTCCGGATGCCGCAGCGGCCCGGCCGGATTCCGCCGAGCCCATGATCCGCTTCCGCAACGTCACCAAGTCCTATCCGGACTCTGGCTCCGCCGCCGTGGACAACCTTTCCCTGGACATCGCCAGGGGAGCCATCACTGTTTTTGTGGGACCCTCCGGCTGCGGAAAGACCACGTCCCTGCGGATGATCAACCGGATGGTGGAACCGACGTCGGGCACCATCCACGTCGACGGACGGGATGCGTCGAAGACCGCGCCGTCGGCCCTGCGCCGCTCCATGGGGTACGTTATGCAGTCCTCCGGGCTCCTGCCGCACCGCACCGTGCTGGACAACATCGCCACCGTCCCGCGCCTGAACGGGGTGCCGCGGAAGCAGGCCCGGGCCCGGGCAGCGGAACTGCTCGACGTCGTCGGGCTGGATTCAGCGATGGGCAGGCGCTATCCCGCCCAGCTCTCCGGCGGCCAGCAGCAGCGCGTTGGCGTGGCCCGCGCCCTGGCTGCTGATCCGCCCGTGCTGCTGATGGACGAGCCGTTCAGCGCCGTCGATCCGGTGGTGCGCAGTGAGCTGCAGCAGGAATTGCTGCGGCTGCAGCGCGACCTCGCCAAGACGATCGTGTTCGTCACCCATGACATTGATGAAGCGACCGTGCTGGGTGACAAGGTGGCGGTCTTCGCCGTCGGCGGCCGGCTCGCCCAGTTCGACAGCCCCGAGGGGATCCTCCGGGCTCCGGTTGATGATTTTGTTGCCGCTTTTGTGGGACGCGACCGCGGCTTCCGGCACCTGGGATTCCAGGCCGGAGGCGGTGTTCCGGTGCATCCGGTCCAGACCCTGGACCCGGCGGAGCTGGCCGATCCTTCCGTTCCGGTCCGCGGCGGCTGGGCACTGGCGGTCGACGGCGCCGGACGCCCGCTGGGCTGGGTGCCGGCGTCGAACCGGGAAAGCGTAACGTCCCCGGCGCAGCTGGTACCCGGGGGGTCCCTGCACCGCCGTGGTGAAAGCCTGCGCAGTGCGCTCGACGCGGCGCTGTCCTCACCCTCCGGGCTGGGCGTGGTGGTGGACGACGACGGCACGGCCGCGGGCATTGTCCGGGCCGGTGAGATCTTCGAATTGATCGAAGCCGCGCGGCTGCGCCGCGGCAAGGCCCTGCACGGCTCGGCGGTCTGAGCATGGACTGGTTCTGGGCCAACGCGGAGATGATTTCGCGGCTAACCGCGCTGCACCTGTTCCAGGCAGTGGTGCCGCTGGCGCTGGGGCTGCTGATCGCCGTCCCGCTCGCCCAGTTTGCCCGCCTGCACAGGTTCGCCGGGGGAGCGATCCTGGGCTCCTCCGCCATCCTGTACACCATTCCGTCGCTGGCACTGTTTGTTCTGCTGCCGGTGATCCTGGGGACGCGTGTCCTGGACATCACCAACGTGGTGGTCGCGCTGACGATTTACGCTGTGGCCCTGCTGGTCCGCTCCACCGTGGACGCGCTGAATTCCGTGGACGACGACGTCCGCCAGGCCGCCACAGCCATGGGCTACCGTCCGCTGCGCCGGTTTTTTGCTGTTGACCTCCCGCTGTCCCTGCCGGTCCTGTTCGCCGGGCTGCGGGTGATCTCGGTGTCCAACATGTCCCTGGTGAGCGTTGGTGCACTGCTTGGCATCGACAGCCTGGGACGGCTTTTTATGGACGGCCTGTACCGGAATTTCCCCACTGAAATCGTGGTCGGCATAGCCCTGATCCTGCTGCTGGCGCTAGTCCTGGACCTGGTCCTGGTGCTGGCCCAGCGATTGCTGACGCCCTGGAGCCGGGCCGTCAAACAGGGCGGACCGAAGCTGGCGCTGAACACTGTTGAAGCGCGGACGGCGGCAGGCTGATGGACTACTCAAGCGAGAACGTCCTGGTCCAGATGTTCGAGTGGCTGACGGCCCAGACCTCCTGGACCGGTATCGGCAGTATCCCGCAGCGGATCCTGGAGCACCTTGGCTACACGGCGCTCGCCGTCGGGATCGCTGCCCTGATAGCAGTGCCGCTGGGCCTGTACATCGGGCACACCGGCCGCGGCCGCGTCGTCGTCGTCTCCGGTGCCGGCATCCTGCGGGCACTGCCCACACTGGGGCTGGTGTTCCTGTTTGTGCTGCTGGCCGGCATCGGCCTGATGCCGCCGATCTGGGCGCTTGTGCTGCTGGCCGTCCCGCCGCTGCTGGCCGGTGTCTATGCCGGTATTTCCTCCGTGGACCGCACCGTCGTCGACGCGGCACGTGCCATGGGGATGAGCGAACTCCAGATCCTGTTCCGGGTTGAACTGCCCAACGGATTCAAGGTCGTCTTCGGCGGCGTCCGCGCCGCCGTGCTGCAAGTCCTGGCCACCGTGTCCGTCGTGGCGTTCATTTCGCTGGGCGGATTGGGCGTGTACCTGATCGAGGGAACCCAGCTGCGCGATAACGGGCGCCTCTTTGGAGGGGCGCTGCTGATCGCACTGCTGGCCCTTGCCGTTGATTTGGTGCTGGCGGCCGTCCAGCGTCTCACACTTTCGCCGGGCCTGCGCAGCAGATCCCGGAAACCGGCCACCCACCGCCGCAGGCAGCCTTCCCCTGCCGGCTTCCAAGGAGGAACAACAGCATGAGAACTCTTACCCGTCCGGGCACCCGGAAAACCCTCACCGGTGCCGCCGGCCTCACCGCGGTCCTGATGCTCGCAGCCTGCGGCGCAAACTCGGATCCGCAAAGCGTCGAGTCTTCCTCCGCGCCCACCGGAGTGGAGGATGCAGCCACCCTGGTTGTGGGCTCCGCAGACTTCCCCGAGTCCCAGATCATCGCCGAGATCTACGCCGGCGCCCTGAACGCCGAGGGCATCCAGGCCACCACCCAGCCCGGCATCGGCTCCCGCGAGATCTACTACCGGGCGCTGGAAGACGGCTCGGTCCAGGTCATCCCGGACTACAGCGGAAACCTGCTGCTCTTCGCCGACACGGAGGCCACGGCGCAGTCCGCTGAAGAGATCATGGACGCCCTTCCCGCCGCGCTGGAGGAAGAGTCCCCGGACATGAACATTGCTGTGCTCGAGCCTGCTGAAGCCGAGAGCAAGGATGCCCTTGTGGTCACCCAGGCCACCGCCGAGAAGTACGGCCTGACTTCGCTGGAAGACCTCGCCGAGGTTTGCGGCGAGATCACCATTGCTGCTCCCACTACCTTCCAGGAGCGGGCCTACGGACTGCCCGGGCTGAAGGAGAAGTACGGCTGCGAGCCGGCAGGCTTTGAGGCAATTAACGACGGCGGCGGCGAAGCAACGCTGCAGGCGCTGCTGACCGACAAGGTTCAGGCCGCAGACATCTACACCACCACGCCCTCCATCGAGGAGAATTCCCTGGTGGTCCTGGAAGACCCGGAGAACAACTTCATCGCCCAGCAGGTGGTTCCGCTGGTGAACATGGACGCTGTTAACCAGGAAGCGCAGGACGTACTCAACAGCATTTCTGCCATCCTGACCACCGAAGACCTGATTGCCCTGAACCAGGCCGTCTCCGGGGACCAGAAACAGGACCCGAGGGACGCCGCCCGGGCGTGGCTGGAGGAAAAGGGCCTGGCCTAGCCTCCCGGCTCTCCCACCCCCTCATCGAGAGGCCAGTTACGGCTCCAATCGTCCGCGAAAGGAGCCGCAACTGGCCTCTCGGCGTAGTGCTTGGGGAGGGAAGGAACGCAGTGTGGCATTCTGAGTAGATGGCAGAATTCACCCAGTCGCAGAAGCTTCACAACGTCCTTTATGACATCCGCGGGCCCCTGCTCGAGCATGCCCAGCGCATGGAAGCGGCGGGACAGCGGATCCTGAAGCTGAACATCGGCAACCCGGCGCCGTTCGGGTTTGAGGCGCCGGAAGCGATCCTGGTGGACATGATCCGCCATCTGCCTACTGCCCAGGGCTACAGCGACTCCCGCGGCATCTTCTCCGCCCGCACCGCAGTGGTTCAGTACTACCAGGGCCGCGGCATCCAGAACATCGACGTTGACGACGTGTACCTGGGCAACGGTGTCAGCGAACTGATCACCATGTCCCTGCAGGCGCTGCTGGATACCGGGGACGAAATCCTGGTTCCCACCCCGGACTATCCGCTGTGGACGGCTTCCGTCTCGCTGGCCGGAGGCACCGCGGTGCACTACCTCTGCGACGAGGACAACCACTGGTGGCCGGACATCCAGGACATGGAAGAGCGGATCACCCCTCGGACCAAGGGCATTGTGCTCATCAACCCGAACAACCCCACCGGCGCCGTGTACCCCGAGTATGTGCTCCGCCAGATCGTGGACCTGGCCCGCAGGCACGGCCTGATCATCTTCGCAGACGAGATCTACGAAAAGATCCTGTACGACGGCGCCGTGCACATCAACGCTGCGTCCCTGACCGGCGACGACGTACTCTGCCTGACCTTCAGCGGCCTGTCCAAGGCGTACCGGATCGCCGGATTCCGCAGCGGCTGGATGACCATCTCCGGTCCCAAGCGTGCCGCGGCCGACTATATCGAGGGCATCAACCTGCTCGCCAACATGCGCCTGTGCGCCAACGTTCCGGCGCAGCACGCGATCCAGACGGCGCTGGGCGGCTACCAGAGCATCAACGACCTGATCCTGCCCGGCGGCCGGCTGAAGGCGCAGCGCGACCTGGCCTACAAGATGCTCAACGACATTCCGGGCGTCAGCGTGGAAAATGCTGAGGGCGCCCTGTACCTCTTCCCGAAGCTTGACCCTGAGGCCTATCCGATCGAATCGGATGAAATGTTTGCGCTGGACCTGCTCAAGCAGCAGAAGATCCTGGTCTCGCACGGCACCGCGTTCAACTGGATCCGCCCCGACCACTTCCGGATGGTCACGCTTCCGGCGCTGGAAGACATCGAAGACGCCATCTCGCGCCTGGCCGAGTTCCTCAGCACCTACAAGCCGTAACCGGCAGCGCCTCTGCCTGCCGGCCGCGGCGGGCAGGGGCGCTTAAACCTCGCGGGCTGCGCGGGCAGCCTCAAGGCGTTCCCGGGCACCCTCCAGCCAGGACTCGCACCGGGTGGCCAGCGCTTCGCCGCGCTCCCAGAGCGAGAGGGACTCCTCCAGGCTGGCGCCTCCGGCTTCTAGCCGGGTCACCACTGCCACGAGTTCGTCACGGGCCTGCTCATAGCTCATCGCTTCAATGTCTGCCGGCAGGGCTGCTGGTTCATTCATGCTGTTCTCCTAGGTTGGAAAGTCGGTTAGCGGGGTCCGGTTGCGACGGCGCCAAGCTCGCCGGCAGCCACCCGGATGCGCAGCTGGGCAGCTCTCTCCACGGCCGCGGCATCGCGGACCACGGAGCCGTCAGTGAGCTGCAAGACGGCGTAGCCCCGGTCCAGGGTTTTCTGCGGTGAGAGGGAACGGACCTGCGCCCGCAGGTAATCGATGCGATCGGCGTCGCGCCGGACCTCCGAGCGCATGGCCGAATAGGCGCGGTCCCGCAGACGGGTGACGTCCTCTGCCCGGGTGGCCAGCATGGTCTGGGGGGCGGAAAGGGCGGGCCGGGTGCGGATGTGCGCCAGCCGGTCTGCTTCCCGGCTGAGCATCAGCTCCATGATCCGGCGCAGCTGGGAGCGTGCCGTGCCGATCCGCGAAAGCTCCTCGCCGACGTCGGGCACAATCCGCTTCGCCGCATCCGTGGGGGTGGAAGCGCGCAGGTCCGCCACTTCGTCCAGCAGGGGGCGGTCCGCCTCATGCCCGATGGCGCTGACCACCGGGGTCTGTGCTGCTGCGACCGCCCGGATCAGGTCCTCGTGGCTGAAGGGCAGCAGGTCTTCCAGTGATCCGCCGCCGC
The DNA here is from genome assembly GCA_040274025.1 of Arthrobacter sp. Taxonomy (GTDB): domain Bacteria; phylum Actinomycetota; class Actinomycetes; order Actinomycetales; family Micrococcaceae; genus Arthrobacter_B. Next base: position 59,162 of record JBELZL010000013.1, on the reverse strand, counting down.
GGGCGATGACAATGACGTCCACTTCCGGCATGGCATCCAGGCTGGCCAGGGCGCGGGTCACTTCGGCGACGGCGTTCACGCCCTGCACGGCGACCTCGCGGACTTCGAACTCCACCGCGGGCCAGCGCAGGGCAGCATTGCGCATGACGTCTTTCATCGCATCGGAATTGCGTCCGGTGATGAGTCCGATCCGGCCGGGGAGCAGCGGGAGGCGCTGCTTGCGGGACGCCGCGAACAGGCCTTCGGCTGCAAGGGCCTGGCGCAGGCGCTCGATTCTGGCCAGCAGGTCGCCGAGGCCCACCGGCCGGATGTCCCGGGTCTGCATGGAGAGCCGGCCGGTCTTGACCCAGAAATCAGGTTTGATCAGGGCCACGACCCGGGCGCCGCGCTCCAGCGGCAGCTCCAGGCGGTTCATGACGGTGCTCCACACCGTCAGGGACAGCGAAACTTCCGCATCGACGTCGCGCAGGGTAATGAACGAGGCATTGGAGCGGCGGTTCAGCTCAATGACCTGACCCTCAACCCAGGCGGCGGGAGCGCGGTCGATGTATGCCTTCAGGTTCTTGGACAGCAGGGCCAGCGGCCAGGGATTCTCCGGAGACGTCAGGGCAGCCGTGGGCGCAAGGGTGTTTCCGGCATCCACCTGGCCCGGTTCCTGCGCTCCTGCGTCATTCTGCATTTCTTCGCACTCCTGTTGGTCCAGCGGCGGGCCGGTTCCATACCGGTGCCGGTCCTAAGGTTATTGTCTATCAGGTGCCTGGGACACATCGTGTTCAACGCCGGCGGACCGTGGACAGCGGCCGCTGGACGGGCACCGGGCTTGTCACCGGTGGGCCCGGCTCCGCGGAAAAAGATTTGGGGAACTATGCGCACTTTCGGTTCGGCGGTCCTGGTCCTGGCAGCTTTGCTGCTGGCCGGCGCCGCGGTATGCAGTGCCTGGCTGGCGCAAAACGCAGTATCCGCTCAAGGCTTCTCCCAGCTGGCCCAGCCACTGGGCGAAGATGAGCCGTTTCAGGCAGAGCTCTCCTCTGCACTGGCTGCCCAGGCCAGCGCCTCGGTTACCGGCGGTCTGCCGGACGGGCTGGCCTCGCTGGTGGAACCGGTTGTGGAGCGGGTGGTCTCCGGGTTCCAGCAGGCACCGGGCTACCCGGAAGCCTGGACCCAGACACTTGAGCGGTCCCACACGGCAACGTTTGACTCCGGCACACCAACCCTGGACCTGGGCCCGCTGCTTAACCTGGTCAGCCAGCAGGTAGCGGGTGAAATCGGCACCGAACCGGCCGACGCGGGGGAGCGGCTGCTGGCGGTCTCCGGCGCCGACCGCAGTGCGGAACTTGAAACCCTGACCCGGTTCGCTGACTCCTGGCCGCTGTTCGCCGCAGCGGCAGTGCTGGCAGCGCTGCTTGGACTTCTCCTTGCCCGACGCCGCTCCACCACCTTCGCGCTGATCGGTGCCGGCGCGGCTGTGTTAGGCGGTGTCCTGTGGCTGGCTTCCGGTGCCGCAGCGGCGATTGTGGAGGGACAGACCCCGGCGAACCCGGTGGCGTCGACATTCGTCGACGGTCTGCTGCCTATTGCCCAGTCGAGCTTCTTGTCCTGGCTGCTGGTGCTGATTATTGCCGGAGCCGTGGCCTTCGCCGTCGGACTGGTGTTCCGTCTGGTGGGCGGATCCCGCGGGGCTGTGCGCTGACAGCGGACGTACCCGCCCCGGCTCGGGGTCCGTCCGGCCTACCGGCTAGCATGGAGTCATGACCAGCACAGCCGTTTCCGTGCCGATGCCCACCGTGCCACGCCGCCGCCGCAGCCCCGAAGAGGTTGCTGCCGCTGCGCCGGTGTCCGGAGCGCGCCGGGTCCTGCTTGCCGCCCCGCGCGGCTACTGCGCCGGCGTCGACCGTGCGGTTATCGCCGTCGAAAAGGCACTGGAGCATTACGGCCCGCCCGTCTACGTGCGCAAGCAGATCGTGCACAACCTGCACGTCGTCAGCACGCTGGAAGAGCGCGGTGCCATCTTCGTTGATGAGACGGACGAGGTGCCGGAAGGCTCCCTGCTGATCTTCTCCGCCCACGGAGTTTCTCCCGCCGTCGTGCAGTCCGCCGAAGACCGCGGCCTGCGCACCATCGACGCCACCTGCCCGCTGGTCACCAAGGTGCACCGCGAAGCCGTGCGCTTCGCCCGCGACGACTTCGACATCCTGCTCATCGGACACGAGGGGCACGAGGAAGTCGAAGGCACCTACGGTGAAGCGCCGGACCACGTGCAGATCGTCAACGGTCCCGAAGACGTGGACAAGGTCCAGGTCCGGGATCCGGACAAGCTCATCTGGCTCTCCCAGACCACACTGTCCGTGGACGAGACCATGACCACGGTGAAGCTGCTGCGGGAGAAGTTCCCGAACCTGCAGGATCCGCCCAGCGACGACATTTGCTACGCCACCTCCAACCGCCAGGCTGCGATCAAGAAGATCGCACCGGACGCGGACCTGGTTATTGTGGTCGGCTCTGCGAACTCCTCGAACTCCGTGCGGCTGGTCGAGGTTGCCCTCGAATACGGGGCAAAGGCCTCCTACCGCGTGGACTTCGCCAATCAGGTGGACGAGTCCTGGTTCGAGGGTGTTTCCACTGTGGGCGTGACCTCCGGTGCCTCGGTTCCGGAGAACCTGGTCCAGGACGTGCTGAACCTGCTGGCTGAGTACGGCTACGGGGACGTGGAGGAAGTCGTGACGGCGGAAGAAGACATCATCTTCTCCCTGCCCAAGGAAATCCGCGCCACGCTCAAGGCCATGGGGGACTCCTCCCGCGGCCTCGGCGGCCGCCGCTCCTAGTCTGTTTCCCAGGCACCGCGGTGCCCGGTTCGGCTCAGGCGGGCTGCCCCGGTAACATTTACTAACGTGGCTCTTACTATTGGCATCGTCGGCCTGCCCAACGTCGGCAAATCAACCCTGTTCAATGCGCTGACCCGCAACAACGTGCTGGCGGCGAACTATCCGTTCGCCACGATCGAGCCGAATGTCGGCGTCGTATCCCTTCCGGACCCGCGCCTGGCAAAGCTTGCGGAGATCTTCGGTTCGGCCCGCATCCTGCCGGCAACCGTGTCCTTCGTGGACATTGCCGGCATTGTGAAAGGCGCGTCGGAAGGTGAAGGTCTGGGCAACCAGTTCCTCGCCAACATCCGCGAAGCCGAGGCCATTGCCCAGGTTATCCGCGTCTTCGACGATCCCGACGTTGTGCACGTAGACGGCAAGGTTGATCCGCGCTCGGACATGGAGACCATCAACACCGAACTGATCCTCGCGGACCTCCAGACCCTGGAGAAGGCCATTCCGCGCGTGGAGAAGGAAGTGAAGATCAAGAAGCGCGACGCCGCGCAGCTGGCTGCCATGCAGGCCGCCCAGGCTGTGCTGGAGCGCGGGGACACGATCTTCTCCTCCATCGCCAGCGACAAGCTGGACATGGAGCAGCTGCGTGAACTGAGTCTTCTCACTGCTAAGCCCTTTATCTACGTCTTCAACGTTGACGACGCCGTGCTGGGCAACCCGGACCGCCAGGCTGAGCTGCGCGAACTCGTGGCTCCGGCCGATGCCATCTTCCTTGACGCCAAGCTCGAAGCCGACCTGGTGGAGCTGGACGAGGAAGAAGCCCGCGAGATGCTGGAGATGAGCGGCCAGGAAGAGTCCGGCCTGGACAAGCTGGCCCGCGTCGGCTTCCACACCCTGGGCCTGCAGACCTACCTCACGGCCGGTCCCAAGGAAACCCGTGCCTGGACCATCCGCAAGGGCGACACCGCGCCCCAGGCTGCCGGTGTCATCCACACCGATTTCCAGCGCGGCTTCATCAAGGCCGAAGTTGTCTCCTTCGACGACCTGGTCGAAGCCGGCTCCATGGCTGAGGCCAAGGCCCACGGCAAGGTCCGGATTGAAGGCAAGGACTACGTTATGGCCGACGGCGATGTGGTCGAGTTTAGGTTTAATGTGTAGATTCTTCGCCTGAATAGATAGAAATGCCGCCCTCAAGAGTGAGGGGGGCATTTCCTTTTGCGGTACCTTTTTCGCGCTGTGATCTGATGGGAAGCACCGTGAAATACGTTTGGGATGCCGGCGTACTGGCAAGCAGGTCCGCTCTCCAAACCGGCTCATGCGTTGGACGTTTAGCTCGCCGCCGCCTTTGGTATAAAAATTTGCGAGCTGATCCTAACCAGATAGCATTTGAGGATTCAAGTCAACGACAAGTAAGAGTAGTCAGACTAGACTGCCCGAATGATGAATTCGACGCGTTTGATCGAGCACGCCGACGTGTGGCTGAGTGAGGCCATGTCCTCTCCTGACGGGCCAGTACTCCTCTCCAGCCCTTACCTCACATATGAGGTGTGTCGTCTACTGTCCGATGCAGCGAGAAGATCGTCACAGCCTTTCGTTCTTCTGACGAAGTTGGATCCGAGTGCGGTAGCAAACGGTTTCTTATCCGTACAAGGCCTAAAGACGTTGCTCGACGCCGAGGTCGAGATCCGCCACTCTGATCGGCTCCATGCAAAGTGCTTCATTTTTGGTTCGACGGCAATGCTTGGATCCGCCAACCTCACAGGCGCTGGGCTTGGCTCGTCCGCGAATCCGAATCAGGAATTGGGAATCAGCTTGACAACTGAGCAGGCCAATGAGGCACGTCTTCTGATCGAGGGGTGGCCCGCGAATGTGGTTGCACACACCGACCTTGAAGATGTCGTAAGTAAGGCGAAGGCTCTGGGTCACTCCGGACGGACTCAGGACAACAGGCTAGATGCAGACTCGGCGCTTCAGCTTGCGGAGCAGCTCCTCCTAGACTCACGCGACCCCCAGCGGGAGCTATGGCTGAAATTGGAGTACGGTGAACCTGCCCTGGACGGGTGGCGGGAAGAAGCCTGGTTCGCGAGTCCAAAGAAAGGCAAACCCGGGTTTCGCCCCGGCGACCTCGTGTTAATTTGCGCGAAAGACACCAGAGACTGTTATGCAGTCGTGGAAGTTACTGGTGACCCAGAGTACCAGCCGGAATACTACGCCGATTGGACTGCTGCTAACGACGTCGATGCCCTAGTGCGGTGGCCGTGGATCAACACGACTAAGCCTCGGCTCGTGCCCCCCGTACTGATGGAGCTGAAAGTTGGCGAACTTGGTGTGAGCAGTCAGGCCCTCCAAAACGGGCATGTACGACTTAAACTTGACCAGTTTAGTGCCGGCGTGCGGACGCTAGCGCGGCTTGCCGCGGCCTGAAGCCCGCAACGAAGGCATCGACATCGACCATTGGCCAGGGCAGCAAAGTGAGACCGAGAACCTCGCACGCAAAGGTTGTTCCGTGACGTCTGTTCTTCTGTGTTTGGCGAAGTAATTGCGGGGGAGCGGCATCAGGTAATCACTCGAAGAGAATCTCAACGCGTCGACGGAAGTAATCGGCGACGTTGGGAGAAGTGACATTGGGAGAATAGCGATGAAGCATGGGAAACACCAGGAAGATGGGCTAGGCAGCACTGACGTCGTCCTGACGGCGTCCGCCTTGGCACACCATGTTGAGGCGCAGTTGAGGGCCGCCGATGTGGAGGACACGGCGAGGTGACGTGGCGGAGCTGGACCTTCCTAGGGTGCTCGCTATTCGTGAGCGTGGCACTGCTTGCGATCGCCCGCCTCGTTGGTGATCCCGCGTGGCTCGCCTTGCACCTGCCGGCCGCACCCGGAGGTGACGGGATCTTATGGCAGGTGCAAACGACGTTCCTGTCAGTTGGGTTGGCAGGACTCGCTATAGCCGCGCAACTGTTTGCCGAGGCTCCGCTCGCGATCGGAGCCTCTCGAGACCGAGTGCTCAAGTACATCGGAGCCGGCCGGTTCGTCGGCGTTGGTCTTGTCGGAAACGCTGTCATCGCTATCGAGACGATTTGGTTGTCCAGCGGCCTCGGCGTCCTTTTCATTGCCCTCGTCTGGTTTGTACCTACAGTTGTCCTATTGGTGGTATCGACGGTCAGATTGACGGAGCTTTTCGGACGCCCGTCGTTGCTCGACGAAGTGGTCCGCACCTCCTTAGTTGACTCCTTGTCCAGTCGTCTCGAAGAGGTTTCGCATAGGTATTCCGAAGCGACTAAGCAGCTGGACGGCCTCGTCACATGGGGTTGGACCCATTTTGACCTTAGGCCTAAGACCGTCACACTTCGAGTGCCAGTGCCTCAAGTCGGCGCTGTAGTTAAAGAAATCAGGGTGAAAGCTGTGAGGCAAGCGCTCGACGCACTCGCGCCGCCGGCGACTGAGGGTCGCTCTACCAAGGCGGAGAGTCTCAAGGACTACGCCCCGGCCCAAATCATCCTGGACGTTGAGCCCGGCGATCGTACCCGCCTCGGCGAAACAGCGTTCCGCGTTATCACACACGAACCTCTGGACGACCAGGGCCGAAGCCGGATCATCCGACTGCTGCAGTCGAGCGTCGAGTTTGAGGCTCCGGAGGCGGTCACGCCCGATGAAGAGACAGAACGTGAGATCGCGAGTCTGAAAGATGCCGTCGGAACCAACATTCGATCCGGTGCTTACGCCACGGCAGAGCGAGCCGTCGAATTGCTCGGACACGTCGTGAGAGGTGTGTGGATGATCCAGCTAGACGGCGTCGACACGTCTCGTCGTGCATCCATCACCCGTCGCGACTGGCTATTTCGCAGCATAGGAGAAGTTGAACAGGATGCTCTCCTATCGCCGCGCGCGGCAGGTATGTTTGTTAGCCAGGCTATGAGGAGGACACTTGAAGCTCCTCGTACAGGCTCGACCGAATACGTTGACGAATGCCTCCGCAGCTTCACCCGAATTTGGCTCGACGTCCTTCGGCAAGGCGGGACGGAGTTCGATCAGATTCCTGGCCGGATCGTCCTGTGCGTGCAAAACCTTGCGGCGTACTCCACAACGGAGAAGCGTGGGGATCTCTCAAGACGCGCGACGTGGGCGATGGTCGAACTGGTCAAACTCGCTCTGGATGCGCATAAGCCGGAATCTGCCGTCCGCGCTGCAAGGGAACTCGGTGGTCTGTTCGAGTATTCCGACCGAGATGGTGGCCAGAGAGCGCAAGTCAGAGCGGGTCAACTAGTTCTCGCGGGCTGGTTGGACTACCTCGCAGATAAGGGCGACGATCGAGACCCAGCCGATGATGACCTCCGAGCGCTGTTGACGCCCAGTGGCACGTGGGCTGAGATCCTCACCGCCCGAGGCCTCGCCGAACGAGGGGAGGCCCCGTTCAGCCGCTGGGACTGGTGGGAGACGGAGCTCAGTGGGTCTGTTCACGCCCAGTTGCTCGAGCTATCTCATTACATTGACAGGGCCCTTTTGAACGCTCTCGCATTGTCGTATGGACCGCTTCCCCCGGCCAATGATCAGCAGACTGCCTCAGAGTACCAGCGTCTCCTGAGGCTTCTCGACGAGCATGACGGAGGCTCAACCACAGAGGAGGTTAATCTCAAGAAATCGTTGGTCGAAGAGATCGACAAATGGAAGACCGCGGAAGATGCGCGTCTGGCCACAGAACCCCTGTCCGGCACACGAATTGACGTCTTGCGGACCGCGCTGAAGGAGACCCTCGACGCTGGCGAGCGACTCGCTGACATGATTTCTCATGCAAGTGAGGTTCCAGAAGGGGCTGACGCATCGAGACCGATCCTCGGGATGAACTTCCGCGTTCCGAAGCTCTACCTCGTCGACAGAATCTTTAACCAAACCTACGCCGACCCGGCAGATCTCGGCCAGATGATCGCGCGCGGCTTCACCGACGGTGAGGAACGCAAGATCGTCGGGATGCTGCGTTCTCTTAAGGAGGGGGTACTTGAACCGTCGGCGCGGGCGATCCGTGAACAGATTGATTCGCTCGGAGACCAGGCGGAGCACTACGTTCTCTTAACGCCCTATGGAGGACTCATGGACTTGGGTGAGTGGTATTCGACTGCGTTCTCAGAGGCGCTCGCCCGTGTGAGCCACTTTGAGACTTCCTCGCTGTATGAAGAGGCAATTCTCTTCGACCGGCGCACCTTGATTTCTTGCCGCAAGCCTGAGATGAAGGAGGGCCTCGAGCCGGTTGGCGATACTTCGATTGCGCTCGGGGTGTTTGAGGACATAGAGGACGAGGATGAGCCGCGTGTCCGAGTTGAAACCGGCGAATACTTCGTTGTGTGGCCTGGCGAAGCTCCGCATGTGTTTTATTTTGGTATCGTTCCGGCGGCGCATGACGCTGACGCCCATGGCGGGATGCAGTGAAGTCCCATAGGACTAATCACCAGCGAAAGCGGCTGCGACTCGTCAATGCGATCGACTTCGGCGCACCGTGAACCAGCTGGTCGACTACACGATGGCATTTTAAGAACCTGACGGGTACGCCCGTCTGATCACGGATGTTTTATGTCTACAACGGGAGAACATTTACCCTGGACCTGCAAATCCGAGTACCCAGTTTGGGGAACCGGCACGCGACGCCGGCAGAAGAAGTCCGTGAGTTGCTGTCGCCATATCCGGTGTTGCGCGGCATCGATGTCGAGAATCGAGTTTCTCTTGGACCCGGCGGTTGAGTCGGTACCCGAGCTGCTCTGGGGCGAGTTGTCTTCCCTGAGCTGGGATCACGGCTAGACGGAGTGGAGTCTCTGGGCCACCGGGATTGCAGTGGTCTACGTAGACGTTGTTCGGCTACAGAACGTGGTGGAGTTTAGGTTTAACGTCTAGCTTTCAGGCGAGTGTTTATGAAAGGCCCGGGACGCTGCTCGCATCCCGGGCCTTTCCGGCTCTGGGCGCAGACTGCGCTAGCCTGTCCGCCATGGACCGCACAGATTTGGACGACGCCGCGACGCTTCTGACCCTGTTGCCTGGCGGGAAGCGACACTCCACCATCGCCGCGCTGCTGCCAGGCTGGGACATGATGCAGGCTGACGTCCCTTCGCGGGAGCGGATGGAGGCAGCGATTTTCGTCCTGGTTGGCTCCGGGCTTGCAGAGGTGGATTCGTCCTGGGCGATGAGGCTGACGGAAGGGGGCACTCTACTTCAACGATAAGGGTCGAAAGGCAGGGCACCCGGCCGCGGCGGTCTCGCTGGTGGTGGCCCGGCCCGTTCGGGCGCACCGGCTGGTGACGTCGAAGACAGCCCCTTCCCCGGCCGGTGGAGAGGCGGTGCGTTTCCTAGTACTGAACGTGTGTCTTAGTGCCCAACAGTGAACCTCTGGCGCGGATGGGCGTGGTTCTCGATCTCGTCGACGAAGGCAAGCGCGAAGTCGCTGCCGGAGATCTCCGAGGAACCGTCATCCTTGGTGACCAGGACGTCGCCGCCGGTCCGGTAGGAACCGGTGGCTTCGCCGGGAGCGAAGACACCGAAGAGAGCTGCCGGGCTGACATAGAACCAGTCGAGGTCCTCGTGTGCCTGCCGCAGTGCCTCGAGGACCTCGGCGTGCGCCAGGGCTTCGGGCTTCCAGTCGTCGTGGAAGTCCGGGGTATCGACCAGGCGCGGACCTTCTTCCTTGACTAGTGAAGAGCCTGCCCCGCCAACGAAGGCAAGACGCGCGGCGCTGGTGCGCGCGGCTTCGATCAGCGCCGGCACATACGTAGAGAGCGGAGCACCGTCAACGTCGGCTCCGTGCACCGCCACAACGAGGACATCGGCGTCGGCGGCAGCCGCGGCGGGCACTTCCGGGGAGGCCAGCGAACCCGTGCGGTATTCGACTCCGTGCAGCGGCTGTTCCGGTGCATTACGGGAGTAGGAGATCACGTCGTGCCCGCGTGAAGCTGCCTCGCGGGCAATGTGTCCGCCCGCGTAGCCGGTTCCGCCGAAGATAACTACTCGTGCCATGTGCGTTCTCTCCTTGGAGTAGGGAGCCGGCAATTCCCCGGCGAAGATGGAACCCGCCGCCGAGTCCACCTATTCCCTCCCGGAAGCTCGTCATCGGGTGGGAATCAGGAGGAACAACCGGTGGCTTCCGCACAGGGGCAGAGTTATCCTCTTGCCGGTGGCCCTGCCACCGAATGCGCTTCCACGTGAAGACCACGTGAATCATCGCGGAGAGGCCTGGCTTCCCAGGACACGTCCCGATGGAGTGCGGCGCACTAATGCGCCAGCTTCATTGCACCGATGCCGCGGCATCGGCTGTCGAAAGGACGCGAAATGTCATCGAAAGACGAGAAAAACCTGGCCCAGGTCGTGGATAAGATCGCGGGCATGCATGAGCCGCAGCGCGGACTAATGCAGCAGGTCCATAACGTCATCATGGACGCGGCGCCGGGGCTCAAACCGCGCATCTGGTACGGCATGCCCGCGTATGCCACATCCGCGGGCTCCCCGGCGATGCTGACCCTGCGCAACGATGAACGCCTCAACATGGCGGTCACCGAGAAAGCACGGTTCCGCCCGGCCGGCGGCCCGGACGGCACGCTTATGCCTGCCGCCTGGTACTTCGAAACCATCGACGCCGAGACGGAGAAGCGCATCGCTGGGATCGTCCGCTCAGTTCTCGACTAAGCCGGGTAACGCCCTCCGCCGGCGGCGTCACGGAATGGAACACCGTCGGCGGTGGGCTGACCCCTCCACCCACATATGAGAGGCCTTTGCGCCGCGCCTGGAACGGCTGATTCCTAAACGGATTGCACCCGTGAGCCGGCCGCCGGAGAATCACCCTATGGGCTCCCTGACATTCAGCTACAACGTCACCTTGGATGGCTGCGTGGACCATCAGGAGGGGATCGCCGACGACGAGACCCACACGCACTACACCCGGCTTCTGCACGAATCCGGTGCGATGCTGTGGGGGCGAACCACATATGAGCTGATGGAGACTTACTGGCCGCTCGTTGCCCGCGGCGAGGTCGAGGCGCCTGCGGCGATCCGCGATTGGGCGCTCACGCTGGAGGACAAACCCAAGTACGTAGTGTCCGCAACGCGCAGCGATTTCCCGTGGAACAACAGCCACCGCCTCGAAGGCGATCTGCGCACCGCGGTGCAGCACCTCAAGGACCAGACTCCCGACGGTGTTCTGCTCGGCAGCGGCAAACTCGCGTCGACGCTGGACCGGCTGGACCTCATCGACGAGTACCGGTTCCTGGTCCACCCGATGATCACCGGGCATGGCCCCACCCTCTACGGAGGTCTGCTCGACAGCGCTCGCCGCCTGGAGCTGATTTCAGCCGAGCCAATGAGCAACGGCGCAATCTCCGTGCACTACCGCCGGGCAGGCTGAGCAGCGTCAGCTATTTGACGCGTGCCGCGGCGCCCGGCAAGGATCAGGGGATGGGGAAACAACCAGCGCCGGCACAATGAGTCTCTACTCGTTCCACCTCGTCGCTCTGCCGCCCCTCACTGCCGCCGGAGCAATGCTGCGAAAGCCCAAGGCCCCAGGCCTGGTTCACGCCGAAGTGTTCGCAGGCATGGAGCTGGGAGCGCCGATAGTTTCACCGCGCAGGATGCAGCTGAAGCGCACGGCCGTGTTCGCGCACTGGGAAGACGAACGGTCGCTGACGGACTTCCTCGCGGGAAACCCGTTTGGCCGGAAACTGGACCAGGGCTGGCACGTCCGGCTGCAGTTCCTGCGCCGCTGGGGGAAAGTCGCTGAGTTCGACGGACTGCCTGAATCCGCAGAATCAGTCAACCCAGACGAGCCGGTAGTGGCCGTGACCCTGGCCCGCCTGCGCCTGCCGGAACTGCCCCGCTTCATCCGGTGGGGCCGTCCCGTGGAAACCCAGATCCGGGATCACCCCGAGGCGACGCTGGCCATGGCCGGCATCCGCCTGCCCCGGACAGTTTCAACCTTCTCCATCTGGACCAGCACCCGGGCGATGACCGGCATGGTTTCCGGGAGGGATGCCGGGGAAAGTGCACGCCGCCATACCGAAGCGATGACCGAGCGGGAACGCCGGGACTTCCACCATGAATTCACGACGCTGCGCTTTCGGCCGCTCTCCGAACACGGCTTCTGGCAAGGCCGGAGCGATTACATCCCATGGCCTGTCCCATCCAGCCGCTGACACCGCGCCCTCGCCGGACCGAATACATAAAACAGCAGCAGGCCGGACCCGCATTGGGTTCGGCCTGCTGCTGGCTAACTACTGCGGGACTACGCCGGTGTGCGGACGTCAGCCTCACTGCGTGAACGCAGGTACGTGGCAATCGCCAGGCGGTTGATGGCCGACCGGCTCACGATGCCAATGGGACGGGAATCTTCCCCGTTAACCACCGGCACCTTCTTGAGCCGCGCGTCCGACAGCGCAGCCACAGCGTCACTGACCGATGCGCCGGCGTCGAGCGTGACGACGTCGTGCGTTGCGAGCCGCAGGATGTTCAGGTTCGCGAGATCGGACATTGCCTGTTCCAGATCGTCCGCAGCGCCGATCGCATAGGAGTAGATCGACGTCGAGGACGGATGGGTCGCGGAGAGGTAGCGCAGCACATCGCCGTCGGACAGGAAACCTGCCAGCGTGCCGTCCGCGTTGAGGACCGGTGCACCCGAGATGCCGCGCTCGGCGAAGGTCTGCAGGGCGTAAGCACGCTCGCGTCGGAGGACAGGGCATAGACGTCGGACTTCATGATCGACTGGACGGTGTCCGCCGGAGCCTGTTCGTTCCCCTCGGTGCGGCGCGAGCGTACCGAACGGTAGGCCAGGAACGCGAGGAGAATACCGAGGAGCGATGTGGCAACCACCAGGGCGACGGAGCCGTGGAAGCCGGCCAGCAGGGAATCACCTTCACTGCCACCGGACTCGATGTTGGACGCAATGACAGCGCCGTAGATGCCGGTGGCGAGCGAGGTGCCCACGCAGCCTGCGATCTGGAAGCTGGTTGAAACCACCGTGACGCCGTGCGGGCTGGTCTCACGGTCCAGGTTGGCCAGCGCGAACGTCTGGGACGGCCCGACGACGAATGCCGTGGCCAGAACTGCCGGGACGTAGAGAAGTCCGAAGATCCAGACCGAGCCCTGTCCTGCAGCGACTCCAACGAGCGTCACGAACACCGCCATCACTAGGAACCCGAGCGGAATCGACCAGCGGCCGCCGTAGCGGTCGAACAGGCGGCCGGCGATCGGCCCCATTCCCACGGTCAGCAGGATGCCCGGTGCAAGGGTCAGCGAAGCACCCAGCGGCGGCATCTCGAGAGCACCCTGCAGGAACAGGGGGATGACCACGTTCATGGCGAAGACAAAGACCAGGCCGAGCATGGTCATCAGCACACCAAACACAAGAGGCAAGCTGGAGAACGGCCGCAGGTCGAGCAGCGGATTCTCGATGCGGCGCTGGCGGATGATGAACAGCCACATGGCGAGAAGGCCAACGACGCCGGCAACACCTGCATAAAGGGCAGATCCCTCGAACGCGCTGGAGACGCCGTAGAGGATGCCGACGAGGCCGACAGCAACGAGGATGAAGGACAGGATGTCCAGAACCGGCCGGCCCAGCTCGGTGACGTTCCGCAGGACGATCGCGCCGGCGAGCAGCACCGCGAGGGTGAGGCCGCCGAAAACCCACATCAGGGTGGTCCAGGGGGCCACGGTCAGAATGGCGCCGGAGAGAACGATCGCAAGTGACGGGCCAAGCGTGGTCATGGCAGCCATGATGCCCATGTTGAGGCCAAGCTTCTCGCGCGGTGACACCGCCAGCGTGATGTTCATACCGATGGGGGTCAGCAGGCCGGTCCCGATGGCCTGCAGCAGCCGTGCGATAAGCAGGACTTCGAAACTGGGGGCCATGGCTCCCACCACAGAACCCAGGACCATGATTGCGACGACGGCGACGAACAGCGGCCGGGTGGGGAACCGGTGGTACAGGACGTTGGCCACGGGAACGAAGACAGCGGCGACGAGCAGGTAGCCGGTGGTTAGCCACTGTACGGTGCTGACGTTGACGCCGAAGTCCTGCATGATCGGCGTGAAGGCTACGTTGAGGAACGTCTCGTTGAAGGTGGCGAGGAACGCAGCGGCCGCAGCGACCGCGATCATCCCGCCTGCACGGTCCTTGACATTCGGACGGGAAATTGAAGAGGGCGCCATAGAGTCTCCTGACAGTCGGCGGTGTGGAGGCGATCGACCGTGCCGTGTCAGAAGGTACTTTTTGAAGTGCCCCGCGTGTCGTGTCATCGATGCCGTGGTGGCCTGAGGCCGCATCAATTCTAGCAGGCTGCGGCTACGGAGCTCCGTTTCGACTGCCGGGCAAGGCCCCCCTGCCGTTCCCCGAGGCCGGATTCAGGCCCTGCTCCAGAGGAAGTAAGCCTCAGCGAGCTGTGAGGGTACGTCGGGCGCGGCTCCCCGGATGGCGGAGACCTGCGGACGCGTGATCGTCGCGACGGAAACGATGACGTCCAGTGCGGAGAGCGTTTCCCTCACTGCCCCGTACTGCTTGAGCTTGGCGAGTACGCCGTTCAGGGCATCAAGTGCCGGCTGCTGGACCTGTGCCAGGGGAGAGGCTGCCAGATCCTGGGCAGCTCCTGCCTGCAGTGCGAGTCCGTCCGTGAGCGCACCCAGATTCATCGCCGTGAGGCTGGACAGCAATTCCTTCCAAGCCCCGGCCGGATCAGCGTCCAGACTGCGCTGTGCCTGATCCACAGCATGGATGATCTGTTCCACGGTGTCCTGGACGACAGCCCGGACCAGGTCCTCGCGTGAAGGGAAGTTGCGGTACAGGGTAGCGATACCCACGCCGCTGGCTGCTGCGACGGCTTCGAGTGCTACATCTCCGCCGCGCTCAGCAAAGACGTGTTTGGCATGGCTAATGATCGCTTCTCTCCGACGTGCGGCGTCAGCCCTCATTCCGACTCCTTCCAAATTGACTTCCAGTCTAAACCGGAGGAATATCATCCGGTGAATACGGAGGAAATTCCTCCAGATAGGAACATTCGAAGGACATGACAGCTCAAGTGCCGGCAACCGGCTCCCACCGCAAACACGCAGTCATATGGGCGGGCCTGACCGTCGGACTCTCAGTCATCCTGCTGGCCCTGCTGATGCTCTTCATCTCTCCCTCGCTTCTCTCGGGCCCGCGTGATCTGGGTCTGGGTGTTGTCGGGTCGCAGGAGAAGGCCGCCTCGGTCTCGGAAACCCTCGAGGGCCAGCAGCCAGGAGCGTTCGTCGTCCGCGCCTATGACAATGCCGAGGACCTTGAGCAGGGCATCCGGGACCGGGACATCGTCGGCGGCTTCGACTTCTCGGCAGCGGACATGACGGTGTACGTAGCGAGCGCAGGCTCAACCGCCGTATCCGGCACCGTCAGCAACGTGGGTGCCACCATGGCCGGCAGCATGGGCCAGAGCGCAGAGATCGTTGACGTTGTTCCGCTTCCCGACGCGGACCCCACCGGGGTGGGTATCGGCGGACTGGCCTTCCCACTGGTTTTCGGCGGCATTGTTCCGGCAGTGGCGTTCCGCTCTATGCTCTCGGGAAAGCGCTGGTGGATTCTAGCTGGCCTCACCGGCTTCTCAGTGGCCGGCGGGTTCGTCGTCGCGGCCGTCCTTAAGTTCCTGTTCGGCAGCATTGAAGGACCCTTGGTCCCGGTTGCCGCGAGCGTGGCCCTCGGCATCGCAGCACTGGCGCTGCCGCTGGCAGGACTCAACGAGTGCTTCGGAACCAAGGGGTTCACCATCGCTGCCATGTCCATGATGTTTGTTGGCAACCCTTTTGCCGGCATCGCAACGAGCGCCCAGTGGCTCCCGGCCGGGGTCGCCATGATTGGCCAGCTATTGCCTCCGGGCGCGGCGGGCACCCTGGTGCGTGCAGTGGCCTACTTTGACGGCGCTGGGGGAGGGGAAGCTGCGCTCACGCTGAGCGTCTGGGTTCTGGCAGGCATAGTGCTGTGGTTCGCCGGCCCGCGTATCAAGGATGCCAGGGCCGGGAAAACAACCGCCCTCCAGCAGGGATAACCGAGCTACGGCCGGCGGCTGCGCCTCAGCTCATGCCAGGCCGCAGCCCCCAAACCAAGAGACCAAAGGCTCCACAGTTTCTCAGGGCGGGAGGGCGAAATCGCGTTAAGCACTGTCCCCACCGCGCCGACGCCGGTGCATGCAATATATAGGGCACGTTTCAGGCCCGGGGGAGTGCGGCGGGCAGCAAAGGCAACAGCTCCCGCCGCGTACACCAGGGACGCGGCGGCGCTGACCGTACGCAACCGCTCCGGGAGCCGTGCGTCGTACTTGCCTCCATAGGAAACCCTGCCCCAGGGCGCTCCGGCAGCCAGGCCAGCCTGAAAAGCAGACAGTATTCCCAGCAGCGCCGGGCAAATCCATTTTGTCTCCACGCCGCTATGGAATCAGTGCTGCGGCGCCGTGGCAAGCATCCGGCCTAGCTGCTGATGCCCAGGGCCTTGCCGATCGACCCCTCATCTTCGAGCAGTCCGAGCATGCAGGCGGCCAGGTCGGCGCGTGGTACCGAGCCGCGCAGGGTTCCACCGTCCCCGGTTTCAAGTGCCTGCCAGGAACCGGCAGGTTCCTTGTCCGTAAGTCCGGTGGGGCGAACGATCGTCCAGTCCAAACCGGACTCCTTTACGGCCGCTTCCTGTTCGTTGTGATCCGCGAGCGGTTTGGCCAGAGCCACTTTCATGGCCAGCCGCAGCGGGGCCGGCATCAGCGAGCCGGAGTCCCCGGCGCCGAGGGATGACTGGACCATCAGCCGCCGCACGCCCTGTTTCTTCATGGCGTCGATGACAGTTCGCGTCACGTAGGCCCGGTGCCTGGGGTTTCCCTTGGCACCGCCAACCGTGACGACGACGGCGTCGGCTCCGGCAACGGCGCGGACTGCAGCTGCGGGATCGGTGGCATCCCCCGTAAGAACCCGAACGCCTTCGGGTCCCTGCCCGCTGCGGGAAAGGACGGTGACTTCGTGGCCTGCGGACAGTGCCTGGGCCGCGAGCTGCGCCCCGGTTCCCTTGGATCCGCCGATGATGGTGAGCAGCACAGTGAGTCCCCTGAATGGTCGGTGCGGGCCGGTGTTCCTGCCCCTGTGAATCTTACCGCCGCCGCCGAGACGCCTCCGAGGTGTGTGCGGAGACACAATAAACCCATGCAGGCACCTCACGCCAGAGCATGAAGCGTATTGGCATTTTTCAGGTTGCAAACGTGTAACAACCGTGTCGCGCCGGGAACAAGGTTACGGACCAGTAGCACTCTGCGGTCTACTCTCTAAGTCATATGCGACGAGGCACGCAGGATCTGCGTTGTCCGTGATTCCGGTAATCCCGCCGGAGATAAACACGCACTGAGAAATAGGAGGCGGAATGCGTTTTGCACGTATTTCCAAAGCAGTGGGAGTTGCGGCAGTTGCTGCGCTTGCACTGAGTGCCTGTGCTGCGAATCAGGGGACCACCGACGGCGGTTCAACTGACAGCGAGAGCACCGGCGGTTCTGTCCGTGTTGTGGAGGTTAACGCCTTCAGCTCGTTCAACAGCAACACGGCGAACGGCAACGTAGATATCAACGGCAAGATTGCGTACGCAACGCATTCCGGCTTCAACTACATCACCGATGAACTCAAGGTCGAACCGCTGGAAGACTTCGGTACGTACGAGAAGCTCTCGGACGATCCGCTGCAGGTCAAGTACACGGTCAACGAAGGCGTCAACTGGTCCGACGGCGAACCCGTCGACGCTGACGACCTGATGCTGCTGTGGGCCGTTAACTCCGGCCACTACAATGACGCCACCCAGAATGAAGATGGCGAAACCGTTTCCGGTACCACCTACTTCGACTACGCCGGCGACACGTCCGGCCTGGGCCTGACCGACGTTCCCGAAATCGGTGACGACGGACGTTCCATCACGCTCACCTACTCCGAGCCCTTCGCTGACTGGGAAGTTGCCTTCGGCGCGATGACCGACGGCGGCGTCAGCACTCCGGCACACGTCGTAGCTGAAAAGGCCGGCCTGGCCGACGGCGACGCACTGATTGAACTGTTCCAGAACACTCCCGCCGGCGACCCGGCCAATCCGGCTCCGGTCAACGAAGAGCTCAAGGCAGTTGCCGACTTCTGGAACACCGGTTTCGATACCAAGTCGCTGCCCTCGGATCCGTCCCTGTACCTCTCCAATGGTCCGTTCATTGTCTCGGAGATCGACCCCGAGAACTCGATGACGCTGACCCGCAACGAGGACTACAACTGGGGCCCCGAGCCCAAGATCGACGAGATCGTCGTCCGTTACATCGGTGAAGCCCCCGCTCAGGTCCAGGCTCTGAAGAACGGTGAAGTGGACATCATTGCTCCGCAGCCTTCGGCTGACACCGTGGAGCAGATCGAAGCCATTGACGGCGTTTCCATGAACTCCGGCAACCAGCTGTCCTACGATCACGTTGACCTGAACTACACCGGCGTCTTCGCTGACCAGAACGTCCGTACGGCGTTCATGAAGGTCATCCCGCGCCAGGCGATCGTTGACTCGATCATCAAGAAGCTCAACCCGGATGCAGCTCCGCTGGATTCCGAGATCTTCCTGTCTGACCAGCCCGGCTACGAAGAGTCCGCTGCCAACAACGGCTCCTCCGAGTTCGCTGAGGTTGACATCGAAGGCGCCAAGGAACTGCTTGCAGGCGCCACCCCTGAAGTACGCATCATGTACAACAAGGACAACCCCAACCGTGCGGATGCCTACACGCTGATCGCACAGTCGGCCTCCGAAGCCGGCTTCAAGGTCGTCGACGGCGGCCTGGGCGCCTCTGACTGGGGCTCCGCCCTGGGCACCGGCACCTACGATGCCTCCATCTTCGGCTGGATCAGCTCCGGCGTTGGCGTAACCGGCGTTCCGCAGATCTTCAAGACCGGCGCTGCCTCGAACTACAACGGCTTCTCCAGCCCCGAAGCCGATGCACTTATGGACGAACTCATCATCGAAACCGATGTTGAGAAGCAGCAGGAACTGCAGATCCAGATTGACAAGCTGATCTGGGACTCCTCCTACGGCCTGCCGCTGTTCCAGGCTCCCGGCGTGGACGCTCACAGCGACCGCATCGGCGGCATTGATTCCTTCATGCCGAACCAGACCGGTGTCTGGTGGAACTTCTGGGAATGGGAAGTTCTCGAGTAACAGCTTTTCCTAACGGATAAGCAACACCCGCAAGGCGCCGGGGCCTCTACGGTCCCGGCGCCTTGTACTTTCCCCTAGTAACCCAAATAGCCGGCGAGTGATTGGGATTAACCAAATTCCCAGCACTTATGACCTGCACTACACTTCTGCGAGTGCCGGGAGAACCCCCGGACCGTTCTAATGAGGCTGACACTCTATGGTTACCTACATCGTCCGGCGGCTCCTGACCGCCGTTCTAATCCTCTTCGGGGCATCGTTCCTGGTCTATCTCCTGACAGCGGCGTCGGGGGACCCACTGCATGACCTGCGTGAAAACCCTGCTCCCAACCGGGACGAACTGATCCGGGCACGCACCGAGCTCCTTGATCTGGACGTCCCGGCGCCCCTGCGCTACTTCTACTGGCTTGGCGGAGCAGTGAAGTGCCTCGCCCCCTTCGCCGCGACCTGTGACCTGGGCCAGAGCATCCAGGGCGAGCCCGTCACGGAGGCCCTGGCACGCGCCATGGGCGCCACGATCCTGCTGGTCACCACGGCGACACTGCTGGCCATCGTTGTGGGCATCTCCCTGGGCATCATTACGGCCCTGCGCCAGTACAGCTCGCTGGACTACGGCGTTACGTTCATGGCCTTCCTCTTCTTCTCACTGCCGATCTTCTGGCTCGCCGTCCTGCTCAAGGAATACGGGGCCATCGGCTTCAACAACTTCCTGGCGGACCCGCAGGTGCCGCTCTCCGTGGTTCTCGCCGTGGGAGCCGCCAGCGGTCTGATCTGGGTCGTCTTCGCCGGGGGCAACCTCAAACGCCGTGTGATCGCCTTTGTTGGCGGGTTCGTGGCAGCAGCAGGCCTGCTCTGGGTGCTGGGCGCCACCGGCTGGTTCACCACACCGAGCCTGGGACCGGTTGTCATCGCCATTACGGGCGTGGCAATTGCCTACGGCGTGACGCTGCTCAGCGCCGGCCTGAAGAACCGCAAGGCCCTGTACTCGGCCCTGATCACTGTGGCGCTTGGCCTCGTTGCCTACTACGCGCTGCAGCCGCTGCTGAACTCGGCCACATGGCTGATGATGCTGCTGCTCGCCCTGGCGACCATCGCCGTCGGCTGCCTGGTCGGCTACCTGATGGGCGGTTATGACCGCGGCCAAAGCATGCGCGGCGCCGCGCTGACCGGCCTGCTGGTTGGCGGACTGATTGTCCTGGACCGCTTTATGTACGCCTGGCCGTCCTACATGGACAACTCACGCATCCGCGAGCGGCCGATCGCGACGGTGGGTGCGTCCACTCCCGGCCTGAACGGCGACTTCTGGATCAGCGGCGTCGATACCTTCACCCACCTGCTGCTGCCCACCGTCGCGCTGCTGCTGGCCTCCCTGGCCTCCTACAGCCGTTACTCCCGGGCTTCCATGCTGGAAATCATGAACATGGACTATATCCGCACCGCACGTGCCAAGGGCCTTTCCGAGCGCACCGTGGTGATGCGCCACGCCTTCCGCAACGCCCTGATTCCGCTGGCCACAATCGTGGCCTTCGACATCGGAGCACTCATCGGCGGCGCCGTCATCACCGAGCAGGTCTTTGCCTTCAGCGGCATGGGCCAGCTGTTCGTGCAGGCCCTTGGGCGGGTGGATCCGAATCCGATCATGGGCTTCTTCCTTGTGACCGGCATTCTGGCACTGGTGTTCAACCTGGTGGCAGACCTTGTTTATACCGTCCTTGATCCGCGCGTAAGGGTGAAGTCATGAGCACTACGTTTTCCGCCGAAACCCCCTCCAACCCGCCCGGCGCGGATCCCGAGACCCCTGCCACGGGCAAAACCAAGGGCCTCTCACAGGGCCAGATTGTCCGCAAGCGCTTCTTCGACAACACGGCTGCCATTATTTCCCTGGTCGTCTTTGCCCTGATCTGCATCCTGGCGTTCTCCTCCATTGGGTTCGCCGGCATACCTGGCTGGTGGAAGTACGACCACCGGCAGTTCACCGAGCAGATCAACGGCGGCGCACCGACGTTCGTCAACCTGTTCAACTGGGGCGAGCATCCCTTCGGCCAGGACCGCATTGGCCGTGACATGTTCGCCATGACCATGCGCGGCACGCAGCAGTCCATCATCGTGATGTTCCTGGTCGGCGCGATCGCCTGCGTAGTTGGTTCAGTAGTCGGAGCAGTTGCCGGCTATTTCCGCGGCATGGTCGAAGCGGTCCTGATGCGCCTGACGGACGTCGTCATCATCATCCCCATCATCGTGATGGCAGCCGTCCTGGGCCAGATCGCCAACCGCCTGGTTGGCGAGGGCATCGGAGTGGTCCTGCTGGGCATCTTCCTTGGCCTGGCCACCTGGACGTCGCTGGCACGGCTGGTACGCGGAGAGTTCCTGTCCCTGCGTGAACGCGAGTTTGTCGACGCCGCCCGCATCGCCGGTGCCTCGAACAACCGCATCATCTTCAAGCACATCCTGCCCAACGCCGTCGGCGTAATCATTGTGAACACCACGCTGCTGATGTCCACGGCCATCCTGCTGGAAACCTCGCTGAGCTACATCGGCTTCGGCGTGCAGCCGCCGGACACGTCGCTGGGCCTGTTGATCAGCCAGAACCAGGAAGCCTTCCAGACCCGGCCGTGGCTGTTCTGGTGGCCGGGCCTGTTCATCGTGGCGATCTGCCTGTGCATCAACTTCATTGGTGACGGCCTCCGGGATGCTTTTGACCCGCGGCAGAAGAAGTTCAACGCCAAGAAGGCCAAGACAAAGCCGGCTGGCAACTAGTGGCAGCCCATCTGCCCGGAGCGGTGGCAGCCGGACTAGGCTGCCCCCGCCAGGGCGAAGAGCACGGCGGCCAGGACCGGAAGGCCCAGCAGCCAGCGCCAGTTGATGCCCACGGAAGCCCGGGCGGCTTCGGTCTGGTCAGTATCAATCAGGCCCGCGTTGACCAGCTGTTCCCACCGGCCACGCACCAGGCGTGCAGCCTGGCCGGAGTCAGTGTTGCTGAGGTCTCCCGGGCGAACCGAACCACCGGCACCGTACGTGGTGCCCGGGAGGTTGCGCAGGTGTTCGGGCTTGCCCTGGTGGGTGCCCCAGACTCCGGGAGCGGGCGCGGCCCAGGCCGTGTAGGAGCCCTTCGGGGTGACGAGCTTCAGGGCGAACTTGGTGTCCACATAAATCAGGGCGGCCCACGGAACCTCGATGGTTCGGAACGGGTTGGCCAAAGTTACGCCGGACCCGGACACCCGGACGCTCGGATACCAGAACAGCCAGGCTGCCCCGGCCGGGATCAGCAGCAGCGGCGCGGTGGCAAGCAGGCCGCCAAAGCCTGCGGTCCACACCGCGGACACCATGGCCGCAGCGCTCAGCACCGCGGCGACACCCACGAACCACTTGGTGGTGCGCGGTCGGAAAACTTCGGTCTCGGGCTCGCTCTGCGGGTTCGGCATAACCCCATCGTTACAGCTTTTCCAGGCGCCTTCGTAATCGGCCCGATGATCCGGGACCGGCGCGCTGCCTGGACGGAAGGAAACTACAGGCATGACTGAAACCTTCAGCAAAGCGGAGACCCGCAGCACGGGCCGGCCGCCGGTCCTTGAAGTCCGCAATCTCTCCGTGGACTTCGGCGTGGACAAGGAATGGGTTCCCGCCGCAAAGGACCTGAACTACTACGTAAATGCCGGCGAGGTGCTGGCGATCGTGGGTGAGTCCGGTTCCGGCAAGAGCGCCAGCTCAATGGCACTGCTTGGCCTCCTCCCGTCAAACTCGAGGGTGAGGGGAGAGGTCCTGCTGGACGGCGAACCCCTGCTGGGCCTCTCACAGCACAAGCTGCGGCAGGTCCGCGGCAACGACGTCGCGGTCATCTTCCAGGAACCGATGACAGCCTTGAACCCGGTCTACACGGTGGGGTTCCAGATTGTGGAGACTCTGCGGCTGCACAACGAGCTGTCTCCCGATGAGGCGAAGCAGCGGGCCCTGAAGCTGCTGGACATGGTGGAACTGCCTGACCCGGAGAAAGCCTTTAAGTCCTACCCGCACCAGCTCTCCGGCGGGCAGCGGCAGCGCGCCATGATTGCGCAGTCACTCTCCTGTGATCCCAAACTGCTGATCGCCGATGAACCCACTACAGCGCTGGACGTAACGGTCCAGGCCGAAATCCTGGACCTGATGCGCAACCTGCGCAACAAGCTGGACTCGGCGATCGTCCTGATCACGCATGACATG
The DNA here is from genome assembly GCA_040274025.1 of Arthrobacter sp. Classification (GTDB taxonomy): domain Bacteria; phylum Actinomycetota; class Actinomycetes; order Actinomycetales; family Micrococcaceae; genus Arthrobacter_B. The sequence goes on along the minus strand of JBELZL010000013.1, from coordinate 35,966 downwards.
GGTGTGGTTGCTGACCTTGCGGACCGCATTGCGGTGATGCGCCACGGCGTGATTGTGGAGACGGGTACGGCTAAGGAAATCTTCGCCAATCCCCAGCACCCCTACACCCGTGCGCTGCTCGAGTCCGTCCCGCACCTGGGGCAGGGCGCCGGTGGTGAAGAGGTTGACGTGGTTGCAGCGCTGGCTGCCGCGACGCACGTGGAGCTTGAGTCCGTAGACCATGAAGAGCTGGAACGGCGGGAAGCCGAAGTCCTTTCCGGTCTGCGGACCGATGAGGCCGCTAAGGTGGACGCTGCCGGCGGGGAGCCGGTGCTCGTCCTTGAAAACGTGGCCATCGAGTACCCGAAGCAGGGGCGCGTAGCTGCCTTCCGCGCGGTTGAGGGTGCCAACCTTCGAATTCTGCCCGGACAGGTTATGGGACTCGTGGGCGAATCCGGCTCGGGCAAGACCACCATCGGACGCGCCGCCGTCGGGCTCCTGCCCGTAGCCGAAGGCGAGCTCCGCGTAGTGGGAACGGACATTTCCGAACTCAAGTCGAACTCCAAGGCCATGCACAATCTCCGCCGCCAGGTGGGCATGGTCTTCCAGGACCCGTCCTCCTCCCTGAACCCGCGGCTGCCCATCGGTGAGAGCATTGGTGAACCGATGTTCCTGGCCGGTGAGGCCAAGGGGGCTGCCCTGCAGCAGCGGATTGAGGAACTGCTGGACCAGGTGGAACTGCCCCGTGCCTACCGCAACCGCTACCCGCATGAGCTCTCCGGCGGGCAGAAACAGCGGGTGGGCATTGCCCGGGCGCTGTCCCTGAAGCCCAAGCTCATGGTTGCGGATGAGCCGACGTCGGCACTGGACGTTTCCGTGCAGGCGAAGGTGCTGGAACTCTTCCAGAACCTGCAGCGTGAACTGGGCTTCGCCTGCCTGTTCGTGACGCACGACCTCGCCGTCGTTGACGTCCTGGCCGACCACATCTGCGTGATGCGCAACGGACGGATCGTGGAGCAGGGAACCCGGGACCAGATCCTGCGCAACCCGCAGGAGGAATACACCCAGCGGCTGATCGCCGCGGTACCGCTGCCTGATCCGGACAAGCAGCGTGAACGCCGCGAACTGCGGGCCAAGCTGATGTCTTCTTCGGCTGAGGCACTGTAGAACCAGCGGTTTTGCGCCAGAAGGACCCTCTCCGGAGGGTCCTTCAGCATATCCAATGTGATTTGTCCACTGACTTGCGTGGCCGATCTAACATCGTCCTCGAATCGTTATATTCCGCGCCGCGTCTATATACTTTTTTCTACGGGGGGACAGGCTTCGAGGGCACCTGGACAGCAGGTAGCTCCGGCGGGCGTGTCCCCTTTTGGTTGCCCGGAAAACCGGGGCCAAGGACCATTGCTGAGGTCTGAGGAAGAGTACATTGGGACCCTCCCACCAGCTGCTACCCGGGCATCAGCGCCGGAAACAAGACACCGGCTTCCTTTCTAGCCAGGAGGCGGAATGCGTTTACAGCGCGTATCCAAGGTTGTCAGCGTGGCGGTGGTCGCCGCCCTAGCGCTGGGAGCCTGCGGCGGAGGAAGCGAAAGCAGTAACTCCGCTGCCACTAGTACGAGCATTACGGCCAACGGCACCGAGCCGCAGAATCCGCTGCTCCCCGCCAACACCAACGAGGTGGGCGGCGGCCGGATCATGGACCTTCTGTTCGAAGGTCTTGTGAGCTACGACGCCGACGGCAAGACAGTAAATGAAATCGCCGAGTCCATCGAGACCGAGGACTCGCAGCACTACACGATTACCCTGAAGGACGGAAAGACCTTCTCCAACGGGGAACCTGTGACAGCTTCATCCTTCGTGGATGCTTGGAACTTTGGGGCTGCTGCTAAGAACGCACAGCTGAACTCGTACTTCTTCGAGAGCATCGAAGGCTACGACGAAGTCAGTGCGGAGGGCGCGACCGCGGAGACCATGAGCGGCCTGCAGGTCCTGGATGAGAAGACCTTTACCGTGACGCTCTCGCAGCCGGAATCCGACTGGCCGCTGCGTCTGGGCTACACCGCCTTCTACCCGCTGCCAGCCGACGCCTTCGAGGACCCGGCAGCGTTCGGGGAAAACCCGGTAGGTAACGGCCCCTACATGCTGGCCGGTGACAACGCCTGGCAGCATGAAGTCCAGATCGATCTGGTAGCCAACCCCGGCTACACGGGCACCCGGGTTCCGCAGAACACCGGCGTGACGTTCAAGTTCTACTCCTCCTACGATGCCGCCTACGCGGATCTGCAGGCGGACAACCTGGACGTGCTGGACCAGATGCCGGCCGCGGCCCAGAAGACCTTCAAATCAGACCTGGGCGAAGGACGCTACTCGGAGAAGCCGACGGCGCAGAACCAGACGATCACCATTCCCCAGTACCTCGATGAGTTCTCCGGGGAAGCCGGTGCGCTGCGCCGGCAGGCCATCTCCATGGCGATCAACCGCGAGGAGATTACTGATGTCATCTTCTCCGGTGCACGGGAGCCGGCCAACGAGTTCACGGCTCCGGTGATCGAAGGGTTCGACTCCGGGCTCGCCGGCTCGGACGTGCTGGCCTACAACCCCGAGCGTGCCAAGGAACTCTGGGATGAAGCCGAGGCGATCTCCCCGTGGCCAGAAGGCAAGGCCTTTACCATCGGCTACAACGCCGACGGCGACCACAAGGAGTGGGTTGACGCGGTCTGCAACTCCCTGAAGAACGTCCTTGGTGTGGACGCACAGGGCAAGGCCTACTCGACCTTCAAGGAACTGCGTTCGGACGCCACCGCCAAGACCCTTTCCGGAGCCATCCGGACGGGCTGGCAGGCGGACTACCCGTCGCTGTACAACTTCCTCGGCCCGCTCTACGGAACCGGCGCCGGGTCCAACGACGGCGACTACACGAGCCAGGTATTCGACGACCTGCTGTCAAAGGGCCTGTCTGCGCCCACCGCTGAAGAGGGTGCGGCGATCTTCAACCAGGCCCAGGAAGTCCTGCTGCAGGACCTCCCGGTAATTCCGCTGTGGTACCAGGTATCGCAGACCGGCTGGAGCAGCAACGTCACTGACGTGGAAACCGGCTGGAACGGCGTGCCTGTGTACTACAACATCGCACGCAAGTAAGCCCGGCCGGCGAGCCGGCGGCCGTTTCCCGTTCCCTGTCCTCCAGGGCAGGGAACGGGACGGCCCCCGGCCGTCTGCCGTCGGAACAGGATGGTTTTCCATGTTCAAACCAGCCCTTCGAACTGACCAGGGCAGGTCCCGCCGATGACCAGATACATTGCCCGCCGGGTCCTGCAGATGATCCCGGTGTTCTTCGGGGCCACTTTGCTGGTCTATTTCCTCGTTTTTTCGCTCCCCGGGGACCCCATCGCGGCACTGTTCGGGGACCGGCCGGTCAACGAAGTAGTCGCCGCGCAGCTGCGTGAACAGTACAACCTGGACCAGCCCTTCATTGTCCAGTACTTCGAATATCTGAAGAACCTGCTGACCTTCAATCTGGGCAACGACTTCTCCGGCCGCCCCGTGGCGGAAGTCCTGGCCCAGATCTTCCCGGTCACCATGCGCCTGGCTGTGCTGGCACTGTGCTTCGAAGCAGTATTCGGCATTGTTTTCGGCCTGATCGCAGGCCTGAAGAAGGGCCGGATTTTTGATGCCACTGTGCTCTTCGTTTCGCTGGTGGTCATCGCCATCCCCGTCTTTGTGCTGGGTTTCCTGCTGCAGTTCATCATCGGCGTCAAACTCGGCTGGACAGCTCCCACAGTGGGAGCGAGCGCCGGCTGGAGCGATCTGATACTTCCCGCCGTCGTGCTGGGCCTGGCATCCTTCGCCTACGTCCTGCGGCTGACGCGCACCTCAGTCATTGAAAACATGAATGCCGACTACGTCCGCACCGCCACGGCCAAGGGCCTCTCCCGCGGGCGCGTGGTCACCGTGCACATCCTGCGCAACTCCCTGATCCCGGTCATCACCTTCCTGGGCGCAGACCTCGGGGCGCTGATGGGCGGGGCAATCGTCACGGAAGGCATCTTCAACGTGCCCGGCGTCGGGCAGAAGCTCTACCAGGCCGTTATCCGCGGCGAAGGTCCCACGATCGTCTCCATTGTGAGCGTGCTGGTCCTTGTCTATGTGGTGGCGAACCTGCTGGTGGACCTGCTGTACGCCTGGCTGGACCCAAGGATCCGTTATGAGTAAGAGTTCCCGGACCCAGGAGCACTTTGTTGCGCCGGTGGATTCGGACGTACTTCCGGAGACCGACGCAGTCCAGGACAGCAGGGCCCCGCTGAGCATGTGGGGAGAGGCATGGCGGAACCTGCGCCGCAGGCCGCTGTTTATTATCTCTGCCCTGCTGATCCTGCTGATTGTTGCGGTGGCTGCCTTTCCGCAGCTGTTCACCCAGACGCCGCCGGACGGTGCCTGCTACCTTGCCGATTCCAACGCCGGTCCGGGACCCGGGCATCCGCTGGGATTCACCCTGCAGGGCTGCGACGTCTACTCCCGGCTGATCTACGGCACCCGCGCCTCCCTGCTGGTCGGCATCATCACCACCGCGTCGGTGGTACTGCTGGGCGGAACGCTCGGCGCGCTCGCCGGCTACTACGGCGGATGGCTGGATGCGGTGATCGCGCGGCTGGGCGACATCTTTTTCGCCCTGCCGCTGATCCTGGGCGCCATTATTGTGATGCAGCTGCCCATGTTCCGCGAAAACCGCAACATCTGGACCGTGGTGCTGACCCTGGTGGTCTTCGGCTGGCCGCAGATCGCCCGAATCACCCGGGGAGCCGTGATCTCCGTGCGCAATGCGGACTTCGTCGTTGCCTCCCGTGCCCTGGGCGTCTCCCGGTTCCAGGCCCTCGTGAAGCACGTGCTGCCCAACGCGCTGGCTCCGGTGATCGTCACGGCCACCATTTCCCTGGGCACCTTCATTGTGGCTGAGGCCACCCTGTCCTTCCTGGGGATCGGCCTGCCGCCGGACATCATGTCCTGGGGCAATGACATCTCCGCCGCCCAGACCTCGCTGCGCGCCAACCCCGCAGCGCTGCTGTGGCCCGCCGGGGCGCTGTCCGTCACCGTCCTCAGTTTCATCATGCTCGGCGACGCCGTGCGTGATGCCCTCGACCCGAAAGCCCGCAAGCTATGACCGCCACTGCCCAAAGCCCGGCCGCGGAGCCGGCCCCGCTGCTGGACATCCGCTCGCTCGCGATTTCCTTTACTACCTCCAACGGCACGGTCAACGCCGTCCAGGACGCGAACCTGACCGTCCTTCCCGGGGAAACCGTGGCAATCGTGGGGGAGTCCGGTTCGGGAAAGTCGACGACGGCGCTCGCCGCCATTGGCCTGCTGCCCGGCAACGGGCAGGTCAGTGCCGGGCAGATCATATTCGACGGTGAAGACATCACCCATGCCAGCACCAAACGGATCGTTGAGCTGCGCGGCAACTCGATCGGCATGGTGCCGCAGGATCCGATGTCCAACCTGAACCCGGTATGGAAGATCGGTTTCCAGGTACGGGAGACGCTGAAGGCAAACGGCCGCCCCGCCGCTGATGCGGATGTTGCCCGGGTCCTCGGCCAGGCAGGCCTGCCCGACGCCGCCTCCCGCGCGAAGCAGTACCCGCACGAGTTCTCCGGCGGCATGCGCCAGCGCGCCCTGATCGCGATTGGCCTGTCCTGTTCGCCGCGGCTGCTGATAGCCGATGAGCCCACTTCGGCGCTGGACGTCACAGTGCAGCGCCAGATCCTGGACCATCTGGAGTCCCTGACCCGGGAAATGGGCACCGCCGTGCTGCTGATCACCCATGACCTTGGTCTGGCCGCCGAACGTGCCCAGCGTGTTGTGGTGATGTACAAGGGCAGGGTGGTGGAGTCCGGACCGGCGCTGGAGATCCTGCGGAACCCGCGCCACCCGTACACGAAGCGGCTCGTTGAATCCGCGCCGTCGCTGGCTTCGAAGCGGGTCGACAGCATCCGGGACCGGGGCCTCGAGGCACCCGCGCCGGAGGATCCGGACAAAGCCGGAAGGCCCGGTGTCATTGAGGTCCGCAACCTGACCAAGGTCTTCAAACTGCGCAGCGGGCTGGGCCGCTCCACTGACTTCACCGCGGTGGACAACGTGTCCTTCTCGGTGCCGCAGGGCACCACCACCGCCGTCGTCGGTGAATCCGGCTCCGGAAAGTCCACCGTTGCCCGTATGGTGCTGAACCTGGAAACCCCCACCAGCGGCAGCATCCTCTTTAAGGGAACGGACATGACCACCCTCGATAAGAAGAAGCTCTTTGCCTTCCGCCGCAGGGTGCAGCCCATCTTCCAGGATCCGTACGGCTCGCTGGACCCGATGTACAACATCTTCCACACCATTGAAGAGCCGCTGCGAGTTCACGGAATCGGGGATTCAGCAGCCCGCGCCGCCAAGGTCCGCAAGCTGCTGGACCAGGTGGCCTTGCCGTCCACCGTGATGCGCCGGTTCCCGAATGAGCTCTCGGGCGGCCAGCGCCAGCGGGTGGCAGTGGCCCGGGCCCTGGCGCTGGACCCCGAAGTGGTCATCTGCGATGAAGCTGTCTCTGCACTGGACGTCCTGGTGCAGGCACAGATCCTCAACCTGCTCGCCGAGCTGCAGGCTGACCTCGGGCTGAGCTACCTCTTCATTACGCACGACCTCGCGGTGGTGCGGCAGATCGCAGACGATGTCTGTGTGATGCAGAAGGGAAAGGTGGTGGAAACCGGAACCACGGACGAAGTCTTCAACTCACCGCGGCAGGACTACACCAAGGCCCTGCTCGCAGCGATCCCCGGAGCGGGGCTGGAACTGCCGCCGGAGGCCGCCTAGGGGAGCGGATTTGCGGCCCGATGCGTCAGCGCATTAGGGAACCTTTGGCAAAACGACTAGAATGGTATGGTGCCCGCTGACGGCGGCCTCTCGGTGACTTCTTACACGTGTGTTCCAACGCAGCATTTGTACAGAACTGCCGGATTCTCCGGATCGACTCCGGACCACTGTGAATTATCCCCGAACTGTTACCTATGAATTGAGTCTTCACGCATGTCAGAAACCAACACGGCTGTAAACAGCGCAGTGCGTAGCGATCTCCGCAACGTTGCTATTGTGGCCCACGTTGACCACGGCAAAACGACCCTCGTCGACGCCATGCTCAAGCAGACGAACTCCTTTGCTTCGCACGGAGATGTCGAAGAACGCGTGATGGACTCAGGTGACCTGGAACGTGAAAAGGGCATCACCATCCTGGCCAAGAACACCACCGTGTTCTACAACGGCCCGGCTGCCAACGGCGAAACCATCACCATCAACGTGATCGACACCCCCGGCCACGCCGACTTCGGCGGTGAGGTCGAGCGCGGCCTGTCCATGGTCGACGGCGTTGTGCTGCTCGTGGACGCCTCCGAAGGCCCGCTGCCGCAGACCCGCTTCGTGCTGCGCAAGGCGCTGGCCGCCAAGCTTCCGGTGGTGCTGCTGGTCAACAAGACCGACCGCCCCGATGCCCGCATCGACGAGGTTGTCAGCGAATCCATGGACCTGCTCCTTGGCCTGGCCTCGGACCTCGCGGACGAAGTTCCGGACCTTGATCTTGACCTGGTCCTCAACGTCCCCGTTGTCTATGCCGCCGCCCGCGTCGGCGCTGCCTCCCTGGAGCAGCCCGCTGACGGCCAGGCCCCGGCCAATGACAACCTGGAACCGCTGTTCCAGACCATCATCGAGCACATCCCGGCTCCGACCTACGATCCCGAAGGTGTCCTGCAGGCGCACGTCACCAACTTGGATGCTTCCCCCTTCCTGGGCCGCCTGGCGCTGCTGCGTATCTTCAACGGCACCCTGCGCAAGGGCCAGCAGGTTGCCTGGGCCCGCCACGACGGCACACTGAAGACCGTAAAGATCACCGAGCTGCTGGCCACCAAGGCACTCGAGCGTGTTCCGGCTGAATCCGCCGGTCCCGGCGAGATCGTCGCCGTCGCCGGCATCGAGGACATCACCATCGGTGAAACCCTCACAGACGTGGACAACCCCAAGCCGCTGCCGCTGATCACCGTGGACGATCCGGCGATCTCCATGACCATCGGCATCAACACCTCCCCGCTGGCCGGCAAGGTCAAGGGCGCCAAGGTCACCGCGCGCCAGGTCAAGGACCGCCTGGATAAGGAACTGATCGGTAACGTCTCCCTGCGCGTGCTGCCCACCGAGCGTCCGGATGCCTGGGAAGTCCAGGGCCGCGGCGAGCTCGCCCTGGCTATCCTCGTGGAGCAGATGCGACGCGAAGGCTTCGAGCTGACAGTCGGCAAGCCGCAGGTTGTCACCAAGGTGATCGACGGCAAGATCCACGAGCCGATGGAACACATGACCATCGACGTGCCTGAGGAATACCTCGGTGCCGTGACGCAGCTGCTGGCAGCCCGCAAGGGCCGCATGGTCAACATGGCCAACCACGGCACCGGCTGGGTCCGCATGGAATTCATCGTTCCCGCACGTGGCCTGATCGGCTTCCGCACCCGCTTCCTCACGGAAACCCGCGGCGCAGGCATCTCCGCTTCCATCGCCGAGGGCTACGAGCCGTGGGCCGGTCCGATCGAATACCGCACCAACGGTTCGATGATCGCTGACCGTGCCGGCGTCGTCACCCCGTTCGCCATGATCAACCTGCAGGAACGCGGTTCCTTCTTCGTGGAGCCCACCTCCGAGGTTTACGAGGGCATGATCGTTGGCGAGAACTCCCGCGCCGATGACATGGACGTGAACATCACCAAGGAAAAGAAGCTCACCAACATGCGTGCAGCTTCCTCGGACACCTTCGAGAACCTGACCCCGCCGCGCAAGCTGACCCTTGAGGAATCCCTCGAGTTCGCCCGCGAGGACGAGTGCGTGGAGGTCACCCCGGAGTCGATCCGTATCCGCAAGCTCATCCTGGACGCCAACGAGCGTGCCAAGGCCAACCGCGCCCGCGCGAAGGCCTAGTCCAATCGCTGATTTCCAGGCACCAGGCCACAGGGTCCCGCGCTGGCGGGGCCCTGTGGCCGTGGTGCTTGGTGCCTTGGCAGCGGGCATCCTGGGAACATCGCTGCATGCCCAGGTGCTTTACGCGGGGGAGTCCCCGCTGCCGCTCGGAGCGGTGGGGGCACTGGTCTTCAGCGCCGCCACGGCAGTCTTTGCCGGGCTGTGGGCACGTTCAGTGGCCGTCAGCGCCGCCACCGGTGTGCTGACCTACGTTCTGCTCGGTGCGTTCTCCCTGGACATGTTCAGCGGACCGCTGATCGTCACGGGGACGTCCTCCGGACTCGACCTGCCCGTCGTCACGGCCGGACTCATCTGGCTCTTCGGCCAGTCGCTGGCCACGGTGGCCGCCGTTGTGGTAACCGCCGCGGTACTTCGGCGCGAAGCCCGCTTCGAGCGCGCCTCCGCCGTAAATCCCGTGCTGCCCTACGGGACGGACCCGGGTTACCGTCCGGGCCCGGACCCGCTCGGCTAGGCGGCCCCGGAAGCCAGCCGGTCGCTGGTGCGGTCCAGATGGTGGGCCAGCATCAAAGACGTAGGTGTGCCGTCCGGATCCGGCCCGCGCAGTGCATAGTCGTCGAAAACCGCCCGCAGCTTCTCCATGAGCACGCGGCGGTTTTCCTCATTAAGGCACACCCCCATGCGCACTACTTCAATGTCCGAAGGGGGCAGGCCTTCGATTTCCTGCAGGAATGTCTCGATGAAGACCATGTTGGCGCTCTCCGGCAGGGAAGCTTTCCAGCTCAGGCCGGTGGCGCGGTAGGGGATCTCCTTGGCGCCGCGGTTACCGGTTCGCGGCGTGCCGGCCGCGAGGAAGCCGGTTCCCAGCAGGGTCCTTACATGATGCAGGGCAGTGGCGGGGTTCAGCTCCAGTGCCTCGGCAATTTCCTGGTTGGTACGCTCCGCGTGCAGGCACAAACGCAGGATCCGCAGGCGGACCGGGGAGCTCAGGGCTCGTCCCCGGGCCTGAATCACATCATCCTTTGGCATCAACCCAGCATACGCCGGGCGGCTTACTCCGGGATTTGGGCGTTCCTGGGCCTGCGGCCTTCCGGCGCCGGCGGCACCGGCTTGCCCGCCGTGATGAGGGACCACGCGATCGTTACCGGTCCGGTCCTGGTCTGGATGGTGCACCCTTCGGCGTCCAGGGCGATGATGGTTCCCAGTGCATCCGTCAGGCCGCCGTCGATGCGGTAGCGCACGACGGCGCGCTGCCCGGTTCCGGCTGCACGCAGCCGCTCCTCGGGGGATGGGGTTCTCACCGTTACATAGTACGCGGCACCCTCCCGGCTGGGAGATAATGGGACGGACTACTAACGTGGAAGCATTACCTCGTGGAGATCCGCCCACTCGCGGAAATCCGCACACCAAGGAAGGCAAAGGGACGTGACGTACGTAATTGCGCAGCCATGCGTGGATGTAAAAGACAAGGCATGCATCGAAGAATGCCCCGTGGACTGCATCTACGAAGGTGAACGCTCCCTGTATATCCACCCGGATGAGTGCGTGGACTGCGGCGCCTGCGAGCCGGTATGCCCCGTAGAAGCGATCTACTACGAGGATGACACCCCCGAAGAGTGGGCCGACTACTACAAGGCCAACGTCGAGTTCTTCGATGACCTGGGTTCCCCCGGCGGTGCAGCCAAGCTCGGCAACACGCACAAGGATCACCCGATGATCGCCGCTCTGCCGCCGCAGAACCAGGAATGAGCACCAAGGCCTCCGGCGGCTTCGGGCTGAACCTTCCGGAGTACCCCTGGGAAGCCATGGCACCTTACGTGCAGCAGGCTTCCGCGCACGCCGACGGCGCCGTGAACCTTTCGATCGGCACTCCGGTGGATCCCACCCCGGACTTCATCCAGGCGGCTCTGGCCGCTGCGGCCGACGCACCGGGCTACCCCACCACACACGGGACGCCGGCGCTGCGGCAGGGAATCGCTGACTGGTTCTCCCGCCGCCGGTCCGTGCCGGGACTGGATCCGCAGGACATCATGCCCACCGTGGGTTCCAAGGAACTGGTGGCCTGGCTGCCCCTGCTGCTGGGGCTCGGGGCCGGCGACGTCGTCGTCCGTCCCACCGTTGCCTACCCGACTTATGACATGGGCGCCGTGCTCGCCGGGGCAACGCCCGTGGCCGCGGATGACCTTTCCGAACTCGATGAGCAGACCCGCTCGCGGGTCCGGCTCGTCTGGATCAACTCTCCCGGAAATCCGACCGGCAGCGTGCGCAGCGCCGAATCAATGGCGGCCCTGGTGGACCAGGCCCGTGAGCTTGGTGCCGTCGTTGCCTCGGACGAGTGCTACGCCGAACTCGGCTGGGGCGAATGGGACACCGCCCGCGGCGGCGCCGCGGTCCCTTCCGTGCTGGACCCCCGCGTTAGCGGCGGCAGTAACGAACTGCTGCTCGCCGTCTACTCACTGAGCAAACAGTCGAACCTCGCAGGCTACCGTGCAGCGTTCGTGGCCGGCGACGGGTCGATCATCGCGAACCTGGTGAACAGCCGCAAGCACGCCGGAATGATCGTGCCGGCCCCCGTTCAGGCCGCCATGCTGGCAGCGCTTTCGGACGACGGGCATGTAGCGGACCAGAAGGATAAATACCGGGCGCGGCGGGAACTGCTGGTGCCTGCGCTGGAAGCCTTCGGACTGAAGATCAGCAGTTCCGAAGCGGGCCTTTACCTGTGGGCAACTGCGGGCGAGGACACCTGGACAACGGTTGAACGCTTCGCGGCGCTGGGAATTGTTGTTGGTCCGGGCGTGATCTACGGCGACGCCGGTGCCGGATACATCCGGGTTGCGCTCACGGGCAGCGACGAGCGGGTGGCAGCCGCTGCACGGCGGCTGGCAGAAGCAGCAGGCTGATTGGCCGATGGCATTATGCACTGATGTTGCGCTTGCACAACAACATGGCTGCCGATTAGTGGTATCGCCCGGTAACCCGGTAGCGTTTTAGCGAAATAGATAAAAGCACGAATGTGTACTATGGGCGCTCTTCTCACGAGGACGCGGGCCCGTAGCAGTGGGTTCTTCAAACTCCTGAAGGAGAAACATGACTGAGCGACCGAGTGCCGAACTGCACTATGGGACCGACCCGGCGGACAAGCTGGAGCTGCCCCGCATCGCGGCCAATGAAGGCAACGACGGCTTCGACGTATCGAAGCTGCTGAAGCAGACCGGCACCGTTACTTTCGACCCCGGTTTTATGAACACCGCGGCCACCACCTCGGCGATCACTTACATCGACGGCGATGCCGGAATCCTGCGCTACCGCGGATACCCGATCGAGCAGCTGGCCAAGCACTCAAGCTTCCTGGAAACCTCGTACCTGCTCATCTACGGCAACCTGCCCACCCCGGCAGAGCTCGAGGCTTTTGATCACCGGATCCGCCGCCACACGCTGCTGCACGAGGACCTCAAGGGCTTCTTCGGCGGCTTCCCGCGCGACGCGCACCCGATGCCGGTGCTGTCCTCCGCCGTCAGCGCACTCTCCACGTTCTACCAGGACTCACTGGATCCCTTTGACGAGGAACAGGTGGAACTCTCCACCGTTCGCCTCATGGCAAAGCTTCCCGTGATCGCGGCGTACGCGCACAAGAAGAGCATCGGCCAGCCCATGCTCTACCCGGACAACTCCATGAACCTGGTGGAGAACTTCATGCGGCTCTCCTTCGGCCTGCCCGCCGAGCCGTATGAACTGAACCCGAAGCTGGTCAAGGCCCTGGACCTGCTGCTGATCCTGCACGCGGACCACGAGCAGAACTGCTCCACGTCCACCGTCCGCCTGGTCGGCAGCTCCAACGCGAACATGTTCGCTTCCATCTCCGCCGGCATCAGTGCCCTCTTCGGCCCGCTGCACGGCGGCGCCAATGAAGCCGTGCTGAACATGCTGCGGGACATCCAGTCCACCGGCATGCAGCCCGAAGACTTCATGGAGAAGGTCAAGAACAAGGAAGACGGCGTGAAGCTCATGGGCTTCGGGCACCGCGTCTACAAGAACTACGACCCGCGCGCCAAGATCGTCAAGGCAACCGCACACGAGATCCTCGCGGACCTGGGCGGCAACGACGAGCTGCTGGACATTGCCATGCGCCTGGAAGAAAAGGCCCTCGCGGACGACTACTTCATTGAGCGCAAGCTCTACCCGAACGTAGACTTCTACACCGGCCTGATCTACAAGGCGATGGGCTTCCCGGAGAAGATGTTCACCGTGCTCTTCGCCATCGGCCGCCTGCCGGGCTGGATCGCCCAGTGGCGCGAAATGATGCAGGACCCGCAGACCAAGATTGGCCGTCCGCGCCAGCTGTACACGGGCCTTCCGGAACGGAACTACCCGGAGCGCTAAACTGACACGTTCTAAAAGGACGGGCCCGCTTCCTCACGCAGAGGAAGCGGGCCCGTCCTTTTCTTCGCCCGGCTAGGCTTCCGCGGCGTAGCCCTGGGGATTCTGCTTCTGCCAGTTCCAGTGGTCCCGGCACATGTCATCCAGGGAGCGGCCGGCGGACCAGCCAAGCTCGGCAAGGGCCGCAGAGGGATCGGCGTAGCTAACCGCGGCGTCTCCGGGGCGGCGGGGAGCGAACTCATACGGAACTTCCCGGCCGGCTGCCTTTGAGAACGCGGCCAGGACCTCCAGGACCGAGGAGCCGTTGCCGGTACCGAGGTTCCAGCGCTTGACCCCCTTGCGGGCAGCGATGTAGTCAAGCGCAGCCAGGTGGCCGGCCGCCAGGTCCATAACGTGGATGTAGTCGCGCACGCCGGTACCGTCCGGGGTGGGGTAGTCGTTGCCGAAAACCATCACCTTTTCCCGGCGTCCCACGGCTACCTGTGCCACGAACGGCAGCAGGTTGTTGGGAACACCGGTGGGATCTTCACCAATACGTCCGGACTCGTGGGCGCCTACCGGGTTGAAGTAGCGAAGCAGGGCGATGCTCCAGCGCTCGTCCGAGGCGCCGAGGTCTGCGAGGATGTCCTCGATCTGTTCCTTGGTGCGCCCGTAGGGATTCACTGCATCCATTGGCATTTTCTCCACCAGCGGCACTTCTTCGGATGCCCCGTAGACGGTGGCCGAAGAGCTGAAGACGATGGTGCGGACGTCGTGCCGGTCCATGGCGGCCAGCAGGTTCAAAGTACCGGCAACGTTGTTGCGGTAGTAGTGCAGCGGCTTCGCCACGGATTCGCCCACGGCCTTCAGCCCGGCAAAGTGGATCACGGCCTCGGGGGAGTGCTCGGTGAAGATCGCTTCAAGCGCCTGGGGGTCCAGCAGATCGGCCTGCACGAACGCGGCGGTGCGTCCGGAAAGTTCCTGGACCCGGTTGAGGGATTCGGTGCTTGAGTTGGCGAGGTTGTCCATTACGACGACGTCGTGGCCGGCCTGCAGCAGCTCAAGCGTGGTGTGGGACCCGATGTAGCCGGTTCCTCCGGTGACTAGTATTCGCATGGTTCCAGCCTAGTGGGTCCACCGCGCGCAGCAGGCCTGCCGACAGCGGCTAGCCGTTGCCGACCGAAACCGGTGCAATATGGATGGCGACCTGGTTCTCAGGAGCATCGGAGGCTGTCCATTCGCCGCTTCCGCGGGTCCAGGTCATGGAGTCGAAGGATACCTCGTTGATGTTCAGCGCCTTAGCGTTCGCCACTGCCCACTGGGCCAGCGACCACCCATACTCGCCTGAGGCACCCACGGCCAGCACTTCGCCCAGCACCATGGCCTGCTGCTGGCCGTACAGCGCAGTCATCGCCGCGAGGACGGTGTTCGGATCCCCGGGTTCCCCGGCCGGGTTCAGGGTGCAGGTGAGGGCAGCGGGCGACTGCCCGGTCAGGGCCGAGGCAAATGCCCTGCCTTCCGGTTCGTGGTCGGCATAGGCATCCGGATAGGCACTTCGCTGGACGGTCTGGGCGGCAACAGTAATCGGCAGGTCCTGATATCCAGGCACCTGGACAAGGGCGTCATAGAAGGCGTTTGCCGCATAGACCGGGTCCATGACCTGCTCCTGCGATCCCCAGCCCTGTGACGGGCGCTGCTGGAACAGTCCGCGTGAATCCGGGCCCGCGTTGTCCCCGTAATCGAGGTTGCGGAGCCCGGATTCCTGTACCGCGGTGGCCAGGGCTATCGACGCGGCCCGCGGCGGCAGGCCGCGGGCGACGGCGACGGCCGTGATGGTGGAAGCGTTGACGGCCTGGTCGGGGTTCAGGGACCAGGAAGCGCCGCTGACCGCAGCGGTGCAACGTTCGCGTACCGGCCGTTGTTCGTCCCGGTTCACGGCCAGGACAAGGAGGTAGAGCAGCACTGCCGCCGCTGCTGCGGCAGCGAGCAGCAGCACGCTGATGCGTCTGCGCCGTGCCGCCGGCTGCGCGGTGCGGGCCACTGCCCTGCCTCCCTGGACCGGTTCCTAGTTGGCGTGCAGGGCTTCGTTCAGCTCCACGGTGCGGGCCAGCCGGGGGAGGACCTCAACAGCGCCGGTGGCGGAATTGCGGCGGAACAGCAGCCCGGGAACACCGGAGAGATCTGCTGCCTTGACCGTGCGGACCTCGTTGGTTTCGGGGTCGGTGACGCTGACCCGGGTACCGGCCGTGACGTACAGGCCGGCCTCCACGACGCTGTCATCGCCGATGCTGATGCCCACGCCGGAGTTGGCTCCCAGGAGCACACGCTCGCCAATGGTGATCCTTTCCTTGCCGCCGCCGGAGAGGGTGCCCATGATGGATGCGCCGCCGCCGACGTCGGAGCCGTTGCCTACGACGACGCCGGCCGAGATCCGGCCTTCCACCATCGAGGTACCCAGGGTTCCTGCGTTGAAGTTAACGAATCCTTCGTGCATGACGGTGGTGCCTTCGGCCAGGTGTGCACCAAGGCGGACGCGGTCTGCGTCGGCAATGCGCACTCCGGTGGGCAGGACGTAGTCCACCATGCGGGGGAACTTGTCCACCCCGTAGACGGTTACGGTACCGCGGGCGCGCAGGCCAATGCGTACCTGGTCGAAGCCGGCCACCTGGCACGGGCCATAGTTGGTCCAGACAACGTTGGGGAGGACACCGAAAATGCCGTCGAGGTTGATTGTGTTCGGTGCTGCGAGGCGGGCCGAGAGAACGTGCAGGCGGAGGTAGGCATCGGGCGTTCCGGCCGGGGCTTCGTCAAGGTCGATCTGGGTTTCAACGACCTCGCCGCGGGTTCCGCGTACCTCGTCAGCCATGGCCGCTGCAGCCTTCCCGAGCTCGGCTGCCAGCTCGCCGTCGTTCTTCAGCGGGGCAAGGGCGGGACGGGGGTACCAGACATCCAGGACCGTGCCGTCTGCGGCTACGGTGGCCAGTCCGAGACCGGACGCGGTGCGTGGGGTGGGGGCTGAGGAAGTGCTTGAAGTCATGGGTTCTACTCTACCGAGCGGTACTCTGGACCGGTGACCGTATTACCTGCCAAACCCCTGAACCTGCTCGACGACGTTGCTGACCTCACTGCGGCACTGATGGACATTGAGAGTGTGTCCGGGAACGAAGCCGCCATTGCCGATGCCGTCGAGGCGGCCCTGCACGGCCTGGACCACCTGGAAGTGGTGCGCGACGGCGATTCGGTGATGGCACGCACGAACCTGGGCCGCAGCGAGAGAGTGATCCTGGCCGGGCACCTGGACACCGTGCCGCTGCCCTCTGTTCCCGGCTCCCGCGGAACCGTTCCCTCCAGCTGGGACGGGGACGTACTGTACGGGCGCGGCGCCACTGACATGAAGGGCGGCGTCGCCGTCCAGCTGGCGCTGGCTGCGCGTCTTACCGCCCCGAACCGGGACATTACCTTTATCTTCTATGACCATGAGGAAGTGGATGCTTCGCTCAGCGGCCTTGGCCGGCTGGAGAAGTCCTTTCCCGAGTGGCTGAAAGCGGACTTCGCGATCCTGCTGGAGCCCACCGACGGCACTGTGGAGGGCGGCTGCAACGGCACCATGCGCTTTCAGGCGCGCACCACGGGCAAAGCTGCGCACTCGGCCCGCGCCTGGATGGGGGAGAACGCCATCCATGGCGCTGCCGAGATCCTGGTGCGGCTGCGGGACCATCAGCCGGCCACCGTGCGGGTCGAGGGACTGGATTACCGTGAGTCACTGAACGCCGTGAGAATCCACGGAGGCACGGCCGGCAACGTCATCCCTGATTCGGCCGTTGTGGAGATCAACTACCGCTTCGCTCCGGACAAGGACCCGGCTCAGGCTGAGGCCTACGTCCGGGAACTGCTGGACGGCTTTGACCTGGTCCTCACCGATGCTTCAGCGGGAGCCCGGCCCGGTCTGGACCGTCCGGCAGCGGCCAGCTTCGTGGCAGCCGTGGGGGCCGAGCCCAAGCCCAAGTACGGGTGGACCGACGTCGCCCGCTTCAGTGCACTGGGCATCCCTGCCGTGAACTTCGGCCCCGGTGACGCACTGCTGGCACATTCGGACAATGAGCACGTCAGCGCCGGAGCCATCCGTGACTGCCTCCGCGCGCTGGACACCTGGCTCGCCTCATAAACACCTTCATCGAGATTGCAGAAAGTGCCCTTTAGAAGCTTCTAAAGGGCACTTTCTGTCATCTCGGTGGGCAGGTGGACTACTTCGCGGGTGCGGGAACCCCTTCGGCCTCCACGGCGTCGTCGGCCTTGAGCAGGACCCCTGCGCGTGCACCGAGCAGGCGCGAAAGGCGCTGGGCGGCAAACGTCAGGAGCATGTTCAGGATGATGAAGATCGCGGCGGTAACCAGCAGGGCCGGGAGGATGTTGCCTTCACCCGAGGCAAGCCGGCGGGCGAAGCCGAGCAGCTCGGTGTAGCCAATGAAGGTACCCAGGGCGGAGTCCTTCAGGATCACGACGAACTGGCTGAGCAGGGCCGGGAGCATGGCCACCAGGGCCTGCGGAACCTCGACGATGCGCAGTGACTGGCTGCGGGTCAGGCCAATCGCCAGGCCTGCCTCACGCTGTCCCTTCGGCAGGCCAAAGACACCCGAACGCACCAGTTCCGCGATCACGGAACCGTTGTACAGGGTCAGTGCCAGCACGACGGCGACAAACGGAACGTCCGACGACGGAACCGGCGTGGACTTCGAGAGGAACTGGTAGAAGAAGATCATCATCAGCAGCACAGGAACCGCGCGGAAGAACTCAACGACCAGGCCGGCAACCCAGCTGATGGCCTTCACCGATGAAAGCCGGCCGAGGCCAAAGACCAGGCCGAACGCAATCGAGGTTACGATTGCGACGCCTGCGGCCTTCAAGGTCTCCAGGAGCCCGGGAAGCATAAAGTACTCCCATGTCCGGCCTTCAATAAACGGATTCCACTTGGCGGCGTCGAACTGGCCCTTCTCAGCCAGGCCATAGACGACCAGTGCGAGGAGGGCAAGGATGAACAGGGCGCCGAGTATGTTGCCAACCATGATGCGGCGGCGCGCCCGGGGACCGGGCGCGTCAAAAAGTACGCTCTGGCTCATCGTGCCACCGCCAGTTTCTTCGAGGCCCAGGTGGTGAGCAGACCGATCGGGATCACAATGAGCACAAAGCCCAGTGCGAAGGTCAGGAAGATCTGCGTCATCAGGTCAGGGCGGAATTCGATCATGGTCTTCATCAGGCCGGAGGCCTCAGCAACGGAAGCTACGGCAGCCACCGTGGTGTTCTTGGCCAGCGCGATCAGGACGTTGCCCAGCGGTGCAACAGCGCCGCGGAACGCCTGCGGCAGGATGATCAGCCAGGCTGCGGGCAGGAAGGAGAGCCCGATTGAGCGGGCGGCTTCGGCCTGTCCCAGCGGAACGGTGTTGACGCCGCTTCGGATCGCCTCGCAGACAAACGCTGCGTGGTAGACCGAGAGGGAGAGCACCGCCAGCCGGAAGAAGTTGAGTTGGAAGTCGCCGGAGAGGTTGACCTGCAGCTGGGACCAGAGAGCCAGGGTGCCGAAGACCATGATGATGGTCAGCGGCGTGTTCCTGAAGATGTTCACGTATGCCGTGCCGAACCAGCGCAGGCTGGCGATCGGCGAAATACGCATCACGGCCAGGATGGTGCCGAGCACCAGGGACCAGAGCGCGGCCCAGAACGTGAGTTGGATGTTGACCCAGAAGGCCCCGACGACGTCGTATTCGCCAAAGAGCTCGAGGAAACCTTCCATATGTCACCTCTTCCGTAAAAATGTGTGGAGCGGAGTTCGGGGCAGGGCCTAAAGCCCTGCCCCGAACGTTGCCGCCGAAACCCGGCGGAGGCGGGTCGCTTAGGCGCAGGCGTCCATCGTCGGCGGGTTCAGGTCGGCGTTGAACGTGTAGTCAGCGCCTTCGGTGTTCTTCTTGATGGCTTCTTCCCAGGCGCCGTCTTCGATCATCTTTTCGATGGCAGCGTTGATGTCTTCACACTTGTCGCTGTCCTTCTGGATGCCGACGCCGTACTTCTCCTCGGAGAAGGTGTTGCCGACAACCTTGAACTGGCCCTTGTTGGCGTCCGTGGAGGCCAGGCCGGCCAGGATGATGTCATCCGTGGTGACGGCGTCAATGGCGCCGCCCTGCATGGCGGTGACGCACTCGGCGTAGCTCGGCTGTTCCACCAGGTTGGCTTCATTGGCCAGCGTGTCCTTGACCTTCTGCGCCGACGTGGAGCCGGTAACCGAGCAGAGGGTCTTGCCGTTGAGGTCTTCGGGGCCGGTGATTTCGGAATCGTCGGAGCGCACCAGCAGGTCCTGGCCGGCAACGAAGTACGGTCCTGCGAAAGCGACCTTTTCCTTGCGGGTGTCCGTGATGGAGTAGGTCGCGAAGATCATGTCCACCTGGTCATTTTCCAGCATGTTTTCACGCTGGGCAGACGGGGTCTCGATCCATTCGATCTGGTCTTCGCTGTAGCCGAGTTCGCCGGCCACGTACTTGGCAACATCCACGTCGAAGCCGCTGTAGGAGCCGCCTTCGTCGAAGCCGAGGCCCGGCTGGTCGAACTTGATGCCGATCCGGATGCTGTCGCCGCTGCCGGAATCAGCAGAGCCGCTGGCGGCGTCGCTGCCGGAGTCGCCGCCGCAGGCGGACAGGGTCAGAGCGGCAGCTGCTGCCATGGCGGCAACTGCGTAACGGGTATTGCGCATTTTTTCTCCTTGCATTGCGGCCAGGGCCCGTGGGGGCCGCGGCCTTGCCTCAAAGGGTGGATGAAAAACCGGCGGACGCCCTAGTGGGCGAGGATCTTGCCGAGGAAGTCCTTGGCCCGGTCGCTCTTGGGGTTGGTGAAGAACTCTTCGGGTGCAGCCTGCTCCACGATCTGGCCGTCGGCCATGAAAATCACGCGGTCTGCAGCCTTGCGGGCGAAGCCCATTTCGTGGGTGACCACGATCATGGTCATGCCCTCCTGGGCCAGCTCCACCATGGTGTCCAGGACTTCGTTGATCATTTCGGGATCGAGCGCCGAAGTGGGCTCGTCAAAGAGCATGACCTTCGGCTTCATGGCCAGCGCCCGCGCAATGGCGACGCGCTGCTGCTGCCCGCCGGAAAGCTGCGCGGGGAGCTTGTTCGCCTGGTTGTCGACGCCGACCCGCTTCAGGAGGGCCATCGCCTTCTCCTTGGCCTCTGCCGGCTTGGTCCGCTTGACCTTGATGGGACCCAGGGCGACGTTGTCCAGAATGCTCTTGTGTGCGAAGAGATTGAATGACTGGAAGACCATCCCGACGTCGGCACGCAGTTTCGCCAGCGCCTTGCCCTCCGCGGGCAGAGCCTTGCCGTCAATGGTGATCTCGCCGTCGTCGATGGTCTCGAGGCGGTTGATGGCACGGCAGAGAGTCGACTTGCCGGACCCTGACGGGCCAATCACCACGACCACTTCGCCGCGAGCCACATCAAGGTTGATGTCCCGCAGCACATGGAGATCCCCGAAGTGCTTGTTTACGTTCTTCAGCGAGACGAGGGGTGCTGCTTGGTCAGGCACCGGCTGCCCTGATGATGTGTCACTGGTCATAGGTAGAAGATAGCGAACAAATCAACACCCGGTGTCTCGGATCACTCCGGCATGGATAAATCGTGACTCAAGAGAAACCTAATGACTTCGGGCCCGCCCGCCGGTCGAGAGGCGCTCATCACGTCTGTGACGCTAGCCTTGGTAGATGGCTATCAGCGATGAAGAAGGCTTCACCCGACCGGTTTCGGCGAAGAGACGGGGACCGGTCGAACTGCGCCGCGGGCAGGCCCGGGTTCCGCAGTCCGACCGGTTCCTGCTGGACACAGCGGACGGAACCAGTTTCACCCACACCGATCCCTGGCGGGTGCTGCGGATCCAGAGCGAATTCGTTGAGGGGTTTGGCACGCTTTCGGAGCTGGGGCCGGCGGTGAGCGTCTTCGGCTCGGCGCGGAGCCTGCCGGACTCGCGCTGGTACAAGACCGGTATGGAAGTAGGCAGGCTCCTCTCCGAAGCAGGGCTGGCCGTGATTACCGGCGGCGGCCCCGGGTCAATGGAAGCGGCGAACAGGGGTGCCGTGGAAGCCGGGGGAACCTCGGTTGGCCTGGGCATAGAACTGCCTTTCGAAACCGGGCTTAACGACTGGGTGGACCTGGGGATCAACTTCCGCTACTTCTTTGTCCGCAAGACCATGTTCGTGAAGTACGCCCAGGGATTCATTGTCCTTCCGGGAGGTTTCGGGACCCTCGATGAGCTGTTCGAGGCCATGACGCTGGTCCAGACGCAGAAAGTGACGTCCTTCCCGATAGTGCTGATCGGCACGGACTTCTGGGGGCCGCTGCTGGACTGGGTACGCGGCACGCTGCTTGAAGAAGGAATGATCTCAGCCAAGGACCTGGAACTGGTGCACCTGGTGGATGACCCGGCTGAAGCAGTGAAACTCATCATCGCTGACAGCGCCGGGCACCTCTCGCTCTGACCGCGTGCAGGTACATCTGCGACGATGGTCCGGTGATGATCCTGCTTGCGTTCCTTGCAATTGCCGCCGTGGGTGCCGCAGCCCTGTTCGCGTCCGGGCGGCTGGGCGCCCGCCGGCGCGGCAGCGAAGACGGGCAGGCGTACCGTTCAGTGCCGGCGGACGTCCTCGGGGAGCCTGACCCACGGCTGCCCCCGGTGCTGCTTCCTGAGCACCCCAGTGCTGCGGACATCGCGGACCTGAGGTTCTCCGTTGCGCTGCGCGGCTACCGGATGGACGAGGTGGATGAGGTCCTGGGAAAACTGGCTGCCGCGCTCCTTGAACGGGACGCCGCACTGGCCCAGCTCCGGGAGACGGAGAGCCGGATACCCCCGGGGACCGGGGCCCACACGCGGGTACCCGAGGAAAACGAGACCGGACGGCAGGATCGGTGAGCGCTGCGCTTCCGGGGCCGGACGGGCGGCTGCGCTGCCCCTGGGCGCTGGGAAGCGACACCTACCTGGCCTACCACGACGGCGAATGGGGCCGGCCGGTGCACGGCGAGAGTGCGCTGTTTGAACGGCTGAGCCTGGAAGGGTTCCAAGCCGGCCTGAGCTGGATCACCATCCTGCGCAAGCGCGAAGCCTTCCGCCGGGCTTTTGCCGGCTTTGACCCGCAGAAGGTAGCCCGGTTTGGCGAGGCAGAAGTGGCGGCGCTGATGGGAAACGCGGAGATTGTCCGCAACGAAGCCAAGATCCGCGCCGTGATCAGCAACGCGAAGGCACTGCTGGCGCTGCCGGACGGTGAGACGCTGCCGGCCCTGCTGGAAAGACACCGACCGCCGGAGCGGCCCGCCCCGCAGGAAACCACGGATGTGCCGGCGGAGACCGAGGAGTCCCGCAGCCTCTCCCGTGAACTGCGCAGGCTCGGGTTTCGTTTTGTGGGTCCCGTGACCGCCTACGCCATGCTGCAGGCCACCGGCTATGCGAACGACCACCTTGCCGCGTGCGAATTCCGGGGCCCCTGAACCTCGTTCCGGGATTCCCGGTGCCAACGCGACATGTGGCCCCAGACACACCGAAATTTCGCCTGCTTACGGTTTGTGCGGAATAATGGCACAAAATGCGGCTCGGCACCCTAACAACCACAGGGACGTGCGGCAGCAGGAACGGTGATTACTCGGGGAATAACCCCGCAGTGCACTTTTGAAAGGGGAACTTCAAGATGGCTGCGATGAAACCGCGTACGGGTGATGGACCTATGGAGGTCACCAAGGAAGGGCGCAGCCTGATCTTGCGGGTGCCCATCGACGGCGGCGGACGCCTTGTCGTGGAACTGAATGCCGAAGAAGCGGGCAAGCTGAAGGAATGCCTCCTCGGCGTCACCAGCTAGGCTGGGTGCATGCGTCCTTCCAGGCAGAATTCCAAGCCTGCGGGTGCCTCCGAGGCGCTCCGCAGGATGTCCATGACGACGGTATCCGGGCTCGCTCCGCTGGCGGAGCGTCCCGGGGATCCGGGCTCAGGCCTGTCCCCGCTGCCGGAGGACGGCGTTGACGTCCTTGCCGTAGCCATTGCTCCGGGGCCTGCGGGGGACCGCACGGTCCCTGAGCCCCGGCGGGGAGCGGTGGAAGCCGCCGTGCGCTACGGGATCGACGTCGCCGCACGCGCGGAGGCTGCCGGTGTCACCGGCAAAGCCGGCGAGCACCTGGTTGTGGAGCCGCCGCGAGGGTCAGCGGACCTGCCGGGCAAACTCATTTATCTTGGTGTGGGCGACGAGTCGCACCAGAGCCTGCGGCGTGCCGGTGCCAGTCTCGCCCGGGCAACGTTCGGCGCCGCGAAAATCCGGATGAGCGTCATTGATTCGATGACCCCGCAGGCACAGCAGGCCTTCCTTGAGGGATTCTTCCTGGGCGGCTACCGGGCGCCGCGGACCGGAATTCAGAAGCCCGCGAAGCCCATGGCTGAACAGATGGAAGTGACCGGTCTGTCAGCGCATGCCCTCGAACTGGCAGAGATTTCTGCGCGGGCAGCCTGGCTGGCCCGGGATCTGACCAACACGCCACCGGATACTGCCACGCCGGAATGGATCGCCGCGCAGAGCTCCGCGGTTGCGGCCGCCCACGGCCTGGACGTGGAAATCCGGAACCCGCAGGCACTGGCGGCTGAAGGATTTGGCGGCCTCACCGCCGTCGGCTCCGGTTCAGCCAACGGTCCGCGGCTGGTCCGAATCACCTACCGGCCGCAGGGATCCGGCTCAGCGGACCGTGTGGTTCTGGTGGGCAAGGGCATCACCTTTGACTCAGGCGGCATTTCCCTCAAGCCGCGCGAGTCCATGCCGGCCATGAAAATGGACATGGCCGGTTCGGCCGTTGTCCTGGCTGCCGTGCAGGCCGCCGCAGAACTAAAGCTTCCGTTCGAGGTGACGGGCCTGCTGGCCCTGGCTGAGAATGCACTGGACGGCGCCTCCTACCGCCCGGGTGACATCGTGCGCACCTACAGCGGAACCACGGTGGAGATCGGCAACACAGACGCCGAAGGCCGTATGGTGCTGGCCGATGCGCTGGCTTATGCCGTGCAGGAGCTGGAGCCGTCGGCGCTGATCGACGTCGCGACCCTCACCGGTGCTGCCATGCTGGGGCTGGGCAAACGCCACGCAGCGCTTTTCGGCAACGATCCGCAGCTTCTCAGCGCGATGGAAGCGGCAGCGAGCAGCAGCGGAGAGCCGCTTTGGCAGCTTCCCCTGGTGCCCGACTACGACTATCTGCTCGAATCCTCGACCGCGGACCTTGCCCATGTTGCCCCGGCAGGAGCAAAAGCCGGGGGCGGCGCGATCCTCGCTGCCCTGTTCCTGGAGAAATTCGTGGACGGAACGCCATGGATCCATCTGGATATCGCCGGGCCCATGGAAGTTTCCTCGGACACCCATGAGTATTCGAAGGGCGCTACCGGTTTTGGTGCCAGGCTGCTGATTTCCTTCCTGCGTGCGCGGGCCGCACGGATACGTGCGGGAAACGCCTAGCGGCCGGACGCCGTCTTCACGGCCAGCTGGAGGCCGTCGCCGGTGGGCAGCAGGGCCGAGACCAGCGAATCATTGTCCCGGATCAGCCTGCCCACCTGGCGCATGGTCGCCGTCAGCGGTTCACGGGCAGCCGGGTCTGCAACCCTGCCGTTGTCCAGGGCGCCGTTGATGATGAGCATCCCGCCCGGCTTCAGCAGCCGCACAGCCTGTTCGGCATAGAGCAGGAAGGACGGCTTGTCCGCGTCGATGAAGACAAGGTCGTAGGCGTTATCCGTCAGGCGGGGCAGCACTTGTACGGCACGGCCTGAGATGGTGCGGGTGCGGTTGCCGGGAATGCCCGCCTCCGAATAGGCCAGGCGGGCTGCGCGCAGGTGATCCACATCGGAGTCGATTGTGGTGAGCACCGAACCCGGGCCCAACCCGCGCAGCAGGCACACACCCGAGACTCCCGCGCCCGTCCCGATCTCCACTACGGTCTGGGCTTTCGACGACGCCGCCAGCACCGTCAGCGCAGCACCCACTCCGGTGCTGACCGGGGTCACGCCAAGTTCGTGGGAACGCTCCCGCGCGCGCAGCAGGACTTCATCCTCAAACGGCAGCCCCTCCGTGTAGGACCACGTGCTCTGCTTGTCGGCGCTCATGGGTGCACTGTCTCTTTCTTCGAATCATCCAGGGGTTTGCGCAAGCGGAAAACGCCGGAGGGAACGGGCGGGGCGCTGCTGGTTCCGCGGCGGGCACTGCGGCAATACAAGCTTAAGGCCACTGGAGCCTGTTTCCGCCCAGCCGCGCTCCGTGCGCGGCGCCGTCAGCGGGAGGCCGAAAGATTGCCGGCGCCCACTTGTCTCCCTCCACGTGGCGTGCTAACAGCGAACTCCCAGAAATATGCGCAAACATGGATGGTGAACCTACTGACGATTGCCGGCCTGAGGCGGTGCACAGCCGATTCCTGCGGGCCGCTGATTACGTTCCGAAGGGAGGAAAGACCGTGACGGGGACACTGGACGCTGCTGCTGAAGCATCCGCGGAAACTGACTGGGTGCGTCCGACCTGGCAGGAAGTGGTGGAAACCCACTCCGCCAAGGTTTACCGCCTGGCCTACCGGCTAACCGGCAACAAGCACGACGCCGAGGACCTCACCCAGGAAGTCTTTGTCCGCGTCTTCCGCTCCCTTGCCAATTTCCAGCCCGGAACCCTCGACGGCTGGCTGCACCGCATCACCACCAACCTGTTCCTGGACCAGGCGCGCCGCCGCAGCCGCATTCGCTTCGACGGCATGAGTGAAGAAGCCGAAAGCAGGCTGCCCAGCCAGGGCCCCGGACCGGAGCGCAGCTTCGAGTTCAACAACCTGGATGTGGACATCCAGCGCGCGCTGGAGGAACTGCCGCCGGACTTCCGCGCCGCCGTCGTTCTCTGTGACCTTGAAGGCCTCTCCTATGACGAGGTGGCGCATGCCCTCGGCGTGAAGCTCGGCACGGTCCGCTCCCGCATCCACCGGGGCCGCAGCATGCTGAAGGAAAAGCTGGCACACCGGGATCCGGCCCAGCGCCGCGCCCCTTCAGTGAGCTTGAAACTTCCGCGCGTGGCAGGAGCCAGCTAGAGCCTATGCGCCACCCCAAACGCCACCTCCGTGAGTTCCTAGACGATGAATTGCCGGCACGCCGGCGTGCTGCAGTCCAGGTCCACCTTTCGCGCTGTGCTGCGTGCCGCTGCCAGGTGGAGGAGGAACGCCGCCTGCGCAGCAGGCTGAAGGCCATGAAAGTGCCTTCCCCGCGTGAGGACCTGGCCAGCCGGATCGTGGCGGACAGTGCGGCCGTACGCGAACCCCAGGACCAGCCAGGGCGGGGGCGGGGACGCTACGCCGTGGCGATTGGCGGCATCCTGACCATGGTTTCAGGGTTTGTGCTGGCCGGTGCCTACGTTCTCGGGAGCCTTGCCGAGGAACCCCTTTCCGCTCCGCAGCAGGCCCATCTGCTGGCAGGCTGGAACCAGCTGGCTGAACAGCGCAGCCTGTCCGCTGAGGAAGTTGAGAATCTTCGGACGGCCGGGTGGTCCTGCCCGGAACTCACCGAACTGGGCTTCACACTGGCTTCGGCCCGCACCCTGCAGGTGGCAGGGCATCCGGCCGTGGCGCTGGAACTGAAGCGCAACGGTGAGAGCATCACGGTCTATGAGCAGCGGCCGCGGCAGGGTGATGCCAATCCAGAGGTCCTCCACGCTGTCAGCGGCAGGCCCGTGGCGGAAGAGGGCTTCAGCGCGCCCGCAGGTGCGCCGGCAACTGCCCCGCGGATCTGGCGCGATGAGTCCCGTCCCGGGGAGGCCGTGCTTTCCGCGCGGAATGTTACTTACACTCTTGCCAGTTCCGTCCCGGAAGAAACCCTTTCTTCAGTTGTGGGAGAACTCTCCCTGAGCGAGTCAGCCCGCCTGCTGGTGCCTGCCCGGGACGCGAATTCAGGCGCGGTGGACCGCGTTCTGCATGGCCTGGCAATGCTCGCCGGCGCGGGACGTTCACTTTGAGTCCACTTTCAAAGTGGCCGTTGTCCAGCCGGAAAAGGTAACCTTCAAAAGTGTTCGGAATTAACGGCTATGAGCTGATCATCCTGGCGATCCTCGCCGTGGCTATTCTTGGTCCCGAACGCCTGCCCGAGTACGCCTCCCAGCTGGCCCGGCTCGTGCGCGAACTGCGCCGGATGGCCACCGGTGCACGCGAACAGCTGCGCGAAGAAGTCGGCCCGGAAATCGACGAGGTTGACTGGCGCAAGCTGGACCCCCGCCAGTACGATCCCCGCCGGATTATCAAGGAAGCGCTGCTCGACGACGTTGAGGACGCTGTCCGCCCGGCTACTGCCCGCAGCAACGGATCCGTCCGGCCGGCACCCGCCCGGACCGGGGCTGAATCCCCGGCCACCGCCCCTCCTGTGCGGACAGCTGCCGCCCCGCCGCCTCCCGTGCAGCGCATTGAGCGCCTGGGCAGCGGCGAGCGTGCTCCGTTCGACGCCGAAGCCACGTAGCGCAGCCCCGCCCCACCCCCTCCTAGCGGCGGGGAGTCACTGACAGGCTTAGCCCAGACAGGCCGCGCGGCCGTCCCGCCAGCTCGGCGGCGATGCGGCGGAGCTCGCCCCCGGCCGTATCCGGTCCGGCGGCAGCTTCATCCAGGACTACCGGAAGCCCGGCATCCCCGCCCTCGCGCAGCCGCACATCCAGCGGGATGCTGCCCAGCAGCGGAACGTCGTAGCCGAGGACAGATCCCAGGCGTTCGGATACCAGTGCGCCGCCGCCGGAGCCGAAGAGTTCCATCCGTTCACCGGTGGGCAGTGCCAGCCAGGACATGTTCTCGATGACACCGGCCACTTTCTGCCCGGTCTGGGCCGCTACGGTACCGGCGCGTTCCGCGACCTCGGCCGCAGCAGCCTGAGGGGTGGTGACCACCAGAATCTCAGACGAGGGGAGCAGCTGTCCGACGGAAATTGCGATGTCACCCGTACCCGGCGGCAGGTCCAGCAGCAGTACGTCCAGGTCCCCGAAATAGACGTCGGCCAGGAACTGCTCCAGCGCGCGGTGCAGCATGGGCCCGCGCCAGGCAACCGGCTGGTTTTTGTCCAGGAACATGCCGATGGAAATCGTTTTGATGCCGTAGGCCACCGGCGGCAGGATCATCTCATCAACCCGCGTGGGCGGTGCAGTGATGCCCAGCAGGCCGGGGACGGAGAACCCGTGCACGTCGGCGTCGACCACTCCCACCCGCAGCCCCGAGGCTGCCATCGCCGCGGCCAGGTTCACCGTCACGGTGGACTTGCCTACCCCGCCCTTGCCGCTGGCAACGGCATAAACCTTCGTTAGGGAACCCGGACGGCTGAACGGAACTCCGCGGGCACCGCCGGGACCGCGCAGCTTCTCCTTGAGTTCCTCGCGCTGGGCCTGGCTCATGACGTCCAGATCGACGTGCACGGAGGTAATGCCGGGAACTCCGGCGAGTTCCCGTTCGACGTCGGCGGTGATGGTACCGCGCAGCGGACAGCCCGCAATGGTGAGCAGGACACCGATCCGTGCGCTGCCGGCGTCGTCAACTTCCACACTGCGGAGCATGCCGAGCTCGGTGATGGGGCGGCGCAGCTCGGGGTCGATGACCCGTTCCATGGCCGCACGGGCAAGCTCCGTCAGGTGTTCGTGTGATTCGGGCACTGCTTAGTCTTCTCCTGCACCAGAGGTGGCTTTGGACGGTGGAGGTGTGCTCCCGTCCTGGCCGCGGCGGCGGGTGCTGCGCCGCTGGCCGTCTGCGTCATTGGCCTCAAGGAGTTCCTCCAGGAGGCCGCGGATTTCTGAGCGGACATAGTCGCGGGTCGCGACTTCCCGCAAGGCGATGCGCAGTTCGGCGATCTCCCGGGTGAGGTACTCCGTATCCAGCAGGTTCCGTTCGGCACGTTCGCGGTCCTGCCGCATGGAAACCCGGTCCCGGTCGTCCTGGCGGTTCTGCGCCAGCAGCAGCAGCGGAGCTGCATAGGAAGCCTGCAGGGAGAGCATCAGGGTGAGCAGCGTGAACCCCAGGGCCACGCTGTCGAAGCGCAGCGGCTCAGGACCCCAGGTGTTCCACACGAGCCACACAACGCAGAACACCGTCATGTACAGCAGGAACTGCGGGGTGCCCATAAACCGGGCGAAATTCTCCGTGGCGTGGCCAAAGGCGTCAGGATTTGGGGACAGCCGGGGGAACCACCTGGTTCGGGCGGTGCGCGGAGTATCCAGGCCGTCAGTACGGGGGCGGTTCTTCTCAGCCATTCTTCCTTCCCTGCCACGTTATGGGCCCGGTGTCTTCGGAGGCACGCCAGTCATCCGGGAGCAGATGGTCCAGGACGTCGTCGACTGTCACAGCTCCCACCAGGCGTCCGGTGTCATTGACCACCGGCAGCGAGTTCAAGTTGTAGGTTGCCAGCATCCGCGAGATTTCGGCGATGTTCGCGAAGTCCCGCACCGGCTCAAGATCGGTATCCAGGATGTTGCCCAGTGCCTCCGGGGGAGCAGTGCGCAGCAGCTGCTGGATATGCACGACGCCGAGGTAGCGGCCCGTGGGCGTCTCCAGCGGCGGACGGCAGACGTAGATGGAGGACGCGAGTGCCGGGGTGAGTTCCTCCCGGCGCACGTGCGCGAGGGCCTCGGCGACCGTCGCCTCGGGCGGCAGGATCACCGGGACGGGGGTCATCAGCGAACCGGCGGTGTCCTCCTCATACTGCAGGAGCCGGCGCACATCACGGGCGTCTTCCGGCTCCATCAGCTGCAGGAGTTCTTCCTTCTGCTCCTCGGGAAGCTCGTTGAGCAGGTCAGCGGCGTCGTCGGGATCCATTTCCTCCAGGACGTCGGCAGCGCGCTCAACGTCCAGGGACTGCAGGATCTGCACCTGGTCGTCGTCGGGCAGTTCCTGCAGCACATCGGCGAGGCGTTCATCCTGCAGTTCGCTGGCCACCTCAATGCGGCGCTTGCCGCTCATTTCGTGCAGTGCCTCAGCGAAGTCCGCGGGTTTGAGGTCATCATGCTGTGCGACGAACTGGGTGGCGGCCTGCGGGCCGGTGATGTCCCAGTGGCCCACTTCGGGCCACTCGATGATCAGCAGTTCACCGCGACGACGCAGGCTGCGCAGGCGGGACCCTCCACCGCCGCGCCGCACAAAAAGACTGGACACATGCCAGTCCCCGGCACGGTTCTGCTCAATCGCGATGTCTTCCACGGTGGCCTCGCCGCTGCCGTCGGCCAGGACCACCCGGCTGTCGAACAGCTCGGCAACCACCAGCATCTCGGCTCCGCGCTGCTGGAAACGCCTCAGGTTCACCAGGCCGGTGCAGATGATCTGGCTCGGGTCCATGGAAGTGATGCGGGTAATGGGCACAAAGACGCGTTTCTTGCCGGGGACCTCAACGACGATGCCCACGGCCTGGGGCGGGCGGCCTGCCCCGCGGTCCAGCACCACGGCATCCCGGAGGCGGCCCAGCCTGTCGCCCAGGGGGTCAAAGACATCCAGGCCCAGCAGCCGTGCTATGAAGACGCGCGTAGGATTAGTGCTCACCTTACTTAGGCTACTTGGCGGCGACCCCTTCGGCGCATTCGAACGCACCGCACGGGCGCGGGACGTTCACTGCCAGCGATACATTGGCCCACAAACGCCGTAACTGCGAAAGAATAGGGGAATGTCGAACCTATTTGGCGCCTCATCGCCGCGGGAACCCGGACGAACACTGCCGAGGGGCGAACTGGTGGGCCGCTACACTGCCTACCTGGACGCCCAGAAGGCAGTTGATTACCTGGCGGATTCGAAATTCCCTGTCCACCTGGTCAGCATCGTGGGCAACGAACTGAAGTCCGTGGAGCGGGTGACCGGCCGGCTGACCTATCCGCGCGTGGCCATGTCCAGCGCCGCAACCGGTGCCTGGTTCGGCCTGTTCGTGGGACTGGCCCTGATGCTCTTCGGCGGGGGTGACTCCTACCTTTCGCTGATTCCTTCGATGGCACTGGGCGCCATCTTCTGGCTGCTCTTCGGTGTGCTGGCATATGCCTTCCAGCGCGGACGCCGTGACTTCACGTCCACCAGCCAGGTGATCGCCACCAGCTACGACGTGATTGTGGCTCCGGAAGCCGCCAACGAGGCCCGGCGCCTGCTTTCGCAGCTGCCCATGGTGGGCCAGAGCGGGCACCCGGCGCCGCCGTCGGGACAGCCGTACCAGCCCCCTTACCAGCAGCAGCCGCCCTACCAGCAGCAGCCTCCGTATGCCGGCCAGGCACCGGAACGGCCGTCCTCGTGGGCGGATCCTTACGGCACCCGCGGAGCGGGGCGGGACGCCGGTGCGCCTGCGGCCGGCGCACCGGCACCCGGTCCGGAAGCCGGAGCGCACTCGGTTCATGCCCAGCCAAACGCCGGTCAGGAGCAGGCGGCACCTCAGCACGCGGCGGCAGCGGGAACCCCGCGGGGACAGTTCCCGGACCTGCCCGACGGCCGCCCGCGTTATGGGGTGCGGCTTCCCGCCGCCCAGCAGGCTCAGGCGCAGCAGGCTCAGGCGCAGCAGGCTCAGGCGCAGCCGGGCCTGCAGGCCGGACCGGCTCCGGAACATGCCCCTCAGGCCGGAGCACACCAGCGGACAGGAGCCCCCGGGGAACCGAACCCGGACCAGGCTGCTCCCGGGGAGGACACCGCCCGTACTCCGGAGGAAGACCGCTAGCCTTCCCGTCTGCAATCCCGAACATACAGAAAACTGCCCGTTTGGAGCTCCAAACGGGCAGTTTTCTGTTATCCCGGCGGGGAGGGAAGGCTAGGAGGCGTAGATGCCGGCCATCCAGTCCTCGACATCGGAGGGGTCGCGCGGCAGCGCAGCACTGAGGTTCTCGGCGCCGTCGGCGGTGATCAGGACATCGTCCTCGATCCGTACGCCGATTCCGCGGTATTCCTCGGGGATCGTCAGGTCCTCTTCCTTGAAGTAGAGGCCGGGCTCAATGGTGAACACCATGCCTTCTTCGATGATGCCGTCAAGGTATAGCTCGCGGCGGGCCTGCGCACAGTCGTGCACGTCCAGGCCCAGGTGGTGGCTGGTGCCGTGCGGCATCCAGCGGCGGTGCTGCTGGCCGTTTTCGGAGAGGGCTTCCTCCAGCGGCACGGGCAGCAGGCCCCACTCCTGCAGGCGCTCGGCCAGCACCCGGACAGCTGCGGTGTGCACGTCGCGGAACTTGTTGCCGGGCCGGGCGGCTGCAAAGCCGGCGTCTGCGGCGTCGAGCACTGCCTGGTACACACGGCGCTGGACCTCGGAGAAGGTGCCGTTGACCGGCAGGGTGCGGGTGATGTCCGCGGTGTAGAGGCTGTCGGCTTCCACTCCGGCGTCCAGCAGCAGGAGGTCCCCGGCCTTGACCGCGCCGTTGTTGCGGATCCAGTGCAGCACGGTGGCGTTGTTTCCGGCGGCCGCGATGGTGTCATAGCCCAGGTCGTTGCCTTCTTCCCGGGCGCGGGCGAAGAAGGCGCCCTCGACCACACGCTCACCGCGTGGGTGGGTGATGGCGCGGGGAAGGATCTTCACAACCTCGGTGAAACCGTTGACGGTGGCAGCGACTGCTTCCCGCATCTGCTCAACTTCCCAGGCGTCCTTCACCAGGCGCAGTTCGGAAAGGGCTTCGGTGAGCTCTTCGTCCCGCGCGTCGAGGGCGCTGAAGTCCATGTTTTCCGGGTCCATGGCCGTGTTGTAGCGGACGGTGTCCACGAGGGCGTCGACCATCTCGTCGACCTTGCGCAGCAGCCGGACGGAAATCCCGCCAAATTGCGGATCGCCCACATTGGACGTGATGGCCGTTTCGGCTTCGGAGAGGTCGCGGGTGCGCAGGCCAACCAGCGCGCTGACCTGTTCCAGGTTCAGGCGGGAACCGATCCAAAACGCACCGTAACGGGCGTTGGAGTAGAACTCCTCGCTGTCCGTGCCGGCCAGCGGACGGAAGTACAGGGTGGCAGTGTGGTGGCCGCCGTCGTCGCCCGTTCCTTCTTCCACGGGCTCCATCACCAGGACGGCGTCGGGCTCATGGTCCACGCCCAGCCCGGTGAGGTGGGCGAACCCGGAGTGGGGCCGGAACCGGTAGTCGGTGTCATTGGAGCGGACCTTCAGCGGGCCGGCGGGAATCACCAGGCGCTCTGACTTGAACCGCTCGGAAAGCGCACGACGGCGGGCGGCAGCATGCGGCGCCACGGCGGACTGCTCCGGAAGCTCTTCGGACGCGGAGGCCCAGCCGGAGGACATAAAGTCCTTGAACGCCTGCGATGTAGGGCGCTGGGAACGGTTGTTCACGCGGTCCTCAAGGGGCTGTCCCTCGGACAGTTCCTCAAGGCCGGACTCGGCGGGGTTCATTGAATTGGCTTCAGTACTCACCCGTATATGCTCTCACCGCGGGTAAACAGGGCCAAACATACGCCGCCCGCCGCGGGGTGCCCGCACCGGATCCATGCCGGGAACCGCGTAGATTGGAAGGGTGAGAATCGACCTGCACACCCACTCCAATGTCTCCGACGGCACCGAAGCACCCGGCGCCGTCATGGCGTCCGCCGCGGCCGCCGGACTGGACGCCGTCGCGCTGACGGACCACGATTCCACGGCAGGATGGCCGGAAGCCGCCGAAGCGGCCCGCACGCTGGGGCTGGTCTTCGTTCCCGGCATGGAGGTTTCATGCCGTACGGAGGAAGGCATCAGCGTGCACGTGCTCTCCTACCTCCACGACCCGTCCCATCCCGGCCTGCTGGCTGAAATTGCCAAGTCCCGTTCGGCCCGGGTGAGCCGCGCAGAACGGATGGTGGAACGGCTGGCCGAGGATTATCCGATCAGCTGGGCCGACGTGCAGGAACAAGTGGCTCCCGGGGCCACTATTGGGCGGCCGCATATTGCCGACGCCCTGGTGGCCGCCGGCGTGGTGCCGAACCGGTCGGCAGCGTTCACCGGGATCCTGACTGCGCGGTCGCGCTACTTCGTGGCGCATTACGCTCCGGATCCGGCAGACGCCGTGCGCCTGATCCGCGAAGCGGGCGGCGTTCCGGTCTTCGCCCATCCGGAAGCATCCGCCAGGGGGCGCGTGGTGGGGGAACACATCTACCGTCAGATGATCGACGCCGGACTGGCAGGCCTGGAGATTGAGCACCGGGACAACCCGGAGGACGGCCGTGCCTACCTGCGCCGGCTTGCAGCGGAGCATTCACTGCTGGTGACCGGGTCCAGTGACTACCACGGAACCGGCAAGCCGAACCTGCTGGGAGAGAACACCACCAGCGCGCAGGTGCTGGAGCGTATCGAGGAACTCGGCACGGGTACACCTGTTATCCGTCCCTAGGGAAAGCGGCTCGGCTGAGGGGAGTGCTGCTGGCCGGACTGCTAGAGAGCAGCAGGCTCTGTTCCTGCAGCAGGCTCTGTTCCTGACTCTGCGGGTGCGGCGGCTTTCACGGCCTTCGCAGCGGGCGCTCGCCGGGCGCGGACACGTTTGGGCTTCGCCGGGACGAGCACCTGGGCGGCATGGCCAAGCCTGCGCTCCATGACTTCGATCGCCTGGGGATTGGCGTCCACGCACACAAACCGGCGGCCCAGCTTGTCCGCGACCGCTCCCAGCGTCCCCGAGCCGGCAAAGAAGTCCAGCACCCAGTCGCCTTCGCGGCTGGAGGCAGCCACGGCACGGCGCAGCAGGCCTTCGGGCTTCTGCGTCGGGTAACCGGTCTTTTCCTTGCCGGTGGGGGAGACAATCGTGTGCCACCAGACGTCGGTGGGGAGCTTGCCCAGCGCGACCTTTTCCGGCGTCACCAGGCCCGGAGCCATGTACGGCTCCCGGTCCACTTCGGCGTTGTCGAAGTGATAGGCCGCCGGATTCTTCACGTAGACCAGGATGTTGTCGTGTTTGGCAGGCCAGCGGTTCTTGGCCCGGCCGCCGTAGTCATAGGCCCAGATGATTTCATTCAGGAAACAGTCCCGGCCGAAGAGGGCGTCAAGCATGACCTTGACGTAGTGCACCTCGCGGTAGTCAAGGTGCACGTAGAGGGTGCCGTCGTCGGCCAGGAGCCGCCAGGCTTCGGCCATGCGCGGTTCCAGGAACGCCCAGTAGTCCTCGAACGCGTCATCGTAGCTGGAGAGCAGGCCCTTGACCGTGGTGTAGCTGCGGCCCTTGAACCCCGTCCGGTCGCCGGTGCCCTCGGTGCTGCGGACCATGGTGGTCTGCTGCCGGCGCTGGGCCCGGCCGGTGTTGAACGGGGGATCGACGTAGATCAGGGTAAAGGAGCCGTCCGGCAGGGTCGGCAGATAGTCCGCATTGTCTGCGTGGACTATCAGCGACCCGCCGTCCGGCGTCCAGTTAGGTGTGCTCATCCGTGTATGGGTGATCCCGGCCTATTCGGCGGCGGGTGCCTTGCTGACTACCTCACCGTTGCGGCGGCGGGTACGGCTGCGGTTCCGGCGGGGCCGGTCAGCCTTGGCAGACTCACCGGCAGCTGCGGGTGCTTCGGTGGCCTTCTCCGGGCTGCGGCCTGCGCCGTCGCGTGAACCCTCGCGGGGGCCGCGGGCACGGTCGGAACTGCGTCCGCGGTCGGAGGAACGGCCGCCGGAGCGCTGGCCCGAATCGGAACGGGGTGCGCGGCGTCCGCCGGACTTGCCGGTCTCGCCGAGGT
>JBELZL010000012.1:0-78372 GCA_040274025.1 Arthrobacter sp. | reverse complement strand
CGGCCAGAGCTCGCCCACACGCACGGATTCCCAACCATGGTTAGGGCTGTGAAGGCTGTGACCTCATCAGGTCACAGCCTTCACAACAAGTGGGAACCCGGCACGCGAAAGGCCCCAGCTAGCTCCGCGCGGCCTCGGGCAGGCTGGTGCCCGTCTCCACAAACCGCTGGTGGAAGGCCAGGGACTCATCGAGCAGGTGCGGGGTGTGCTTGCCCACGGAGTCCCGGCTTGCCCGGTCGAAGTAGTCCTGCAGCAGCGGCTGGAAGTCCGGGTGCGCACACTTGTCAATGATCATCCGTGCCCGCTGCTTCGGGGACAGGCCGCGCAGGTCCGCCAGGCCCCGCTCGGTGATGATGAGCATGGTGTCGTGCTCGGTGTGGTCCACGTGGGACGCCATCGGCACAATCCCCGAGATCTTCCCGCCCTTGGCCGTGCTCGGGGACATAAAGGCGGAGAGGAAGCCGTTGCGGGCAAAGTCCCCCGAACCGCCGATGCCGTTCATCATGGCCGTGCCGCCCACGTGGGTGGAGTTCACGTTGCCGTAGATGTCCGCTTCGATCATGCCGTTCATGGCGATGCAGCCCAGCCGGCGGATCAGCTCGGGGTGGTTGGAGATCTCCTGGGTCCGCAGGATGATCCGCTTGCGGTAGAACTCGATGTTGGAGTTGAACTCCTCGATGCCTGCCGGACTCAGCGAGAAGGAGGTGGCCGATGCCACCCGGATCACGCCGTCGCGGATCAGTTCCAGCATGCCGTCCTGGATCACCTCGGTGTAGGCGGTGAGCCCGGTGTACCCGGCAGTGGAGAGGCCTGCCAGCACGGCGTTGGCAATGTTGCCCACCCCGGACTGCAGCGGCAGCAGCTTGTCGGTGAGGCGCCCGGCCTTGATCTCGGATTCAAAGAAGTCCAGCAGGTGCCCGGCGATCATCTGCGAGGTTTCATCCGGCGCCGCGAACGGCGTCATCCGGTCCGGGGCGTCGGTTTCGACGACGGCGATGACCTTCTCCGGGTCCAGGCGCAGGTAGGGCTCACCAATCCGGTCGTCCGGGTTCACCAGCATGATCGGCTTGCGGTGCGGCGGCAGGGCAGTGCCGTAGTAGACGTCGTGCATGCCGTCCATGGCCTCCGGCTGCTGCCTGTTGACCTCGAGGATGATCTTGTCCGCCTGCTCAATCCACGTTTTGTTGTTGCCC
Source organism: Arthrobacter sp. (assembly GCA_040274025.1). Classification (GTDB taxonomy): domain Bacteria; phylum Actinomycetota; class Actinomycetes; order Actinomycetales; family Micrococcaceae; genus Arthrobacter_B. Next base: position 77,179 of record JBELZL010000012.1, on the reverse strand, counting down.
ACCGAGGAAGACGGGATGAGGCTGCCGTCCTCGTTGATACCGACCACCTCGATCACGGCCAGGTCAATGTGGCCGTAGAACCCGAACCAGGTGTACTGGGCGACGTGCCCCAGGTGGATGTCGATGTACTCGAGTTCGCCGTCGTTGATCCGCTTCCGCAGCGTGGGATCCGACTGGTACGGCAGGCGCAGTTCCATGCCGCCGGCCTTCGCCAGCACACCGTCGAGTTCCGGCGCGGTGGAAGCGCCGGTCAGCACCTTGATCTGGAATTCCTCGCCCCGTGTGTGGGCTTCCTCCATCTGGGCGGCGAGCGCCTGAGGCACGGCCTTCGGGTAGCCGGCGCCGGTGAAGCCGCTCATTGCGACCGTCATTCCCGGTTTGATCATTGCGGCTGCCTGGTCGGCAGACATGACGAGTTCGGAGAGTCCGGGGTGGGAAATACGGTCACGCATAACTGGCCTTTCAGAGAACGAATCAAACCACCCTATCCGCGGTTGAGCCGCAGCTCACATTCGGACCGGGCCGCCATCACCGCCCTACCGGCAAAATTCAGCCTCTGACGTGGGCTTATATACGAGGCTCCCCGAAAAAACCAGACTCCGGCCGCTTCGATTGACACATCCATCCGGCCCCGTTTCACTGCTTTCACCGCACCCCGCTCTAGCTGAGGAGAGACCCACATGAGGATTCCGAAAACCGCTGCCGCCCTGTCGATTGCAGCCCTGCTCGCAGCAGGCACCGCCGTTCCCGCGGCCGCCGTCGGCGAAGGGCCGAACTACAACGGGAACGAGACCATCAACACCTCGATCCTGCGCACCTATGAGGAGGTCGTGGCAGAGCTCAAGAAGCAGGACGCCAAGCAGCCGGCCATGGAACTGGAGGTGATTGGGCAATCGGTGAAGGGCCGGGACCTCTACCTCGCGAAATACATCAGCGACCCGTCCAACCCCACCATCCTGTACCTGACCCAGCAGCACGGCAACGAGCAGCTCACCACCGAGGGCGCGCTGGAGTTCGTCAAGCACCTGGGCACCGGCAAGACCAAGGGTGTACTCGACGGCGTCAACATCCTCATCGTGCCGATGCTGAATCCGGACGGTGCCATGGGCGACGTCGACTTCCCGCTGGACGGCTACATTGCCAGCGGCCGGACCCTGACCCGCGCCAACGCCACCGGAACGGACCTGAACCGGGACCACGTCGCGAAGATCCAGCCCGAAACCCAGGCGCTGCACAACAACGTGATGCGCGCCTACGACATCGACTACATGATCGACCTGCACCACCAGGGCACGCAGAGCGAGCGCGACGGCGAGCTGGTCTCCGGCTCAATCCTCTATCCGACGACGCCGAACGCCTCCCCTGAAGTGGTGGAAGGTTCCAAGCAGCTCGGCGCGGTGGTGTTCAACGCGATCGATCCCACCGGCTGGGGCCATCTGGGCCGCTACGTGGGCGGTTCCGCCGAAACCATCAGCCGCAACGGCATCGCGGTAGAATACGGGATCTCCACCCTGCTCTTCGAAATGCGCGGCATGTCGGATAACACCAATCCCTCCGCCGTCCTGGGCCAGAAGAGCAACGGCTATCTGATCAAGCAGACGGTAACCACCCTCGACGCCACCGCCCGCGCCATCGCGGACGGTTCGATCGAGAGCACGGACACCTCCATTTGGGACACCCTGGCCGAGCAGACCACCCGCCCCAGCGAGTAGTTCCCGCGGGCCAACGGCTTCTAACTGGAAAAGGCGTGGCCCCCGGGCTGCGCCTTTTCCAGGCAGGCGGCAAGGAACGGGTTCAGGGGCTGCGGGTGCGAAAAAAGCGGAGGGGGTTCCCGCCGGGTCATGCGGGGAAGATACTTCCATGCAGCACCACCGTCCATGATGTCCAAGGAGCCAATATGTCCGCGGCAGACAAGGGAACATCCGTTTTCCGGCGCAAGCCGATCGAGGAAACCGAAGACGAGACCTCCGGTTCCAAATTGTTCAAGAGCCTGGGCCTGTGGCAGCTCACTGCCATCGGCGTCGGCGGCATCATCGGCATCGGTATTTTCACGCTGGCGGGCCTGGTGGCCAACGGAGGGCCCGACGCCGAGGGCGTAGGTCCTGCGGTCCTGATTTCCTTCCTGATCGCCGGGCTCGCGAGCGCCGCGGCTGCGCTGTCCTACGCGGAGTTCGCCGGGATGGTTCCGCGTGCCGGATCCGCCTATACCTACGGGTACGTGGCTCTCGGGGAGATCATCGGCTGGTTCATTGGCTGGGACCTGCTGCTTGAATACACGGCGATCGTCGCCGTCGTCGCCATTGGCATTTCCGGGTATTTCACCGAATTCATGGCCGGAATCGGCCTGGACGTACCGGTGTGGATGCAGGGCACCGGCGACGTCATCGAAGGCGGACTGGTGAACCTGCCGGCGCTGGTGGTCTGCCTGTTCATCACGTTTATCCTCAGCCGCGGCACTAAGACTTTCGGCCGCTTCGAACTGGTGGCGGTGGGGCTGAAGGTCCTGTTGATCCTGTTCATCATTGGGCTGGGCATCTTCTTCATCAACACGTCCAACTACACGCCGTTCCTGCCCAACGGATTCGGCGCGGTATTCACGGGCGCCGCCACGGTGTTCTTCGCGGTGTTCGGCTATGACGCCATGAGCACGGCGGCGGAGGAAGCCAAGGAGGGCAAGAAGCACATGCCCAAAGCCATCCTGCTTTCCCTGGGCGTCGCAATGGTGCTTTACATCCTGGCCACCCTGGTCCTCACCGGTATGCAGAACTACACCGAGATCAGCCCGACGGCGGGATTCGCCTCCGCGTTCCAGAACGTTGGGCTGCCGGTCATCGCCACAGTGATCTCCGCGTTCGCGGTCCTCTCCATCCTGACCGTGATGCTGACGTTCCTGCTGGGCGTGACCCGGGTATGGTTCTCGATGAGCCGGGACGGACTGCTGCCGAGGTGGTTCTCCGGTACTGATTCCAACGGCACCCCGCAGCGCGTGACCTGGATTGCCGGCGGCGTCTCCGCCCTGCTCGCCGGGTTCTTCCCGATCCGGGCCGTGGCCGATCTGACCAACATCGGCATCCTGGCGGCATTCGTGGTGGTCTGCATCGCGGTGATCGTGCTGCGGCGGACCCAGCCGGATGCTCCGCGGGAGTTCCGCCTGCCGCTGATGCCGTGGGTTCCGGCATTCGGGGTCCTGGCCTCGGCCTTCCTCATCGCGCAGCTGCACTGGGAAACGTGGCTGCGATTCGGCGTGTGGCTGCTGATCGGAATGGCGGTCTACTGGTTCTACAGCCGGAAACACTCGCTGCTGAATCCTGCCAGTCCCCGCCACACACCGCGGAACCCGGGCGGAACAGGATCGCCGCCGTCTCCGGAACCGGAACCGGGCACCGCGGGCTAGATCTGCTGTTCCGGCCGGGCGGACCTGGGAGTATCGGTGCCGGAAGGCGCCGCATGGCTGTGCGGCACTTCGTCCCGGCTTTCTGTGCCGATGGGGTAGGCTGCTTCGGCCGCCGCCAGCCGGTCCCGTGCGCTGTCCCCCAGGGCTGAGGCCAGCGCGGCGATCAGCGCCTCGGTGACGGCCATGGCGGGCGTCAGGGAATCGAAGGGAACCGTTGATTCCACCGGAGCGGGCAGCGTGACTGCAGCATCTGCGGCCAGCGGTGAAAGCCAATGGTCCGTAACCAGAATGAGTGTCGCTCCCCGCGCTGCTGCCCCCCGCGCGAATTCCACGGTGGCGTCTTCATACCGACGAAAGTCGTAGACCACTAGGACATCGTCATGGCCCAGGTCCAGTGACCGGGCTGCCCGCGCCAGACTCTGGTCCGGAATTGGATCCACGTGCGGCCGCATGAGCCCCAGATGGACGGCAAGATACCCGGCAAGAAATCCGCTGAATCTGCCCCCGATTACTGAAATCCTGCGATCAGGCCGGGCCAGCAAACTCACTGCCTCGTCAAAGGCTTTGCCCGGCAGTACGTCGAAGGCCTCCTGGACTGACCCGGCGAGGATCCTGCCTGCATCGTCCAGTGAGCCGGAACCCCGCCCCTCGTCTTTTTTGCCGCCGAACTGCTCAAGGGCAGAGACATGCCGTTGCGCCAGCTCGGAACGAAGCCGGTCCTGGAACTCCGGATAACCGGCATACCCCAGCGAGGAGACAAAACGAATGACACTGGGCGTGCTGACACCGGCACGGGCCGCCAGCCTCGCTGCACTCTCGAGACCTGCCCGGGGGTAGTCGTTCAGGAGTTCACGGGCAATCCGCCTGCCGGAAGGAGTGGAACTCGACAGCGCTTCGGAGATCCTGCGCGCTACCGGGGACTCGTCCTCGCCGTTATCTTTCATGACATGAACATTACAGATAGACCCTTGACCAGGCAATGATGAAATGCATATAACGGAACCCCTGCTGGACGGCGATGAGTTCCAAGGCCCCGGCTGATTCCTCCCACTGAAAAGGACCAATCATGCCCCAAGCGACGCAACAGAAAACCGGGAGGAAACTTCGCTCCTGGGAAGCAGCAGCCCTTTCCGTCGGATTCATGGCCCCGCTGCTGGCTATGTCCCTGAACGGAATCGGCGTCGCCGGGCTTGTTGGCACATCGGTCAGCTTCGTTTTCATCCTGGCATTCACCGGAACGGCCTTTGTGGCATACGGCTTCGTCCGGCTGACGCGGCGCTTCAACCATGCCGGGTCCGTATACGCGCTGGCAGGACGAACCATCGGGCCGCGGGCCGGTTTCTTCGGCGGTTTCGCCCTGCTGGGCACGTACGTCACGTTCGCAGCATGCACCCTCGCTGCCTGCGCGGTCTTCCTTGAGGCCTGGATGACAGCGTGGAATCCCGATGCGGCTGGTTTCCCATGGGTCATCGCCGCCCTCGCGGCCGCGGTGCTGGCGGTTGCAGCGAACTTCCGTGAATCACGCTTCACAGCACGCCTCCTCACTGCCATTGGCGGATTCGGTGTCCTGCTGATGCTTATCCTGGGCGCAGTGATCTTGGTCAAGGCGGCCACAGGCGCGGCCCCGGTGGAAACGTCCGTTGACCTGTCCCTGCTGCTCCCCGGAGATGTTCCCCTTTCCACTCTCCTCACAGCCTCCGTCTTCGCTTTCCTGTCCTGGGCCGGATTCGAATCCTGCGCCTCATTAGGCGAGGAGACCTCGAATCCGCGCAAGGCCATCCCGCTGGCGCTGGGCGGATCGGTCATCGGCTGCGGTCTGATCTACGTCTTTATGATGTTCAGCCAGCAGGTCGGTTTCGGAGCAAATGAGGACGGCGCCGCAGCCTTCGCCGGTTCGTCATCCTCCCTGACCGAGCTTGCCAGCATGTACATCAGCCGCGAGTACGCCCTGCTGCTGGCCTTCGCAGCCTTTATGGTCGCTTTTGCCTCAACCCTCAGCTCCACGGCAGCAGCATCCAGAATGGTCTTTGCCCTCGCCCGGGACGGCTTCGGCCCCAAGTCCCTCGCCACAGTTCACCCCGCCAGCGGCATTCCCCGCCGCGCTGTGGCTTCCGTGACGGCTACTGCAGCAGTACTGACCGTCCTGCTGTGGATCGGCGGCGTCGGTGCCTTCGATGCGTACTACTGGTACGCAACCATTGCCGTTCTGTGCCTGCTGGTTGCATATGCAACCACGACTGTTGGCGTGGCGGCGCACATCTTTAGCGGCAAGGGTGCCATCCCGCGCTGGGAGCTCATTCTTCCCGTCGTCGGCATCGCTTACCTGGTGTTTGTCTTCGTGGTTCAGTCCGTCGACCAGATGGCCCCCTACTCCTATTTCCCCGCCATCGCCGGAGCATGGTGCCTCATCGGCGCGGGGATCGTCATTGCTGCCCCCGCACTGGCACGGCGTATCGGAGAACGGCTCATCGAGGAGGACACCCATGCCTGAATCAGGCCGGGATGACGAACTGGTCTTCGTCGCGACCAATGACCTCAGTGCCATCACCAGGGGGCGTGCCATGAGAATGGGCGACCTGGACCTGGACACTGGCTGCGGCTGGGTTCCGGCCAACATCGGAATCGGACCGTTCGGCTCCATTGTGGACGGCATCGCCTTCGGCTCCATTGGCGACCTGCGCCTGATCCCAGACGCAGCCACCATGACCCGCATCGCCGGAATCCCCAACCAGCCTCCGGTCAATGTGGTCCTGGCGGACATTACACATACCGATGGCTCACCTTGGGAATGCTGCCCCCGGACCTTTCTCCGTCAGGCCATTGAGGATCTCAGGTCCGAGACCGGGCTGAGCGTCCATGCAGCGTTCGAACACGAATTCATGCTGCTCTCGGAAGAGACCCCTGAAGCGCCCTTCTCCTACCAGGCCCTGCGCAGCGTGGAACCGATGGGGACGGAACTGATGCAGATCCTTTCCGACGCCGGTCTGGACCCCGAAAACTGGCTGCCTGAATACGGCGCCCACCAGTGGGAGCTCACGGTGGGAGCCACGGATGCCCTCGCCGCTGCTGACCGGGCCGTGCTGCTCCGGGATATTGTCCGCGACTACGCACGCTCCACCGGACGCCGGGCGTCGTTCTCGCCGCTGGTCAACGCCGAGGGCTCGGGGAACGGAGCCCATGTGCACCTGAGCCTGCGCGACGCCGACGGCACCCCGGCCACCTATGACGCCGAACTTTCCGGCCGGCTGTCGAAGGCGGCCGGCTCATTCGCCGCCGGGATCCTGCGCCACACGTCGGCCATCGTTGCCCTCACTTCCCCGAGCGATGTGTCCTACCTCCGTCTCTCCCCGCACCGCTGGTCTGCTGCGCAGGCTTTCCTGGGTGAACGGAACCGCGAAGCCATGCTCCGCGTCTGCCCCACCATCGACATGGCCGGCAGGGACATTGCACCGCAGTTCAACCTCGAGTTCAGGGCAGGAGATGCCGCCGGAAACCCCTGGCTGAGCATGGGTGCCCTGATCCGTGCCGGGCTGGAAGGCATCCGTGCGGGTCTGCCCACGCCGGTGGTCGTGGACAGGGATGTGGAGGAGCTCAGCGACCAGGAACGCGGTGCCGCAGGTGTCAGCGACCTTCCTTCTTCCCTGGCGGAAGCCCTGGAGGCGCTGGAAGCTGACGCAACCGTGCGCGGCTGGTTTGCACCGGATCTGATGGACATCCACCGTGCCATCAAGCGCGACGAAATCAATCAGCTCGTTGGCCTCTCAGAGGCTGAGAAGTGCAGGAGGTACACCGGTGTCTACTAACGAACCCAACCAGGTGCTCGGCATGTTCGGCGCCCCGCTGATCGACCATCACTGCCACGGGGTCATGGCACGGCCCCTGCAGCGAGCAGAATTCGAGGACCTGGCCACCGAGTCCAGCTGGCCCGGGCCGGCGGGGACCACGTTCTTCGACACCCAGCTGGGTTTCGCCGTCCGCCGCTGGTGCGCTCCCGTGCTGGGACTAAAGCCCCATGCTGCGCCCGAGGAATATCTCCAACGCCGCACGGAACTGGGGGCTGAAACGGTCAATTCTCTGCTGCTCACTGCCGCGGGACTGGACACCGTCCTCGTTGAAACCGGTTACCGCGGGGACGAGATCACCACTCCTGCCCAGACTGCGGCACTGGCCGGTGCCAGGCACGGGGAAGTGGTCCGGCTGGAGCGGATTGCCGAGGAAGTCGCCGCGGCAGGAACCGAGCCGTGCACCTTTGCCGCCGATTTCGCGGCTGCGCTGAAGGAACGTTCCCTTGGTGCTGTCGGCGTGAAGTCGATTATGGCCTACCGCTACGGGCTGGACTTCGACCCCGAGCGGCCCAGCGACCGGGACGTCGAGACCGCAGCCGCGCAATGGCTTTCCGCTGCCGGACCCGAACCGCGGATGGACCATCCGGTGCTCCTGCGCCACCTGCTTTGGGCCGCGGTGGATCTGGGTAAACCCATCCAGTTCCACGTCGGGTACGGTGACGCCGACGTTGACCTGCACCGCTGCAATCCGCTGAACATGACCGCGTGGCTGCGCGCGGTGCGCACTAGGAACGTACCTGTGATGCTGCTGCACTGCTATCCGTTCCAGCGGGAGGCAGGTTATCTGGCACATGTGTTCCCGCACGTTTACGCCGATGTGGGCTTGGCCGTGAACTACACGGGAAGCCGGTCCGATGCAGTCATTGCGGAATCCCTTGAATTGACCCCATTCCACAAGACCGTCTTCTCCACCGATGCCTTCGGTCTGCCCGAGCTCTATTTCCTGGGGGCACACCTGTTCCGCCGGGGCTTCGACCGGGTGGTTGGGCGTTGGGTGGACGACGGCGAATGGTCGTTGGAAGACGCCGAACGTGTTGCGCACCTGATTGGCCACGTCAATGCCGAGCGTGCCTACGGTTTGGAGCCGCGGTGATCTCCGACGGCAGCCTGGTGTCGGAGAACAGGCTGGACGCGGCGAGCACTGAGAGGACAGCTGCTGAGCTTTTCGCGAAGCTGAACGACGCGCTGGACAGGGAGCTTCCGGCGGCGGTGGACCTGCGCCACGAGCTGCACGCGTCGCCATGCCTCTCAGGGCAGGAGCATCCCGCGGCAGACAAACTGCGGAACTTCATCGGCCTGCCCGCCACCAACGTCGCATCCACCGGGTTCTACCTCCGGACGGGCCCGGGGCACGGGCCCTCAATCGCTGTTCGAACCGAACTCGACGGCCTCCCGCTGATCGAGGAGAACAAGGTCCCGTTCGCATCCGTCAACGGTGCTATGCATGCCTGCGGCCACGATGTGCATCAGGCTGCCTTCGCTGCATTTGTCCGTGCCGCAGCCCAAGTCGAACTGCCGTTCGCGCTGACAGCCATCGCTCAGCCCCGAGAAGAGACCTACCCGTCCGGGGCGCTCGACGTCATAAACGACGGCGTTCTGGCCCGCGAGGACGTAGCGTCGGTCCTTGCTGTCCATGTCCATCCCGGCATCCCGGCAGGTGCCGTAGCGACGGGCAGCGGAGCGATTAACGCCGCAGCTGACGAGTTCGAGATTGTGGTGCGCGGCCGCGGCGGACACGGCGCCTATCCGCACTCGAGCGTGGACCCGGTGCCTGTGGCTGCGCGGATCTGCCTCTCTGCCTATGACCTGATCCGGAACACCGTGAGCCCGGTCAGTCCCGCGGCGTTGACCGTAGGTGAGCTGAAGACCGGCACCGCCTCGAATGTCATTCCGGACCATGCGCTGATCCGCGGCACACTGCGGACAATGGACAAGCATGAGCAGCTCTTGCTTCATGAGGCTCTGTGCCGGTGCGCCGAGCACACAGCCCAGGCCTTTGGCGCGACAGCGGAAGTAAGCATCACGGTAGGAGAACCCGTCCTGCGCAACGACGGCGCACTGTCCTCGCGGGCTGACCCGTGGCTGGGCCTCCAGGGCCTCGGGTCTGCGGAGCCGCTGCGCAGCTGCGGTGCCGATGACTTCTCCTTTTTCACCGAGGCCGTCCCGGGAGTCATGGCATTTCTTGGGGTCCGCAGTCCTGAGCCTGCGCCGCAGAGCCCCTTGCACTCGGCAACATTCCTCCCACCGGACAGTGCAGTGGAGGACTGCGCACGGACGCTGATCGCACTGTATGTCGCAGCCGTTCAGGAACTTGCTGACGGGAGTTAGCCGCGGTGGCCGGTTGGGCGGGCTTTGGCCAAGGCCCTCTCCTGCCGGCCGGTCCCGAGCCTGCGGTAGGCCAGCCCCACCAGCACACACACCAGATAAGCGCCGCCGATGAAGATCCAGCCGGCCAGGAAGCCTCCGGAGAACTGCAGGAGCAGGCCCATTACCAGGGGCCCGGAGGCGAACCCGGCGTACATGCCCAGCGACACGGCACCCGACGCTGCACCGACGCGCTCCTTCGGCACCTCGCGGAGGACGCCGGCCATCACCACCACGTTCACGCCCAGGACCGAAGCCCCGTGGAACAGCACCCCGGCCCATAAAAGTGCCGGAATCCCGGTCTCTCCGGCGGCCAGCAGCAGACCCGCGCCGCAGATCGCGCCCGCCGCCAGAATCAGCAGGAGCGTGGAGGCCCGCACACCTTCCGCCATGCGGCGGCCCCAGAGGACCCGGGACGCCACCCCGACGATGCCCGCTGCGGCGGCTGTTGCGCCGGCCAGGAGCAGGGAGAAGCCCAGTTCCCGCTGGGCAAACAGCGGCAGGTACACGTTGGTGGCCTGCATACCGGCACCGGAGAAGAGCGCGAACGCCGCCAGCAGCCAGACGGAGGCCGGAAAGCCGCGTTCGGAGCGGGGCCGTTTTGCCTGCTTCGGGACGTTGCCGCGCGGTTCAGCCGGCAGCCGGTGCCAGGAATAGGCCAGCAGCACGCCAAGTACCAGGGCTGCGCCGACGGCGGCACCCCGCCAGCCGGCGAACAGCGCGGCGGCGGGGAAAAACAGGCTGGAGAATAGCTGGCTCGCCTGGACACCGGACTGTTTGATCCCCATCCAGCCCGGCCGTTTGCCCGGCGGCACGGCGTGGATGATGATGCGGTTGGTGGTGGGATTTGAGATGGCCTGGGCCGGTCCGGAAAGCAGGACGGCGGCGAGCAGCCAGACGTAGTTCCCGGACACAGCCATCAGCACCAGCGCCAGGGCGGTACCGCCGAAGATGATCAGCATCTGGGAGCGGGCGCTGATGCGGTCGCTCAGCCGGCCCAGCGACATGGAGGACAGCGCAGCGCCGGCGAAACAGGTGGCAGCGAGCAGGCCGAACTGGGCCTCGCTGATACCCAGGTCTTCCATGATCAGCGTGCTGGTGGCTGAGATCCCGTAGTTCATTACCGGTCCGGCAGCCATGGCACAGACCAGCACAAACAGCAGGCCGGGGCCGGGCATGGTGCGCAAGGTTTTCCTCTCTTGGGACGACACAGACCATTGTTGCCTGTGTATGCCAGAGTTACGCACCAAAAGGGACTAATATCAGCCATAGGGTCCGTTGTCTTGGGCCCGTGTAGCTGGGGGAGAACCAAATGGGCACTGAGTCTCAGGCAAGCGTGCCTTCGGCACGCCGTCGCTCCGTTATGCTCTTCCGCCGCGCCCGCACCGCCCTGGGCCTGGTCGGAATTTTCTGGCTGTGGCTGCTCCTGGGCAGCGCCGGCTTTGTGGCGTCCCTGTTCGACCGGCCGTTCTACGCCATGCTCGCCATGTACGCCGTGGGCACGCTGACACTGATTTCCCTGCTGATCGCGCCCGTGGCCCTGGCCTACCTGCTGATGAACCGCCCGGGTAAAACCGGCCAGCAGCATGCCCCTGCTGCCGAGCAGCCGCAGAAATCCGTGCGTTCCGAGCTGGCTCCGGTAATCCGGATGATTCCCCGGAAGGTCATGGACAGCAGCACCTCCCTGGGCACCAAAGCGGCCGCTAAATGGCGGGATCTGGCTTCCTAGCCCTGCCCGCCTAAACCCCGGCGCCGGGCACAACGGCCGCAGTGTCAGTGCCGTCGGCAACAGTAGGCACATGACTCTTGCCGCACAGCCTGCCGCCGGCCGCCGCCCTGCAGCTCCCCGCCCCCGCGTCACGCATGCCCCCTACCGGCAGGAACCGTATGTGCGGTGTTCCTTTGAGTCGCTGAAGGTGGATGGCAAGGCCGTGGCGTGGACGCACAGCCAGGTGCTTGTGCACTGGATTGACGACGACGGCCGTGCCCACAACCGCTGGGTGCCGGCGGCCGCCGTCGTGCGTCTTGCTCGCGATGATTCAGCCTGGCGGGATCCGTATGACGACTTCGAGTTCTACTATCCGTCCCAGCATGCCCACAGCGCTGCCGTGCGTTGACAGCACACCGCCCGCCGGAGCTCAGTGGATGAGGGAAGGTGCGCAGGGCCCCTTCCCTCACGGGCAGGAGCGGCCAGCGGGATGGACTTTCACGACTTCATCGAAACCGTAGGGTCCTTTGTGGATCTGGCAGGGGTGGCGGCGATAGTGGCCGGGGCCCTGGTCGCCTCAGCGGTGGCAGCCCTCGGGCTGGTGCGCCGCCGGCCCAGGGTTTACGAGCTGTACCGCCAGCAGCTGGGCCGCGCCATCCTGCTGGGACTTGAGCTGCTGGTGGCGGCGGACATCATCCGTACGGTCGCCGTGACCCCAACGTTTGAATCCCTTGGCGTGCTGGCCGTTATTGTGCTGATCCGGACGTTCCTCAGCTACTCGCTGCAACTGGAAGTTACCGGCCGTCTGCCGTGGGAACGGACGCCTTCCCGGGAACTGGATCAGCCGCCGCGGTAGCTGCTACATGCCAGCTGCAGGGTGGTGCTCGGGCGTGACGGAACGGGAGACGCGGACAGCGCTTACCAGCGCTGCCACGGTCACCATCAGCGTGGCGATGCCGAAGGGGTTGGCCAGGGCAGCGGAATACCCAAGCACTTCCGGACCCGCCAGGGAGGAGAATACCGACCCGGCCTCCGGCGCCCCGAAATCCGGCACGAAGAACCCGAACGCCCCGGCCAGCACATAGTTCGCCAGCAGCAGCAGGGAAGTTCCCAGCGGCGCGCCGAACGGCCTGCGGGTGAATGCGGCCACGGTGATCTTCACGGCTGCGGTAAGCATCAGCACGGCCAGGACCGGGCCGGCTGTCAGGGCGAAGACCGCCACCAGCTGGCCGTCTGTTCCAACCAGCATGCGTCCTGCCGTGATCCAGAGGGGAACCAGCAGCGCCATCGGAATACTCGCTCCCGCCACTACGGCACAAAACCCGCGTCCCAGTGCGGATGAGGGGACGGCAGGCGAACGGACAGACATATTCCAACCTTAATCTCTGCCTCGGCCCGGCCCGGAATTCCGGTATGAGACCGGAATGCGAAAAGTCATCTTCAGGGATGACGCCGCGGGCCGCTGCCGGACCGTAGGCTGGTTCCGCACTGGGCAAAAAGCGGTTCCGGCCACAGTGACCCCCGCACTTGATCCAACTCCCCTTTGACCTTGCCTGAAAGTGCCCGAACGCCATGTCCGTTGACTTCCTCATGTGGATTCCAGCCGTCGCGCTGCTCGCGATGCTGGTCCTCACCCTGACTGCCGGCGCCCTGATCAGCCTGTTCCGCACCGAAGAAACCACCGGTGCCAGGCGGGTGCTCTGGTTTACCGTTGTCCTGCTGGTACCGGTTGCCGGAGCGCTGGGGTGGCTGGCCGTGCTTCAGCACAACACCCGGACGGCAACCGCCGCGGATCCGGAAACGGAGCCCATCGGGTAGGGAAGAGTGTGGCCGGAGGAACTGATCTCCGAGTTGTTGAGCACACCTGCTCGGAACTGTTAGGCGGTCCGAACTCCCGGTGTTACCTTGGCCGTATGCTCCACAAGGCAGCCGCCACGCCCCCTGCGCCCCCGGCCTCCCGCCCTCGCGGGGCCACCCGCCTGCCCTGGCTCCTCGGGCCGGCCCTGGTCGCCGGAGTCGCTTATCTCGATCCGGGCAACGTTGCCAGCAATATGACCGCAGGCGCCCGCTTCGGCTACCTGCTCGTCTGGGTAGTGGTTGCCGGAAACGTGATGGCGTGGCTGGTGCAGTACCTCTCCGCCAAACTCGGTCTGGCCACGGGCCGGAGCCTTCCGGAGCTGCTCGGCGTGCGGGTCCGCTCGACCGCCGGCCGCAGGCTGTACTGGCTGCAGGCGGAGCTGGTGGCCATGGCCACCGACGTCGCCGAGGTGATTGGCGGCGCCGTCGCACTTTGGCTGCTCTTTGACCTTCCGCTCCTGCTGGGCGGCCTCATTACCGGCGGGGTGTCCATGGCGGTGCTCGCTGTCCAGGGCAGCGGGCGGCATCGCAGCTTTGAGTACGTGATCGTCTCGATGATGGCGATCATCGCGATCGGTTTTACCGCGGGCGTCTTTGTTGCTCCGCCGGCCCCTTCCGCCGTCGCCGAAGGGCTGGTGCCGCGGTTCGACGGGCCCGACTCAGTGCTGCTGGCCGCTTCGATCCTCGGGGCAACCGTCATGCCGCACGCAATCTACGCGCATTCGGCCCTGACCCGTGACCGGTTCCCGCAGCGCAGCGCCGGGCTGACCACCTCCACCCTGATCCGGGCCACCCGCTGGGATGTCACCATCGCCCTCGCGGTTGCCGGCAGCGTCAACCTCGCGATCCTGCTGCTGGCCGCAACGTCCCTGCAGGGTGTGGAGGGCACCGACACCCTCGAAGGTGCCCACGCTGCGATCGGCGGCGCGCTGGGCAGCGGCGTCGCGCTCCTGTTCGCACTGGGGCTGCTGGCCTCCGGCCTGGCGTCGACGTCGGTCGGCGCCTATGCGGGTGCGGAGATCATGCAGGGACTGCTGAAAGTGCGCATTCCGATGCTGCTGCGGCGGCTGATCACCCTGCTGCCGGCGCTGGCCATCCTGGCCGCCGGCGTGGACCCGACCTGGGCACTGGTGCTGAGCCAGGTGGTGCTGTCCTTCGGCATTCCGTTCGCCCTGGTGCCGCTGCTGTGGCTGACCACGCGGGCGGATCTGATGGGCGAACACCGTAATCGGTGGTGGACCACCGCCCTGGGCATCCTGGTCGCCGGGCTGCTGATCACACTGAACATAGTGCTGCTGTACCTGACCTTTACCGGCGCCGGGTAGTCCTGGCGCCGGTTGTTCAGGAGGGCCACAGCCCCGCGTGCGCGCGTGCTTCCAGATCCAGGCGGTCTTCGGCATGTGCGGCCAGCAGCTCTACGTAGCTCATCACAGCATTCATGGCTGGGTTCCTGGTTCGACAAGCGGGAAGTAGTTGACGTACAGCTCCACAGGCCGGGCGCCGTCGACGTCCCCGCGCCAGCGCTGCCCAGAGGCCGCCGGAAAGCCCACGCCGCTGACCGACGACGGCCGAAGCCCGGCTAGGCGCGGACCCGTCCGCGGATCCGGATGGCCGCCACGAGGGTGAACGCCACGGTCATGGCGGCGAGCACAAAGACCACGTACCCGGTGCCCACCTGCCAGTCGCCTACCTGGGCGGTGATCCCAAAGACGCTCTGCAGCTCTTCGATGGCCGCGGGCTGGTCCCCGGTCATGGCAGGCAGGGTTTCCGCCGTCATTTCCTGGCGGACCAGCATGGAGGACTGCAGGAACGGCAGGGCGCTCACGAATTCACGCACGCCTTCCGGAAAGTTGCCCACCGGAATGTAGGAGCCGGCAATGAACCCCAGCACCGTGCCGACGATGGTGGAGAGTGCGGAGTAGGCGCCGGCCGTCCGGATGAAGGAGACAGCAAACGCGCTCAGGGCGGAGAAGGCGAAGCACGAGAGTGCCAGGTAAGCGCAGATCTTCAGCAGGGGCACCACGGCAATGGTCACCCCGCTGACCGCAAACAGGTACGCCAGGCTCACGATCAGGACCAGCGCGGTCATGATCATGGAGATCAGCACCGCGGAAAGCAGATAACCCAGAATCAGCTTCTCCCGCCGGATGGGCGAGACCAGGAAATCCTGGAAGCGGCCGGACCCGGAGTCCTCCACGAACACCACCATGGCACCCAGCGCCGTCGTAATGGTGGTGATCCCCAGGATCCCTGCGAACATCCAGCTGTCCACAAAACCGCGGATCTCTTCCTCGGTGGCCTGCGGGAAGGACTCACCCAGGCCTTCGGTCTGCAGGTTGCCCAGGAACAGGGTGTAGAGCAGGAACACCACCAGTGCGGAGACCAGGGAGAAGAACACGCCCAGCCGGTCGCGGAAGAAGAGCCTCAGATTGCGGGTGGTGATGTCCAGGACAACGTTCACTTCCCGGCCCCTTCCGGTGCGGCGGTTTCCGCAGGGGCTTCCCTGCCGGTCAGGGCGAGGAAGACATCGTCCATGGTGCCGTGGCGGAACTCGAAGTCCACGGTGTCTTCGCCGTGCCGCTCCAGGATGCGGCGGGCGGTGTCCGCGGTTTCGACGCCGATCCGCAGGGAGTCACCGTCCCCGCCCCTGGAGTGAGCTCCGAATTCCCGGACCAGGGAGTCGAGCACCGGCCGGTTGCGGGTCGTGACGGTGAGGATGCTGCTGGAATATTTGGAGCGCAGCTGGGCAGGTGTGCCGTCGGCGATGATCCGGCCGGCGTCAATGATGCAGACCCGGTCGGCTTCCTCGGTTTCCTCCATGTAGTGGGTGGTGAGGAAGACGGTCAGCCCGTGGCGGTCGCGGAGGTCATGGATGGTTTTCCAGACGATCGCGCGGCTGGCGGGGTCCAGACCGGCGGTGGGTTCGTCGAGGAAGATGATGGGGGGCGCATGCAGCAGGGCGCGGGCAATGTCCACGCGGCGCCGCTGGCCGCCGGAATAGGTACCGTACCGTCGGTCGATGAACTCCTCCAGCTCAACCAGCTCGGCCAGTTCATTGATCCGTGCTTCGTTTTTCGCCTTGTCCGAGGAGTAGAAGCGCGCCCGGACGAGCAGGTTCTCCCGTCCGGTCAGGAGGGGGTCCAGGACAGATTCCTGAAAGACGACGCCGATGTCCCGGCGCACGAGTTCCCCGGCACTGCGCACATTGTGTCCGGAGACTTCCACCGTGCCGGCGTCGAACGGGGTCACGGTGGTGACACAGCCGATGGTGGTGGACTTGCCTGCTCCGTTGGTTCCCAGGAAGGCAAAAACGCTGCCGGCCTCAACATCGAATGAAATGTCATCGACGGCGGTCTTGGAACCGAACTTCTTGGTCAGGCCCCGCACCGAGATAGCCGGCTGGTTCTGAGTCACTGCTTCCTCCAGAAGAATGGTCCGCCTGGTCCTGCGGCGGCGGGACAGCGATGAGCCCCCGAGCGGAAACACTATCCGACCCGGGGGCGCTGCGTCCTGACCTGCTGCTTGTTACGCGCGGTGGCGGAACTTGCTACTGGCCGCCGGCCTCAGGTGCCTCAGGTTCCTCGGGGCCCGGCACTGCTGTGGGCTGAACAACCGGAGCGGTGGCGGTGGGCGCCGGAGCGGGAGCAGGCGCGGGAGCCGTCGTCGGGCGCGGCACCGGAGTAGCCGACGGCGAAGCCTTCTCCTTCTCCTCCTTCTTCTCCTCGTCCTCTTCAGCTTCCTCCGACTCGGAGGGGCTGGGGCTGGGGTTCGGGTTCATCAGCAGGTTGCTGGGCGGGTTGGCGAACGGCTCGCCCGGGTAGAGGCTGCCGGCCTGTTGCATGAACTTTGCCCATGACGGGGCCGCGATCAGCGAGCCGTCGATCTCCGGGTAGAGGCGGCCGCCGATTTCCAGGCCGGACAGGGACTCGGTTCCGGCTTTCCAGTTGCCGATCCAGCTGGCGGTGGCCATGCCGGAGTTGTAGCCAATGAACCAGGTCTGGGACCGGGAGTCGTTGGTGCCGGTCTTGCCGGCCATGGGCTGGTTGCCGTAGAACAGCTGCGAACCGGAGCCGGACTTCATGACTTCCTGCGTCGCGTAGTTCACACCGCGGGCGGTCTCCTTGGAGATCACCTGCTCGCATTCGGGTTCCGGCACCTCGTAGGTCTTGCCGTTGGCTGCGGTGACTTCCAGCAGTGCCCGGGGCTTGCACACGTTGCCCTCGGCAGCGAAGCCTGCAAAGGCCTGCGCCATGACCATGGGGGACACGTCCTGGACGCCGCCGATCAGGGCCGACGGTTTGATCTCCAGGGGTTCTTCCTGGCCCGAGTCGCTCTTGCCGTCATGGATGCCCATCGACTCCGCGATGTCCATAATCCGGCACAGGTCCAGCTGCTTGGCGCTGGAGAAGGTGATGGTGTTCAGGGACTGTGCCAGGCCGCGCAGCACGGTGGCATCCCCGTAGTTGGTATCGCCGTAGTTCTGCGGAGTCCAGCCTTCGGGCTCGCCAATCTGGAAGGCTCCCCCATCCAGGCAGCTGGCAGTCCAGCGGTCGCCCTGGGGATAGGTCTTCTTGCGGCCGTCCAGCTGGGTCCCCAGCGACTTGCCCGCATCCACCCAGGCGGCCACGGTGAAGGGCTTGAACGTCGAGCCGGGCTGGAACCCGCCGATGCCGCCGAGGCTCTTCTCCGGGTCGCCGTCCTGGTACTGGTCCACGTTGAAGTTCAGCATTGAATCCCCGGGGTTCTCCCCGGGTGTGTAGCGGGTGTTCTGCGCCATGGAGAGAATGTTTCCGGTGCCCGGCTGCAGGCTGATCATCGAGTGGCCCACTTGGCCGGCGGTGGTGTCCGGGTTGGCGGTCTCATTGACTGCGGTTTGCGCAGCTTCCTGGACCGCCGGGTCCAGGGTGGTCTTGATGGTCAGCCCGGACCGGTAAAGCACCGACTTGCGCTCCTCCGGAGTGTCCCCGAACTCTTCGCTGTTCAGGATCAGGCGCTCAACATACGCGCAGAAGTACGGCGCCTGTTCGGCAGCAACGCAGCCCTGCTTGGTGGGGGTGATGGCGAGGTCCAGCCCCGTGGCCACAGCGGCGTCGTACTGTGCCTGGTCAATCTTGCCGTGTTCAAGCATGGTGCCCAGCACCAGGTTGCGGCGTTCCAATGCCCGCTCGGGGTAGACCTGGGGATCGTAGAATCCGGGCCCGTTGACCAGGCCGGCCAGCAGGGCCGACTCCTGGATGTTCAGGTCCCTGGCGTCCTTGCTGAAGAAGTACTTCGACGCCGCCTGCACACCATAGGTGTTGCCGGTGAAGGGGACGATGTTGAAGTAGCCCTCAAGGATCTCGTCCTTGCTCATCTCATTTTCGACGGCGATGGCAAGCCGGATTTCGCGGACCTTGTCCGAAATGCCCTTGCTGCCGCTGTACGTGGCTTCTTCGCCGCGCTCATTGGCTGAGTTGATGAGCACGTTCGTGACGAACTGCTGGGTGATCGTCGAAGCGCCGCGGTTGGTGCCGCTGGAAACATTGCTGGCGATGGCGCCGAAAATGCCCTGGACATCCACGCCGCCGTGATCGTAGTAGCGGTAGTCCTCAACGGAGAGGAGGGCATCCACCATATGCGGGGAAACCTGGTCCAGCGTGACAGGCTGCCGGTTCTCCTCATACAGGGTGGCGATCAGGGAGTCATCCGCCGCGACGATCCGGGTTGGCGTAGCCAGCGTGGCGCGCTCCAGGTCCGCCGGCAGTCCGTCGAAGAAGGAGATGGAGGCCGACGCCGCGGAGCCGGCTCCGGCGGCCATGGGTACGAACAGCCCGGCAGTGAGCACTCCGCAGAGCACACTGACCCCCAGGAAAGAGAGCAGGCGTCCGAAAGTGGTTGCCGTGGTGAACACGGAGGATTTACGCGCAGCCATGATATGGGAGCATAACTCAGGAAGATGGGATTTCCGGATCTGTTTACGCACCCAAACCGGCCGGTAACGTTGCCATCACGCGGCAGATGACGATAATTGCGACCCGCCCAGAGTGTCGGGACTCACGCCGCGGACGCACTGGACCCCAGGCACCAACTATTCTCCGCAACCCCATCCCGGCGGCGTCCGGCCACTGCTAGACTCCTGCACACTTCCTTCTGATACCCGGCAGCTGCGGTCGGAGAGCGCAGGGGCATCGGGAGTCCGGCAGCACCCCCGGCCGAGGAGAATCATGGACCGGTTACTCCACGATTTGCGTCGCCTGCGCGGCAACCTGCGCACTAACCTGAACGCCCGCCGCGGCGCACTCCCTCCCCCGCGGGCCAACCATGAAAAAATCCATGCCCGGCTGGACAGTGCCATGGCGTCGGCCCGGGCCGCGGGGCGGACCCTGGAGGAACAGGAACGCGTGGCGGGAGAAGCGGCAGCCCATTTTGCCTCGG
Source organism: Arthrobacter sp. (assembly GCA_040274025.1). Taxonomy (GTDB): domain Bacteria; phylum Actinomycetota; class Actinomycetes; order Actinomycetales; family Micrococcaceae; genus Arthrobacter_B. The sequence goes on along the minus strand of JBELZL010000012.1, from coordinate 57,597 downwards.
TTGCCGAAGCGTATCGGCTGCGGCGCGAAGCCGTTGAATCCGTGGTCCCGGATGGTCCGTCACCGGCCGTCCTGACCCTTGCCGGAACAGCACGGCGCATGCACGCCCTGGCCTCCGACCGGCAGGAAATGGCCGCCGGGCATCTGGAGGAAATACGGTCCCGCCGGGAAAAGGTCCACCAGCTGCTGGCTGACCTTGTTAAGGCACAGGCCGAACTGCGGCTGGCAGTAACGGTGGAACAGAGCCGTGCCCGGCTGGACGGACTGGGCGGAACAACCGGCCCTGTCCCCACCGGTGCCGGGAATCCGTTTGATACAGAGCTCCGCGAGGCCACCCGGCTAGCGCGGGAAGCAGAGGCCCTTGCAGAGCTGAAAGGCGGATGGGCATGAGTGAAGAATCCAGCGTGCGTGTGGGAGTTCCCTATACGCCGCCGCGTTCCTATTCGGAAAAGGCGGTGAGCCGGCTGGTCTTCACCGCCGCCGCGTTCATCATCTTCGGCGGGTTCAACGTCATTGCGGTGGCCCTTGCCATCCTGCTGGTGGTCTACCCGCTGCTCATCGCCAGGGAGCGGCTGGTCCTGCGCCCTCGGCGGGAGGAGACGGAGGCAGCCGCCCTCAACGACGCCGTCGCGCAATACTTCCCAGGCGCCCCGCTGGTGCAGCGGGACCAGTGGCGCGCGCTGATGACGTCCCGGAAAGGCAAGACCTTCCGTTTCCGGGACGACGTCGGCGGCGAGATGCGGATGGTCCGCACCGGCCGTGCCTCGCTGGCCGGGCATACGGCGATCACCGGTCAGCCGGTTCGGGTGCAGAGCGCCAAACGGATGGAGATCGAAGTGACCTGCCGGCACGGCGACGTGGGGTTGGCCGACTTCGACACGATCATGACGGCGTCGGGCCGGGATCCGAACATTGCCCGGGCCATTGCGGAAGTCCGCCGGGGCTACCGGCACGGCCGGGAATCGGCTTAGCGCAGGTCCATGCCCATCACCGTGCGGACGGGGATGGGTCCGCCGTGGTCCTCGTCCACCGGCTGCATGCCGAGCTTCTCCGCCACCCTGCGTGAGGCCGTGTTCTCCGGGTGGATGATGGCTACGAGTCTGGGGCTTTTCAGGGCGTCCCGTGCGAAGTCCCGGCAGGCGGAAGCCGCTTCCGTCGCGTAGCCGGCGCCCTGCCGGTCTGACGGGACGTGGTAGCCAACCTCGAGCTCAGTGCTCTCGCCGTTGATCTTCTGCCAGGTCAGTCCGCAGTCTCCCAGGAACTCGCCGTCGTGCGTTTCCACGATCCAGAGGCCGTAGCCGTGCTGGGCGTAGTTCCCCTGGTTCCAGGCAATCCACTTGGCGGCCTCTTCCCGGGTTTTCGGCGCCGGGTAGTAGGTCATGACCTCCGGGTCGCCGAGCAGCCCCGCCATGAGGTCGATGTCCTCCGGGGTCATTTCGCGGAAGCGGAGGCGGGGAGTGTCCTTGGGCAGCATGAGGGCAGTTTATCGGCCGGGATGGAGGGGTAGATGGGCAACCTGGAACAGCTGGCTGCTAACCGGTGTAGAACGCTTTCAGGAGGGTGTCATTCGATTCACGCAGGTGCGCCGTCATTGCCTCCGATGCCGCCTCCGGGTCCCCCGCCTCGATGGCCCGAAGGATCGCCAGGTGAGCGTCATGTTCCTCCGATGACCGCAGGTGGTTCACCGCCTGCGGCAGGAGATGGTGCATCCTCGTGGTTTCATCAAACAGGCCCGCCACAAGTCCGACCGCGCGTTCGTTCTTCGAGGCCCGCACGGCGATCATATGGAACTCGCGTGCCGCGTCGGTCCAGTTCTTGAGGGTTGAGTTCTCGGAGAACTGCTCCTGGAGCCGCTGACGCATAGCCTGGACCAGTTCCGGGGTGACGTTGCGGGCTGCGGCTGCTATCAATGGTGGCTCGATGATCAGACGGAGCTCCATGACATCCCGGATCTCCGCGAACCCCATGGTCCGGACCAGATATCCCCGTTGCGGAAGAAGGGAGATCAGTCCCTCAACCACCAGCATCTGCAGCGCCTCGCGGACGGGTGTCTTTGAGACCCCGTGCGCTCTGGCAAGTTCGCTCTCCACGACCACAGAACCGGGGCGGAGCTCAGCACTGAGGATGTCACTGCGAATCGCACGGTAGAGCCGCTGGGCCTGGGAGAGCTTCTGCGATCGAGGCACTTCTTCGCCCAGGTCCTGCATGGTGCTCATAAGTTCTGCTCCCTAATGCTGTCCCCGGTCTCTGGATTGTCACGAGGTTACTGTGGTGCCCTGACGGGCGCCCCGTAGCACTCTAGCGAACAGGAGCGGCCCGTCAGCGCCGGGAGGGTTAAAAGTACCCGTTGTCGTTGATCGGCGGGTAAATCTCCCGCGGGATGGGTTGGATGACATCCCAGTGCTCTACGACTTTGCCGTCCTCGACCCGGAAAATGTCCACAATCGCCCGGCCTTCTTCGCCCGGAACGCGCCGCGAGTGGACGTGCAGAGCCACCAGGTCCCCGTCGGCGATAACGCGTTTTACTTCATTGCGCCCCTCCGGGTAGTTCTCCCGCAGATAGGTGACAAACCGGCGGAAGGCGTCCGGACCGTCAGCAACCCACGGGTTGTGCTGGATATAGGTGTCGCCAAGGTACGCCATCACCCCGTCGACGTCCCGGTTGTTGTACTTTTCGTAGAAATCGAGGACGAGTTCCTTGTTGTTCATGAGATCAGTTCCTTTTCTTCTGTAGCTGGCTGGTGTGCGTGGGAGTCACGGACCTCCGCCACTGCTGCGGCGCCCATTAACTGCATGGCATTACGGGTTTCCGAAGAGAGTATGTCCAGGACGCGTTCAACACCTGCCTGCCCGCCGGCCATGAGGCCGTAGAGGAAGGCCCGCCCCACCAGGACGAAGTCCGCTCCGGCGGCCAGTGCCGTCACCACATCCAGCCCGGAAGTGATGCCGGAGTCCAGGACCAGCGGCGACTCCGGTCCGACGGCGGCGCGGATCGCGGGCAGTGCGTCCACGGGGGCGATGGTCCGGTCCAGCTGGCGTCCGCCGTGGTTGGAGACGCAGACGGCATCCGCTCCACGTTCGAAGACGGCAACGGCGTCCTGCGGGCTGAGAATGCCCTTGACCATCAGGGTTCCCGGCCATACCTCCCGCAGCCAGTCCAGGTCCCGCAAGGACAGGCCGGGATCGAACATTCCGTTGACCAGTTCCGAAATGGACGCGGCGGACTCGTCGAAGTTCGCCAGACGCGGGGGCGGGGTGGTCAGGAAGTCCACGCCCCAGCGCGGGTGGCGGGCGACGTCGAACGCTGTTTTTACGGTTAGCTTCGGCGGCAGCGACAGTCCGTTGCGCTCGTCCCGCAGACGGCGTCCGGCCACCGGGGTGTCCACAGTGAGTATCAGGGTGTCATACCCGGCGGCCATGGCGCGGCGGACCAGGTCCAGGGACTTTTCCCGGTCGGTGCGCAGGTACAGCTGGAACCAGCGGCGGGCCTGCGGGGCAGCGGCAGCTACCTCCTCGATGCTGCGGGTGGCCATGGTGGACAGTCCCATCGGCACCCCGAAACGGGCTGCAGCGCGGGCGACGGCGATTTCCCCGTCAGGGTGCGCCAGCCCGGTAAGCCCCGTGGGCGCAAGCCCCAGCGGAAGCCGGTGCTCCACCCCCAGCAGGGCAGCAGCGGTGTCCAGCTGCGCAACCGGACGAAGTACCTTCGGTACAAGCCGGCGCCGGGCGAGTGCAGCGGCGTTGCCCCCGACGCTCTCTTCCCGGTAAGCTCCACCGGCTACGTAGTCATAGACAAAGCCCGGGGCCCGGCGCCGGGCCAGGCGCCGAAGATCCTCCACATCACGGGCGGAACGAAGGCGCTGGGATGTAGTGGGCAGTGCGGGCAACTGCGGCTGGACCAGCTTGCCGATGGCGGCGGCCTGGCTCCGCACCTTGTTAATCACGTGTTGTTTCCCCTTGCTGATGATGGATGGCGGGCGGGTGCGGAGCGGGACCCTGGGCCGGGTCCCGCTCCGTGCCGCTTACCTTCCCTTGAGGTAGAACTCGGTGTTCTCCAGCCCGTTCTCCTTCAGCACACGCTCGGCGGTGCCGTCTGCCTTCACGCGCTCGAAGAAGTCATCGATGGCTGCGGTCAGTTCCGGCACGCCCTTTGTGTGCGGCCAGTTGTTCTCCAGCAGACCGGTGAGGATCGGGTAGTCCGGGTCTTCCTCGATGATTTCCGTGGCGTATTCCGGGTTCTTGGAGCTGAGGTAATTGCCCTGCATGGTCTGCACCGCCAGGGCATCGACGCGGCCCGCAACGAGGTCCTCGAAGGCGTTCGTGTCGCTCTGGTACTCCTCGACCAGGTCCGCGCCGATCGCCTCCTTCATCGGCTCCACATAGGTGGACCCCGAGATTAGGCCCACGCGCTTGCCCTGCAGGTCATCCACGGAGTTGTAGCCCTGGTTGGAGACGATGCCAACGGTCTCATAGGTGATGTAGCCCTCGGTCTGGCCGAAGATCTCCCCGCGGGCAGCGCTCTTCAGGATCAGGCCGCCCATCACGTCCGACTTGCCGTCCTTGAGGTCCAGCTGCGCGGCCGGTCCGGTCATGGGCTTGAAGTTCACCTCCAGGCAGTTTTCCTCGGCGAACTGGGTGATGAGGGCCGCGTCCACTCCTTCGAAGGGTCCACTGTTGGACAGGGCATGGAACTTCGGCGGCGAGTTGAAGGCGGCGACAGTCAGCACTCCTTCCTTGATGGTGGGGAATTCGTGCATGGGCGTGCAGTCCGCGTCTGCCGAGGCTGCCGGTTCCGCTTCGGCCCCGCCGCCGCAGGCGGTTATGCCGGCGATCAGGGCCAGCGAGCTGGCTGCAGTAAACAGCCGGGCGGTGCTTCGTTTCATAACATGTCCTCCTTTGGACATTCATGGGGGTGTGCTGGGGGTAGGTGGTGTGCAGTGGGTCAAACAGAGGACCGGGTGCGGAGCCCCGCGGCCCGTCCGGCCCGGCCGCGGGGGCGCTGGACGCCCGCGATCCGTGCCGCACGCTTATCGGTAACCACTTCCAACCAGGCCAGCATGGAGGTGACCACCAGGTAGAGGAACGCTGCCGTCAGCAGCTCCGGGAGCATCTGGAAGGTGGTGATGCCGCGGGAGTACGCCGACCCCATGAGTTCCTTGCCGCCGATCGCGTAGGCCAGCGCGGTGCCTTGGAACGCGATGATGACGATGCCGAGGATCGGCGGCACCACCACGCGTGCCACGTGCGGCACGATGATGCGGGAGGTGGTCTGCCAGCCGTCCATAGCCAGGGCAGCGGCTGCCTCCAGCTGCCCCTTGGGCACGCTGGCGATCGCGGCACGGAAGATCTCCGCAGTGTACGCGGCGACCGTGACGCCAAAGGCCGCAGTGATAGACGCGAAGCGGTCAATGGCCACCAGCTGGGTAATCCCAAAGTAGACAAGGTAGAGGGTCAGCAGTGCAGGGAATCCGCGGAATATTTCAACCAGGATCCGGGCAGCCACCCGCGGCACCCTGCGTTTGCCGTTGAGGGCCAGCCCTGCCAGGAACCCAAGCGGGATGCCCACGGCCACGGCCGCGAGGGTCATCTGGATGCTGGTGGCCAGCCCAGGCAGCAGGCCCCGGATCGAATCTGCGACATCGAACATCAGGCACTCACTCCTTTGGTGGCCTTGGCGTCGATCCAGCGGGCGAGGAACCCGACGGGGAGGGTGAACGCAAGGTAGATCAACCCGATGAGGAAGAACGTGCTCAGGGCCGGCGCGCCGATCTGGACCGTGTTGTAGGCGTAGAAGACCAGCTCGTTCGCTCCGATGATGGAAGCGATGGCGGTGTTCTTTAGCAGGGTGATGGAGTAGGCCGCTGCCGAGGCGATCATGATCGGCACGGCCTGGGGCAGGATCACGCGCAGCATCGCGCTTGTCCCGGAGAGGGACACCGCCTGCGCCGCTTCACGCTGTCCACGCGGGACGGCATCGAGCCCGGCACGGATGCTGTCCCCGATGTAGGCGGAGTTCACGATGCCCAAACCCAGGATGGCGGCAATGACCGGGACCTCGGAAATGATGCCCAGGGACAGACCAAAGTAAATGATGATCAGCCAGGCCACCGGCGGGATACCTCGGGCCAGCCAAACCCAGAGGGCGCCGGCGAACTTCAGCAGTGGGTTCTGCGACCGGCGCAGCGCGGCAACGGGAACCGCCAGAATGATCGAGAGTGCCAGCGCTCCGAGCCAGATCTGGATGGTGACCTGGAGCCCTTCAAGGACGTAACTCCATTCCAGCATCAGACCACTCCGCTGACGGCCTGCACGAAGCGCCGGGTGCGGGCATGCTGCGGGTCGTTGAAGATCTGCGCGGGCTCGCCGATTTCCAGCACTTCGCCGTCGGCAATGAACATCACGCGGTCTGCTTCCTCCTCGGCGAAGCGGAGCTCATGGGTCACCATCAGCATGGTCATGCCGGCAGAGGCGAGGTCACGCATGACGCGCAGGACTTCGATCCGCATTTCGGGGTCGATCGCGGAGGTGGGCTCATCGAAGAGCATGACCTTCGGGTCCAGGGCCAGGGCCCGGGCGATTGCCACGCGCTGCTGCTGGCCGCCGCTGAGCTGCGAGGGATGCTTGTCCATATGCTCCCGGAGTCCCACACGTTCGAGCAGTTGCCGGGAGCGGGCCGTCGCTTCGTCCTTGCTGCGGCCCAGTGACCGGATTTGTGCCAGGTTGACGTTCTCCAGGGCCGTGTAGGTTGCGAAGAGGTTGAAGGACTGGAAGACCATTCCCACGTCCTTGCGCAGTTCCCGCATGGTCTTGCCAACGGTCCGGGTTCCGGTGTCGAAGACGCGCTTGCCCAGGACTTCCAGTTCGCCGGCATCGGGGACCTCCAGGAGGTTCAGGCAGCGGATGAACGTGCTCTTGCCGGAGCCGCTGGGCCCGATGATGGCAATCTGCTCGCCCTCGGCGACGTCCAGATCGATTCCCTTGAGGATTTCCTTGGATCCGAAGCTCTTGCGGATACCCCTGGCGGAGAGGGTGATCCTTTTGTCGGGGGCGGTCATGCGTTCTCCTTCAGGCCGACGGCGGTCGTTGGGGATGGCAGGGCATCGGCAGGCGCCCCGCCCCGCAGGAAATCGAAGTCACAGCCGGCGTCCGGCTGCAGGACGTGGCGGGAGTGCAGCCAGGCGTAGCCGCGCTCCGGGGCGGGCGGCGGTTCCGGCGGCCGCCGTGCGGCGAACTCCTCCTCCGGCACGAAGTGCGTCAGCATGCCGGACTCGATGTCCAGTTCCACTTCGTCGCCGTCCCGCAGGTAGGCCAGCGGACCTCCCACTGCGGATTCCGGGGCGACGTGCAGCACGACGGTTCCGGTCGCCGTACCGCTCATCCGTGCGTCGGAGATGCGGACCATGTCCGTCACGCCCAGCGAATGCAGCTTGGCCGGGACCGGGATATGGCCAACTTCCGGCATTCCTGGGGCACCAATGACACCCATGCCGCGCAGGACCAGAAAGCTGTCCGCGTCCACGGGCAGGTCCGGATCGTCGATGCGGGCGTTGAGGTCCTCAATGCCTTCGAAGACCACTACCCGGCCGCGGCGCACCGTGCGGTGGTCGGCGCCGGTGCCGGCGGTCTTGACGACGGCGCCGGATGGGGCCAGGTTGCCGCGCAGGATCCGCAGGGAGGGTTCCGGGACCTCCGTGCCGGCCTCCCGGAGGACGCTGCCAGGCGCAAAGTCCTGCGCGTCCAGTTCTGCGGCCCAGGTGGTTCCTTGTGCAGTCGCGGCCTGGAGGTGGATGCTGCCGCGGAGCCGGTGGAGGACGGCCGGGACGCCCCCGGCGGCGGCGAGGGCAGGCAGCGTATGTTCCCCGCCCGGCCGGACGTTGGCCAGGAACGGAGTGGTGCGGGACCATTCGTCGAAGCGGTCCAGGCCGATCTGCAGGCCTGCCCGGCCGGCGATAGCCTCGAGGTGAATGAGGCCGTTGGTGGATCCGCCGAGCGCCACCACGGTCCGGAAGGCGTTTTCCAGGGACTCGATGGTGACCTGGGTGCGGGGCAGCTGGTTGCGCTTTACGGCGGCGACCGCTTCAGCGCCGGTGCGGCGGGCGATGTCCGTGCGTGCGGCGCTGACCGCGTCTTGGAATGCCCCGCCTGGCAGAGCGAAGCCTAATACTTCGGCGACGGCGGCCATGGTGGCGGCGGTGCCCATGACGTTGCAGGTGCCCACCGAGACGTTGAGGTTCCCCTCGAGTTCCAGCCACTCCTCGTCGTCGAGCTCTCCGACCCGCCGGCGGTCGCAGAGACCCCACGCATCATCCACGGTGAAGTCCTTCCGGCCGCGGTGGCAGGAAACCGAGCGGGGTCCGGCGGTCAGCATGACGGCCGGTTTGTTCGCGCTGAGCGCTCCCATCAGCTGCGCGGGTACGGTCTTGTCACAGCCCCCGAGCAGGACGACGCCGTCGATGGGGGCAGTACTGACCATCTCCTCCACGTCCATGGACATGAGGTTGCGCAGGTAGAGGCTGGTGGGGCGGGTGAACGGTTCCGATATGGAGATGGTGGGGAATTCCAGCGCCAGGCCGCCTGCGTTGTGGATGCCCTCCTTCACTGCCTCCGCGAGCCTGGCCAATCCTTTGTTGCAGGGGTTCAAATCGCTGGCGCTCGACGCGATGCCGATGACCGGCGAACGGCGCACGTCTTGGGCACTCAGCCCGGCGCCGCGCAGGAACGCCCGGTGCATGAGTCCGTCCTGACCCGAGTCCTGGAAAAGGCGCCCGCCTTGCCCGTGGATTCCGCGCTGCGACATGCACACTCCCTCGTGTTCTGTGATCCGCGTTACATGTATGTTGGAAATATATCTTCGGAATTGCGTTAGTACAACAGTTGATTTTTGGAGGAGGATTTGTGAACAAAGCAGCATCGCGCGCGGACCGGACCCTGGCAGTACTGGGGAGCGGTGATTCGTTTGCCGCCCGGGCCATCAAGGACGGCGGCGGCCTGCTGACCGAAGACCCCCGGCAGGCCGAAGGTCTCGTCCTGGACTACACCTCCAGTCCCGGGCAATTGCTTGAGACGCTCCGCGCTTCCGGCAACGTGCGTTGGGTGCAGCTGCCGTCGGCGGGAATCGAGGCTTACGCCGAGTCCCTGGCTCTCCGCCCGGACGTGACCTGGACCAGCGCCAAGGGTGCCTATGCCGCTCCCGTAGCCGAGCACGCGCTGGCCCTCACCCTGGCCCTGCTCCGCCAGCTGCCGGAGCGGGTGCGAGCCCGCAGCTGGGGGAAACCCGCCGGTACGTCCCTGCACGGCCTGCGGGCCGTCGTCGTCGGAGCCGGCGGTGTGGGCAAGGAGACTGTCCGGCTGCTCAAGGCATTCGATACCCACGTCACCGTGGTCCGGCGAACGGCCGGAGAGGTGACCGGCGCCGATGCCGTGGCCACACCCGGCGAGCTGGCAGGGCTGCTGCCTCAGGCCGACGTCGTAATCCTTGCCGCCGCCCTGACCCCGGCCACCCGGGGCATGATCGGAGCAGGAGAGTTCCTGGCGATGAAGCCGGGGGCAGTGCTGGTGAACGTGGGCCGCGGCGGCTTGGTGGACACCGATGCCCTCACGGATGCCCTGCGCGCGGGCCACGTCGGCTCAGCCGCGCTGGATGTCACGGATCCGGAGCCGCTGCCGGAAGGGCATCCGCTGTGGGAGGAACCCAATTGCCTCATAACCCCTCACAGCGCCGACACCATGGAAATGATCATCCCCCTGTACTCGAGGCGCATCAGTGAGAATGTGCGCCGCTTCGTCAACGGCGACGAACTCACAGGACTCGTGGACCGCGTGGCTGGTTATTAGCCTGATGTGCCGCCCCGGCGCGCATCGGGGCACAAAAAAGTCCCGTCCTCTCTGCGGAGAGGACGGGACCGGATTGTGGAGCTTAGGGGAATCGAACCCCTGACCTTTTCATTGCGAACGAAACGCTCTACCAACTGAGCTAAAGCCCCATGCCTGGTCCGGATAACCGGCCTTGTCAGGCTACGCCGATTCTATGCACCCGCCTAGTCCGCGGGCAAAATGCCGAATGGTGCTTGAGTGCCCGACGGGCTTTTGGTTAGGCTCGCCGAAAGCCCGCTGCGGGCAGGACTGCCCCGACTCGACCACTAAGGAGCACACCATGAGCCTGATTCGAGACCTGCTGACATCCCACCCCGCGGGGAACTCCACGGTGGACATGGACGCCGTCGCAGCAGCCATCGAGGCCTGCTTCGATTGCGTTCAGACCTGCACCGCCTGCGCGGATGCGTGCCTTGGCGAGGACATGCTCGGGGACATGGTCAGCTGCATCCGCACCGACCTGGACTGCGCCGAAATCTGCGGAGCCACCGGAAAGGTGCTGGCCCGGGCAGGCAAGGATTATGCTTCAGCCGCGGACCTGGTCCGGGCCTGCGCGGCAGCCTGCCGGCGGTGCGCGGCCGAGTGCGAGCAGCATGCCTCCGCCCACGACCACTGCCGCATCTGCGCCGAGGCCTGCCACCGCTGTGCAGCAGCCTGCGATGCACTGCTGCTGACGATCGGCGCCTAGCGCGGCCGGTATACCTGGCGACTGGGTCTCCGGCTCGCCCAGCGGGCGGCCGAGGCTGGGGCAGGCCGGGTTGGGGCAGGCCGGCCAAGCCTGCGGCCGCTGGCTGGGGAGGCCGGGTTGGGGTGGTCGAGCTGGGGACAGGACGGCGGCTGGGGCAGGCGGGAGCAGGCCAGATTGGGAGGACGTCCGGGCTAGGGCAAGCCGGAGTGGGCTGGCCGGGCTGGGATGAAGGGCATCCGGACACGCAGATTCCCCCGCACCGTTACTGGTGTCATCTGGTGGGACCCCAGACGGCGCGACTGTAACGAGGACTGGGAATTGGCGCCTGGCCGCACCCGAAGCCCTCCGATTTGAGACATGCCCCCGATTTGTCAGGCCGTTCCTCGACGTTTCCCACTTGTTTGGGACAGCCCTCCGGTTTGGGACAGCTTCCCGGGGCGTTTTCCATCCGGTTTGGGACATCCCATCCAGATTGGGACAATCCTGCGCGGCGCAGCGTCAGGGAAGTCCCCAACCGGCAGGCATGTCCCCAACCGGAGCGAATCCCCCGGCAGGCACGTCCCCACGCAGAGGGAAGTCCCCAACCGGAGCAAAATCCCCCGGCAAGCACGTCCCCACCCGGGGGAAACAGCCGGCAAAGCCCCCGCTCCGGCGAAACCTACTTCCGCGAGCGCATGCCCCGCATAAGGATCCAGGCCAGCGGCGTCATGACCGCGACCAGCGCCACAGGATTCGGCCGGAACACCGCAGGACTTCCATCGGCCGCTGCGTAGACCCCGAGCGGCAGCACCAGCCCTCCTCCGCCGCCACCGCCGTCGCCGTCGGCGTCTCCCCCGCCGCCGAACCCGGCCTGAACCAGCGCTACCGGCACCAGCGTTTCGGAGCCGACCTTCACCGGCTCACCGTAGGCCCGGGTGACCGCCAGGGACTTGAAGGACTCGGACAGCCACAATGTTCACGAAGCGCCGCCGGAGGTAAGCATCCCGCGCACATAGGCCGCCTGCCCCACGTGCTCCAGGCAGTCAGCCAGGGAACTGATCAGGCGTACGCCCAAAGTGACGGGCGGATCCCACGAGGTGTCCACCACGCGGTCCAGATCCGAGGCAGACAGCCCCGACACGAAGGCGATGGTCCGGGCACTGACGGCGCCGTAATATCCCTCAAGCACCTCAGCCGACTGCACCTGAACCTGGGCAACCTCCTCGGATGTATGCCCGTACCCGGTGTCCTCAACGGCAAGGGGAAGCCCCACCCGGTCCGCCCAGCCCTCGGCGGTCCAGACCTGCTGGTGCCCGGCGACGTCGGACACCTGGGCGTCTTCCACCCGGGCGAGGTGCCAGACCAGCCAGGAAATCGAGTTCCCGTCCGGATAAGGGCGGTGGTTCAGTTCCTTCGCGCTCAGGCCGTTGAGCACACGGCCCACGGTCTGGGGAAGGCGTCCGAACGCATCAACTAACAGGTCACTTGATTCCATGGGATCTCCTTGGCCGGGTGGCGAACTGTTTCTGCACGCCACTGTGCCAGTTCGGCGCGCCCGGCAAAAGGGATGCACGACGGCGGCGGCCGGTTTGCTGCCGGCCGGAGATTTTTGCCGGGACCGGGGTTGCAGGCGTCCCCTCCGCTCCTAAACTGACGGGATGGAGTGGATCGACGAACGTCCCACTTGGCTGCCGCCAATCCCGCCCCCGCACCGCGGCCGGGCACGGATTGTTGCGGGCGTGCTGCTGGTCAGCGCCGTGATGGTTGCCGTGCTGGTCATCGCCTTTGTGGGCGGAACCATTTCGATGTACCTGTGGTGGCCGCTGGCCGGTGGTCTGCTCCTGCTGGGCTCGGGCCTGCTGAGCCGCCGCCGTCTCCCGTAGCCTCCTCTTTCCACGCCGCTGGTCCGTCGTAATCCGTCAGAGTTCGGTTCACCGAACTTGTTTAAACAGCTCGCCGAACTTATTGTTTTCCGCATGACGACGACGTTGACTTCCCGCCTGCGCCGCCTGGCCCTACTGCCCGCCGCTGCCGCGCTCTTCGCCCTGTCCGCCTGTTCAGGACCCGCCGACGCAGACGGCGCCGGGGACAAACCCGTAGTCCTGACCACCTTCACGGTGCTCGCGGACATGGCTGAAAACGTGGCCGGCGAGCACCTGCAGGTCGAATCCATCACCAAGGCCGGCGCCGAAATTCACGGCTACGAACCGACGCCGGGTGACATCCGGCGGGCGTCGCAGGCCGACCTGATCCTGGACAATGGCATGAACCTGGAAGCCTGGTTCGCGCAGTTCACCGCTGACCTGGACGTTCCGCGGGTGACGGTCAGCGAAGGCGTTGACCCGATCAGCATCGCCGAGGACGCCTACAAGGGGCTGCCCAACCCGCACGCATGGATGTCCCCGTTGAACGCCCAGGTCTACGTGGACAACATGGCGGAGGCCTTCGCTGAGCTCGATCCGGAAAACGCCGAAGCCTTCCGCACCAACGCCGAGGCATACAAAGAGGAGCTTCAGGAGGTCCAGGACCAGCTGGTCACCGAGCTCGGAGCCCTGCCGGAAAACCAGCGCGCACTGGTCACCTGCGAAGGAGCGTTCTCTTACCTCGCCCGCGACGCCGGACTCACCGAACGCTACATCTGGGCCGTGAACGCCGAACAGCAGGCCACTCCGCAGCAGATCGCCGCCGCCATCGAGTTCGTCAAGGAAAACCAGGTCCCCGCCGTCTTCTGCGAGTCCACCGTCTCCGACGCCCCGATGCAGCAGGTGGTCGAGGCCACGGGCACAGCCTTTGGTGGCGTCCTGTACGTTGACTCGCTCTCCGAAGATGGCGGCCCGGTGCCCACCTACCTAGACCTGATCCGCCACGACACCGAAACCATCATCACCGCGCTGACGGGCACCGGTTCCTGATGCCAGCAAACGCCGCTCCGGCACTGGAACTGGACTCGGTGACGGTTAAGTACGACGACGTCACGGCACTGGACGGCGTCAGCCTCACCGTCCAGCCGGGCCGGGTCTGCGGGCTGGTGGGCATGAACGGTTCCGGCAAGTCCACGCTGTTCAAGTCCCTCATGGGCCTGGTGAAGCCGGCCGCCGGAACGGTCCGGCTCAGCGGCCTGACCCCGGCGAAGGCACGCAGATCCGGTCTGGTTGCCTACGTTCCGCAGAGCGAGGACGTGGACTGGACCTTCCCGCTGAACGTGCGGGATGTGGTGATGACCGGACGCTACGGGCACATGGGCCCCACCCGCCGGCCCCGCACAGCGGACCGGAACGCCGTCGCGGAAGCCCTGGCACGGGTAGAGCTGACCGGCTTCGCGGACCGGCAGATCGGCCGCCTCTCCGGCGGGCAGAAAAAACGTGCCTTCGTGGCCCGCGGCATCGCCCAGGGCGCTTCGGTGCTGCTGCTCGATGAGCCGTTCGCCGGCGTCGACAAGCGTTCGGAGGCAACCATCACCGCACTGCTCCGGGAGCTGGCCGCAGACGGCCGGACCATCCTCATCTCCACCCATGACCTGCATGCCCTCCCCCAGCTGGCTGACGAGGCTGTGCTGCTGATGCGCCGTGTCCTGGCGCACGGCACCCCGCAGGAGGTGCTCCGCCCGGAGCAGCTGGCCCGCGCCTTCGGCCTCAACGTACTGGACGACGGCACACCGGTTCCGGCCGGGACACTGAAAGCAGGCAAGTCATGATCGAGCTGCTGGCCGACCCGCTGTCCTACGACTTTATGGTCCGTGCCCTGGCCACCGCCGTGATCGCGTCGGTGGTGTGCGGCGTGCTGTCCTGCTGGCTGGTGCTGATCGGCTGGTCGCTGATGGGCGACGCCGTGTCCCACGCCGTGCTGCCCGGCGTCGTCCTGGCCTACGTGGTGGGTGCGCCGTTCGCGCTGGGCGCGGTGATCTTCGGGTTCCTTGCCGTCGGCCTGATCGGCCTGGTCCGGGATACCAGCCGGATCAAGGAGGATGCAGCGATCGGGATCGTCTTCACCACGCTGTTCGCCGCCGGGCTGGTGCTGATCTCTGTGACACCGAGCAACACCGATCTGAACCACATCATTTTCGGCAACCTGCTGGGCGTGAGCTCTGCGGACCTGGCGCAGGTCGCCGTCCTGGCCGCGCTGACGCTGGCGGTGCTGCTGTTCAAGCGCCGCGATTTCACCCTGTATGCCTTCGACCCCACCCAGGCCCACGCCGTCGGGCTTAATCCGCGGCTGCTCGGCGCGGCACTGCTTGGGCTGCTGGCGCTGACCGCCGTCGTCGCCCTGCAGGCCGTCGGCGTGGTCCTGGTGGTCGCGATGCTGATCATCCCCGGCTCCACCGCCTACCTGCTCACCGACCGGTTCAGCCGCATGCTGCTCATTGCCCCGGCGCTGGCGGCAGGCTGCGCGGTGGCCGGGATCTACGCCAGCTATTACCTGGACGCCGCCACCGGGCCCATGGTGGTGCTGGCGCAAGGAAGCGTTTTTGCCTTGGCGTACCTTTTCAGCCCACGTCAGGGAGTCATTGGCCGCGCCATCACCGCCCGGCGGCGGCGCCGCGCGGCAGTCGCCTGAGCCTATGATGGGCGCATGACTTCTGCGTCCACCGGTTCCGGCTCCCAGTCCCAGACCCTGTCCCGCGGGATCCAGGCGCTGGAGCTTCTGGCGGAATCGGAGACGCCGCTGACGATCGCTGAGCTGTCCGCGGGTCTGGGTGTGCACCGCTCCATCGCGTACCGGATCCTGCGCACGCTGGAGGCGCATTCGCTGGTTATGCGCGACGACGCGGGCCGGGTTTCGGCCGCACCCGGACTCGCCGCGCTGGCCCGGGGAGTCTCCCGCGACCTGCAGTCCGCCGCCCTCCCGGAGCTGACGGTGCTGGCGAACGAACTGTCCATGACGGCGTTCATCGCTGTGTGGGACCAGCACGACTGCGTCACCCTGGTTGCCGTGGAACCCCGGCACAGCCGCACCGCCCTGATCCAGCGGCCGGGCACCCGGCACTCCTTTACTGCGGGTGCCCCGGGCATCGCGATCCAGTCAGCGGTCTCCGAGGAACACTGGAACCGGCTTGCCCCCGGGCAGCCGTACCGCGAAGAGGCGCGGCTGGCCCGCCTGCGCGGTTACGCCACCAGCCACAGCGAAGTGATCGACGGCGTGGGCTCCGTTGCCGTTCCGGTGCAGGTGCCCGGGCAGCTGCCGGCGTCCCTGTCCGTGGTGTACTTCGGCACCGGGAAAGATGACGCCGGCGTCGGCGCACGGCTCATTGAAAGCGTGCAGCAGATCGAGGCGCAGCTGCACTAGAAGCCGACTTCCGCTCCGGCTTGTCCGCCTCGCTCCGCTTTGTGACATTTGCTCCGCGGCGCGGCGGAGCGTTTACCCACAACGGAGCGAGTCCGGCCCAATCCGGGTTAGGCAAGCTTTCTCTTGCTGGAAACCGGGACGGAAGGGGCCTAAAACGAAAGCATGGCCCTTAACCGTGTGTCCTTCCAGAAGGCAGTTCGGCACTACCCCGTAGTTGCGGCAACCGTGGTGGTGCTCGCCGTCGTCCTTATCCTGTGGGGAACCGGGGCAGGCGGGCCCGCGCAGTGGATCGCCAGCCTGTACACGCTGGGAATCGTAGGCATCACCGGTTACGGCATGGTGCAGGACATCAAGCGCGGGCACTACGGCCTGGATATCCTGGCCGTCATCGCCATGCTCGCCACCGTTGCCGTGGGCGAGTACATTGCCTCGCTGATTATCGTGCTGATGCTCTCCGGCGGCGAGGCACTGGAGGACTACGCCGCGGGCCGGGCCAAGGGCGAACTCGACGCCCTGCTGGACCGTGCACCGCAGATTGCACACCGGCTGCCGTCCGGGGCAGACACCGGCGGGAATCCGAACGCCGGCAAACCCGCCGCCGAACTCGCCGAAGACATTCCCGCCACCGAAGTGTCCGTTGGCGACATCCTGCTGATCAAACCCGCCGAGGTGGTGCCCGTGGACGGCGTGCTGCTCTCCCCCGCCGCGGCCTTCGATGAGTCATCGCTGACCGGTGAATCCCTTCCGGCCTCCCGTTCCGCCGGGGATGCGGTAATGAGCGGTTCGGTTAACGGCACACACGCGGTGCGCATCCAGGCCACCGCGACGACGGCGGACAGCCAGTACCAGCGCATCGTCGCCCTGGTGAAGGAGGCCAGTGAGTCCAAAGCTCCCGTGGTGCGGCTCGCGGACCGCTTCGCCGTTCCCTTCACCATCGTTTCCCTGCTCATCGCCGGCATTGCCTGGGCCGTCTCCGGGGACCCTGTGCGGTTCGCCGAGGTGCTGGTGCTGGCCACACCCTGCCCGCTGCTGATCGCCGCTCCCGTGGCGTTTATGGGCGGCATGAGCCGCTCCGCCCGGCACGGCATCATCGTCAAGGGCGGTGCCACCCTGGAACAGCTCGCCGCCGCGAAGAGTGCTGCCTTCGACAAGACCGGCACCCTCACCTACGGCCGGCCCGAGCTGGTCTCGGTGAACCCGGTCAACGGTTTCACTGCCGATGAGCTGCTGGGACTCGCGGCCTCCGCGGAGCAGTACTCCTCCCACGTGCTGGCCGCTTCCGTGCTGGCTTCCGCCGAGAAGCGCGGCCTGGCCGTACAGCCCGCGGACGCCGCCCAGGAAGTGGCGACCAACGGCGTCGAGGCCTCCATCGGCGGGCGGACCGTGCGCGTTGGCAAGCGCCGGTTCGTTGAGGAAGTGGACCCGGCGACGCAGGCGGCGGACCTCGCACCCGGCCAAATGGTGGTGTACCTCAGTGTGGACGGGCGCTTCGCCGGCACCCTGATCCTCAGCGATACGGCCCGCGAAAACGCCGCCGCCACCCTGCAGCGGCTGCGCGGGCTGGGGATCCGCGAGACGGTCATGCTCACCGGCGACGGCCTGGCCACCGCCGAAAGCATGGGCCGCGCGGTCGGCATTTCCGATGTGCGCGCCGAGCTGCTGCCCGAAGACAAGGTGGAAGCCGTGGCGGCACTGCCCCTGCGGCCGGTGATCATGGTGGGCGACGGCGTCAACGACGCCCCGGTGCTGGCGGCCGCCGACGTCGGGATCGCCATGGGTGCCCGCGGTTCGACGGCGGCCAGCGAGTCCGCGGACGCGGTGATCGTCGCGGACGACATTTCCAAGGTCGCCACCGCCATGGACATCAGCAAACGGACCATACAGGTGGCGCTGGGCAGCATTTGGCTTGGCATCGCCCTGAGCCTGGTGCTGATGCTGGTGGCCGCCTTCGGGTACATTCCGGCCGTGGCCGGGGCGCTGACCCAGGAGCTTGTGGACCTGGCCACCATCCTCAACGCACTGCGTGCCCTCCACGGCAAGACTCTGTTCCGGCGGGCGGGCCAACCCGCTGCGGTGGCTTCAGCGCCGGTCCCCGGTTCCGTCTAGGCGGACTTTTCGCGGCCCAGTTATGCCGCAAACCCGGCGCCCGGCTGCCGGGATCCCTCCGCGCGCCCAACCTTCCCACGATCTGTGGCTAAGGGGACGGATGAGGTCACATCAGTCAACAGGTGTCCCGGAACGTGGGAAGCGCGGTCCGGCACGGCAGCCCTGGAACGATTCGCCAGCCCGCGCCAGGCCGTTCCGGCGTCATAATCTCCGCATTCATTGAAGGCGCATTCAGGGGCCGAATACGATCGGGGCACCGTTTGAACACTCGCTTTCGCCATTGATCCGGGATGGAACATGTCTGCACTGATCGAGCCCGAGGGCCTGCCCCGCCCCGCTGTTACCGCTGACGACGCCGTCCGGCTGGCCGGGGAGTTCTACGGCCTGGAGGTGTCCCGGGTCAAGGAACTGGGCAGCCAGCAGGACCGGAACTTCCGGCTCACCGCCCCGGACGGCACCCGGCAGCTGCTCAAGATCAGCAACCCCGCGTTCACCCGCACGGAAATCGAAGCGCAGAACGCCGCCATGGAGCGGCTCACCGCCGCCGGGTTTGCCACGCCCCTGCCGCAGCCGTCCGTCAACCGGGAACTGGTGGAAAACGCAGTGTTGGACGGGCGGGAACACTGTCTGCGGCTGCTGAGCTTTGTGGAAGGAACCCCGGTCATAGACCGGCCGCATCTGGGAGTTCCCCTGCGCACGGCGCTCGGCGATTGGCTGGGACGGACCAGTAGAGCGTTTGCCGGATTTGAACATCCGGGCCTGGAACGGTCCCTGCAGTGGGACCTGCGGCACGGCGAAGCCGTGGTGGCCGCACTGGTGTCCTTCGTCCGCGAGGACTGGAAGCGGACTCAGCTGCTGCAAACGCTGGAGCGCGTCAGCAGCGCACTGGCCCCGTTGAAGGAGCAGCTGCCGGTCCAGGCAGTGCACGGCGATCTGACGGACGACAACATTGTCTGCACCCCCGGACCGCACGGGGACGTGGAACTGGCCGGGATCATCGACTTCAGCGACGCGATGTACAGCTGGCGGGTGGCCGAGCTGGCCATTGGATGCTCCGCCCTGCTCCACCACGATCCGGCGAACCCGCTCACCGTGCTGCCCATGGTCCAGGCGTTCCACGCCCACGCCCCGCTGTCCGACGCCGAGATACGGGCGCTGTGGCCGCTGATCGTGCTGCGCGGGGCCGTGCTGGCCGTCAGCGGCGAGCACCAGGTGACCGTCGACGCCGGCAACGACTACGCCTCCGCCGCCCTGGACAGGGAATGGGCCATGTTCGAGGTCCCGGCCAGCTACGACTGGAACGCAGCCGAAGCCTCGATCCGCCAGGCGCTGGGCCTCAGCGTTTCAGCTAAGCGCCACGCATCCGGCTGGCTGCCCCTGCTGCCGGAACTGGGCGAACCGGTCCGCGTGGAATTCGGCTGGGACAGCGAGGACTTCCACGACGGGTCCTGGCTGGCCGGTCCAGCCGAGGAAAAGCGGATCATCGCCGAAGCCGCCGCCGGCGGCTCCCCTGTGGTGACCAGTTTCGGGGAAGCCCGCCTGACCCGCGCCGCCGCGAACACCGCGGACGAACCCGCGAACGTGGCCCTCGCCGCCGAGATTCGTCCCCCCGCACCGCTGGCCATCCACGCGCCGTTCGCCGGGACCCTGTCCGACGGCGGGAACGGGACCTTCCGGCTGGAAGGCCGGGACGCCGCCGTCGTGCTCTCCGCCGCCACGTTGGACCTGGCCGACGGACCGGTGGAGGCCGGCGCCAGGATCGGAGCCACCGGCCCGGACGGGCTGACTGTATGGCTGCAGATACCCGGCACTTATCCGGCGGCCGGGATGCCTCCGCGCTTTGTGAAGGCCAGCGAGTTCCCCGGTTACGCCGCCACGTTCCTGGATCCGGCGCCTCTGCTCGGCATCGAGCCCGCAGAGTTGGGGGATGCCGGGGCGGAGGAGCTGCTGGAGCGCCGGAGGAGCGCCTATGACGCCCTGCAGGCGCACTACTATGAGGCCCCGCCGCAGATCGAGCGCGGCTGGAAAGAACACCTGATCAGCACCTCCGGGCGGCACTATCTGGACATGGTCAACAACGTCACCGCGCTGGGGCACGGGCACCCCGAGGTCGCGGAGACGGCGGCGCGGCAGTGGCGGCGGCTGAACACGAACTCGCGGTTCCACTACGCAGCCGTCGCCGAGCTGTCCGAACGGCTGCTGGCCAAAGTGCCGGATTCCTTCGACACGGTGCTGCTGGTCAACAGCGGTTCCGAGGCGGTGGAACTGGCGCTGCGGCTGGCCAGTGCGTTCACCGGCCGGGCGGACGTGTTGTGCGTGCACGAGTCCTATCACGGCTGGTCGCTGGGCGCCGATGCCGTCTCCACCTCCGTCTCGGACAACCCGCGGGCGCTTGAAACCCGGCCGGACTGGGTCCACGTTGCGGACGCCCCGAACGCATACCGCGGGCGGCACCGGGGTGAGGGTGCGGGCGCTGCCTACGCCGCCGACGTCGCGCGCCAGCTGAAGCAGCTGCACGACGCCGGTACCCCGGTGGGCACATTTATTGCCGAGCCGCGCAACGGCAACGCAGGGGCGATCGGTACCCCGCCGGGTTACCTGGAGCAGGTGTACGCCGCGGTCCGCGGGCAGGGCGGGGTCTGTGTCTGCGACGAGGTGCAGATGGGCTACGGCCGGCTGGGCCGGCACTTCTGGGGTTTCGAGGAGCACGGGGTGGTGCCGGACATCATCACCATGGCGAAGGCGATGGGCAACGGGCATCCGCTTGGTGCCGTGATCACACGCAGGGAGATCGCGGCTGCGCTGGCCGGTGAGGGCTCCTTCTTCTCCTCCGGCGGCGGCAGCACGCTCAGCAGCCGGATCGGGGTCACCGTGCTGGACATCATCGAGAAGGAGCAGCTGCAGGAAAATGCCGACGCCGTGGGCCAGGTACTGGCCGACGGGTTCCGGGAGCTGATGGACCGGCATCCGCTGATCGGCGCCGTACATGGCATGGGGCTATACCAGGGGGTGGAGTTTGTCCGGGACCGGGAGACGCTGGAGCCGGCCGCCGAGGAGACCCTTGCGATCTGTGACCGGATGCTGGAGCTGGGCGTGATCGTGCTGTCCACGGGCGACCGGCAGAACATCCTCAAGGTCAAACCGCCGCTGTGCTTCACGGCGGAAAGTGCCCGGTTCTTCCTGGCCATGCTGGACCGGGTACTGACCGAGGGCTGGTGAGCGGGTGCTGTCTCGGTGCGCCGATGGCCCGAAGCTGCGTTCGCGCTGGCTCCAGCTGGACCGAACCCGGATCGCTCCGGTTTGTGTCATTCGCTCCTCGGCGCCGCGGAGCGAACCGGACAAAGCGGAGCGAAATGCCCCGCCCCGGCACAAAAGGAACTGCAGTGGGTAATTCTATTGTTCGAAAAGGCTGTCGACCAGAGCTGAATTCGATATTGGAATGAGTTATTCACCCGCCACTATCCGCGGAACGTATCCCGGGAAACGATTAGCCTGCCCCACTCACATAAGGCAGGAGTCTCACCTTGAAATTTCATCCTCGCGCTTCTCGCAGATTATTCGGCGCCGTTGGTGCCGGAGCATTGCTCTGCACTCTTCTGGTCGCCGGCCCGGCGACGGCCGCCCCTCAGGTGGCCAAAGCATCAGGCGAAGGTACCTGCAAGCTGTTTGATAACCCCTCCTTCAGCGGCTGGACCAGTCATGCGGAACTGGGTTCAGCCCTAGAGCGCATTGAGCGCACCAGCAAAGGAAAAGTCGAGGTCGACGTCGTTGGCCAGACCCAGCAGGGACGCGACATTTACACAGCGCGGGTAGGGACGGGAGACCGTGTCCTGCTGGTCCAAAGCGCCATCCACGGCAATGAACGGACCGGCACGGAAGCCCTGCTGGGCATCCTGAAGAAACTGGGCTCCAGCAATGATCCGGCAACGCGCCGGGCACTTGAGAATGTCACCTTGGTGGCAATGCCAATGGTGAACCCGGACGGCGGTGAATTGAACCGCCGCGCAAACGTCATTTCCTGGGACGAAATCGAGGAACGCCATCCGCAGCTGGAAGGCGCTCCCCGTGCCTGGTATCACAGCCTGCGCGGCGACGGCATCGAGCTCCCCGGGTTCGACCTGAACCGGGATTTCAACGCGGATCTTGATTACGTCCCGCAGCCGGAGGACCTCCCGGGTGATCCGCGGGACGCGGGCTTCTTCCTCTCCCCCGAGTCCCAGACCATCCGCGACGTCTACGTTGACCTGCGGGAAGAGTTCGGCGAAGTCGACGCCGTGGTGGACCTGCACCACATGGGCCCGTGCAATGCGCTGACCGGCGGAGAACAGGACGGCAAGCAGATCTCCGTGGCTCTCGATTACCCGCCACTGGGAGTCAACGACGGTGCGGCCTACCAGCAGCAGTGGCCGTTGCTGGACCAGGACAAGTCCCGCCGTTATGCCCTCGCCGTTGCTGACGGCATCAGGGACAGTTATGGATCGCAGTCCCCGCTCGCCGCCGTCGGACGCTATTTCCATCCCGAAGACCGCGAATACGCAGGCCAGGGCCGTTCCGCCTTTGCCCTCAATGGTTCCGCCACTGTGCTGTTCGAGGTCCGCGGACAGTCGGACGACTTCGGGCAGAAGATGAAGGGCATGCTGGTCCAGTCTGTTCAGACCGGCCTGGAGTCCCTCATCGACTCGATGGCCACCGGCGAGGTGGACACCCTCAACGGTGACGACTTCTTTGCCTACCCCGACTATGGCTGGGACACTTCGCAGGATTAATCCCGCGGCCTGACCCGTTTCGAATCCGCTCCGCTTTGTGCCAAATGCTCCGCTTTGCGGGAATGCATTTGGGACAAAGCGGAGCAAACGGTCCATAAGCCGGAAAATGCAATGTTGTATTCTAACGACTCATAAGGTCAACGTTGACCAGCCGCTGTCACCCCCAGGACGTTTAGCAGCTGGACTGTGAATATCCGGGAGGCGTTATGCGTACCAAAGTTCTGACCGCCGCGGGCATCTCCGCTCTGCTGCTAAGTGGCTGCTCGCAGGCCGCCGCTGACGCCGAGACCGACGCGCCGAAGCAACCTGCCACACTCGCCTACCCTGTCGAGGAGAGGCATCTGGGCACCGTTACCGGGTCAGGGCCGGATACGGAGGCGGGTTTTGGGGCACACGGGGAGGTGGTGGCTTCGTACCTGAGCTGCGCTTCCGAGGGCGAGCTGCTAGTCCGCGTCCTCAACTCTGAGCCGGTCACAGTGTCCTGCGGCACTAATGAAAACCCAACGCGCACCGTCTTTGATGGTCTTGCCGCCGGAGCCAAGCTCACCGCCACCTTGGAAGCAGTCGGTGAGCCGGTGGCCTTTGAGCTGGTCCTCACCGACGCCAAGAAGTAGCAGCGCAGGCGGTACGCCGACCCGCCGGCAGCGGTGCCGCGGCGGTACCGGCGCACGCCGGCTAGTTCCTACCCCTGGAACGTTCCCGGCTCCCCGACCAGCGGGCGCCCGGTCCTTCTCCGGCTGCCTGATCCCGGGGATTCAGGATGCCGCAGGCGGACATCGAGAGACAGCCGCAGCCGATGCAGTCTTCCAGGGACATCCGAAGGCTTTCCAGCTCCGCGATGCGCTGGTCGATCCGGTCTTTCCACGGCTGGCTCAACCGGGCCCATTCCTTTGGGGACGGTGCCCGCTCGGCCGGCAGCTGCGCCATGCTGGCCTGGATCTCGCCGATCGTGAGGCCGATTTTCTGTGCGGCTGCAATGTAGGCCAGGCGTCGAAGAACGGTGCGGTGGTAAACCCGGCGTCCGGCCACCCGCTGGGGGCTTGATACCAGCCCGCGTTCCTCGTAGTAACGGATGGCGCTGACTGCCAGGCCGGAACGTGCCGCCACCACGGAGATGGGCAACAGGGAATCCGGTTTGGGCTGCGTCACAGGAACAGGTTACGCGGGTCCGGTTTGCGCTCAAGTTAACTTGAGCACATACGGTCACCGCCATGCCCAACATTTCCTCACTCTCCTTCCTGCAAGCGCTTAGGAACAAGCGCCTGGCCCTTTTCCTAGCCGGAGACCTCATTTCCCGGGTCGGCGACGGGATGACACTGGTGGCACTTCCCGTCCTCGTCCTCGGGCTGCCCTCGGACATGCCGGCAGCACTGAAGCTGTCGCTGGTGTACGCGGTGCCGCTCGCCGCGCCCATGGTCGTCAGCCTGTTTTTTGGGCTGGGAACCAGGCGTTTCGATCCGGCAGTCACAGCTGCTGCTGATTCCGTCCTCCGGATCGTCTTCTACGGCCTGGCTGGGGGGCTGGCGCTGGCAGGAGCGCTGACGCTCGGCTGGCTGGTGGCACTGCTCAGCGCCGGATCCGTACTGCGACTGCTGGGGGCAGGCGCCCGGCGCCTCTTCGCTCTTGGATTGACCGGACCGCAGGGGTCCTACGCAGTCAACGGGATGATCGGGCTGTCCCTGGGAGCCGGAATGTTCATCCTTGGACCGGCCTGCGGCGGCCTGCTCCTGCTCTCGGGCCCGGCGGCTCCGGCACTGCTTGCCAATGCCGGAGCGTACGTTGTGCTCCTGGCTGCCGTGCTGGCTGCCCGGCGTTCCGGCGCAGCAGCGGCGCCCGGTCCTGCCGGCCTGCAGGCCACTGTCTCAGGGTGGTCCATTCTCCGGGGCAAGCCGAGGATCCTGCGGTTGTTCGCCGTCTTCTTCCTGTTCGACCTTTTCTACGCTCCGGTTGAAATTGCCCTGCCACTGCTCATGCTGGAAGACCTGGATCAGCCGGCGACGGCGCTGGGCACGCTGTGGACCTGCTACGGGTTTGGAGCCCTCGCCGGAGCCCTGGCGGTGAACTACCTTCGCCGCTTTCCCCCTGCACCGGTCTTGGTGGCCGTGATCATTGGCTGGGCACTGTGCGTTGCAGCGCTGGGGCTGGCCACCACCGGAACGGCGGCTTTCGCCGCATTCACGGCCGCGGGATTCGTGTACGGTCCGTTCAACCCTCTGGTCTTCGTGGTCCTGCAGAGCCAGCTGGCAGACGATGAACAGCAGCCCGTCTTCACACTGTGGACTGCGGGTTTGACGGCAGCCCTCCCCCTTGGCCTGTCGCTGGCCGGCCCGCTGGTCAACTTGATCCAGGTCCGGCAATCACTGCTGCTGTCAGCCGCAGTCTCTCTGGTCCTGGCAGTAGCCGCCTTGGCTGTCCTGCGGCACGAGCTGTGGCCGGCATGCTACCGGCGGCCTGCGCGCCGGAGCCCCCAAGCTGTTCCTGTTGCGGGCAAAAACCGCTAGCGTAGCCAGCATTCGGCACCCGGCTTTGGACCCGGCACCCCCGGATGCCACGGCAAGGAAGGTCCAGCCATGAGCACGCAGCAGGAACTGGTGAACAAGTACCTGGACGGTTTCCGCTGCAGCGACCATGCTGCGATCCTGGCCTGACTGACGACGCCGTGTGGCGCATCCACGGTGCGCCAGCTGAAACGCGGAGGTGTACGCGAACCCGGTAGAAGAGTTCTCGATCCACTGGCTGACGGACTGGATATCCTGCTGTCGGGGCCGGCACAGAAACCCGAGGCCCCCGCCGGGCAACGGCGAAACCGGTCAAGGAGGTCTCGAGCTGAATGGCACGTGGGAGAAAGTCTTTGAGGCTGCGCGCCGCAGCGATGCGTTACCGCTTCGCCGAGTCACTGTTCCTTTTTCCGGCGCTGTTGATGCTGGCGGGCATTGCCCTCGCGGTCGGCGCTTCTGCCCTTGACCGTGCCGTGGGACACGATGCCCGGATCCCGCTGACCCTGGCCATGAGCAGCAACGCCGCCACCTGGCTGCTGGCTACGGTGGCCGGGGCAATGATCACCACGGTCGGCGTCGTATTCTCCCTGACGGTGGTCAGCCTTCAGCTGGCCAGCGGCCAGTTCTCTCCGCGCGTGATGCGCTCCTTCATCCGGGACCGCCTTAGCCAGGGCGTGATCGGCCTGCTGGTGGGAACGTTCTTCTATTGCATCCTGATCCTGCCCAGCCTCAGCGGAGACCCTGCGGCTGACGCGCCGCGGATCTCGCTGACGCTCGCCGTCGTCCTTACCCTGGTCACCGTCGTGGGCATCATCGCCCACCTGGACCATCTCTCCCGTGGGCTTCAGGTGGGCAACCTGGCCCGCGCAATCGCCGCGGAAGGCCGGCGCGTCGCCGCGGAACTGGACAAGGCACCAGCGGGCCTGCAGGCCGCCGATCCGCGGGATTTCCACCCGCCGGCAGATGCCGCCGTTATCTGCTGTCCCGTCAGCGGATGGGTCAGCCAGGCGGACAGTACCCGTCTTCTGGCGGCGGTTCCGCCGGGCACCACGGTTCGGCTGGAAACCCGCATCGGCGCGTATGTCCATGCGGATGAACCCCTGCTGTCTGTATGGCCTGCGCCGTCCGAGGACAGCAGGGCAGAACTCGCCGGAGCCATCGAAGTGGCCGACGCGCGCACCATGCTCCAGGACGCGGATTTTGCGATCCGCCAGCTCGTGGACATCGGCCTCCGTGCGCTCAGCTCGGCCATCAACGACCCCACCACTGCTGTTGAAATCACGCTCCGCCTCGGAAGCCTCCTGCGCGGCATCCTCACGGTCCCGCTGGCACCGGAAGCCCTCCGGGACAGCGCGGGACGAGTCCTGGTGCAGCCATGGAACCTGGACCACGAGGAGTACGTCGACCACGCGTTCGACCAGCTGCGCCAGGCATGCCTGGACCAGCCCGAGGTTGCCGCAGCGCTGCTCCGGGTGCTGCGCATGCTCATCACCCATGTCAACGAGGAAGGCTGTCCCGAACGTTCAGCGCCGCTGCACCGGCAAATGAACCTGCTTCTCGACTCACTCCGCAAGCACCCGGGGCTGCACCCTGAGGACCTCCGCCGGCTGGAATCACTGTCCTCGGATGAGACAGACCCGGCCGACCACAGCCGCTAGTTCCTCCCGTCGGCAGGAGGACACTCCGGGCTGCGGCCGGACCGGGAACGGGATCCTAGGAAACCGGAGCCAGCTCCGGGTAGTCCGTGTAGCCGGCAGCGCCGTCCGTGTAGAAAGTGGCGTAGTCGCATGCGTTCAACGGCAGGTCTTCCTGCCAGCGGCGGGCCAGGTCCGGGTTGGCGAGGGCGGGACGGCCGACGACGACGGCGTCAGCCAGGTCCTCTTCAAGCAGCGCGAGGGCGGACTCACGGGTGGTCTCCACACCGAAGCCGGTGTTCATCAGCACCGGTCCGGCGAAGCGGCGGCGCAGTTCCTGGACCAAATCGTCTGCCGGGTCCTTGTGCAGGATGCTGAGGTAGGCCGGCTTCAGCGGCGCGATGCCGTCCACCAGTGCCGTGTAGGTGGCCAGCACGTCATCACGGTCGGTTTCCAGCACGTCCTGGATGTTGTGCTCCGGGGAGATCCGGATGCCGGTGCGCTCTGCTCCGACGGCCTCGACTACGGCCCGGAAGGCTTCCAGGACAAAGCGGGCACGGTTCTCCGGGGATCCGCCGTAGTTATCAGTGCGGGTGTTGGAGACGGGCGAGAGGAATTCCTGCAGCAGGTAACCATTGGCACCGTGCAGCTCAACGCCGTCGAACCCTGCCTTGATGGCGTTCGCCGCGGCGGCAGCGAATTCCTGTGCGACGCCGGGAAGCTCGGCTTCGGTCAGGGCGTGCGGCACCGGGTAGGGCTGCTTTCCGTTATACGTGTGTGCTTCACCGGAGAGCGCGATGGCGCTGGGAGCAACCGGCTGGCGGCCGCTGACGTTCTCGTGGGCGACGCGGCCGGAGTGCATCAGCTGGGCGACGATCCGCCCGCCGGCCTCATGCACGGCGTCGGTGACGCGCTTCCAGCCGGCGACGTGTTCCTCGGTGACCAGGCCGGGCATCCGGGTGTTGCCCTGGCCGGTGAAGGACGGGTAAATGCCTTCGCTGACAATGAGGCCGAGCGAGGCGCGCTGGCGGTAGTAGTCCACCATGATGTCGGTGGGGACGCCGTCGAGGTCGGCGCGCATGCGGGTCAGCGGGGCCATGACAAGCCGGTTGGGCAGTTCCATGGTGCCGACGGTCAGCGGGGTAAACAGGTTCACTGGGGCGGGGTGCTTTCTCTCGATCGCATCAGGGCAAGGGTTGTCCCGACGTTCGTACACCCAGCAACAACCCGCAGCCCGGCCGCGGATATTCCGTCAGCGCGGCAAGATCACACCGCCCGCGAGGTGGAGCCGGCCGGGATCGATCCGGGCACGGTACTCGGGCCCGCCGGCTGCGGTTCAGGGGCGATAAAGAAGTTGTCGCGGAACAGCCCGGACGGATCCCAGGTTGCCTTGAGCGCCTGCAGCCGCAGCAGGTGGCCGGGCGGGAAAGCGCGGGCGACGACGTCGGGCCCGGTGTCCGTTTCGAAGCTGAGGTACATGCCTTCCATCAAGGGAAGCAGGTCGCGCCAGCTCTGCTGCACGTCGTCGGACCGGCCGCCCAACAGGGAGATCAGGAAGTTGGCATCCCGCCAGCCGAACGCCGTCGAGTCGGCCGGATAACTGCCCACGGCTCCCCCGGCTGAACGGACGCTGAGGAAGAACGGCCGGTCCGTGGCCATGATTCCCGCCAGGCCGCGCGCAACGTCGGCGTCCAGGTGGCGGACCAGGCCGGAATGGCCGTGCGGCTCGCCTCTGCCGGACTGCCCTTCACCGGTCAGCGGCACCTCCATCAAGGCCGCGTAAGGCACCATCTGAACCAGCTGATCGGCCAGCGGCGCCAGCCCGGCAAAGGGCTGCAGCTGCTCAAGCACGGCGTCCGGATCACTGGAGTCCACCACGATCACCGCCTGGACCGCGGACGGCCTGCCGGCCCCGGTGAGTCCCACCATGAGTGATCCGGTGACGATGGGATCCGCTGCCTCAACTGTGGTTCCCCACGCCTGCAGGAACGCGGCGACGTCATCGGGAGTGAACACGAGCATCGCGAAACCCACCTGAGCGGCTACCGGGTGCGCTTCGAATTCGAAGGAGACGACGGCGCCGAAGTTCGCGCCCGCGCCCCGCACAGCCCAGAACAGGTCGCTGTTTTCGTCCGCGCTGGCGTGCACTAGGGCCCCGTCAGCGGTGACAACGTCCACGGAGCGCAGGTAGTCGATGGTCAGGCCGCGTTCGCGGGCGAACCAGCCGAACCCGGCCGTTGTGGCCAGACCTCCGACGCCGACTCCGCCGTAGTCCCCGGAGGTGACCGCCAGTCCCTTAGGTGCCAGCGCCTGTGCCACTTCGCCCCAGCGAGCGCCCGGCCCCACCTGAATCCGGTTGCCGTCGCTGACGGTGATGGAGTTCAGCGCATCGAGCGCCAGCACGATTCCGCCGGTGTTCAGCGACCTGCCTGAGAGCCCGTGCCCGGCACTGAAGATCCCGAACGGAACATCCCGGTGGCGGGCGGCGAAGCGCACCGCTTCCTGCACCTCGGCTGGATTTTCAGGGCGGACGACGACGCCGGGCCGGGCGCCGCGGAAGTAGCTGGACGTGTAGCGGGCGTATCCCGGATCGCCCGGCAACAGCGTCCGGGCAGCCAGTGCATCCGGGATCGGGTCGCCGTGGAACGTCCGAGCCGGTGCCGGTTCAGCAAGCATGGAACCCGGCACCGTATTCGAGGTCGACGCCGGAGCTGCGCTGCCGGCACGGGCTCGGGCTGTCCGCGTCTGCGCGACCCGGTTCCGGACTTGGGGCGCGGTGACTTCGGCAAACCGCCGCAGCTCCGACGGGTCATCTGAGGCGAGGATGAACACGCTCATGCCGTGCCCGGTTGCCAGTTCTGCCAGGTCTTCCGCGGAGGACTGCGGTGTCACGTTCAGCAAACGGGTGATCTGCCGCGGGTCCCGCCCTGCCTTGCGGGCGGATTCGTCGATGACCTGGTTGCCGCGGTCGACGTCGCCGGGCTTCATCCACGGCAGGCTGGGCAGCCAGCCGTCGCCCTTCCTACCGATGATTCGCTGCATCCTGGGTTTGTACGCCCCCAGCCAGATGGGGATGTCATGAGCCGGTGCCGGCCCCCGCGCGGCGCCGTCCACCCGGTGGAACTGGCCGTCCACGCGCAAGAGCTCCGGGTTCTCGGAGTCCCAGATTCCGCGGATGATGTCCAGCGCCTCCTCCAATCCGGAGACTGCGTTCCCCACGGTCAGCTGCGGTGCTCCCATGGCTGCCATAGCGTCGAGGTAGCCCCCGGCGCCAATGCCGAGTTCCACCCGGCCGCCGCTGAGCCGGTCAAGGCTTACCAGGGAGCGGGCCAGCACCGCGGGCTGCCGCATCGGCAGGTTGAGCACGTTCCCCGAGACATGGATGTGCGAGGTCCTGGCAGCTACCCAGGAAAGCAGGGTCCAGGTGTCCAGGAACTTCGGCTGGTACGGGTGATCCTGGAAGGTGACCAGATCCAGCCCCAGCTCCTCGCTGAGCAGGGCCAGGTCGACTGGAACCTGCGGCGCGGAAGCCAGCGGGGTGATGAAGCTGCCAAAACGCAGCGGATGCAGGTAATCAGGCATGCCTTCAGCATCTGCCCGCCCCGAACCGTTGACAACCATCGCATAAGCGACTTACTTTTCGTAAGTGACTTCAAAAAACAGGCCAGCCCCGCCGTTCCGCATCGATGACGAGCAATGCATGCGGCTAACCACTGTCATGGAGATTGTTGGGCGGCGCTGGGTGGGCGGCATCCTGCTGGCCCTGGGCACGGGCGCCGAGCGGTTTACGGAGATCCAGAACCGGGTCCAGGGGTTGTCCGCACGGATGCTCACCCTCCGGCTCCGGGAACTTGAGGGCTACGGACTCGTGGAACGCATCGTGGAACCCACCGTGCCGGTAAGCATCCGCTACCACCTCACCGGCCGCGGCATTGATCTGCTGCGCGCCCTGCAGCCAATCGGCCAGTACTCGCGCCGCTGGGAAGACGCGCCCGGCGAAGAAGCGGCAGCTTCCTAGACAACGACTGCACAGGGCAAAGGCGAGGCACGACGGCGGCGCCCAGTCTGCGAACGCGCTCGCCTACCTCTGGATGACGCGGCCGGCAGCTACTTCCCGCTGAACACCGGGAATCTGCCGGACTTGCCGTAGTCGGTCAGTTTCATGCCGTGCAGCGTTTCCATGTCCGCGTCGGAGATGACGAAGTCCACCTCCGCATTGGTGCGCATGTGATCGGGATTCGTGGTTTTTGGCAGCGGGACGGTGCCTAGCTGGAGCGTGTAGCGGATGCACAGTTGCGGCACGGAGACCGAGTAACGCGCGGCCATGGCGGCGACTTCCTCATTCCGGAGGATCTCACCGTGGGCGATGGGCGAATATGCCTCCACCAGAATGTCCCGCTCCGTACAAAAATCCAGCAGCTCAGTGGGCGTATTGCCCACATGGACCAGGATTTGGTTCACCTGCGGACGGACTGCACAGGTGGAGAGGATGTTCTCGATGTCAGCCTCTTCGAAATTGGAGATACCAATGGAACGCACCTTGCCGGCGTCGTGCGCTTCCTCCAAGGCCAGCCAGGCCTCCCGGTTTCCCTCTGCGTAGGAGCCGCCACGCCAGTCATTCCAGGGCTGCGGGCTGTGAATCATCATCAGGTCCAGGTAATCCAGGCCCATTGTCGCCAGCGACCCGTCGATCGCTGCAACCGCACCCGGATAGTCCTTGATCTCCGCAGCGAGCTTGCTGGAGACGAACAGCTCGTCCCGGTGCAGGCCGCTGGATCGGATCCCTTCACCGACTCCGTGCTCATTGCCGTACGCCTGGGCGGTGTCGATGTTTCGGTAGCCGATCCCTATGGCCTCCTGCACAGCCTGGCCCGCGCTGCCGTCGTCGATGAACCACGTGCCGAAACCCAGCTTGGGGATCAGCAGTCCGTTGGCCAGCGTGAAAGTCTCGTCCAGGATCATGGCCCGGCTCCTAGCAGTTGGCGGATGATTCCTCTCCGCCATGGTCCCCCTGTGCTGCGGCCAGCGGAATGGCCAGCAGAAAACTGGTCCGTCGGGACCTCGTGTTGGAACGAGGCCGCGTGTGTCCGACGCTGGGAGGGTGCATACTCCTGGGCCACTCTGTCCGCCGGATGTCCGCGGGAACGGGTCCCGTTGTAAACCTGTGGGGAGATAACGCTGTTCTGGACCCCCTGCGGAAATCCTGTGTGGAGTTAATGTCCCTATGAGAGCCGCTAAGCGACGTCAACTGCACACAGGATGACGGGACGAGCCGTTATACGACGTTAACTCCCCACAGGATGCAGACCGGCAAGGGTAAGTCCCGAGATCGGAACCTGCCGGTGAAACACCGGCGCCGGTGCCCTCCGCCCCAAGATGCCCGCTGCTCGAAAGGGCCTACCGTTCGAAAGGGCCCAGGTGCTGGCCGGACTGGCCGTTTAGAACCGGCGCTCGGCCACGTTGACCCGGGTGGCGGCGTCGAGCGCTGACTGCACGTCTTCCGCTGGCGTCGAACCGGGAGGGGTGTCCATAAGCTGGTCATCGGACACGTTCGGGTCGGAGAAGTACAACCGGCCGTAGGCCGGGGTCTCCGGCTCGAACCGCCAGCTCTCTGCCAGCGTCCCGGCGTCGACCGCGTCAAAGCCCAGCTCATTCAGGATGGCTGCGGCCTCCGCCTTGGCAGCGGCGTCATCACCTGCGATCGGCAGGGCCGAGCGGCCGGCAGCACCTTCAGCCCGGGCAAGCGCCGGGATGTGCGCGGCGGTGATGTTGTTGAAGACCTTCACGTACTCGCCCGCGCCCAGCTGGTCCCGCACCATTTCGCTGCTGGTGACCGTACTGTTGACCAGTTCCTCGATGCGTCCGTCCCGGAATGGATAGTAGTTGCTCGTATCCAGCACCAGCTTGCCAGCCAGCAGCCCCTCGGGCAGGTCCTTTACCGCCTTGAGCGGGATTGAAAGCACGACGGCGTCGCCCAGGTTCGCTGCCTCTTCCACCGTTCCGGCCTTGGCCAGCGGGCCCAGCTCAGCGACCAGATCCTGCAGCGATTCGGGACCGCGCGAGTTCGCGATGACCACGTTCATGTCCGCCGCCACGGCGAGCCGTGCCACAGCCGATCCAATGTTTCCGCTTCCGATGATTCCCAGTGTCGCCATGTCTGCATCCCTTCGGTGGTGGTTGTGGTGGATGCAAGCAACGGCCGCCGCGGGGAAATTCCCGGACCGCAGCCCTGGACTTAGGCCACGGGTGCCGTAACGGCGGCCAGTTCTCGCAGCTGTGCTGCGGTCAGCCGGGCACCGAAAGCGGGTCCGCCCGGTTGCAGGAAACCGGTGCCGGCCAAGCTATCCAGAAGGACCGGGTCGTAGCCGATCCGGTCCACAACCGCGGAGACCAGGGCAACGGCGTCGGGCTGGTCCCCTGCCACGGCCAGGCCCAAGCGCTCCGGGTGCCCGGCAGGGCGGCGGTCCGGTTCCAGGTGGTGGTAGCCGGTGTGGCTGAACGTCTTGACGACGGCGGCACCCGGGAACATTTCCTGCACCACTTCGGAGGAAGGCCGGTCCCCCGCAGCGAAGGCAGGGATTTCGCCGTCGACCGGAGGCCAGTAGTTCATGGTGTCAACGACCACACGTCCGGCCAGCAGGGCAGGATCGATGGTGTGCAGCCGGTGCAGCGGCAGGGCCAGGACCACCAGGTCTGCGTCAGCAACGGCGTCGTGCGTCCACTTCGGCTCGGCTCCGGGAGTCACGAAGTCGATCATCAGCTCCAGCCGGGCCGGATTTCCGGAAGCGGAGATGGAAACCCGGTCGCCGGCGTCGAGCAGTGAACGGGCGATGGCGGTGCCTGCTTTGCCTGCGCCGATCACGGCAACGAGGAGGGGCTGGGGGTCGGAGGCGTGATGAACTGTGGCCGCTTCGGAGGTCATGTTTGGGGCAACGCAGTCCACTTGCCGGCCATTCCCTGTGTGGCAGTCAGAGTGCCGCAGCCTTCCCTACCGCGTGCCCAGCTGATCGAGGATCTCTGCAGCCCACTGGGCGGCGTTCTCCAGCTCACCGTCCAGGAGGGGGCCTTCATAGCCATGCACCCGGAACGTGCGCTGCTTGAGTTCCGTGGAGAACCCCAGCGAGCGCAATTCATGTTTCGCAGCTTTCGCAGCAGATCCGGGCAGCCGCGGTTTATCCACCCGGGTATCAAAGGCGGCCGCGGCAATCTGCGAATCGGGACGTTCAAGCTTGTCGAGCCATTCCCTGATCCCGACTGTCGGCTCGTGCGGAGCCGCGTGGGACTTGACCGCCTCCTGCCGGGTGCCCGGCCGTGACATGGAAAAGGCATGCGTTGGTCCGCCCACCACCAGCAGATCGAATCCATCGGCTGACGCCGGTGCGGAATCGGAATCCACCACCTCAACTTCGCCACCTGCACCGAGCGCGCTCCCAACCGCCCGCGCCACTTTCTCGGTATTTCCCCACAGGGACTCATAGACCACCAGTGCGCGCATCAGGACTCCTTGGGACGCTGTAGGAACGCTTCGTCCCATGAGCGTAGGTTCCGTGTGCCGATCGCGTCAGCTATGTACTGCATATTGACAACCCGGCGAAGCGGCAAGCCTTTACAGCTGCTCTCAGCGGGGTGAGTATGGGGCGCATGGACCCCACTGGCGAGACGCTCACAGTAGAACTGGAGGATGTAGGCGGTACGTCCTGGTGGGCGGGCATCCTCACGATCCTTTCCTCGCAGTATGGAAGCACCCAGCGGCGGTTCGTGGGGCGGGTCGATGGAGAGGACCAAAAAGCGTCGACGATGCGTTCGTAGACAGCTACAGGAAAGGCAACGCAATGAGACTTCCTTCATCTCCACGGCGGGCTTTCTCGGCAGTCCTCGCCGTCTTTATTCTGCTTCTGCTGACCGGCACCGGCGCATTCGCCTCGTCCCCGCAGTCGGTGCCTGCTGCACCCTACGGGGACAACGACGGCTCGGGCCCGCAGTTCTACAGCGGGCTGAACGTCGATGTCCGGGATGACGTTTCCGGGGACGTATACGCGTCCGGCCAGCAGATCACCATCTCCGGCAACGTGACGGGCGACGTCATCGCGGCAGGCCAGACGATCACCATCAACGGCAACGTTGACGGAAACGTGCGCATCGCAGGACAGGACGTCACCATCAACGGGGAAGTATCCCGCAGCGGCACCATCTTCGCTTCGACCATCAACCTCACGGACACCGGCTCCTTCGGAGATGACCTGGTAGGAGCCGCGGGTGATATCGACATTGCCGGTGAGATCGGCCGGGACGTTGAGGTTGGTGTTGGGAACCTCAATATTGACGGAACCGTTGGCGGGAACGTCACCTACAACTCCGCGAACGAGGCCAGCATCGCAGACGGCGCGGTGAGCGGAACCATCGAGCAGATCGTTCCGGAACCCGAGGAAGAGCCTTCTGCAGGGGAAAAGTTCGTTGGCTGGTTGCTCGGGCTGCTCTATGCGCTTGTCGCGTTGAGCATCATCACGGTGGTCGCGGCCTGGCTCCTCCCCCGCCTGCTGCACCGGGTGACCAACCAGCTCATCCCCCGGCCCTGGAAGGCCCTGCTCGTGGGCTTCGTGGCATCCATCGCCGTTCCTCTGGCACTGCTCCTGCTGCTGGCCACGGTCATTGGAGCTCCCCTGGCGCTGGCTGGCCTGCTGGTGTGGCTCACGCTGATGCTGGCCACATTCGTCTTCGGCGCCTACTACCTCGGCCGGCTCGTCTTCCGAGACCGTCGGCACCCCGTGATCATGGCGCTTGTGGGTGGCGTGATCCTCATCGTGGCGCTGCAGATCCCGTGGCTGAACGTCCTGGTCTGGCTGGCCATGGTGTTCTTCGGCCTCGGGGCGCAGCTTCTGGCCATCTACGAGAAGCGTCCCTGGCGCCGTGAGCTGCCGGCGGGCGGTGCCCCGGGGGCGGGTCCCAGCACGGGGCCGGTGGGCGGGCGCCGGTACGACGGCGGACAGCCTCCACCGCCCCCGGTACAGCCGCCCCCTGCGGCGCAGTAGTACCGGCCCGATCACACCTGGCTGGCCTGCGCTTCCTTCCTAGGCCAGCCGGTTCCCGCTCTCAGGGCTCGATGGTCAGGGCACGGATTGCACCGTCGGCGAGGTCGAAGCGATTCCACAGCATTACCGTGCCTCCGGGGAAGTTGCCGTCCAGGCGAACCAGCACCTCCGCGCGTGAACCTTCCACAGCCTGACCAATGCGCGTGACGGTGTACTCGAATTCCGTGGAGGTGTTTGCTATCCAGCTGCTGATCGCGTCGGTGCCTTCGTAGGTGGATCCGTCGTCGACCACCACCGCATTCGGAGTGAACAGTGCGGAGGCATCAGCGTGCCGCTTGGCGTCACGCGCATCGAGGTAAGCGGTGACCGCGGAGGGGAGGGTAGCGGCGTCGTACTCCGTATGCGTTTGGCTCATGGTTGTGCTCTTTTCCGTCCATCTTCGGTAGGTTCTACTTTAGAAGTAAGTGGTGGGTGCTAAGTTAGCAGTGAGTGGACCGAACGTCGAGCGGCCCGTCTGGAAAAGGAGAACCGATGCCGGCACGCGTGCGCATGGAAGACCGGGAATGCCCGCTGTCCACGGCCATGTCCTACGTGGGCGAGTGGTGGACCATCCTGATCCTGCACGACTGCTTCGACGGGTACAGCCGGTTCGACGAGTTCCAGGCCAACATCGGGCTCTCCTCAAGCATGCTGACCGCACGCCTCAAGACGCTGGTGGACAACGGCGTCCTCGACAAGCGCCCGTACCAGGACAAGCCCATCCGCCACGAGTATGTGCTGACGGACTTCGGACGGTCGCTGCGCCCCGTACTCGTGGCCATGGCAGCATGGCGCAACGCGCAGCTCCTCCCGGAACAGCGCGCAATGATCCTGGTCGACTCGGAGACGGGGCAGGAAGTCGAACCTGCCGTCATCGACCCCGGGAGCGGACTGGGTGTGGAGGATCCCCGGTTTGTGTTTACGGCCGGGCCAGCGGCGGGTCCGGAAATGCGGGCACGGTACGACGGCGGGAGCTGGCCAGGCTCTTACGCTTGCGGTTCGTAGACCACCGCTTAGTCGCGGCCAATCCTACGGTCCCGTGTCTCGGAGGATCCC
Source organism: Arthrobacter sp. (assembly GCA_040274025.1). GTDB lineage: Bacteria > Actinomycetota > Actinomycetes > Actinomycetales > Micrococcaceae > Arthrobacter_B. Next base: position 20,647 of record JBELZL010000012.1, on the reverse strand, counting down.
GCAGCTGCCTGTCGCTCGCTACATTCAGCATGGAACACCGACCAGGCCCCCGCAGGGACCTCGATGGCATCGGACCGGCAGACAGACAGAGCCAGAGGCCAGCCACAACGCCCGCACCCCAGAGAGCTGCAATGAAGAACTCCAGTGTGTTGATTTCCAAAGCGCTTCTCCCCGGGTCGCAATTCGCCCATCCTAGATCACAGTCTGAAAGCCCCACACGACGGCGACGGGACGGGGCGTTTACCGGGGCTGTTCAGGTGCCGGTTCCTGCCAGCCGCCGCGGTGGGTCATGGACGGCGGCGCCGGCTCCGGCGCCCTCCAGACGACGATGAGCAGGGTCGCGATGGGGCCCAGCAGGAGCGAGATGAGGAACCAGTTCCAGCGTGAGCGGTTCTTCTGTTCCGCCAGGCCCGCGTTGATCAGGGCCAGGGCGAACCAGATTGTTCCGATGCTTTCGTAGTTATCCATCGGGCTACCCAATCACATCCCAGGTGTTGGGCGCGGAGAAGTCCCATAAGCGGTCTCGGGACAAGGCGCGAGGGACTTACGACGCCTGCACCCGGCTGGGTGCACAGCCGAACCGCTGCCGGAAGGCCCGGGCGAACGTGCTCGGGTCCAGGGACCCGGCAGCAAGGCACGCCGTCTGCACGGCATGGCCCCGCGCCAGGAGCTCACGGGTGTGCTCAAGCCGGGCGCCGGCCCGCGTTCTCGGCAGCATCAGGGACTGGGCAGATTGCGGCCAGCCGTAAACGCCCGGAGACAGTCCGCGACAAGGTGGGCGGCAGCTCCGCTGCACCTGTAAATGCCGCCGACGCCGGTGCTAGCGTGGGGCACGGATTGATTCGCTGTGGGGCCGCAGGCCCTGCGGAAGGAGATCGTCATGACCCGTAAACTCCACGAATTTGCTGACCTATACCGGCGCAGCGGCCCCTGGTGCGTCGCTTACATCGACGCTTCCGCAGGGAATGTGGACAGCCTGGAAGCCGCCGAGGTCCGCCCCGGCGACGTCAAGAAGGCGCTGGCTCAACAGGATGCGCCGCCAGAGGACCAGGAGGCGGCTGAAACCGCGGTGCTTCCCGCTGAGGGGCTTCCTTCCCCCGTCTCCCGCTACCTCCTAGTCCAGCAGGGCACGGTGGCGTTAAACGAACTCCTGCCCGGAGAGCTGGTACTGCCGGAGCGGGTCTCGGTGGATCCGATTCCCGATCTGCTGCCGCTGCTCAAGCACCGCCCCGAGGAACTGCCCTACATTGTTGCGGAAGTCTCGCGGGAGGACGCGGAGATCCGCCTGCTCTTCGTCGGCCGTGAAGAGTCCTCCATCGAGGATGTGGAGGGCGAGAAGGAGGACATCACCAAGCTCCCCGCCGGCGGCTGGTCACAGGACAAGTTCCAGCGGCAGACCGAGCAGGTCTGGCGGCGCAACGCGGACCAGATCGCGGAGCAGATCGACCGGGTTGTGGACAGCAGCGGAGCGAGGCTGATCGTGCTTGCCGGCGACGTCCGGGCGCGGGGACTGGTGCGGGACCAGCTCACCGAAGCCCACAAGCCGCTGGTCAGCATGATCGATTCCCATATGCCGGTGGCCGGGGCCGGCCGCAGGGCTTTCGAGGACAAAGTCCAGGAACGCATCGCCCTGCAGTGGGCCGCGGAGCAGGAACAGATTATGGATCGCCTGGCTCAGCAGCAGGGACAGGCCAACCCGGAGTCCGTGACCGGATTAGGCGGAGTGCTGACTGCCCTGCAGCAGGCCCAGGTGGAACTCCTGATCCTGAATGACAAAGCGCTGGCGGACCACCATGTGCTGGCCCTCGGAGCCGAACCTTGGGTGGCCAGCGCCCCGGAGCAGTCCCTCGGTGCTGAGGTCCTGGGTGAGGTTCCCGCGCCAGCAGGTTTGATCCGAGCGGCTGCCCTGACCGACGCCAGTCTTCTGCTGGTGCCCGACGGCGTCCTCCCCCACGGCGTCGACGTTGCGGCCCTGCTGCGCTGGCCCACCGGCCCTGAGGCGCCGGGGAGCTGACGGGCGTGTTCACCCTGATGGACTCCCTGATCTGGAATGAGATCCCGACAGTGCCTGGCATCCTGGGCGGTCTGACGTTCGTCGGGCTGATGATCTATGGAACGCATGCGCACACCTCCCGCATCAGCACACGAGCACGTCTGAACTTCTCAGAGTTCAAGGGATGAGCCTGATCCGGCGGTTCACCTTTTCCAGTCGCCTGCGGACGGATGCGGTGCACGGTGCCGGTGATGGCGAGAGCACTGCCAGTGCTGGAGGGTGGTGACTGCGGTTATGCCTGAAGGGCAGCACGGGCGAAGGCCCGTTCCTGCGGGGTAGTCTCCGTTGCCCGCAGTCCCACATGGCCGCCAAAGAACCCGAGGTTCAGCAGGATCTGCCGGGGCCCGCGGAGAAGTTCCTGGACGGATGTGAGCGGCAGCCTGGTTCCGGCGCTGGTACCCCAGCCGAGCATGCTCAGGCCGAATGAGACCGCTTCCACGATGTCACTCCAAGTTGTCCTCTTTCCTGCCGCAACCTCCAGGAGGAGCAGCAGGGCAGCGTCAAGTTCGGCCTCATGCCGATGCCGGTGTGCCAGGGACCGGGCAAGGAAGAGCCACAGGGACACCGGGTCATCAAGCAATCGTTTGCCAGCAGCCGTGAGGACAAGCCTGCCCTTGAGCTTGCGGATCAGGCCAAGCTCCTGAGCGCTCTCGCGCAGCTTAAGGACGGGTATGGTTTGCACCTCACGGTTGGCCTTGCCGATCCAGCTCCGGTCCCACCCGAGATCGGTCATGGCCGATTGGACCAGGGCCGGCGGCAGCCAGCCTGCCGACGTAAGCGAAACGCCGTCGTTCCCTATGCGCCGGATGAGCCAGAGATACGCAGCGGTCATCGCTTCGGCGGCATCCGGGTCCACCAGCGCGGGTTGGTCGACGCCGGCGCTGGCAGCGTAGGCCAGGAACTCGCGTCGGGCTCCCGGGAGCACCCGGTGGGCCAGCCCCTGGATCGCCGGCGCATCCGACCCCACGAGCATCTCGTCTGCGAACAGGTGCCGCAGAGCAGCATTGCCGGCGTCGAGGTCCGGTTCTTCCGGGTCGAAGCCGTTCCACGGAGCGGTTACCCCAGCCACCCACTCTTTGGCCTCGTGGTGATCAACGCGTCTCGGGTCGGCCAGCGCGGTGAGGAGATCCTGGTAACCGTGAATCCCGCCGGAGTCTTCAAGGGGGGCTCTCCGCGAACCTTCGACAAGGCGCGCCATGGGATCGCCGGGCAGTGCAGGGCGACTTCCGGTGAGTTCGAGGCGATGAGTCCAACCGTCTCCGAAGTCGTATTCGTAAAACAAGTGCCTGTTCCCGGCAGTGAGTACATCGCCCAGGACCCATTCAGACTCAGGGAAGGCGTCCTCGTGGTCTTCCACGATGGCCTCGGGGACCCAGCGCCGCGGTTCGCGCCGTTTCCCCGTGAGGGCGGACGGCGGCGTATTGGGGTCCGTATCAGAGAAGTAATGCAAGTGGGTATCCTGCCAGCCCACGGCGGCTTGGATCACCTGGTGGAAACTGTCCAGGGTCAGTGATGAGTCGACTTCCAGGAGCCGCCAGATGCTGGGCTCACTGTCCGCGATAGTGACTCTCACCTGCAGCAAGCTCCGGTCACGGCCCTCAGTTTCTCGTGTCATCACAGCACCATCCTGCCAGTAGCCGCACCTCATCCCGGGCAATGGACGGTATGGACTGCCCGCGCCCTTCACACCTGAACTCCATGTTTGCGGGGCCAGCCGACACCGTCCGGCCCCTTCCGCTGCGAACGGTTCAGCTGGTGGCGGCCACCCTGGAAATAACCTCCGCCAAGTCACGCGGACGGCTCCACATGGGCCAGTGCCCGGTGGGGAGGTCGAGGATCTCCACGTCCGTGAGTTCCGCGGTCTCGGCGAACATGGGATGTCCCGAGCGGGCCAGTTCCATCATCTGTGCCCCCGGAATCGAGCAGCACACCAGCGTGGTGGGGACCTGGCGGCGGGCATCGTTGGACAGGTCGAGCCGCTCGCGCAGCACGGGCCCGGGCTCCGGCACTGCGCGGGTGCGGAACCGGTCGAGGACCTCATCGGTCAGGCCCTCGAGGCTCGCCTGCTGTCCCAACTCACCGAAGGCCGGCAGCGGCAGCTCAGCCGCATCTTCCGGGAAGCCGGGCAGGAAGACGCTTCCCGGCCCCACCGGCCCGGAGTCGACCCACACCATTCGGTGAATCAGCTCGGGGTACTGGTCCAGGACCAGGCTGACGGGGAAGTTGGCGCCGCTGTGCGCCACGAGGGTGACCGGCCCCCTCAGGCTGGTGACGACGTCGGTAATCGCCGTTGCCTGCTCCTCGAGGGTTCTGGATGTTCGGCTGGGATCTTCGGGGTCGAGTCCGGGCAGGGTCAACGCGGTCGCCGCGGCGTTGGCGGCAGTGAGGTGTTCGAGGACTTCATCCCAGGCCCATGCGCCCAGCCAGTGGCCGGCGATCAGGACGATGGGGCTCTTCGTAGTGTTCATGTTCCAACCTTCACCCCTCGGATGGGCAGGTGTATGTCACTATTTATGTCATGAATTTTCAGGTGACCGCGTGAAGCGCACCGAGCGGCTTGTAGCCCTCTCCGAGATGCTGCGGCGCAGCGGCAACCGGGGCTGCTCAGCGGAGAAACTGGCCCAAGAGTTCGGTGTCTCCGTGCGCACGGTCAAGCGGGACCTCGACGCGCTGGAGAACAGCGGGGCACCCATCTGGTCCCGCCCGGGTCCCGGCGGCGGCTACGGCTTGGCGAGTGGCGGCTCTCTGCCTCCGGTCACCCTCTCCCCTTCCCAGGCGGTGGCCCTGATGGCCGCTGTCTCGGCGGCGTCGGACGCTCCCTACGCCGACCTGGCGGCAGCCGGCGTCCGGAAAATCCTGGACGTCCTGGACCCGCGTACCCGGGCCCGGGCCGATGAACTGGCTTCCCGCGTCTGGGTCAACGCCCCGCCCGCTTCCTCCCGGGCGATCCGGTCCGCCCTGGAGGAAGCAATGGCAGATCAGCGGGTGGTGCGCATCCGCTACACCGCCAAGGACGGCGCGGTGACAACGCGCGACGTCGAGCCCATCCTCTTTGCCTCCACCAGCGGCCGGTGGTTCCTGGTGGGATGGTGCAGGCTGCGGAACGGCATCCGGTGGTTCACCGTCTCCAGCATAGAGCGGGCGAGTGTCACCTCGATGGAGTGCACCGGGCACACGGTTGAGGAGGTCGGCGAACCTCCCGCGAACGCCCGACCGGTGCACGGCGGGTAGCTCCGCCTGGCACCCGACCGGTTAGGACTGCAGGATCCACGCTGCACTGTCCGGCGGCAGCATCCCGTCCGGGGTCAGCGGTTCAGACGCCAGCAGGACGTTGCCTTCAGGAAGCCGGCAGGGCTCATCACCCATGGCCACGGCAAGCAGAACCTGCTCTCCCCGCGCGCAGATGAGCAGGCCGTTGTCTTCGACTCGCCAGTCGCAGGCATCGCCCCGTGTGAAGATTTCCTTGTCGATCAGCTGTCCGCGCAGTCTCAGCGCATCTCGAACGAAGTGCAGCGTTGACTGCGGATCGTTCCGGCGCGCCTCGACCGACAGCGTTCCCCAGGAGGGCGGTGTCGGCAGCCAGGGGTCTGTCGCGGAGTCGGGGGAAAAACCGTAGGAGCCATCGGGTTCCATGGTCCAGGGCAGCGGCACGCGGGCGCCGTCGCGGGATACCCCGCCGCGGGCCCACATGGGATCAGCCCGGGCGCCGAGCGGCACCTCGACGTCGGGCAGATTCAGTTCCTGGCCCTGATAGATGTATGCGCCGCCGGGCAGTCCCAGGATGGTGAGCAGACCGGCACGCGCGCGGCGGGCCCCGCGTTCGCCCCCGCCGAACCGGGTCACGGAGCGGCTGATGTCGTGGTTCTCCAGTGCCCAGGTCGGCGGGGCACCGTGGGCCCTGCGGGCAGCTTCAAGTTCGGTGCCGACGGCGGCCCACGCGGCGGCGTCCCAGCCCAGCTTGACGAAGGCGAATGCGAAAGCCTGATGCATCTCGTCCGGGCGGGTGTACCGGGCGGCCCGGTCCGGCTCCAGGTTCACCTCACCCACAAGAATCCGGCCCGGGGTATAGGAGTCGGTCAGGCGGCGCCACCGGCGGTACACCTCGTGCACTTCCTCCTAGTCAGAGACCTGCGGGTTGGAGCGCAGGCCGTTCACCACGGTGCCGGTGCTCGCCGTATCGGGCAGTCCTTCGGCCTTAAACAGGGCGTGGGCAACGTCGATCCGCAGGCCATCCACACCCTTGTCCAGCCAGAACCGGAGTACGTCTTCGAAGTAGTTCCCCACCTCCGGGTTGCGCCAGTTCCAGTCCGGCTGCTCCGGCGAGAAGAGGTGCAGATACCACTGACGGTCCGAGTCGGAGCCGGGGTTCGCACGGCTCCAGGCGGCACCGCCAAAGACGCTTTGCCAGTTATTCGGCGGGGCGCCGCCGTCGGGCCCGTCCTCGAAGTGGAACATGGCCCGCTCAGGCGAACCCGGCCCGGCTGCCAGGGCGGCCCGGAACAGCGGATGCTCCGAGGAGCAGTGGTTGGGCACGATGTCCAAGATGATCCGCAGGCCCAGCCTGTGGGCTGAATCGAGCAGGTCATCGAACTGCTCCATCGTGCCGAACAGCGGATCGACGCCGCAGTAGTCACTGACGTCATACCCCTGGTCGATCTGCGGGGACGGCTGGAACGGGGTGATCCAGATGCCGTCGACGCCCAGCGAAGCTATGTACGGCAGGCGTTCCAGCAGGCCCGCCAGGTCTCCGACGCCGTCGCCGTCGCCGTCGGCGAAGGACCGCGGGTACACCTGATAGATGACAGCGTCCTGCCACCAGCCGGGACGCGGCCCTGGTGTTGCGGTCATTTGGTGCCTCCGGAGGTGAGTCCCTCGACGATGCGGCGCTGGAAGATCAGGACCATGATCACCAGCGGAACGGTGACGATCACACCCGCTGCCATCTGCTCGCCGAAGGGCGCCTGGAACTCCGTGGCGCCGGTGAACTTGGAGATGGCAACGGTGGCGGTCTGCAGTTCCGGGTCGTTGATCATGGACAAGGCGATGATGAATTCGTTCCAGCTGTGGATGAAGGTGAGGATCGCCGTCGTGAAGACCCCGGGGGCCGCCAACGGCAGAAGGATCTTCCGGAACGCCTGCCACTTGGTACAGCCGTCAATCATTGCTGCTTCCTCCAGATCGAAGGGCAGCGCCTTCATAAAGGTCGTGAGGTTCCAGACGGCCAGGGGAATGGCAAAGGACAGGTTGGGCACGATCATCGCCTGGTAGGTGTTGATCCATCCTATGTCCGTGAACAGGCGCAGCAGCGGCACGACCACGGAGATGCCCGGGAACATTGAGGTGGCTATGACCAGGCCAAGGATCACGGACTTGAACCGGAAATTCAGCCGGGAGATGGCATACGCCGCGAAGATCCCAAGGACCAGGGCCAGCGTCGTGGTGATCCCGGCGACGATCAGGCTGTTCAGGAGGGCCCGGCCGAACAGCGTGGACCCGTCGAAGACCTTGAGGTAGTTCTCCATGGAGAACGGCTGGGGAAGGAGGGAGTTGTCGAAGATGTCCGAGGTGCGGCGGAGGCTGGAGACGAGCATCCAGTAGAACGGCGAGAGGCAGTACACGAAGATCGCCGCAAGCCCGGCGTACGTGAGGTAGCTCTGCCAGCCGCGTTTTTTCGGTGTCCGCTGCGGGGCTTTGTCCGGGGTGTCAGTGCGGGTGAGGACGGGAATCTGGGTCATGAGTGTGCCTTTGCCTTCCGGGAGGCCTTGCGGAGGTTGCGCATCTCCTTGGTGCCCGCGACGTCCGCGCCGAGCAGTTTCACGAAGACGATCGCGACCAGGGCCACGTAGAGGAACAGGATGATGGCGAATGCCGACGCCGAGCCGTAGCGCAGCTGGTTTGACTCATCCCAGGCGAGTATGGACAGCGTTTCCACGGATTGCTTGCCCGGGCCTATCAGCACGAACGGCAGGTCAAACATCCGCAGGGCATCGAGGAGCCGGAACAGGACGGCTACCAGCAACGTGGGTTTCACAAGCGGCAGGGTGATCGAGCCGAGCTGCCGCCACCAGCCGGCGCCGTCGATGCGGGCAGCCTCGTAGACCTCGCCCGGTATGACCTGCATTCCGGCTAGGACAAGCAGTCCGATGAACGGCGCGGTCTTCCACACTTCGGCGATGATCACTGCGGCCTTTGCCTGGAAACCTTCGGCGGTCCAGAGGATTTCCGTGCCGATCAGGGTGTTGGCGATGCCGTCCGACTGGAAGATCCAGCGCCACAGCAGGCCGGAGACGGCAGTAGGCACGGCCCAGGGAATGAGGATGCTTGCGCGCAGAATTCCCCTGCCGCGGAAAGCGCGGTTCATGGCGAGCGCCAGGGCCAGGCCCAGGACGGTTTCAAGCGCCACGGTGGTGAAGGTGAAGAAGGTGGTGTTGGCGAGGGCGTTCAGGAACCGCTGCCCTGACTCCCCGGCGAGGAGATCGGTGTAGTTGGCCAGCCCGACGAAGCTCTCGCCTTCAGCGACGAAGCCGTCCTCATCCAGTCCGGATTCCTCCCGGAAGAGCGACTGGTAGAGGGCGGAGACGAGCGGGTAGGCGATGACCAGGGCCAGGACCAACAGGGTTGGGGACAGCAGCAGCGCCGCCATCCTGCCTTCCCCGGCGGTGCGGGTGCCGGGCTTGCGTTTTTCGGGGGGCTGGCCGTCGGGACGGCGCGGAGGCGCAGCAGTGCTGGTACTCATGGCGTTCCTCACTGGGCGGGGTCGGGGAGTTTTGGCTGCGGAGGCGGCCACCGGCACCCATGCCGGCGGCCGCCGTCGTGCCTAGTCGGCTGCGAGCTCTTCGAGCTTGGCCTGCATATCGGCGAGGGCGGTCTCCGGGTCCTTCTCCCCGGTGAGCGCTGCGTATGCCTCTTCCTGAATGGCCGTCGTCGTGGCGCCGTATTGGACCACCTGGGGACGTGCCTGCGCGTTCTCCAGCGATTCCAGCAGCGTCGGGTAGAACGGGCGGTTTTCGACGACGGCGGGATCTTCCAGCAGCGAGGGGTAGACGGGAGCGCGGGAGCTCTTGTCCAGGCGGGCCTTTGACTCTTCCTCGCTGGTGAAGAACTGAATGAACTCCAGGGCGGTGGCCTTGTTTTCGGTGAACGGCGAGACGGCGAGGTTCCGGCCACCGAGTGTGGAGACGCCTGGGTTGTCGCCGATGCCGGGAACCGAACTCATGCCGAATTTGTCCACGACGGCGCTGGAACCGTCCGTGGCGGTCAGCGACGAGTAGACGAACGGCCAGTTGCGCAGGAACACCAGGTCGCCTTCCTGGAAAGCGCGGCGGCCCTGTTCCTCGAGGTAGGTGATGGCGTCGCTGGGAACGAGGCCGTCGTTGAACGCCTCGGTAAGCTGGCTGAGGCCCGCGAGGGCTTCCGGGGTGTCCACCGTCGGGGCGCCGTCGTCGTCGAAAAGCTGGCCGCCGGCCGAGCCGACGGCTTCGGTGAAGTTCACCGTCAGGGCCTCGTTCTTGTCGAACTGTCCCGCGTAGCAGGACATGTCTTCCGCCTCGGGAAGGGCCAGCACCTTCTCGCACGCCGCCGTCATCTCTTCCCAGGTGGTGGGCGGAGCTTCGATGTCCGCCGCCTGCAGCAGATCCGTGCGGTAGTAGAGGAGAGCGCCGTCCGTGTAATACGGGGCTCCGTAGAGGGTGTCGCGGTAGGTTGCCGTCTCCACGGCCGCAGGCACCATCGAGTCCGTGGGCAGTGCATCCTCCGGCAGCGGCATGATCCATCGGTTCGCGGCGAATTCGGAGGTCCAGACGACGTCGAGATTCAGCACGCTGAAGGTGTCCGACTCGATCTGGGCGTTCTGCACCAGCTGCTGGCGCTGCTGGTCTGCCGAATCGGGGAGCTCGATGAACGTCACCTGTTCATCCGGGTGCTCGGCGTTCCATTTGTCGATGGTGTCCTGGGCGGCGCCGGACGCGTCCCGGGAGGAGACGTAGTTGATGGGTCCCCGGCCCTCGAACGCGGCGGCTGCGTCCTGCTGCGCTTCGGGTTCCTCGCTGCTGCCGCCGCAGCCGGTGACGGCGAGGGCGGAGATGGTCAGTACTGCCGTTCCGAGAAGAATCCGTTGATTGTGGCGTCGTTGCCTCATGCTGTGCTCCTTGTAGTGGCGAGTGGTGCTTGGCTAGTTCGGGTGCTGGCTGGGCTGGTTCCGGCTGCCGGGCGGGCCGGTGGATCCCCGGGCAATGATGGAGTGCGGGACAATCCGGGGGCCGAGGTCGCGGGCGCGCAGGATTTTGCCAACGGCCGTCCTGCCCATTTCCTCCAGCGGCTGGGCGACGGTGCTCAGCGGCGGGTGGACGTGCTGCGCTGTGGAGGTGTTGTCGAAGCCGAGCACCGAGACGTCTTCCGGGACGCGGCGGCCGCGTTCCTGGAGTTCGTTGACGGCGGCGGCGGCCATTTCGTCGCTGACGGCGAAAACAGCGGTGACCTCCGGCTCCTGTCGGAGCAGCTCTTCCAGGGCAGGTGCGCCGCTGTCATAGAAGAACGTGCCGTGGGCGATGACGGGTGCCTGCCGAGCCTCGGCCATGGCCCGCTCGTAGCCGCGCTGCCGGGGGTGGGCAACAAATACCGACGACGGGTCCCCGGCAAGCAGGCCGATGCGCCGGTGCCCGAGGGAGAGCAGGTACCGGGTTGCGTCGTAGGCCGCCCGCTCGTCGTCGATGGAGACGCTGGGTGACCCTGATTTGTCGCTGATGGCGACGGAGATCAATGGAATGTTCGGACCGAGCGACTGCCGCATTTCATCCGTGATGACGGCGGAAATCAGGATCACGCCTGCTGCCCGGTAGGTTCGGAGCGTCCGCAGGTAGCCGTCAATGAAGACTGATTTCAGTCCGGTCCGGCCGAGCATCACGGCGTAGCCCTGTTCACGTGCCGCTTCCTCGACGCCGCGCATCACCTGGGATGCCAGCGCATCGGACACCATGGGTGCGAGCAGCCCGATGACGGAGGTCTGTCGCGTCTTCAGTCCGCGGGCCATGAAGTCGGTCTCGTAGTTGAGCTGGCGTACGGCCTCTTCGACGCGGCGCCGTGTCTCTTCGGAATAGCCCACCAGACCGTTGACGACGCGCGAAACGGTTGCCGGAGACACTCCGGCGTGTTTCGCGACGTCCCGGATCGTTGCCATGTCCCTCGTCTGGGTGGAGTGCGTGGGCGCAAACGGTTTACGTAAACGGTTGCGCGATCTGCGTCACACCCTAGATGGGGATTTCCGGGATCCATGACGTTTCGGAAACGCCTCTTTATAAATCCGCTGGGAGGCGGGAAGTGCATGAACCCGGCCCGCCGGTTTAGCGGGCTCAGTTCGAACCAGCTTCAGGATCGTGCAATGTCACTGGTGCCTGCGAGTAGCCGAATCGCACAAGCCTAGCCGAGCTGTGGACGCGGTGAAAGTCCGGAAGTGCCCAGATGAGCGATTTTTCGGGATATGACACCTGCCCGAACTTCTTACCGACACTGTGTAGGCACCGTTACCGACACCGTGTAGGCGCCGTTACCGACACTGTGTAGGCATCACAGCAACCGACGTCGAATCATAGGGGATGATATGGGCCACGGAACGCCAGCCAACACAATCCGGACTCGAACCCGTGCCGTGCCGCAGCACGGCGACACAAAAATGCTGTGGTCCATCCTGACCATAGAATCTGAGCGCGATGATGTGGGCGATGAGATTATTCGCCGCATTGTTGCCCCGATGACATCCCAGCGGGCCGCGGAGGAGGGCCGGCTCCAATTTACGCGCAACCTGGACTCGGCACATCCGTCAGTGGTCCTGTATATGAACGCCACAGACAGCGACATCAGGCACTTAGCGAAGTTAGCGCAGGCACTGGCGGACGAGAACGTTGACAAGCTGGGCGAAGTGAACATGCAGCGCGCCCCGAGCATCGCTTATCCGCCAGCACCGGGGGAACCGGTAGCCGCAGCCACGGAAGTGATCCTGGCCCGGTTCGGCGGGCCGAAGGGCGCGGAACTGATCAAGGAGGTTGCCGACGTATCCTCGGACCTGACGCTGTGGGCCATCAACCGCTTTCCAGCCCTCAAGACGCGCTCGATGCTGGGCGCATTGCTTCTCTTCGACACGGCCCATGCCATGATGCGGGGACCGCGCTCCGCTCTGTGGCCCGACCGCAGGACCGTTAGCTGGGATTATTACTGGAACACTCATCTACACGCCTGCACAGGTTCTGGGGGATCGTCCCCTGAGTCTGCACGCCGGGCAATGGCCCAGACAGCGCCCCGGGTTGTGCCCACGCACAGGGTGATGGCAGCCGTTGCATCCGAGTCTGCAGTGGATATCTGGCGAAAGCGCTGGGTCAAGACAATCGATGATTATTTGCACCGGGCAGACAAGCACCGCATCAGCCGCAGCGCGCCACAGCTGGCGATGATGGCCGGTCAGCTGACACTCAACCGGCTGGGCTTTTCGTCCCGGGACCAGGGTGCCCTTGGCCTCTACGCTCGTGCCTGGAGCAAGGATATTGAAGCTAAGTATTGCGGGGAGGAGCGCTCTCGCCCCCGCTAAGCCGGTTGTTTAGGAACGACGGCGGGCTCTGCGCATGATGTGCAGAGCCCGCTGTGCACGCTGGGATGCTCCCCTCGGTGCCAGGGCTTGAGACCGCGGGGCATCGTTCGAGCAGGTAACGTCCCTTGAAGTAGATTGCAGGATCGGTGCGGAAACACACCGGATGCGAACGCATGGGGGAAGCATGTCAACAGGAACGATCCTGGAGATCGCGATCACGACCGGCATAACCCTGTCCATCGCCCTCATTTCCTGGTGGGCACGAAAACACCCCAACCGTTCCAAGGACCATCCGGAACGAATCCGCCCGCCCAAGGTGGTGCCGGGAGTCGGATGGCTCTTTATCGCCGTCGGGCTCCTGATGGGTCTGGCCGCCCTGTCCATTGAAAACCCGGAGATTGGGATGGTCATCAGTTCCGTGGCCATCTTTGCTGGCGGGTTGATGTTCCTCTGGATCTACCGGAAGGTCTATGTGGCACCGCGCCAGTATGAGCTGGCCTTCCGCAAGATCTTTGGACCGGAACATGTCCTCCCCTACAGCGACATTGTCGACTACCGGATGCAGCGAATGCGAGGACAGCCGTTTCTGTGGGTCAGATTCGCCAATGGCGTCAAATACAGTCTGAACGTCGGTGCTTTTAATGTGGCGCCGATGATGCAGGCCATTGATTTCCACCGGGCTACGGGTCGCTGGCCCATGCCGGTGAATGCCGCCCATCTTCCGCCTGCGGACGTGGCGGCTCGTATCAATTCGCCGCGAATTCAATGACGCCTGCGCAGCTCCATTAGATTAACCCCATGACTTTCCCGGGGGCCGTGCTCGACATTTCCAACCTGTCCGTAGGCTACGGCGGCATGCCGGTGTGCGGGCCGATCACGGCACGCGCCGACGCAGGCGAGATCCTCGGCGTCGTCGGCTTCAACGGCGCGGGCAAGTCCACGGCCGCCCGCACCATCGCCGGGAAGCAGCAGATGCTCGACGGCGAGGTCCGGGTCCATGGACTGCCGGTCAACGAGGACGCGATCCCCTTCCGCCGGCAGGTCGCCGCCCTGTTCGATGAGGACGCGTTCTTCCCTTCGCTCTCCCTGCGCGAGCACCTGCAGCTGGTCGCCCGCGGCCACTCGGTCCCGGACCCGGACGCCGCCGTCGACGCCGAACTGGAGTTCTTCGCCCTGCAGGAGAGGGCCGACGCCGTTCCCGCCTCTGTCTCTTCCGGCCAGCGACGCCGGCTGCTGCTGGCGTCGGCCCTGATCCGCCCGTCGTCGCTGCTGATCCTCGATGAACCGGAGCAGCGCCTGGACCCCGCCATGCGCGAACGCGTGGGAGAACGCATCCAGGCCTATGCCGACGGCGGCGGGACGGTCCTGCTGGTGACCCACGATCCGGCGCTGCTGCTGGCCACCGCGCAGCGGTGCCTGCTGATTGACGACGACGTCCGGGAGATCGCGCCCGAGCGCGCCGCCGCGGAAATCGCCGGACGCTGACCGATGACCACCAACATAGTCCAGGCCCCTCCCCCGTTCGACCCGGTCCGCTACACACGGCAGGCATCGCGGGCGTTTTCCCGCGGCCGGACCCGGTTCCGGGATGCGTTCGTCGACGTCTACACCGCCGTGCTGGCGCTGGGAACTATCGCAGCCCTGGCCGTGGGACTCGTCCTGGCCCTGCGCGAGCAGGTGGCCCAGGCCTGGAACGTCGGTTCCGGTCGCACCCTGGTGGCGCCGCCGTCGTTCTCCCTGCCCGACGGCGCGGCAGCAACTGTCCTGGTCTTCGCAGCCCTGGCAACGATCATGGTGATCGCCCGGAAGCTGGGGCCCGCGGCGGTCAGCGGACCCGAAGGGTACTGGTGGCTGGGCCTGCCGCTGGAGAGGCGGCCGATGGTGGCCGGCCGGCTGGTCCGGCGCCTGCTACTGGTGTGGGCGGGCACCGCCGTGCTGTATCTGCCGTTCGGGTTTGTGATGGACCTGGAGACCAGCGTTCGGGGGCAGGTCCTGGCGGCCGGAACGTTTGGGGCGGGTGCGGTTTGTGCCGTGCTGCTCGCGGGTTTGCAGCAGGCCCGGCCGGCTCCTCAGTCGGCGGCTGAGCGGCGCCGCGGCATGCTCCCCGGCCTGCTGGTGCTGGCTCTCCTGAGTCTGGCAACGGTGCGGGCCGCCGCCGGGTCCTGGGCCTTGGCGGTCGGAGCTCTGAGCGTCACCGCAGTTCTCGGCCTGCTCGTATTCTCTCGGCTGGATCGGATCCCGGGTCGGGAGCTGATCCGCGGCGGCGCGGTGTCCGGCCACACGGGTGCCGCGGTGTACCTGATGGATCTCAATGAGGTGGGTCGCGCGCTTTCGGCAGAGCCCGACGGCGTTGCCTCCGCCCGTGCGGCGCGCTGGTATGCGCGGGGTGGGCGGACTCCGTTTAGTGCTCTGCTGCGTGCTGATACTGCGGCGTTCCTGCGGACCCGCGGCCTGTGGGTGCGTCCGGTGCTGGTGCTGGCGGTGTTCCTGGTCGTGTTGATGGCCGGCGGTGCGCAGCCTCCGCTGGTGCAGCTGGGGATGATTGCGGTGGCCGTGTTTGCGGCGGTACCGGCGCTGGGCGCGGTGGCCCGGCGGACGGCAATCATGCCGGGCCTGGACATGCTGCTGCCGCTGTCGGTGTCCGTCGTGAAGCTGAGCCGGATGGCGCTGCCTGCCGCTGCGCTGGCGCTGTGGACTGCCGTGTTGTGTGCGGTGCTGGTGCTGCTCGGCGCAGGTGAGCCGTCGCTGATCGCCCTGGGTGCGCTGGCCGGCGTGGGGTTTGGTGCGTCGGCGGTGCGGGGCGCCTATCGGCCCCAGCCCGACTGGAGCCTTCCGCCCAAGGACACGCCGTTCGGTCCGATGCCTAGCGCGCAGGCCGGCTCGATGGTCCGCGGTTTCGACACGACGCTGCTGGCGCTGGTTCCGCTGCTGCTCGGGCTGTTCCTGGGACATGTGCCTGGGTTGCTGCTGCTGGCGCAGGCTGGTTTTTCGGCGGTTTGTGTTCTTGTGGTGATGTATTCCAGTCCGAAGTAGCGGAAGTTCTCTCAGACCATCGAAAGGACCAAAGCTGCTCTCGTTTCGCGCACCCCGCGACCGCTTATTTGTACTTCTTATTAACTCTGATTGGAGAACAAGATGGGTCATATGTGTTGACTATCCCATGGCTCTTCAAACAATCGAGCAGGGCCCTGTTCGCAGCAGTATTAGGGAGCTTCGGCTTGTCATGCCCGACTGCCGTCAGCTTCAAATACTCGCCGCCCAAAGCTTTCAAGATGCTCAAAAGACGCTCCAACCCAATCGAGAGCAGATGTGGCTCTATTAGCGTAACGACGTACTCCGCGGGGACACCGAGGGAAGCCATCATGGAAAGCACATCTTCCTTGACATGCTGATCGTTTGCTATTGCGAATCGTGCGAGGTGAGTCAACCCACCCTTTCCGATCCCCTCGGTAAAATCCTCAGAGCGTTCAACGATCGCGGCCTTAATAGATGTGGCGACGTTTTCGCTCATAAAAAGGGCTTCTAAGTCGTTGCGCATTTGGGTCGGCGTAACATAGTCCATGAACTTTGGCGATTCGTGGATGAACGCCTCACGGGTGGGCCAGTCCGTCCCAATGATTCGGTCATATGAAGTCACGTCATCTGCAATCAGGTCAAGCTTTCGCAGGGTGGCGAAGAGATTTCCTGGCTCGACAGGAATCTCAGCAACGTCGAGATAATCTTCAAGGCGCAAACTGGTCAGGAGGAAGGCGCGAAGCTCGGGTGAAAGAACGGAGCTTGAACTCAGAATTGTTATTGCCAGAGCCTGTTTCGCATCTTCACCGGCCTCCTCAGCGTTTGAGATCACTCCAACACGGGAGAGCATCATGGCCAGGTGTTCATCGATGGATCCGACAGACGCGATGTACAGAGCCGTATTGTGGAAACTTGTCGGGAAGCGACTGGCTTTCGCTAGCGAAACCCACGCAACTGCAGGAACCTCGTCAAGATCATTAACGACACAGCCCTTCGCCGCCCGTTCAATCACTTCGCCCAGATACACGCCGTCTGCTTGGTAGGCTACTGCTTCTACGATGCTGCCAAACCGATCAGGGGACTCGACGGTCGGACATACGCCGGCCACAGCTTTTAGATAGGCGGCGAGGTTGGCGAGGCAGTGACTGTACACCTTCGCGTTTGCCGCTGCGATCGAGTCCAGCGCAAGACTGCTACTCACTCCCATGGCGGCACGAAGATTTTCGTAGCTGATTTCGTAGAAACTACGGTCGATGAACTCGTGCTGCATGATTTCTGATAAAGGTGTGAGCAGGGGTAGGCAGACTCCTGCTGTGCCGAACAGGACTGCAATACTCTCGGCTTGGACGCGACTGGTTTCAGGTGATGTCATCACCGAAAGACTTGCGGAGTTCTCACTAAGGAAGGCCGCGACCTTCTCGTCAGAATGATATTTCGCACCTTTGGGGAGGTTTGCCAGTGCCTCGTCAACGAGATCGTACAACGACTCATCGTCGAGATCCGAGTGACCAATCAAGTATTCAAACGCTCGAGGCGTGTATTGCACGAGTCGAGCCGCAAACTTCCTTCGCCGAGCACCCGAGGCCAGGTAGGCATCAAGGAACCTTCTCTGACTCTCTCCCAAGGTAACCAGCGATCGGACCATGATATCCGCCGCATCAACATCAGCTTCAAGCAAATGGTCAAGGACAGCTATGTTGTAGAGGGCCGTCTCCTTTAAAGCTTCCCTGCCGCGCTCGCGAACAATCGCATCTACGTCTCCCGCAGTCAGTGGGAAATAAGCATCCATTACGTCGCGTTCGACGTGGTGAATGATGAAATTGGTGGCCGCTGTGCTTACCCGATCTCCATGGAAGGTAGACGTGTACAAGGTGAAGTTGCGGTTGATATATCCTGCGCGGACTAATTGATATGCAAGACCGTCCGTCAGCAACTGTCTAGCTATTTCGTCGAATGACGCGTCTTTACCTTCATGCCTCAGTACCGCGTCGGAACGCATAACCAGATCGCCTAGGTCTGCACTCCGAAAGAACTTCACGCGCTCAGAAAGCTCAGCAATCTGCTCGTTCAGATCTTCTCGGAGGGACTCGTCCCAGCGTTCTGAATCGAGCGAGTCCCCAAGAGCTGCTATGAGGTGCTCCCGTGTGAACACAAGTGGATGAGAAGTGGCCGCATAATACGCCTTGTTCTCACTGTACGTAGCGTTCCAAAGAATAACCGCCTCCCCCGAATCAATGGATGAAAACTTTCGCCAGAAACCTGGACTCGTTAAGTCTTCTGGAGTCTGAATGGCTCCACGAAAGGTGAATGATACATTCTCCTCGCGAATGGAGGCAGCTTGGGCAGTCCGACTCATGTGATCGAGCAGCTTCTTTCCTAGATGCGCACTTCTAGTCTCCGCACCGTTGAGCTGCGCAACACGCCGGAGAAGCATGCGGCGGTCCATCTCGTCCTCCTTGATTCTGGAGGTGACGACTGTTCGACCTAATTGATAAAGGATATCAATCTTACTAGTGCCAAGGCGGATCGCCTCAAACTCTGCCATGTGGGTGCTCTTGTAGAGCATCATGGCAAAGAGGTCCGTTTGGCTCAAATTGAGCTCTGCTCCGTGGCCGGCAAAAATACGGTCTCGGAAAACAATGAACTCATTGCGGACGTTCTTGAGTAGCCTCATGTCCGGAACATATTGCGCCGCCAAATCGAGGAGACAGGAGTCGATTTTATGATCAATCTCGCCTAATAGCTGAGCGATTAGGTTACGTGCGCTTCTGTGAGTTATGAAGGGAACAACAGGAATCACAAGGTCGAAGAATTTTGTGCGGTTCGCGCGGACTATCTCCGCGTCAGCAGCGTTCCTGGTTCCGAGCATGTCTTGTTCGAGTTTTCGACCTTGTTCCTGGAGGAGCGCACGATCGAAAATACTGTCCTTGATAGCGTAAATAAACCTTATTTTGCTTCTGATCTGTGGTGCCGCATTTAGAAGACCATTCAGAGATCGCAGGGTCTCGAAAATATGAGCCTCATTAAATCGGTCGATATCCTCGAAGATTACGATATTTTGCTTTTTGGACACTTCGAAGAAGTGTACGATCTCATCAAGGTATTGATCGAAGTAAGAGACCGACTTTTCATCAAGAGTTACTGTCGCCGATCCTGCTGTGAACTGCTTGACGTGAATCTTCCCATAGGACAAACGACGTACTGCCAGCACAATAGCAACAGCGAGAAGCATTATAATCAGATGGATCCAAAGACCAAAATCAATCACCGGCGTAAACACCGAAACAATCTGATTTGACCACGTGGTAAGCAGAAATACTAGTGCGACGGCAAATCCGACGACTCCCGATAAAGCAATTTCACGCAGCAACCTGAAGCGTTCTATTCGCTCAAATCTTGATCCCGGGGTCCTGCCTGGCTCCTCCCGGTACAGCAGCTGCTTGACGATCTCCTGCTGTATGCGATTAGTCGGCGTCGTCGCTTGTTTGGGCACTGAGTCATCGAGATCCAGAACGTCGACGGGTGCAAGCGTCGAAAATGAGAGTTCAACAACCCGACCATCGTGTCTGCGAGCCAGTTCTTGCAAGATGCTGCTCTTACCAACCCCATAGTTCCCCGAGAGTGCGATGTTTAATATCCGCCCATCACTTAAGGCCGCCTCTAGCGCGTCGACATAGGGGCCGTGCTCAAGGGGCAGATATTCGGGCGTAAGCGGGGCAAGGTTCCATGAGTCTCGAGATACAGGCTGCTTAGAGCCTCCACTGCGGATCGTATTTCCTAAGAACGCAAAAAGCCTTCTTGGGATCTCGGATTTTTTTCGAATGAAATCCTTATTTGGGAAATCCAGAGTCTCGCGCACGAACCGATCCTACCTGTACTCTTGGGTAGCCCGCGGACCCAAGACCGCACGTGTAGTGCCGCGCTTGCAGTCAGACTTCGTCTGCATAATCGTCAATACCAAGACCCCGTTGCCTCCAGACGGGGAATCTTCAAAGAACCGCGAGTCCGTTTCCCGTGGCATATACAGCTCATCAGTCTGCTTTTCGAGAGAAGCATCCCCTTGACGTGACCCACCCCACAAGGCACACTGGATCATATACGATTTCGTACTTGATCCAGGAGTGAGATGTCCACGAGCAGCACCGCCACACCGGAGACACTGGCACAGGCCGGCAAGGTCATCGCCGTCCACATCAACTACCCCAGCCGGGCAGCAGAACGCGGACGCACCCCTGAGATGCCCTCCTACTTCCTGAAGCCCAGCTCCTCCCTCGCCCTGACCGGCGGCACCGTGGAACGCCCCGCCGGCTGCGAACTGCTCGGCTTCGAAGGTGAAATTGCCCTGGTCATCGGCAAGACCGCCCGCCGGGTCACCGTCGAAGACGCCTGGAACTACGTCGGCGGCGTCACCGCCAGCAACGACCTGGGCGTGTACGACCTCCGCTGGGCAGACAAAGGCTCCAACCTCCGCTCCAAGGGCGGCGACGGCTTCACCCCCGTGGGCCCGGCCATCCTCGACGCCGCCTCCGTAGACCCCGCAGCCCTGCGCGTCCGCACCTGGGTCAACGGCGAACTCGCGCAGGACGACACCACCGCAGACCTCCTCTTCCCCTTCGCGCAGCTGGTCGCCGACCTCTCCCAGCTGCTCACCCTCGAACCCGGGGACATGATCCTCACCGGCACCCCCGCCGGCGCCTCCGTGGCCGTCCCGGGCGACGTCGTCGAAATTGAAGTTGACTCCCCCTCCACAGGCCAGACCACCGGCCGCCTGACCACCACCGTCACCGAAGGCACGACGCCGCTGGCTCCTTTCGGCGCGCAGCCCAAGATCGATGACAAGCAGCGCGAGGAAGCCTGGGGCTCCGCCGAGAAGGCCGGACTCACCCCGCAACAGCCCACGCTCACCCCCGAACTCAAGACCAAGCTCGAATCCGTCGCCACCGCCACGCTCAGCTCGCAGATGCGCGCCCGCGGCCTGAACAACGTCTCCATCGACGGCCTCA
>JBELZL010000011.1:0-87427 GCA_040274025.1 Arthrobacter sp. | reverse complement strand
TTTTGCAGAGCTTGCGGAACTGGGAGGAAGAGAGCTCCTTCTGCTTCTCCTGCACATAGCGCCACAGGTTCAGGTAACCGGTGAAATCCGAGTTCTCATCCACGAACCGCTTATGCAGCTCAGCGGCCTTCTGGGCACGGGCGGGGTCGTCCTTGGACGGCCGCTCACGCGGATCCTGGATGGTCAACGCGGCCGCCAGGACCATAACCTCACGCACACAGCCGCGCTGGCCTGCCTCCACAATCATCCGGCCGAGCCGGGGATCCACGGGCAGCTGGGCAAGCTTGCGTCCGACGGCGGTGATCCCGCCCTTGGGGGCCAGTGCACCGAGCTCGCGGAGCAGCAGTGCGCCGTCGTTCACTGCCTTGGGATCCGGCGGCTGCACAAACGGGAAGTCCGCTACATCCCTGGGCCCCTGGGCCACGCCCATGGCAGCCATCTGGAGGATGACGGCGGCCAGGTTGGTGCGCAGGATTTCCGGGTCCGTGAACTCGGGCCGGGTTTCGAAATCTTCCTCGGAGTAGAGGCGGATGGCGATGCCGTCCGAGACGCGGCCGCAGCGGCCGGAGCGCTGGTTCGCCGAGGCCTGGGAGATGCGCTCGATCGGCAGGCGCTGCACCTTGGTGCGGTGGGAGTAGCGCGAGATGCGGGCGGTGCCGGTGTCGATGACGTACTTGATGCCCGGGACTGTCAGCGACGTTTCGGCGACGTTGGTGGCCAGCACGATCCGCCGGTGCTTCCCGGGGGTGAAGACGCGGTGCTGCTCTGCCAGCGACAACCTGGCATAGAGCGGCAGGATCTCGGTGTTGGCCAGGCGCGGGTTGCGGGTGACAGTGCCGCGCAGGGCATCGGCGGCGTCGCGAATTTCCCGCTCGCCGGAGAAGAAAATGAGGATGTCGCCGGGGGCCTCACGGGAGAGCTCATCAACGGCGTCGCAGACTGCGTCCAGCGGATCGCGGTCTTCCTCGAGCTCGTCATCCTCGTCCTCCGCTGCACCAAGGGCGGGCTGGTTCAGCGGACGGTAACGGATCTCAACCGGAAAAGTACGTCCGGAGACTTCGATGATGGGTGCGGGGGTGCCGTCCGCCGCAGCAAAGTGCTTCGCAAAGCGCTCGGGGTCGATCGTGGCGGAGGTGATGATGACCTTCAGGTCCGGGCGCTCGGGCAGCAGGCGCTTCAGGTACCCAAGGATGAAGTCGATGTTGAGGCTGCGCTCGTGAGCCTCGTCGATGATGATGGTGCTGTACTTCTTCAGCTTGCGGTCATGCTGGATCTCTGCCAGCAGGATGCCGTCGGTCATGAGCTTGACCTTGGTATCGCGGCTGGTTTCTCCGGTGAACCTGACCTGGAAGCCCACCTCGGCGCCGATCTCGACGTCGAGCTCTTCCGCGATGCGTTCCGCGACCGTCCGGGCGGCCAGCCGCCGCGGCTGGGTGTGGCCGATCAGTCCCTTGTCAGCCAGGCCCAGCTCCAGGCACATCTTGGGGATCTGGGTGGTCTTGCCCGAACCGGTGGCACCGGCGATCACGGTGACCTGGTTGGCCGCAATCGCGGCCATGATGTCTTCGCGGCGTTCCGAGACAGGGAGCTGCGGGGGATAGGAGATTGTCAGTGCCATAGTTGGCACCAGTCTAGTGCGTGGGCGGAAGGGGCTGCTTGCGGTGGACAGCGGGTGCCGGCCGGGAGCCGGACGGGGAGCTTGAGCCGGAGGCGGACAGGGAACCTGAGTGGGAGCTGGGACCGGACGTGGATGGCGAACTGGAGCCGGAGGCGGACAGGGAACCTGAGTGGGAGCTGGGACCGGACGTGGATGGCGAGCTTGAGCCGGAGGCGGACAGGGAACCTGAGTGGGAGCTGGGACCGGACGTGGATGGCGAACTGGAGCCGGAGGCGGACAGGGCGGCCTCGGTTGGGGGAGGTGTGCCGGCGGCGCGGGCCAGCAGTCCTGCGGCGGCCCGGGCGCGCTCCCGCATCTCTTCCGGTGCCAGGATCTCGAATTCAACGCCCATTCCCGCCATCCGGACCAGGGGCTGGTCCAGTGAATCCCACCCGCTGCGCAGCACGGTGTGTCCGGGGCCGTCGGCTTCCAGTACGGCCACCTCGGCGGGTACCTGTTCCGCCACGGATGCCAGCGGGGCCGCGATCCGGATAACGACGTCGTACTGGTAGGGACTGCGGGTAATGGCCGCCTGCACGTAGGCGGCGAGGTCCTTCGCCGGCAGCGGACGGGGAAGGAAGCGCTCGCGCAGCACAGGCACCGATTGGCAGCGGTCCACACGGAAAGTGCGCCAGTCCCGGCGCTCCGTGCACCAAGCCACCAGGTACCAGCGCCGCCCGGTGCTGACCAGCTTGTAGGGCTCCACCATCCGCCGTCCCTCGGCGGACTCCAGGGCCTGGTAGCGGAATGCCGTTACACGCCGTTCCGAGATCGCCGTCGAAAACGCGGTGAGGATCTCCGGGTTCACTGCTGATGCTGCCGCGGACGGGCCGGCCAGAACGCTTACCGACTGGCGCAGGGCGGAGAACTTGGGGCGCAGCCTGCCGGGAAGAACCTGTTCCAGCTTGACCAGGGCCCGGACTGAGGCTTCGCCGATTCCGGAGACCGGACCGGACGCCACGGCGGTCAGGCCCAGGGCGACGGCGAGCGCTTCCTCGTCGTCGAGCAGGAGGGGAGGCAACTGGGCTCCGGCGCCAAGCTGGTAGCCGCCGGCAATCCCGGGGGACGCTGAAATCGGATAGCCAAGGCTGCGTAGCTTGCCGATGTCCCTGCGCACGGTGCGTTCGGTCACGGACATACGTTCAGCCAAAGCTGCGCCGGTCCATTCGCGGCGCAGCTGCAGCAGGGAGAGCAGATGCAGCAGCCGTGCTGAGGTCTCGAGCATGGTCCCAAGCTACTCTCCAACGCGGACAGAAGCTGTCCTGAAGGGGCAATCGGTATGTGTACTCCCGGACCGGGCGCGCGGCTGAATCGGGAAGCGAACGAACCGGCGCGGCTGAACCGGGAAGCCAGCGAACAGACACGGCTAAACGGGGGTCCGATTCAGCAGACGCGGACGAGCCAGACAGCGGTTCAGCCCGCGTGATGGGCCGGCGCGGCCGCGGGGATGGATTTGGCGCGGCGCGGGCTCAATCGGCGTCGTCGGCGCTCTGACACTGGTAGCGTCCATCCGAATCAACCGGTAACGGCGCAGCACACCTGCTGAACCTGAGACCGGATCACCGGAACCATCGAATTCAACGGTTTTCCGGTTGAGCGCATGGGAGGCAACCAGCGGGCTGTCCTGCGCGGCGCCGCCGTCGGCTTTATCTTTCAGCAGTTCAACCTCCTGGCTGAACGCACAGCGCTGGAAAACGTCATGACGCCCCTGCTGTACGCGAAGGGACGCGCGTTCTGGCGGAGGGAAAGACTGGCTGCGGAAATGCTGGACCGGGTGGGGCTGGGCAACCGTCTGCGGGACAAGCCGCAGCGGCTCTCCGGGGGAGAGCAGCAGCGAGTAGCCATTGCCCGGGCACTGGTCCGCAGTCCGCAGCTCATCCTCGCCGATGAACCTACGGGTGCATTGGATATTGCTACCGGGCAGTCCGTCATGGCACTGCTGGCAGAAGTGGCGGGGGAGTCCGCAGCAGCGCTCATCACCATCACCCATGACCCGAATGTTGCTGCCCTCGCGGACAGCCACTATCTGCTGGACGGCGGACACCTGCGTCCCGGAGCAGAGGCAGCGGCATGAGCCTCACCGGGGTTGCCGGTACCCTGGCAGAGGCCTGGGCGGAGCTGCGGACCCACAAGACGCGGGTCCTGCTGGCGCTCATAGGTGTTGCCCTTTCCGTCGCGTCCCTGACCACCGTCGTCGCGCTCGCGGACATGTCCCGGGAAGCGATGGCCCAGGGCGCGGAGGCCACCAGCGGACGTCCGGCCACCCTGTCCGTGAGCGCCTATCCGATGGACGGGAACTTCACCGATCCAGCGCCGCTGCGCCTGGCCTACGGCTCGGTGGTTGACCGGTACTCAGTGGAATACGCGTCCCTGAACCTGCGCACGGTGGTTCCCTTCCAGTTCCCGGACGGGGTGCTGCAGGCGGAAACCACGGTGGTCGATGCCGACTACGGCGTGATGCGGCGGGTGAACCTCACTGCCGGGTCCTGGTTCGGCGAGACTGATGCCCAGCGGCTGGCGCCTGCTGTCATTGTGAACGAGGCGTTCTATGCCCGCCTGGGTTCCCCGGACCTGGCGGTGGACCCTGTGGTCCAGATAGCGAACGGGAGGCCGCTGGATGCGGTGGTCACCGGTGTGCGGCGGAACCTCTGGCCGGATGAACCACCCGCAGCCTACCTGCTCTCCGACGCTTACGACCGCGTGGGGGCCGGTTCCGGACCGGATCCGAATGCCATACCGATGCTGGAGCTGTGGGTGCCGGAGGACATCGCCGAGCCGCTGCAGACAGCAATCGCCTCGGATCTGTCCGCGCAGTTCCCGGCCATGCAGATTGACGTCTACCGGGCAGATTATGCCGCCTACGGCGATCCCTACGGGGGAATGCAGCTGGTTGTGGGCGGCATTGCCGGACTGGTACTGCTGCTGGGCGCGGTGGGACTGCTGAACATCTCCATGGTCACGGTGAAATACCGGGTGCGTGAGATCGGTATCCGGCGCAGCTTCGGGGCAACCTCGGGCCGGATCTTCTTCGGGGTCATGCTCGAATCCGTGGTGGCGACTTTCGTCGCCGGACTGGTGGGAGTCATGGCGGCGATTGCCATAGCCAAACTGCCGGCTGTCCAGCGCCAGGTCGCCTTCGGCATTTCCGAGCTGCCGCCCTTCCCCATCTGGGCGGCCCTGCTGGGACTTGGCGCGGCCACTGCAGTGGGGGCGCTGGCCGGGCTGATTCCGGCACTGGTGGCAGTGCGGGTAAAGGTGATCGACGCGATCCGCTTCTAGCCCGGACACGGCCGGAAGAGGCCACAAAAAACCCCGCTGCCGGTAACGGCAGCGGGGTTTTTCCCTGCAGCTTTGGTGCCCTCGATAGGATTCGAACCTACGGCCTGTTGCTCCGGAGGCAACCGCTCTATCCCCTGAGCTACGAGGGCGGGACACCGGAAAACCGGTATGTCCTGCAGGGACTAAAGAAGCTTAGCAGGTTCTTGCGCGTGCCTGTAAACCAAAACGGTTTCCCCGCCGCCGAGATGGATGAAACTGCCCGTTTCAGCGTTCTAACGGGCAGTTTCTGCCATCTCGATGAGGAGGTTAGGGGTGGGGCGGTGGAGCGGTGGGTGGGGACGGAGAGGAACTGGAGGAATCAGTACCCCAGGAACGGATCGGTATGGACGCGGCGCACACCGGCTTCCTTGAGGGTTCGTCGGGCAGCTGCAACAGCCGACGGCGACCCGGCCACGTACGCGGCGCGTTCGGCGGCGTCAGGCACCGCCTTGGCCAGCGTGGCGGCGTCGGGCAGGCCTGCTCCCAGCCACGTCCATCCCGGGACCATCGGGTCAGCCGGAGTGCACACCAGCACCCGGGTCCCAAGTTCCGAGAGCTCCCGGGCAAAGGCAAGTTCCTCCACGGAGGAGGCTGCGTACACCAGCACGACGTCGCGGCCCGCCGCGTCCGGAGAGCGCAGCTGGCTCAGGAACGGGGTGATACCGATTCCCGAGGCGACCATCAGCACCTTCCGCGAGGCGTCGCGCGGCAGCTGGAAGTCGCCGCCCACGGAGGTTGCAGAGATCCGGGCTCCCGGCTTCAGGGCAAGGAGCCTGGTCTTGAAGGAGCTGCCCGGCGCGGATACCCGCAGCGCCACGGACACCGTCCTGGGATCGGCCGGATCCGAGGTAAGGCTGAAGATCCGGCGCAGCCCCCGGCTGTCCGGGGCCGGATGCGGCAGGCTCAGCTCAAGGTACTGTCCGGCGGCATAACGCAGCGGCCGCTCGGCCTCGAACACCAGCTCGCGCGAGCTCGGCGTCAGCTCCCGGGACGAGCGCAGCCGCAGTGCTATGCCGCCGCGCTGTCCCGCGGCGAAGGCCAGCAGGTTACCAATAAGCAGGGCAAGCTCCGGGGACATGTAAACCGGTCCCAGTGAGAGGGGGGCCGAGAACAGGAGGCCAACGACGGCGGCTTCGGCCAGCCGCTGCCAGCGCAGCGGGGGAAGGGTCAGCGGCTCGGAGAGCATAAAGCCGGCGAAGAACAGCACAGGATAGGAGGTGAAGGCAGTGGTGAGTCCCTCCAGGGCAGGCTCGCCGGCGGCCGCGAACCGCACCACCGTGATTCCGGCAGCCACAACCGTGAATACTGCGGCCATGGGCAGCAGCCGGCTGCGGTAGAGCACCAGCAGCGCCGCGGGCACCACTGCCACCAGCATCAGCGGAGCGGCAACCCACCAGACGGGGGCCGTCAGGCCGGTGAGCCCCAGGACAAAGGCACCCACGGCCGCCGGGTTGAAAATGTGGCGCTTCCGCCACACCAGGAGGTACTTGGAGGCTGTGGCGGCCAGGGCTGCCAGCGCTATCCAGCCCAGCTGGGCGCCCTCCGTGGTGGGCCAGAACAGGAAGAACAGCAGCAGCCCGGTGATCAGCGACGAGTCAGTCTGCGGGAAGGTGCGGAACAGCAGTCCCATCACCCTGCTGGCCATCAGCGTGGACACCACGGCTGTGGCGAGCGTTGCCGCGAGTTCGGCCGGCGTGTAGAACAGTGCGCCGGTGAAGGAGAGCACAAAGGACCACGCCGCCATGGCCAGCAGCAGCACAACGAGCATGCGGTACATGCTCATCCTGCCAAGCAGGCGCTGCAGCCGTGCGGAAGGAGTGCTCAGGGATACGGTCATGAAAAAAGGACTCCAGCTATTGCGGGTGAGAATTCTGCCCTGCCGTCGGAGAACATCCGGACGTAGTCGAAATCGAACTCGGCGGTGAGGGAAGAAGGGTCAGTAAGGAAAAGTGCTGTGGCCAGCCCGTCTGCGGTCATGGCGTCCGGTGCCAGGACCCACGTCGCTGCGACGGCATTGACCGGCAGCCCGGTCGAAGCATCCAGGACGTGGTGCAGGCCCTGGCCCCACGCCCTTCGATTCGCTGCAGAAGCGCAAAGTGCGCGGTCCTGAAGCTGCACAACGCCGATGACCAGGTTCGAATCGAACGGATGCTCCAGCCCGACCCGCAGGCTGTCTGGACCGGAATGCCGCATATCGGAACCGCCGTCAACCACAACCGAAGCATAGCCGCGACCGGTGATCAGCTCCCAGACGAGGTCCACCAGCTGGCCTTTCCCCGCGGCGCCGACGTCCACGGTTGCCGGCCGGTCCAGGTGAAGCAGGACATCCCCGGATGCGGCGGTCTCCCACCGTGCTGCCTCCCGCCACCGGGGTGCCGCCACGGCTGGTCCCTCGGGGATCAGACGGTAGCCGGGCCCGTAGCCGAGTTGTTCCAGCGAGCCGCCCACCAGGGGATTCATCCGCCCGCCGGTCAAACGGTCAAGCGAATCGAAAAGCGAGAACAGTCCGGCGGTGTAGCCGGGCAGCGGCATGGAGCCGGCGGCGCGCGCGAGCCGGGACAGCGCAGAGTCGGACCGGAAACGTGAGAGCGCCTGGTCATACTCGTCAACCAGCGCGGACACTGCGGCGCGGGTCCCGCCGTCGAGCGGTTCCCCGGTATTGATTTCCCACCGGGTGCCGATCGCTTCGAAACTCCAGGACTCCATCGCAGCCGCTAGCCGGCGGCCTCGTTCATGATGGCGTCCAGTGCCTTGTTGAAGCCGGAGCTCGTCAGCGAGGAGGAAGCGACCTTGTCCACCTTCACCTCATCGATCGGTTTCCCGAGAACTTCCTGTTGGATCCCGTTCGTGAACTCTGCCTGGTAACGCTTGGACGTCGGGTGGTTCCCCGAGGTGGAGACCTCCAGGTCCGTGACCACGCCGTCCTCCAGGGCCAGGGAGACCGTGACCTCTTCCTTGGTGTTGGACGGCGGAATATACGTGCCAGACGCCGTGTACTCGCCGTCCTGGAAGTCTCGGCTTCCCGCAGGGGCACTGCTGGCAGGTGCGCCGGAAGACTCGTCGACGGCGGTGTCCTGAGCGGTTCCGGCGGATCCGCACCCGGCGGCGCCCAGGAGGGTCAGCCCGGCGGCGGCGGCCAGCAGCGGTTTCTTGGAATTCACGGATGCTCCTTCATTGCAGGCGGAAGTTCCCTAACTAATTACAACCCATCAACGCTGGCGGACGCCTTCCGGTGCCCCACTGTGCCCCAGGCCACAATGGCCGCCAAGGACTGCCGGGAGCCTGCTAAAAAGGACGCAAACGGCGGGAATAAGGTCCGGGTGTGCTGCCCCGCTATGCTTAACCGGTGACTCCTGAAGAACTTTCCTCTGCCGTAACTGCCTGCCTCAAAGACGCCATCGATGCGGGTGAATTCAGCATCGAGCTTCCCTCCGAGGTCCGCGTGGAGCGGCCGAGGAACCGGGACCACGGTGACTGGGCCACCAACATTGCCCTGCAGCTCTCGAAGCAGGCCGGCATGAACCCCCGCCAGTTCGCCGAAATCCTGTCCGCACGGCTGGAGCAGATCGACGGCGTCGCCAAGGTGGACATTGCAGGTCCCGGTTTCCTGAACATCACGCTCGACGCCGGTGCCGCCGGTGAGCTGGCCAAGGCGATCGTTGAAGCAGGCCCCGCCTACGGCCGCTCCGATGCGCTTTCCGGAACCCGGATCAACCTCGAGTTTGTTTCCGCCAACCCCACCGGTCCGATCCACCTGGGCGGAACCCGCTGGGCCGCCGTCGGCGATGCCCTGGCCCGGGTCTTCGAATCCCAGGGAGCGGAAGTCACCCGAGAGTACTACTTCAATGACCACGGCGCGCAGATCGACCGCTTTGCCCGTTCCCTGCTGGCTTCGGCCAAGGGGGAGCCGGCACCGGAAGACGGCTACGCCGGCGCCTACATCGAGGACATCGCCTCCCGCGTGCTTGCTGTTGAGCCGAACATCCTGGAACTTTCCGAGGCCGAGGCGCAGGAGCGCTTCCGCGCTGTCGGCGTGGACCTGATGTTCGGTGACATCAAGGAATCCCTGCACAACTTCGGCGTGGACTTCGATGTGTACTTCCACGAAGACTCCCTGCATGAGAACGGGCAGGTCGAAATGCTGCTCGAGAAGCTCAAGGGCTCCAAGAACCTGTACGAGAAGGACGGCGCCTGGTGGCTGAACTCCACCGAGTTCGGCGACGACAAGGACCGCGTGGTCATCAAGTCGGACGGCAACGCCGCCTACATTGCCGGTGACATCGCCTACATCCAGAACAAGCGCGAGCGCGGGTTCGATCTGAACATCTACATGCTCGGTGCCGACCATCACGGCTACGTGGCACGGCTGAAGGCTGCAGCAGCGGCCCTGGGCCATGACCCGGAATGCGTCGAGGTGCTGATCGGCCAGATGGTGAACCTGGTAAAGGACGGCAAGCCGGTCCGCATGTCCAAGCGTGCCGGAACAGTGGTCACGCTCGAAGACCTGGTTGACGCCGTCGGCGTGGACGCCGCCCGCTACACCCTGGCCCGCTTCTCCGCGGACTCGAACATTGACATTGACCTGGACCTGCTGACCAAGCGCAGCAACGAGAACCCGGTGTTCTACGTCCAGTACGCCCACGCCCGGACCTACGCCCTGGCACGCAACGCCGAAGCCGCCGGTGTGGATGACTCCGCGTTCGACGCCGCGCTGCTGTCCCACCCGACCGAAAGCGCGCTGCTGGCCGCCCTGGGCCAGTACCCCGGTGTGGTGGCGCAGGCCAGCACCTTCCGCGAGCCGCACCGCGTGGCCCGGCACCTGGAGGTCATCGCCGGCACCTATCACCGCTGGTACGACGCCTGCCGCATCGCCCCGCAGAACGGCGAAGAGATCACTGACGTAAACCGCACGCGCCTGTGGCTGAACACTGCCGCACGCCAGGTCCTGGCCAACGGACTGGACCTGCTGGGCGTCTCCGCACCGGAACGGATGTAAGAATTCATGAGTGTTTCCCTGCTGGCTCCGCAGTGGCTCAGCTTCCCCGATGATCCCAACGCGCTCCGGCCCGGCATGTGGGCCCAGGACGTGCAGCGCAGCGGGGACGGTGAACTGGAGATTTCCGGCATTCCGGTCTCCGCACTCGCCGCTGAATTCGGTACTCCGCTGTTCGTGGTCTCCGAAGCCGATTTCCGTGCCCGGGCCCGCGACTTCAAGGACTCCTTCGACGCCGCGTTCGCGGGCGCCTGCGGAGGAGTGGACGTCTACTACGCCGGCAAGGCCTTCCTCTGCACCGAAATTGCCCGCTGGGTGGCCTCGGAAGGGCTGCGCCTGGACACCTGTTCCGGCGGCGAGCTGGCCGTGGCGGCCCGTGCGGGTATTCCCGGGGCGGACCTGGGCCTGCACGGCAACAACAAGTCCGACGCCGAACTGAACCGGGCGCTGGACATGGAACTGGGCCGCATTGTGGTGGACTCCCTGCCCGAACTCCACCGGCTGGGTGCCCTGGCCCAGCAGCGCGGGGTACAGGCAAACGTCATGCTGCGCCTGACTCCCGGCGTCCATGCCCACACCCACGAGTTCATTGCTACGGCGCATGAAGACCAGAAGTTTGGCCTCTCCATGGCCGCTGATCTGGAAACCGGCATCTCCCCGGCTGCGGACGCCGTTGCCGCGGCCCTGCAGAATCCGGGCATCCGGCTCCTGGGCCTGCACAGCCACATCGGCTCGCAGATTTTCGACCCGGCAGGATTCGAGGAAGCGGCCCGCCGCCTGCTCGGTTTCCTGGCCGAGGTCAAGGCGCAGCACGGAGTCGAGCTGCCGGAACTGGACCTGGGCGGCGGCTACGGGATTGCCTACACCGAGGCCGACACTCCGCGCCCGGCCGCGGAGATCGCCAAGGCAATGGCTGCCGTCGTCTCCGGCACCTGCGCGGAGCTGGGCCTTGCCGTCCCGCGCATCTCGATCGAACCCGGACGCGCCATCGTGGGGCCAACCACCTTTACCCTGTACCGCGCCGGCACCATCAAGACGGTGCGCGTGGACACCGCCGACGGCGGCACGGCGGAACGCCGCTACGTTTCGGTTGACGGCGGCATGAGCGACAACGCCCGCCCGGTGCTCTACGACGCAGACTATTCCGCGGTCCTGGCCTCACGCAGCTCCGAACATGACGCGGTTATGTCGCGCGTGGTTGGCAAACACTGTGAGAGCGGGGACATAGTGGTGAGGGATGTTTATCTGCCCTCGGACGTTGACCACGGAGATCTGGTGGCCGTTCCCGGCACCGGCGCCTACTGCTGGGCGCTGTCGAGCAACTACAACTACATTGCCCGTCCGCCCGTCGTGGCTGTCCGGGACGGCGCTGCGCGGCTGATTATCCGCGGCGAAACCGAAGAAGACCTGCTGGCGCGGGACGTTTCATGACCGGTATTGGAGAACGCAAAGCAATGAAGACACTCAAGGTGGCCCTGCTGGGCTGCGGCAACGTGGGATCCCAGGTAGCCCGGATCCTCCTGAACGACGCCGCTGACCTCACGGCCCGCACCGGTGCGAAACTCGAACTGGCTGGAATTGCCGTACGCAATCCCGACGCACCCCGCGACGTTGAGCTGCCGCGCGACCTGTTCACCACGGACGCCGAGGCCCTGGTTGAGTCTGCTGACATTGTCATTGAGCTCATGGGCGGCCTGGAACCGGCCCGCACGCTGATCCTGCACGCCATTGGCCACGGCGCCTCCGTGGTCACCGGCAACAAGGCGCTGCTGGCTGCCGACGGCGCCGCGCTGTACGAAAAGGCGGACGCCGCCGGTGTCCGCCTGGCCTACGAAGCCGCGGTTGCCGGTGCCATCCCGATCCTCGGACCGATCCGTGACAGCCTCTCCGGCGACCGGATCACCCGGGTGCTGGGTATCGTCAACGGCACCACCAACTACATCCTCGACGCCATGGATTCCACCGGCGCGCAGTTCGCCGATGCCCTTGCCGAAGCCCAGCGGCTCGGTTACGCCGAAGCGGACCCGACGGCAGACGTTGAAGGGCACGACGCCGCGGCCAAGGGCGCCATCCTGGCCTCGCTCGCCTTCCACACCACCTTCGAAATGGCCAATGTGTCCTGCGAGGGCATCACGTCCGTTACGGCAGCAGACATTGCCGCCGCCAAGGACGCAGGGTTCGTGATCAAGCTGCTGGCCATCGCCGAAAAGCTGGAGTCCGACGGCGCCGAGGGCGTCAGCGTCCGGGTCCACCCCACACTGCTGCCGCGCACGCACCCGCTGGCCGCCGTACACGGCGCGTTCAACGCCGTCTTCGTTGAGGCTGAGAACGCCGGTGAGCTCATGTTCTACGGCCAGGGCGCCGGCGGCACGCCAACTGCCTCAGCCGTGATGGGCGACGTCGTCACCGTTGCCCGCCGCCTGGTACTGGGCGGACACATGGGCGTGGAAGCTGCCTCCGGCCACGTCCCCGCCCTGCCGATGGATAAGGTCAGCACGAGCTACAGCATCGGCCTGGACGTTGCCGACGCACCCGGTGTCCTCTCCGCCGTCGCACGCGTCTTCGCCGAGAACGGCGTCTCCATTGAGACCATGCGCCAAAAGAGCCACACCGATGCAGCCGGCGCCAGCGCCGAACTGCGCTTTGTCACCCACCGGGCGCCCGAGGCTGCACTGGCGGCCACCGTCGAGGCCATCAAGGGCCTGGACGTCATCAATTCAGTTACATCCGTCCTGCGGGTAGAAGGGGTCTAGAACCTTGGCTCATCAATGGCGCGGCGTTATCCGCGAATATGCCGACCGTCTGCCGGTAACCGAGAACACCGAAGTCATTACCCTCGGTGAGGGCGGCACCCCGCTCGTTCATGCAAAGGCACTCTCCGAGCTGACCGGTAACGAGGTCTACCTCAAGGTCGAAGGAATGAACCCAACCGGTTCGTTCAAGGACCGCGGCATGACCATGGCCATCACCGCCGCAGTGGAAGCCGGAGCGAAGGCTGTAGTCTGCGCCTCCACCGGCAACACCAGCGCTTCAGCCGCTGCCTACGCCACCCAGGCCGGACTCACCTGTGCCGTGCTGGTGCCGGACGGCAAAATCTCCATGGGCAAGCTCAGCCAGGCAATTGCCCACGGCGCCCAGCTGCTGCAGGTTAACGGCAACTTCGACAACTGCCTGGAAGTGGCCCGCAAGCTGGCTGAGGCCTACCCGGTATTCCTGGTCAACTCAGTGAACCCGGCCCGCATCGAAGGCCAGAAGACCGCTTCCTTCGAGGTTGTGGACTACCTGGGCGATGCCCCCGATTACCACCTGCTCCCGGTCGGCAACGCCGGCAACATCACTGCATACTGGCGCGGCTACCAGGAGTACGCACAGTCGTGGACCAACCAGGCCGGCACTGAGCTGGCACCGGTTGCCACCAAGACGCCGGTTATGTGGGGTTTCCAGGCCGAAGGCGCATCCCCGCTGGTCAAGGGCCACCCGGTCACGGATCCGGACACCATTGCCACCGCCATCCGCATCGGCAACCCGGCGTCCTGGGACCAGGCAATTGCCGCCCGCGATGAATCCGGCGGGCTCATTGAAGCCGTTTCGGACACGGAGATCCTCGAAGCGCACCGCTGGCTTTCCTCCCGTGAGGGCGTTTTCGTGGAACCGGCTTCCGCAGCCGGTGTGGCAGGCCTGCTGAAGAAGCATGCTGCGGGGGAGGCCCCCAACGGCAAGAAGATCGTCATCACTGTCACCGGCCACGGCCTGAAGGACCCGCAGTGGGCCCTTCGCACCGCAGACGGGTCCGATGTTGAACCCACCAAGGTGGACTTCGACGTCGTCAGCGTCGCCGCTGCCCTGGGGCTGGAAGATTCCGCCCCCGCTGAAGCCCGCTAGCCGGGCATGCAGGTGGAAATCCAGAAAACGGAGCAGGCTCCGGGCGCGCTGGTAGCTGCCGGGCAGGACCTGAGCGTCCGGGTTCCGGCGACCAGCGCCAACCTGGGGCCGGGCTTTGATTCCCTGGGCCTGGCCGTCTCCCTGTACGACACCGTGCGCGTGCGCACCACGGACTCGGAAGAGATCCGGGTGCGCGTGCGCGGTGAGGGCGAAGCGGTGCTGCCCACTGATGGAACCCATCTGGTGGCGCGGACCATCATGGACACCGTCCGCGGTGCCGGATACACCGTGCGCGGACTTGAACTGGACTGCGAGAACATCATTCCGCACGGCCGCGGGCTAGGGTCCTCGGCCTCCGCGATTGTCTCCGGCGTGCTGGCCGGCAACGCTTTGCTTCCCGAAGCTGCACGCCTGGACGCGGCAGGACTGCTCCACGCCTGTTCGGCGCTGGAAGGCCATCCGGACAATGTGGCTCCGGCCCTTGCCGGAGCGCTGGCCGTCTCTTGGGAACAGGAGGGCGTGTTCCGCTCTGTCCGGGCGGAAGTGCACCCGGACATCATTCCGGTGGCTGCCGTTCCCGCAACTGAACTTTCAACCGAGAGTGCCCGCGGGCTGCTGCCGGCCATGGTTCCGCACCGCGACGCCGCCGCGAACTCCGGGCGGGCGGCGCTGCTGATGCAGGCGCTGACCTCGGACCCGTCGCTGCTGCGCGAAGGGACCGAGGATTTCCTGCACCAGGGTTACCGCGCACCGGCGATGGCACCCAGCGCGGAGCTGATTGCCGCGCTGCGCTCAGCCGGGTTTGCCGCCGTTGTCTCCGGTGCCGGACCCACCGTGATGACACTGGCAGCCGGCCCGGAACAGGCCGACGCTGCGGAAGCCTTCATCACTGCCTGGCTCAGCGGGCAAACTCTCGGTAATTGGCGTGTGATGCGGCTTGGCGTGGACCGAGATGGTGCTAGAGTGGTACTGCACCAACGGTAAATACCCGTAACTCGGTATGTGACCGTATTTGTGCTTCCACCGGCAGGTCGTCCCGTTCTGTGGACCACCGTGGCTCGCTCCAATGACCGGATTCGTAGACTGTTCTGCACAGCTTCCAGCCCAGGTGCTGGCAGCAAAGCAGCCTTCATAACGATTCGGACGGCAGGGTCAAGTCCACCCGCGGAAATGCAAGCATCGGTGTAGCCTTCCGGAGACTGCCAAGAAACGGTCAGTCGAATGATTATCTGATCCGCGCGTTTTCCGGCAGCGAAGCTGCCGTAGCTCCCGTGGACTCTCCAATCAAGGCACCAGCAGATTCACCGTTGCCGGGAATCCCCCGCAACAGGTGAACCCTGGACCGCATGTCAGATCATCGGTCCCAGGGCCATTCAACGCGGCCGGCACCCACGCCGGACCGCCCGACGAGGGGGAAGGATCCTTCGTGACAGATACCACCGACCTGACTGCAGGTGTGGACTCATCAGCATCCGCCGGTTCCAACGGTGAATCGAATTCCAAGAGCTCCGGACTTGCCGGCCTGAAGCTTGCACAGCTGCAGGCACTGGCTGGCCAGCTGGGCATCACCGGCGGGTCCCGCATGCGCAAGGGTGACCTGGTTACCGCCATCTCGAACCACCAGCGCGGCGGAGCAGTGGCAGACCGTGCCGCTGCAGACCGTCCGGTCCGCGGCTCCAAGGCCGAGGCTCCGCAGGCGGACAAGGCCGTAGCCGAGCCGAAGGAAGCCGCACCGGCTGCCGCCGCA
This sequence comes from Arthrobacter sp., assembly GCA_040274025.1. Classification (GTDB taxonomy): domain Bacteria; phylum Actinomycetota; class Actinomycetes; order Actinomycetales; family Micrococcaceae; genus Arthrobacter_B. Next base: position 71,830 of record JBELZL010000011.1, on the reverse strand, counting down.
CCGGCCGAGGCCCCTGCTGAAGGCGAGAAGGCCGCTGAGCGTCCGTCCCGCACCCGCAACCGCAACCGCCGTGCAGCGAGCGACGGCGTGGTCACTCCGGCCGGCAGCGAAGCTGCGGAAGCCGCTCCCGCCGAAGCCCCTGCAGCTGCACCGGCCCCGGAAAAGGAAAACGGCCGGGAAGAAGGCCAGCGTGAGCGCGGCCGCAACCGCCGCAACCGCCGCAGCGACGCCGAAAGCACCGGTGACGAAGCCGGTTCCGAGTCAGCTTCCACGGATGCCTCGGACAAGGGCGAGTCCACCCGGGAACCCCGTGAGTCCCGCGAGGACGACCGGAACGAGCGCTCCGGCCGCAGCCGCAGCCGCGCCGACCGGAATGACCGGAACGAGAAAAACGACCGCGAGAACAACCGGAACGAGCGCGAGAACAACCGGAACGAGCGCGAGAACAACCGCGACGGAAACCGGAATGACCGCGAAAACAGCCGGAATGACCGCGAAAACAACCGCAGCGACCGCGATTCCGACGGTGATGACAACAGCCGCAGCGGACGCAACCGCCGCAACCGCAACCGGAACGACCGCAACGACCGCGGTGACCGCAACGACCGGTTCCGCGACCGCAACGAGCGCCGCCGCAACCGCGACCGCAACCCCGAGGTTGACGACGTCGAGGTCACCGAAGACGACGTCCTGCTGCCCGTCGCGGGCATCCTGGATGTCCTGGAGAACTACGCGTTCGTCCGCACCTCCGGCTACCTGCCGGGCCCGAACGACGTCTATGTTTCCCTGGCCCAGGTCAAGAAGTACAACCTGCGCAAGGGCGACGCCGTCGTTGGTGCCATCCGCGCCCCGCGTGAAGGCGAGAACCAGGGCAACACTGCGCGGCAGAAGTTCAACGCGCTGGTCCGCCTGACCTCCGTCAACGGCAAGCCGGCCGAGGACAACAAGGACCGCGTTGAATTCAACAAGCTGGTTCCGCTCTACCCCTCCGAGCGCCTGCGCCTGGAGACCTCGCCCAAGGTGATCGGCCCCCGCGTCATTGACCTGGTTGCTCCGATCGGCAAGGGCCAGCGCGGCCTGATCGTCTCCCCGCCAAAGGCCGGCAAGACGCTGATCCTGCAGGCGATTGCCAACGCGATCTCCATCAACAACCCCGAAGTGCACCTGATGATGGTCCTCGTGGACGAACGTCCCGAAGAAGTCACCGACATGCAGCGCACCGTCAAGGGCGAGGTCATTGCCTCCACCTTCGACCGTCCGGCCGATGACCACACCACGGTTGCCGAACTCGCCATTGAGCGGGCCAAGCGCCTCGTGGAAATGGGCAACGACGTCGTGGTCCTGCTGGACTCCATGACCCGCCTGGGACGTGCCTACAACCTGGCCGCTCCGGCGTCGGGCCGTATCCTCTCCGGCGGCGTGGACTCCTCCGCGCTGTACCCGCCGAAGCGTTTCTTCGGTGCAGCCCGGAACATCGAAAACGGCGGCTCGCTGACCATCCTGGCCACCGCGCTCGTCGAGACCGGGTCCAAGATGGACGAGGTCATCTTCGAAGAGTTCAAGGGCACCGGCAACATGGAACTGCGTCTTTCCCGCAACCTTGCGGACAAGCGCATCTTCCCGGCCGTGGACGTCAACGCCTCCGGTACCCGGCGCGAAGAGAATCTCCTCTCCGCCGAAGAGGTCAAGATCATGTGGCGCCTGCGCCGTGTCCTCTCCGGCCTGGACACCCAGCAGGCGCTGGAACTGCTCACCGGCAAGATCAAGGAAACTCAGTCCAACGTTGAGTTCCTGATGCAGGTGCAGAAGACCACCCTGGGCACCAAGAACGATTAGCTGCCTTACCTAGCCGCTCATGCCCCGGCCCTCTTCGGAGGGCCCGGGGCCTGGGCGGCTTGGCAGTTAACCTGTCATCAACGCCGGCAGCGCAAATTATCCCCAGGTGCCGCTCGGGGCGAGAATGGTGCTAAGACAGCAGCGGGATCCGCGTACAACAGGCGCATCCCACGGTGCGAAGAAGGAATGGAAAACAATGTTTGAGTCCATACAGGGACTGCTGGACGAGCACGCCGAACTCCAGATGCGGCTCTCCGACCCGGCCGTGCACGCGGACCAGGGCCTGGCCCGCCGGCTGGGCCGGCGTTACGCCGAACTGAGCCGGATCGTCGATGCCTACAACACCTGGCACGGTCTGGAGGACGACCTCGCCGCGGCCCAGGAAATGTCCGACGAGGATCCGGAGTTTGCCGCCGAGGTTCCCGTGCTCAAGGACCAGCTGGCCGACGCACAGGAAAAGCTGCGCCGCCTGCTGATTCCCCGCGATCCCAACGACGGCCGGGACGTCATCATTGAGGTCAAGGGCGGTGAAGGCGGCGATGAAGCAGCCCTGTTCGCCGGTGACCTGCTTCGTATGTACACCCGGTACGCGGAGTCCCGCGGCTGGCGGACCGAGATCATCTCCGCCACGGAATCGGACCTTGGCGGTTACAAGGACGTCTCCATGGCCATCAAGGGTTCCTCCAATGATCCGGCTGAAGGCGTCTACGCCCGCCTGAAGTACGAAGGCGGCGTGCACCGCGTGCAGCGTGTCCCCGTCACCGAATCCCAGGGCCGCATCCACACCTCCGCTGCCGGCGTGCTGGTGCTGCCGGAAGTGGACGAGCCTGAAGAAGTCGAGATCAGCCAGAACGATCTCAAGATCGACGTCTACCGGTCTTCCGGTCCGGGTGGCCAGTCGGTGAACACCACCGACTCCGCCGTGCGCATCACCCACGTGCCCACCGGCATTGTGGTGGCCATGCAGAATGAGAAGTCCCAGCTGCAGAACCGTGAAGCGGCGATGCGTGTGCTGCGCTCACGCATCCTGGCACACGAGCAGGAGAAGATCGACGCCGCGAACTCGGACATCCGCAAGTCCCAGATCCGCACCATGGACCGCTCCGAGCGCATCCGCACCTACAACTACCCGGAAAACCGGATTGTTGACCACCGTACCGGCTACAAGGCCTACAACCTGGACACCGTCATGAACGGTGACCTGGAAGCAGTTGTCCAGGCTGCCATTGAAATGGATGAGCAGGCCCGCCTGGACGCCATCGGCGACGAAGCCTAGGCAAGGCAATGCCGGCACGGACCCTTGAGCAGGCGCTGCGGCACGCCGCGGCGGAACTGGCCGCCGCCGGTGTGCCCAGCCCGCGGGTGGACGCCGAGCTGCTCGCAGCACACCTGCTGGGAGAAAGCGTGGGCCGCGTGAAGGCCCTGGCTTTCACGGATGCCGCTGCGCCCGAAGGCTACGCGGAGCTGGTTGCCGAACGCGCCCGCCGCATACCGCTGCAGCACCTGACCGGGAAGGCGTACTTCCGCCGCCTGGAACTTGCCGTGGGCCCCGGGGTTTTTGTGCCGCGGCCGGAAACTGAAACCGTGGCGCAGCTGGCCATTGACAAGGCGCTTCTGGTGCCGGCCCCGGCCAAGGTCGCAGACCTGGGAACCGGGTCCGGTGCGATTGCCGGGTCAGTGGCAGCTGAAGTCCCCGGATCACAGGTCTATGCGGTGGAACTCAGCCCGCTGGCCCTGGCCTGGGCGCGCAAAAACCTTGAACCGCTCGGTGTGCAGGTGCTCGAAGGTGATCTGCGGACCGCCCTGGCCGGGCATGAGGGAACGTTCGACGTCGTTGCCTCCAACCCGCCCTACATCCCCGCGGGAGCCGTGCCCAATGAGCCGGAGGCCGCGGAACACGATCCGGCCATGGCGCTGTACGGCGGGGGAGAGGACGGTATGGAGCTTCCCGCCGCGGCCGCCCGCAGCGCAGCGCGGCTGCTGCGTCCCGGAGGTTTCTTTGTGATGGAACATGCCGAGGTCCAGGCGGGCACGATTGCCGAACGGCTGGCAGCCGATCCCGCCTGGCAGGACGTCTCCTCCCATCTGGACCTGAACGACCGCCCCCGGGCGACGTCCGCGGTTAGGTCCGCAGCCGCAGCCCACATCCACTGACGTGAAAGAATAATCCCCGTGACCACCAGTTTTGACTGCTCAGATACCGATGCCCGCAGCGCCGGACTGGCTGCCGCGCAGCAGGCCATCGCCAACCGGCAGTGCATTGTGCTGCCCACCGACACCGTGTACGGGATCGGCGCCGATGCATTCTCTCCCCAGGCAGTAGCCACCCTCCTTGCCGCCAAGGGACGGGGACGGTCCATGCCGCCGCCCGTGCTGGTACCGCGGCTGCAGACGATGGACGGACTGGCAGTGGATGTATCGCCTGAAGCGCGTGCCCTGGCCGAGGCATTCTGGCCCGGCGGGCTCACCCTGATTTTCCATGCCCAGCCGTCGCTGACCTGGGACCTGGGTGATACCAGGGGAACCGTGGCGCTGCGGATGCCCGACGACGAGATTGCCCTGGACCTGCTGGCCCTGACCGGGCCGATGGCCGTTTCCTCCGCCAACCGCACGGGACAGCCCGCGGCGCAGACCGCAGCCCAGGCACAGGCGCAGCTGGCCGAATCGGTGGAGGTCTATCTGGAGGCTGGCCCGCGTCCGTCCGAAGGCAGCGAGGGAATTCCGTCCACCATCGTGGATGCCACGGACTTCCCGCTGCGGGTAGTGCGCGACGGCGCTCTCAGCCTGGCGCAGCTGCGGGCCGTGGTGCCCACGGTCCTGGGCCTGGGCGAGGAACCGGACACGGCGGATACTCCTGCCGAGAATGCCGCTGGCCCACAGACACCCGATGCAGGCACTGCCGCCGCCGAAGAGATCACCGGCGAAGCCTCGGAGCCCGCTGCCGGAACTCCCGGGCAGTCCTAGCGCTGCTGCCGGGCCGCGCGGAGAACCTGCTCGACGCGCGGCTCGGGCACGTTGCCGGTGGCTTCGGCCCAGCCTGGTTCCTGCCGCTGGCCGAACCACATCATTTCAACGCGTCGCAGTGTGCCGTGCAGCCGTTCCCCGAGCAGCCCGGACACCAGATAACCCGCCTTCAGCCCGGCACGGCAGAGCCATACCGGCAGCTGCACGGGTTTCCGGCCGCCGGCGGCGAGCAGGACCGAGGCCACACTCGCCCGTTCCCACGGCTGCAGGATGACAGGCGGAACCTCTCCGGGGTAACGTCCGGCCGCCAGCACAAAGGCGCACAGGGCATCCACTGAGCTGACCACGCTGGGCGAATCCCCGCGGCCTGCCACGGAGGACAGGGGAGTGGAAGCGATGCGGACCAGGGACGCCGTGGTCTGGCGTGCTGTGCCCTGCACTGAGGTTGCACGCAGACACGTAACCGGGCACTTCCCTGGCCGGCGCCCGGCCAGCGCCGCCTCCCCAAGGGCCTTGGAGCGCGAGTAGGCGGAGAACGGTTCAGCCTCCGCGCTCTCATCCAGCACCGGCCGGTGGCCCTGAACTGCCGCGCTGCTCAGGTGCAGGAAGCGCCGGGCTCCTGCTGCGTCCGCCGCGTCTGCGATCAGTACCGGCAGCAGGGCGTTGGCACCGCGCAGTTCAGGGGAGTCCGCGCCGGTGGGGGTGGCCAGGCCGGCTGCGTTGATAACGACGTCGGCGCCTGCCAGTTCACCGGCAAGGTCCTGGCGGATGTCCGTAAGCTCCGCTGCTTCGGTGAGGATGCCGGAGGCATCCTCGGACTGTGCACTGAGCCGGGGCGCTTTCACGTAACGCACCGTGATGCCGGAGCGGGTCAGGGCAGCCTGCAGGGAGCTGCCGATGAAGCCGCTGGCGCCCAGGACAGCCCAGACGGGATCGGAGGCATTGCTGGAGAATGTACTGCTGGTCAAGTTCTGGAGGTCCTACTCAGGGGAGGGTGCGGGGTGTCCGGCTGCCGGGTCAGCGCCCGCCGGTGCGTTGGTCAGGGGCGGCATGGGCTGCCAGGCGGGGTCCTTGAGGATGGTGCGTGATTCGCGCCAGCCGCGCCAGAGGCTGCCGGCGCCGCTGAGCCGGTGCTCGACGGCAGCCAGTCGGAGCAGTTCCTTGGCCGCGGTCAGGGCTGTTCCCGCTGCGAAGCCGGCGCGGTTAAAGAGTCCGTGGGCACGCAGGTAGCCGGCGGTGTGGCCGCGGTTGCGCATGGCGCAGAACCGGCTGAGGTCGCTGGAGTCATTCAGGTGCCGGATACCAAGGTCGATCTGTTTCTGCGGGCGGACCTTCTGGAGGACGAAGTCGTTGACGTAGGCCACCCGGTGATTCAGTGAAGCGAGCCAGCCGTAGATCTCGTCATCGCCGTTGATAAAGAACCGGGGGTCGGGCAGGCCGATACTGCGCACAGCTTCGGCGCTGATGAGCATCCCCTCGAAGCACCCGACATTGGTATCGAACACCGGAGTGTCGCGGAAGACGTTGCCGCGGACCGGAACGTGCACGCCCAGCACCGGAATGAACCGGTGCTGCCAGAAGAAGGGCCGTCCGGATTCATCGAACCGGCGCCCGTGGATGCAGTCATACTCTCCGGTCCACTTACCCAGCGAAGCCAGCGCGCCCGGGAGGGCCACGACGTCGTCGTCCATAAGCCAGAGCCACTGCGCATCCAGCCGAAGCGCGGCGTTGATGCCGGCGGCGAACCCGCCGGAACCTCCGGTGTTTTCGGTGAGCGTGCAGACTGTCAGCGGCACGGGGAATGTGCCGGCCAGCCCGTCCAGGTAGTCCGCTGTGTCATCGGTGCTGGCGTTGTTCACCACAACCACCCGGTCCGGCGCCGGGTCCAGGGCGGCTACGGACTCCAGCAGGCCGCGCAGGTAGCCGGACCTGTTGAAGGTCACAATGACCAGTGCCAGGCCCTCGATCCCCGCCGCCGTCCCGGACATGCTAGAAACCCTGGTCCGACGGGGGACCGAACATATTGCCGCGGAAGCCGCCGGCGTAGGCGCGCAGCCAGGCCCGGAACCCGCGCAGGTCCCGGGTCCGGGCGAAGTGGATTGGATAGCCGGCCGCGTCCGCAGCGAGGGAGCGCAGGCGCTTGTATTTCCAGGTGAGGTGGCCGCGGTTGCGGTAGAAGTAGAAGCGCTTGAACTCCGTGTCCGGAACCAGCACGTGGAGGCGCCCGCCCAGGATCTCCTGGACCTCGGACCAGGCCGCCGGGTGGCTCAGCGCCACCGAGGTCAGCGTGCCGAACGGGATGCCGGCGCGGCGCAGCCGGATCATGAAGTCCGTTTCGTCTCCGCGGATGAAGAGGCGCAGATCCGGCAGGCCCACCCGGAAGAAAACGTCACGGCGGATCAGTGCGCCGTTGAAGAAGTGTCCGACGCCGGGCAGGAACCCTGCCTTGGCAACCTCGGCGCGGTTGTGGGTCAGGCGGCCGTCCACGCGGAAATGGAAGGAGAGCGTGTCCGGTTTGCCGGGGGCCACAACCAGCGGGAGGATGACGTCCAGGCCGCGTTCGTTGGCGGCGTCGAGCAGTGCCTGCAGGCAGCCCGTGTCCTCCGGGTGGGCGTCGTCATCCATGATCCAGATCCAGTCCGCACCGGAAGCCATAGCGGTGAGGATGGCAAGGGAGAAACCGCCGGCACCGCCGAGGTTTGTCTCCGAGCGCACATACGTGACGTTCGCCGCAGAAGACTCCGCGATGTTCTGGACCGGGCTTTTGCCGGAGTCCACCAGCGCCACCGAAGAGATGGGTGCAGACTGTGCGGCCAGGGCTCCCAGGAGGGTCTTGACGTCATCGGGGCGGTCGAAGGTCACCGCGGCCACGGCCACTGATTCCGGCAAGACGGTCCTTTCAGGGCACCGCCCCGATACGCTCTCATTACCGGACGTTCAGGGGGGTGCAGTTAGTATGCTGAATAGAATTCAGTCTATTACACCGGATTGGACCCTCTGCCGTGCCTGCGGCACGGCAGGACCGCTTACAACCTAGACACGAACCGGGCGCAGGCCCGCTGAGGACTATGAACGATTCAAGCAGGGACAGAACCACCCCGGCCAGGGACGAGAAGCCGGCTCTCTGGCTCTGGTCCCAATACGTGCTGGACTCTCTGGCCTGGGTGGTGGCCATTGTCCTGGCACTGATCCTGCGCTACGAGCTTTCCGTTGATGAGATCAACGTGGCTGGCCTGGCAGCGTTCTGCGGCGTGGCAGTGGTGACACAGCTCGCGGTGGGCTATTCCTTTGCGCTCTACCGCGGACGGTACAGCTTCGGAAGTTTCCACGAGATGCGCCTGCTGGCCGTGGTCACCATAGTGGTCTCCGCCATCCTGGTCCTGGTCAGCGCACTCTTTGGCCTCGCGATCGACATCCCCAGAAGCACGGGCGTGCTGGCCTTCCCGTTCGCCTGCCTCTTCATGGCAGCCATCCGGTACATGAAGCGGATGTACGTTGAGAGCAAGGTGCGCCCCGGCGACGAAGCCCAGCGGACACTGATCTACGGTGCCGGGTTCCTGGGCAACTCCCTGGTGACCCGGATGATGAACGATCCGGATTCCCCGTACTTCCCTGTTGGCCTGATCGACGATGATCCTGCCAAGAAGCACCTGCGCCTTGGCACTGTCCCTGTAATGGGCCGGCTCGCGGACCTGCCCGAGGTTGCCCAGCGCACCCGGGCCAAAGTGCTGATCATCGCAATCGCCGACGTCGACGCCGCCCAGGTCCGGGAGGTGACGGACCGTGCCGAAGGACTGGACCTGCGGGTGATGGTGCTTCCGCCGCTGCGTGACATGCTGGCCAAGGGTTCCGGCGCCGGGCTCACGGACTTCCGCGAAGTGGCGGTTGAAGACCTCATCGGCCGCCGTCCGGTGGACATCCACGTGGACGAAGTGGCCGGCTACCTCACCGGGAAGAAGGTGCTGGTTACCGGCGCAGGCGGGTCCATCGGCTCCGAGCTCTGCCGGCAGATCACCGCGTTTGAGCCCAGCGAACTGATCATGGTGGACCGGGATGAGACGGGGCTGCAGCTGACGCAGCTTTCAATCACGGGACAGGGCCTGCTCAACGGCAGGGACACCGTCCTGGCAGACATCCGCGACGCCCGGGCACTGGATGAGATCTTCGCCCAGCGCCAGCCCGACGTCGTTTTCCATGCCGCTGCGCTCAAGCACGTTTCGCTGCTGGAGCAGTACCCGCTGGAAGCCTGGAAGACCAACGTGCTGGGCACCGCGAACGTGCTCCGCTCGGCGCAGAAGGCGGGCGTCAGCCACTTCGTGAACATCTCCACGGACAAGGCGGCAAACCCCACCACCGTCCTGGGCCACTCCAAGCGCGTAGCGGAAAAGCTCACCGCCTGGATGGCCGGACGCAGCGGACGCCGTTTTGTCTCGGTGCGCTTCGGCAACGTCATCGGCAGCCGCGGGTCCATGCTTCCGCTCTTCACCGAGCAGATCCGCCAGGGCGGTCCGGTAACGGTCACCGACCCGGAGGTGACCCGCTTCTTTATGACCATCCCCGAGGCCTGCCAGCTGGTGATCCAGGCCGGTGCGATTGGCCGCGGGGGAGAGGTGCTCATCCTGGACATGGGAGAGCCGGTCAAGATCCTCGACGTTGCCCAGCGGATGATCGCGATGTCCGGGAAGGACATCGAGATTGTCTTCACCGGCCTGCGCAAGGGCGAGAAGCTCCACGAGATCCTGGTTGGCACCGGCGAGGATGATTCGCGTCCGCTCCACCCGAAGATTTCCCACACCTCCGTAGCCGTGCTGGATCCTGAGGAACTCGACACCGAGGACTGGCTGCGCCGCTGCGGATTCGATGCCTCCGCAGCCGCAGAACCTGCCGGCGGTGCCGCCGCGGCGCTGTTCCCCCTGCCGGACACAGCCGCGCTGCGCCTGGCTGACATCCAGGACAACAGCCCCTCTGCCGGGCAGAGCGAGCGGCGGACCGGCTGATGGCGCTTGCAGCCTCGGCGGCGGTGGCATTCCTGGCCAGCCTGCTGCTGCCGTTCGCGTTTGTTCCGCTGCTGCGCCGGCTGGGCGTTGTGGATATTCCCAACGAGCGTTCCTCCCATACCAAGACCGTCATCCGCGGCGTGGGTGCCACCATTGCCGCCGGTCTGCTGCTGGGCCTGGGCACCTCCCTGGCAACCGGCTATGTTGCGGTGGACCGTTCGCTGGTGCTGCTGCTGATCGGCATCATCGCCGCGGCGTCGCTGCTGGGCTGGGTGGAGGATTTCCGCGGGCTCTCCGTGAAGGTCCGCTTTGGCCTGCAGCTGGCGATCGGAGCGGCCGGAACGACGGCGCTGGCGGCGACACTGGGCCAGAGCTTCTGGTGGGTTCCGGTGGGAACACTGGTCATTGCAGGCTACATCAACGTCGCCAACTTCATGGACGGGGTCAACGGCATCTCCGGCCTGCACGGACTTGCTGTCGGTGTCCTGTATGCGGTTGCCGGGGTGTTCTCCGACCAGGTTTGGATGATCGCAGCGGGAACCGTGATTGCGGCTGCGTTCGCTGCCTTCCTGCCTTGGAACCTGGGCCGGGGCTCGGTCTTTATGGGCGACGTCGGCAGCTACCTTCTGGGGGCCGCGATCGCGGGCACTGCGGTTGCCGCCTTCCTGGCCGGGGTCTACGTAGAGTACCTGCTGTTCCCGATCCTGATCTACCTGCTGGACTCCTTCACTACCCTGGTGCGCCGGATCTGGCGGGGGGAACGCTGGTACGCCGCGCACCGCCAGCACGTCTACCAGCGCCTTACGGACGCCGGCCTTTCCCACCTGCAGTCAGCCTCTGTGGTCACCGCGGCAACCCTGCTGGTTGGCGGTACCGGGCTAATAACGGGAGGCTCGGGATGGGGCGCCACGGCCGCGGGCACCCTGTTCGTGGCGGCAGTGGCCGCACTGTACCTCACCTCGCCCCGGATCGTTGCCCGCCTGCGGCACAGCACCCGTACCTGATGCCTGAACCGGAATATGTTTCGCTGTCATGCTTGGACGCCGATGTCACGGTGCAGTTCTATGTACTGTAGAATTCAAGCGTTGCGACGCAAAAAAGCCGCGTCCGCACTATCTTTCCCCCACAGCACAAGGATGATCCTGCAGCCATGAGCCAAGCCGACGGCGCACGCGCTAAGCGGATCAGTGCTTCCGGGCCCACGGATGGACCGTGGCTTCGTATTCTCAAGACTTCCCTGCTGTGGACAGCCGTGCCCGCAGCCGCCGCTGCCGGGGGAGCACTGCTGGGTCCGGGCATCAGCGGAGCAGCCAGTGTTGTGGCCGGCTGGGCGCTCATTGCGCTCTTCTTCGGCATCAGCCTTCTTGTAGGCCACATCATGGGCCGCAGGAACCCCTCCGGAGCCATTGGCATGTTCGCTGTGACTTATGCCGTCAAAGTCGTCGGCTTCGCGGTGGCCCTCTGGAGCGTGGGAGTTCCCGAATGGCTTGAACGTCCATGGTTCGCCTTCGCTGCCCTTGGCACCGTGGTGATTTGGCAGGTCGCGGAAATCCGTGCGTTTTCGCGTACCCGCCAGCTGATTTTTTCCGATGCGCCCGCAGGTGCGGACAATGAAGTGAAAGGAGCCTGAGGTGGCAGCCAAATCAAAGAAGAATGCGGCCGGCCAGGTTCCAGCAGCCTTTGAAGCACCGCTGAGCAAGCGCCGCGCAATCCTCCAATATGTCCTGTCCGGAATCATTGCCCTTGGTTTGATAGGGTGGGGGCTGGACAGTCTTCTGGGGACCCGCTGGATTCTTTTTGCAGGTATCGCCCTGGGCGGGCTGAGCGGATTTTACGTAGCCGCCGCCCACGGGCTCACTTCCACTAAGCCAAAACCGCCCGCGGGCGGAGAACGGCCGGATGAGGGTTAGACGAAGCAATGTCACACAACTTAGTAAACGGATGCATGCCACATGCCCCCGCCAATGAAATGCCCAACGATGGACAAAGCAGAGAGGAAACGCGTTGATCGCGCTTGCGCTTCCCGCCGCCAATGAAGAGGGGTTTGTTGCACCAACCCTCGATGAAATGCACCTCCCTGAGATCCTTCCCTGGGGCGCCGAGTACGGCGAGGGCTTTGGAAAGCAGATGCTGCTTATCCTCCTGTCCGTTGCCCTGATCAGCTGGTTCTTTATTGCTGCCGCACGGAAGCGGCAGCTTGTTCCGGGCCGGCTGCAGTTCCTGGGCGAGTTCAGCTACAACCTGGTCCGCAACTCGATCGGACGCGACATCATCGGTGAAAAGGACTTCCGTCCGTTTATCCCGCTGCTGTTCTCGCTCTTCTTCTTCATTCTGATCAACAACCTGTGGGGCAGCATCCCGCTGGCACAGCTGCCCACGACTTCACACGTAGGCACGGCGTACGCCCTTGCCGCCATCGTGTACTTCACCTGGATCATCCTGGGCATCAAGAAGCACGGCATCAAGTACTTCAAGTACGCCACTGTTCCTTCCGGTGTTCCCGCAGCGATCCTTCCGCTGGTTGTCCTGATCGAAATCATCTCGACCTTCCTGGTCCGCCCGATCACTCACAGCCTCCGACTCTTTGCCACCATGCTCTCCGGTCACCTGATCATCATGTTGGCTGCCTCGGGCACCGAATTCCTGCTGCTGGAGGCCGAAGGCCTGCTGAAGCCGCTCGGTGCGCTGACCCTGGTTGGCGGCGTCGGAATGTTCCTGTTCGAAGTTTTGATCCAGTGCCTGCAGGCGTACGTCTTCACCCTGCTCACTGCGATCTACATCCAAGGCTCAGTCGCAGCCGCGGAGCACTAAAACCTCCCCCTCGGGGGAACCCCTTGAACCAAACAACCTGCCTCCGGGCATCTTGAAAGGAACGAACCACAATGACTGGTGAAATCCAAGGCAACATCAACCTCGTCGGCTACGGTCTCTCCGCAATCGGCGGTGCAATTGGTGTGGGCCTCGTCTTCGCCGCTTACATCAACGGTGTTGCACGCCAGCCCGAAGCACAGCGCGTGCTGCAGCCGATCGCCTTCCTGGGCCTGGCCCTGACCGAAGCCCTCGCCATCCTTGGTCTGGTTTTCGCGTTCGTCCTCTAACGTCAGCGCGTATTTCCCACACCAAGTAGATAGGACGGATGAGAAATGAACGAGGCAGTAATCCTCGCCGCCGCTGAAGGCGCTAATCCTCTGATCCCAAACATCTGGGAGATCCTGGTAACACTGCTTGGCTTCGCCGTGCTGATGTTCATCGTCGTCAAGTTCGTCGTCCCGATGTTCGAGAAGACGTATGCAGAACGTACCGAGGCCATCGAAGGCGGACTTGCCAAGGCCGAGGCAGCACAGGCTGAAGCCAGCGCTGCCCTCGACGAGTACAAGCAGCAGCTGATTGACGCACGCACCGAAGCCAACCGGATCCGTGAGGAAGCGCGCGCTGAAGGCGCTCAGATTCTCGCCGACCTGAAGGCAAAGGCTGCTGCCGAATCGGCGCGCATCATGGAACAGTCCCAGGTGACCATCGAAGCAGAGCGCCAGGCAGCAGTTGTCTCGCTCCGCGCCGAGGTCGGATCCCTGGCCACCGAGCTGGCAAGCAAGATCGTTGGCGAGTCCCTCGCCGACGACGCACGCTCCGCCCGCGTGGTGGACCGTTTCCTGGATGAGCTGGAAACCTCGCAGAACGCAGGTGCGGTTCAGTAATGGCAGGTATATCGAGCGAGTCACTGGCAGCGGCCCAGGGTCAGTTGGAAGCACGCCTTCCCAACGCGACCCTTGGCCTTGCCGAGGAACTCTTTGGAATCCTGGGCCTCCTGGACGGCCAGACCGGCCTGCTGCGGGCCCTGACTGATCCGGCTCGTGACGGCCATGAGAAGGCAGCCCTGGTCTCCAAACTGGTTGGCGGCAAGGTTTCGGCCGACGCCGAGCAGATTGTTGCTTCTTTGGTTGAATCCCGGTGGCGCACACCGCGCGACCTCGGGGATGCTCTGGAAACCCTGGCTGCAACGGTTGTCTCCGCGGTCGCGGAAAACAAGGGTCCCGGCGCTGCCGGCCTTGAGGAACTTGAGGGAGACCTCTTCCGTTTCAACGAGACCGTGGCGTCCAGCCATGAGGTGCAGCGAGCACTGTCCAACCCGCAGGCAACCCTGCAGGCACGGGCAGAGCTGGCAGAGAAACTGGTACCTGGCAGCTCTGACGCTGCCAAGGTCCTGATCCGTCAGGCTGTCACCGCTCCGCGCGGACTCCGCCCGACCGCCCTGGTAACCCGGTTCCTTGAACTGGTTGCCGGACGGCAGCAGCGGTGGATCGCCGAAGTGCGGACCAGCCGGCCCCTGACCGAGGAGCAGCGCGCCCGGCTGCAGGCGTCCTTGAACGCACTGTACGGCCGCGAGCTGAAGATCAACGCCACTGTTGATCCCTCGATCGTCGGTGGTATCCGGGTCACGGTGGGCGATGAAGTCGTCGATTCCACCGTGGTAACACGGTTGTCGGAACTGCGCCGGAAGCTCGCGGTTTAGCCACCTTCGTGGCTTTACCGGGCCATGAGAAACATTTGAGAACCAATCGAAGGTCATCGGCACGAAGCGATGATCACAACATAGGAGAGCAGGGACTGCAGATGGCCGAATTGACCATCAACGCCGACGACGTCCGTAATGCGTTGAATGAATTTGCGGCGTCCTACGAACCCGGAAACGCAGAGCGCGTTGAAGTTGGCCGCGTAACCACCGCCAGCGACGGCATTGCCCGTGTGGAGGGCCTGCCCTCCGTGATGGCGAACGAGCTGCTTCGGTTTGAGGACGGCACGCTGGGCCTGGCCCAGAACCTCGACACCCGTGAAATCGGTGTCGTTGTCCTCGGCGACTTTGCCGGCATCGAAGAAGGCCAGGAAGTTCACCGCACCGGTGAAGTCCTGTCCGTCCCCGTTGGGGATGCCTTCCTGGGCCGCGTCGTCGACCCCCTGGGCGAGCCCATGGATGACATGGGTCCGATCCAGGCTGAGGCACGCCGTGCACTGGAACTCCAGGCACCGGGCGTTACCCAGCGTAAGTCGGTTCACGAGCCGCTTCAGACCGGCCTGAAGGCCATCGACGCGATGATCCCGATCGGCCGCGGCCAGCGCCAGCTGATCATTGGTGACCGCAAGACCGGCAAGACGGCAATCGCCGTCGACACCATCCTGAACCAGAAGGCCAACTGGGCCTCGGGCGACGCCGAGAAGCAGGTGCGCTGCATCTACGTGGCCATCGGCCAGAAGGCTTCCACGATCGCCGAGATCAAGCGGACCCTCGAAGACGCAGGCGCCATGGAGTACACCACCATCGTGGCCTCCCCGGCATCTGACCCCGCAGGCTTCAAGTACCTGGCACCGTACGCCGGCTCGGCCATTGGCCAGCACTGGATGTACGGCGGCAAGCACGTCCTGATCATCTTTGATGATCTCTCGAAGCAGGCTGAAGCCTACCGTGCCGTGTCGCTGCTGCTGCGCCGCCCGCCGGGACGCGAAGCCTACCCGGGCGACGTCTTCTACCTGCACTCCCGCCTGCTGGAGCGTTGCGCAAAGCTCTCCGACGAGCTCGGCGCAGGCTCGATGACCGGCCTGCCGATCATCGAAACCAAGGCGAACGACGTGTCGGCTTACATCCCGACCAACGTCATCTCCATCACCGACGGCCAGATCTTCCTTCAGTCGGACCTCTTCAACGCCAACCAGCGCCCCGCAGTGGACGTCGGCATCTCCGTGTCCCGCGTTGGCGGTGCTGCACAGCAGAAGGCCATGAAGAAGGTCTCCGGTACTTTGAAGCTGGAACTGGCCCAGTACCGCGACATGCAGGCATTCGCCATGTTCGCCTCGGACCTGGATGCGGCTTCACGCCAGCAGCTGACCCGCGGTGCACGCCTGATGGAACTGCTCAAGCAGGGCCAGTACGCACCGTACCCCGTTGAAGACCAGGTTGTCTCCATCTGGGCCGGTACGAACGGCTTCCTCGACGACGTTCCGGTGGAAGATGTTCGCCGCTTCGAATCCGAGTTCCTTGACCACGTCCGCCACTCTTCGAAGGTCATGACCGTTCTGGCCGAGACCAACAAGCTCGAAGACTCCACGGTGGATGAACTCAAGACCCTCATCACCAACTTCAAGCAGGGTTTCTTCGGCGAAGGTGACAACCGCATGGTTGCTGCCGGCCACGAAGAGGCATCGGCTCTGGACGAGGATGCAGTCGACCAGGAAAAGATCGTCAAGCAGAAGCGCTAGCGGCTTAGAGTTCCGCGGCGGGTGAGAACCGGCCGCGGAACCCTGGCCATTGCCTTAGCCCCTAGTTCAAACGCTAGGAACCGAAAGGAAAAGTATGGGAGCCCAAATTCGGGTCTACCGCCAGAAGATCGCCTCGACTACGTCGATGCAGAAGATCTTCAAGGCGATGGAGCTGATTGCTGCCTCTCGCATTGGAAAGGCCCGCACCCGCGTTGCCGCGGCGCTGCCTTATTCCAATGCGATCACCCGTGCCGTTTCTGCTGTGGCGTCCCAGTCGGAAATCGATCACCCGCTGACCACCGAGCCGGAGCAGATCCGCCGGGCGGCAGTGGTCATCATGACTTCCGACCGCGGTCTTGCCGGATCGTACTCCGCCGGCGTCCTGAAGCAGAGCGAATCGCTTAACGAATTGCTGCGTGAAGAGGGCAAAGAGGTCAAGACGTACCTCGTGGGCCGCAAGGCCCAGGCGTTCTACGATTTCCGTGACCGCCCCTTCGAGCGCGTGTGGACCGGTGGTACTGATGCCCCCGAGTTCGAGACCGCCCGTGAAATCGGCAAGACACTCCTCGATGACTTCAATACGGCCTACGAAGACGGCGGCGTGGACGAAATCCACATCGTGTTCACGCGCTTCAAGTCCATGGTTGTCCAGGAACCTGCGGTTATCCGCCTGCTGCCGCTGGAAGTAGTCGAAGAGGAAGCACCGTCCGAATCGGACATCCTGCCCCTCTACGAGTACGAGCCCGAACCGGAACAGGTACTTGATGCCCTGCTGCCGCGCTACATCGAGTCGCGCATTTTTGCAGCAATGCTCCAGGCCGCCGCTTCCGAGCTCGCAGCACGCCAGCGCGCCATGAAGTCCGCAGGGGACAACGCCTCCGACCTTATTAAGAAGTACACGCGACTTCGCAATAACGCCCGTCAGGCTGAAATCACCCAGGAACTCTCCGAGATCGTGGCAGGTGCGGACGCGCTCAGCGCTTCCTAGCCCGCTTATCGAAGAGATCCACCAGAAAATACTTAGTCCACACGCCATCTAACTGAGTGAAGTGAGAGAGATGACTGCCCAAACTGCCGAGCACGGAGCAACCTCCGTAGCCCCGGGCGCCACAGGCCGTATCGCCCGTGTCATTGGCCCGGTTGTCGACGTCGAATTCCCGGCTGACGCAATCCCCACCATCTACAACGCCCTCACCACCGAGCTGACGCTCAACGGTGAGACCAAGACCATCACGTTCGAGACCTCCCAGCACCTGGGCGACAACCTCGTGCGCGCCATCTCCCTGCAGGCTACCGACGGCCTGGTCCGCGGCGCAGCCGTGGTGGACACCGGTGCTCCGATCTCCGTTCCCGTGGGTGACGGCGTCAAGGGCCACATCTTCAACGTGCTCGGTGAGCCGCTGGACGTTCCGGAAGACCAGCTGGAAATCAACGAGCGCTGGCCGATCCACCGCAAGGCCCCGAACTTCGCGGACCTTGAGGGCTCCACCGAGATGCTGGAAACCGGCATCAAGGTCATCGACCTTCTCACCCCGTACATCAAGGGTGGAAAGATCGGCCTGTTCGGCGGCGCCGGCGTTGGCAAGACCGTTCTGATCCAGGAAATGATCACCCGTGTTGCCCGTAACTTCGGCGGAACCTCCGTGTTCGCCGGTGTTGGCGAGCGTACCCGTGAAGGTAACGACCTCTGGGTTGAAATGGAAGAGGCAGGCGTCCTGAAGGACACCGCCCTTGTATTCGGCCAGATGGATGAGCCGCCGGGAACGCGTCTGCGCGTTGCACTGTCCGGCCTGACCATGGCGGAGTACTTCCGCGATGTCCAGAACCAGGACGTGCTGCTCTTCATCGACAACATCTTCCGCTTCACCCAGGCCGGTTCCGAGGTGTCGACCCTGCTGGGCCGCATGCCTTCCGCCGTGGGCTACCAGCCCAACCTGGCTGACGAGATGGGTCTGCTGCAGGAGCGCATCACCTCGACCAAGGGCCACTCCATCACCTCGATGCAGGCCATCTACGTCCCGGCTGATGACTACACCGACCCGGCTCCGGCCACCACCTTCGCGCACCTGGATGCCACCACGGAACTTTCCCGTGAAATCGCATCCCGTGGCCTGTACCCGGCCGTGGATCCGCTGACTTCAACCTCGCGTATCCTCGACCCGCAGTACGTTGGCCAGGAGCACTACGACACGGCTGTCCGCGTCAAGCAGATCCTGCAGAAGAACAAGGAACTGCAGGACATCATTGCCATCCTCGGCATTGACGAACTGGGCGAAGAAGACAAGATCGTCGTCGCCCGTGCACGCCGCATCCAGCAGTTCCTGTCGCAGAACACCTACACCGCCAAGCAGTTCACCGGCGTCGAAGGCTCGACCGTGTCCGTCAAGGACACCATCGAAGGCTTCAAGGCCATCTGCGACGGCGACGTGGACCACATTGCCGAGCAGGCCTTCTTCAACGTTGGCGGCATGGACGATGTTGAGCGTCAGTGGGCGAAGATCCAAGAGCAGACCGGGAAGTAAGCCCCATGGCTGACACTGCTGAACTCGAAGTCGAGATTGTCGCGGCCGACCACTTTGTGTGGTCCGGCCCGGCAAAGATGGTCAAGGCACGCACTGCAGACGGTGAAATCGGGATCCTTCCCGGCCACGCGCCGGTGCTGGCAATCCTGGCCGAGGGCGAGCTGGCCATCGAACCGGTGTCCGGCAGCCGCATCACCGTTGGTGTCGACGGCGGATTCTTCTCCGTCGACTCCAACCGTGTGGTCATCGTCGCGGACAATGCCCAGCTGAACGACGCAGCCAACGCTGGGACCCGCTGACCCTTCCCAATGGACAGTACCTACGTGTTCATTGCGCTGGCGGCCTTCTTTGGCCTGCTTGCACTTGCAACGGCGCTTTTCTGGGTGCGCCGCACACAGCTGCGGCGCACCCTGGGTACCTTCGACGCCTCCATCTGCTTCCCGCCCGGCGGGTGGCGGATGGGGGTTTGTCGTTATACGGACACCCATCTGGAATGGCTCCGTTTGTTCTCTCTCAGCCCGCGGCCGCCGTACCGGTTCCTGCGCAGCTCCCTGGAGCTGAAAGGGTGGCGCCAGCCGACAGAGGCTGAGCGCGCCCGTATTCAGCCTGGAGCGCTGGTAGTGACCTTCGAGTACGAGGGACGCGAGCTGCACATGGCGATGAAGTACGACGTCTACACGGGCTTGTCTTCCTGGCTGGAAGCCGGGCCGGTGATAGGCATCGGCACCTGGCGCTGACGCCCGGGACTAAGTACGCGCAAAGGCGCAGGGAATCTTCCCTGCGCCTTTGCGCGTATCCGCCCTGCGGCATCCGGCACGTGGCGGCGGCCCCTAGTATGGAGGGATGGAAGACGTCATTGTTGTCACCGGCCCCTCCACGCTCAACGGCTCGGTGACCGTCCCGGGGGCCAAGAACTCGGTACTGAAGCTCATGGCAGCCACCCTGCTGGCGCAGGGACGTTCCACCATCACCAACGTGCCCAACATCCAGGACGTCTGGATTATGGCCGAGCTGCTGCGCCGGCTGGGCTGCACAGTGGATTACGACGCCGATGCCGCCGAAGTGCGGATCGACGTGCCTGCGGTTCCCGGCCATCAGGCTGATTACGACCTGGTCCGCGCCATGCGGGCCTCAATTTCCGTGCTTGGTCCGCTGGTGGCCCGCTGCCGGCGGGCCGAGGTTGCGCTTCCCGGCGGAGACGCCATCGGCTCGCGCGGGCTGGACATGCACCGCTCAGGCCTCGAAGCCATGGGAACCTCCATCTCCATCGACCACGGCTACCTGATCGCCTCCGTGCCCCAGGGACTGCACGGTGCCAGGCACATCCTGGACTTCCCGTCCGTCGGCGCCACCGAGAACATCATGATGGCCGCCACCCTGGCACACGGCACCACCGTCATCGACAACGCGGCCCGGGAACCCGAGATCACCGACATTGCCCGGATGCTGTCTTCGATGGGGGCAAAAATCAGCGGCGTCGGAACCAACACCCTGGTGATCGAGGGCGTCGAGAAGCTCTCACCGGTGACCCACCGGGTTGTACCGGACCGCATCGTGGCCGGAACCTGGGCGTTCGCAGCCGCGATCACCGGCGGAAACATTGAGGTGCGCAACGCCGATCCCCGGGCGCTGACGGTGGTGCTGGACAAACTGGCGCAGGCCGGCTGCGTGGTGGAAACGAGTCAGGACGGGTTTACCGTCAAGGGACCCTCGCGTCCCGAACCGATCAACGTCTCCACCCTGCCCTATCCCGGGTTCCCCACGGACCTGCAGCCTTTTGTCGTGGCGCTGAATGCGGTCTCCACCGGATCGGGAATGGTCACGGAGAATGTCTTCGAAGCCCGGTGGGGCTTCACCTCCGAACTTGCCCGCCTGGGGGCAGTGGTCCGCCTGGACGGGCATCATGCCCTGATCCAGGGCGTATCCCGGCTCTCCGGGGCTCCCGTGGAAGCAAACGATATCCGTGCCGGTGCTGCACTGGTGATAGCCGGCCTCGCAGCAGAGGGAACCACCGAGGTGCGGGGAGTGGACCACATAGACCGCGGCTACGAAAGGTTCATGGAGTCCCTGCGTGGGCTGGGCGCAAACGTGCTGCGCCGCCGCAGCTAAGCAGGGTTCCAAAAGCCACCGAAAACAGTAAAAGCGGGGACCGGCTGGTCCCCGCTTTTACTGGTGCCAAGAACTAGAGGGCGGTTACGCCGGTGGCCTGGGGGCCCTTGGCGCCCTGGCCGATCTCGAACTGAACGCGCTGGTTCTCATCCAGGGTCTTGAACCCGTTGGACTGGATTTCCGAGTAGTGGACGAATACGTCTCCGTCGGAATCATCCGGGGTAATGAAGCCAAAGCCCTTTTCCGCGTTAAACCATTTGACGGTTCCCTGTGCCATTTGCCTGTCTCCTTTATTGCTGGAACTTACCGGCACACCTCGTGCCTGTGGTTGTTACTGCAGCGGGAAGTCCAGGTTCCCTGCCAACCGGCAGTTCCTACAGGAGCTTCACGCTCGCAACCGTCTTGCGAGCATGAAAAACACCTACACAAAGACTGGTTATAGCGTTACATACCACTAAAGAGCCGTCAACGGATTCGAAGAAAAACTTTTGGAGATTTTTTGGCCCTTGTTTTGCGGCCATAAACGGCATGGCGAAGCGGGACTTAACGGCTTAGAACAGGCGTGACTCGACGTCGTCAACGCCGCGCATTTCGTCGTAGTCCAGGGTTAGGCAATCAATGCCGCGGTCCGCTGCAAGAACCCTTGCCTGCGGCTTGATCTGCTGGGCGGCGAACACTCCGCGGACCGGTGCCAGCAGGGGATCGCGGTTCAGCAGCTCCAGATAGCGGGTGAGCTGCTCGACGCCGTCAATGTCTCCGCGGCGCTTGAGTTCCACGGCCACGGTCCCGCCGTCGGCGTCCCGGGCGAGGATGTCCACCGGCCCAATTGCGGTCATGTATTCCCGGCGGATAAGCGTATAGCCCTCGCCGAGCTTGGTGATCTGCTCCGCCAGCAGGCGCTGCAGGTCTGCTTCCACCCCGTCCTTGATGAGTCCGGGATCAGTGCCCAGCTCATGGGCCACGTCGGAGATGTGCTCGTAGACGCTGATGACCAGCTTGTCATCGGTCTTGGCGCTCTGGACGTTCCACACCTCAACCACGCCTGCCTCGGCGTCGTCCTCGCCCGGCTCGGTGATCCGCAGGGTCGCAGGCGGACTCATCCAGTTCAGCGGCTTGTAGGATCCGCCGTCGGAATGGATCAGGACGGAACCGTCTGCCTTCACCATCAGGAGGCGGGTCGCCAGGGGCAAATGGGCACGGAGGCGGCCGACGTAGTCAACGGAGCAGCGGGCTATCACTAAACGCACAGTTGCACTTTACCGGTTCGGCTGCGGCAAGATGGTTTTATGCCCCGCTCCAACCGTCCCCGCCGGCAGCTTCCGGCCTCCAGCACCGCTGCCGGGCGCAACGCGCGCCGCAAGTGGGCGGCGCCGGTTTCGGAGATCGACCTGGAGCGTTCCCGCGCCGGTCTTCCGCAGCGCGAGTCGGCGTCCGACGGCGAATGGTCGGTGCGCAGGATCACGGCCCGCAATGCTGCCAAGGACTACCGCTGCCCTGGCTGCGGGCAGGTTATTCCTCCCGGCGTTGAACACCTGGTGGTGTGGCAGGAGGACTCCCTGTTCGGCCGGCAGACGGCGGTGGAGGACCGCCGGCACTGGCACGCCCGCTGCTGGCGCACCCGGCCGGGATCCGTAACCCGCCGCTAGCTAAAGCCTGTCCTGCCGGGCGATGACCACTTCCTTCATCAGCAGCAGCACGGCTGCCGCCGTCGGAATGGCAATCAGGGCGCCCAGAACGCCCAGGAGGCTTCCGCCGGCGATTACGGCGATGACCGCAACGGCACCGGGAACTGCAACGGCCCGCTGCATTACGCGCGGCGAGACGAAATACGCCTCGAACTGCAGATACGCCATATAGAGGATGGCGAAGACCACGGCGGTCTGCCAGCTGGAGGTCAGGGCTACAAGGGACACGAGCACCAGGGCAATCGGCGGGCCGACCAGCGGGATGAAGGCCAGGAGCGCCACGAGGAATGCCAGCAGGATCGAGAACGGCACCCCGGTAATGGTCATGATGATGAATGCGTACAGCGCGTCCAGCAGGGCAACGAAACCCTGGCCGATCACGTAGTTGCCAACGCTGCCGGTGATTTCCTCGGAGAGTGCTTCCACGCGCCTGCGCCGGCTTCGCGGGGCCAACCGGTAGGCCCACTTCTTCATTGAGGGCAGCGAGGCCAGGAAGTAGAGCGTGAGCACCAGGATGATCAGCGCTCCGAAAAGGCCGTTGGCAATCACCGATCCGACGCTGAGTACCCCGCCGAAGATGCCGCCTACTGCATCGGTGTTGGAGAAGAACTTCTGAACTTCCTCGTCGATGCGTTCGCGGACCTTGAACTGCTCTTCGATCGTGACGAAGAAGTCCGAGGAAAGGAAGCGGTCAATGTAGCCGGGGGCATTATTGACTATTTCCGTGGTCTGGCTGACGATCGTCGGGATCAGCGTGGCGAAGAACCCCGTGACGGCACCGGCGAGCACCAGCACGGTGATTGCAATGCCGGCAGGCCGCGGGACACCGCGTGCGCTGAGCCAGCGGACCACCGGATCAAGCCCCAGGGCAATAAACAGGGCCGCGCCGATCCAGACCAGCAGCTCACCGACGTTGGTGATGATGAAGAACAGCAGCAGCGCGAAGCCAACACCCACTGTAAACATAAAGCCGAAGCGGATGGGATGCGTTTCCGGCCCGCCGGCTGCGCCCAGCGGTCCCGGGGAGCCGCCGAACCGCCGTCGTTCATCGGACAGCTTGGTGTCAGGGTCCACCTCGGGCGCGGGCAGCGGTTCCGGTGCCTGGTCCTCGGGCGGGAAGTCGAAGCGGGGGCGCGGGCGGGCTCCTGGGATGTGCGACATCAGCTGCCGCAGGCGACCGGCACCGGAGCCCGGCCGGCCGGGGCGGGACGTGGGCTCACCTCCCGGGGCCGGGAGCGGCTCGTCGACGGGAACATCCCTGTCTTCACTCATCGGCATCTGCTCTCCCTCGGTGCCCGTACTGCTGTGCGGGGTGTTCCTCGCCGCGTCAGATTATCAGTCGAACCCCTCCCTTGGATGCAGCACCGCGGCAGGCCCGCGGCTGGTGCTCGACTGAGAACACTGCCGCCCCCGGGATGCCCAAATGTGCTCTTCCGGAGCCTTTCGTTACCATAGGGTTATAAAGCAACCCGCCAAGAGGATG
Organism: Arthrobacter sp.; assembly: GCA_040274025.1. Classification (GTDB taxonomy): domain Bacteria; phylum Actinomycetota; class Actinomycetes; order Actinomycetales; family Micrococcaceae; genus Arthrobacter_B. The sequence continues at coordinate 47,985 of JBELZL010000011.1, read as the reverse complement.
ACCATAGGGGCATCACGTCCCGTTCCCGCTGCCTACAGGCGCGCGGAGGACCGTGACCAACGATAGGTAAGCTGTGCGAAACAAAATTGCAGTTCCGCTGATAGTGCTGGGAATCCTGATGATGCTCGTCGGGATTGGCCAGCGCACGCTCTGGGCTCCGCCCCAGACCGTAACAGCCGAGGCACCGCAGGGCAGCGGCGCAGCGCCCGTGGCCGTGCTTGAGGCAGATCTGCTGGCCTCCCGCCCGGACGGCGCTGAGATCACCGTGCGCTCCGAGGACGGCGTCTTCCTGGCAGTCGGACGTTCAGCGGATGTTGAGGCCTGGGTGGACGGAGCAGCCGTGACCCGGATCGGTGCCGGTGAAGAGGATTCCCTCACCGCTGACACCACCGAGGGCGAGGCCACCGTGCCCAGCCCGGCCGGCTCAGATCTTTGGGTCAGCGAAGAGACTGCGGACGGGGAACTGTCCTACACCTGGACCAAGCCCGCGGCAGGGGAGTGGTCAGTTCTGGTCGCATCGGACGGAACCGCACCTGCACCCACGGAGATCACGCTGAGCTGGCCGAATGACGAAGGAACGCCGCTGGCGTTTCCGCTGATCATTGCCGGCGCCCTGGCAGCTGTCCTCGGCCTCGCCCTGGGATTCATCTCCCGCGGATCGAAGACGGCGCCGCCGTCCCCGGGCAGCCGGCGTGCCGCACGTGAATCCGACACCGCCGCCCAGCGGATTGTTGCCCGCCGCGGCCAGGATGCCGGCGCTGCGCCGTCGTCCTCGAATACGGCCAAGCGCACGGCCGCCGGTTTCACTGCCGCAGCCCTTGCCGGCGGCCTGGCGCTGAGCCTCGCGCCCGGTGCTGCCACCGCTGCTGAAACGAGTGCTCCCGAGGAGAACTACCCCGTAGTGCTGGACGGCCAGCTGTCCCGGATCCTGAGCTCGGTTGCCGGAACCGTCCAGAAGGCCGACGCCGCCAAGGACGCCTCCCTGCTGAAGGAACGCACCTCATCCACCGCACTGGCCCTGCGTGAAGCAAACTACGCTGCGGCCGCCAAGGTTCCGGACACGGAGGCTCCCGCCGCCGTCGCAGCTTCACCTTTGCTTACTGACCTCGTCTCGACGGGAACCGGTTTCCCGCGCACCGTCGTGGCCGTCACCCAGGGTGAGGACAACACCGTTCCGCAGGCTCTGGTGCTGGTGCAGGCCTCCGCGCGGGAGAACTACAAGCTGGTCTCCGCGATCCAGATGCTGCCCGGAACCACCTTCCCGCAGCCTCCGGCCGGAGGCAGCGGCGTGGAGGCAGTTGCGGCAGACTCCGCCGAGGGCCTGAAACTGGCTCCGCAGGCCGCGGTGGACGCCCTTGCCGATGCACTGACCAACCCGGACGGCGGCAACAAGGAGACGTTCGCGCCCAACAGCTTCGCCGAAGCCGTGACCACCTTCCAGGCCGAGGTCAGCGCGAACCCGGACAACGAGTTCGCGACCATCACCTTCAAGCACACCCCGGTGCCTTCGGACACCCGGGCGCTGCGGACTGCCGACGGCGGCGCAATCGTCTTTGGCTATATGTCCCACAACTATTCAAGCGTCCCGCGTGAAGCCGGCGACTCGATCAACCTTGAGGGAACGATTTACGAGACGCTGACCGGTGAGAAGAACACTGAGGCCGGCATTGACGTGACGTACGGCGAAGCCGTGATGATCTACGTTCCCCCGGCTTCAGGCTCCGGCCAGGCCGAGGTCATCGGTGCGGCACAGGAACTGCTCTCCGCCACGCTCAAGTAACCCCGGACAACGAAGTACCCAGCGGCGCCGCGGCACCAGATGCCTGCGGCGCCGCTGTGCTGTCCGCGCACACTTGCCCGGGAGCGCGGTACCCGTATTAGGGTTGAAGCCATGAGCACACCGAACCACCGCCCTGCGCCCGCGCCGTCCATGAATCTTCGGGGAGCGGTGGACCTTTCCGCCCTCAAGAACCGCGCCAGCGCTCCGCCGCCCGCCGCGGCAGGCGGGCAGGGCGAAGGCGTCTCCTCCTACGTGGTGGAAGTTTCCGAACAGACCTTCCCGCAGGTGGTTCAGCTCTCGGCAACCGTGCCGGTGATTGTGAACCTTTACTCCCCGCGCAGCCCTGAGTCAGCCGAGGTCACGGCTGTGCTGGAGGAAGAAGCCGCCGGACGGCAGGGACGGCTGCTGCTGGCCAACGTCGACGTCGACGCGCACCCGCAGATTGCCCAGGCGTTCCAGGCTGTTGCAGTGCCAACGGTCGCTGCAGTAATTAAGGGGCAGCCGGTGCCCCTGCTGGACCGCCCGGTACCGGCCGAGCAGATCCGCGCCCTGATCACCGAACTGATGCAGGTGGCCGAGGCCAACGGCGTCAACGGCTCACTGGGTGACGCAGGCGCTGCAGCGCAGGAGGAAGCGCCGCTTCCCCCGCTTCACCAGGAGGCGTACGACGCGATCGTGGCAGGGGACTACGACGGCGCCGCGGCGGCGTACCGCAAGGCCCTCGCCGAGCAGCCCGCCGATGCTGAGGCCAAGGCGGGCCTGGCCCAGGTGGAACTGATGCAGCGGCTGAAGGACGCGGATGCGGAGGCGCTGCGCACTGCTGCCGCCGAAAACCCGGACGACGTCGATGCCCAGCTGGCGGTGGCTGACCTGGACGTCTCCGGCGGCCACGTGGAAGACGCCTTTAACCGGCTCATCAAGCTGATTTCCCGCACCGCGGGGGACGACCGCGAACGGGTGCGACTGCGCCTGCTGGACCTGTTCGAGATCACCGGGCCGTCCGACCCCCGGGTGGCCAAGGCCCGTTCCGCCCTGGCCCGGGCACTGTTCTAGGAGTTTCCAGTCCGCGCGGAGGAGCGGCGGGGACTGCATTGTTACGGATTTCGTTCGTAAGGCGGAGGTCAGGGCAGGGCGCTGGTTGCTAGATTCTTAGTATGAGCCAAACACCTGATCCTGCCGCCGTGCCCGGTGGAGTACCGCAGAACGCAACGGCAGCACCGGCCCTGGCTATCCGCGGCCTGGCCAAGCGCTTCGGAGCCAAGATCGCCGTCAACGGCATCAACCTGGATGTGCCGGCAGGGTCCTTCTACGGCCTGGTCGGGCCCAATGGGGCAGGCAAGACCACGGCCCTGTCCATGGCCACCGGCCTGATGCGCCCGGACTACGGACAGGTCTGGGTGCACGGAGTGGATGTCTGGGCGAAACCCCTGGAGGCCAAACGGCTGATGGGTGTGCTTCCGGACGGGGTCCGGCTTTTCGACCGGCTGACCGGCGAGCAGCTGGTCACCTATTCGGGACTGCTGCGCGGCATGGACCGCGAGACCGTCGCGGAGCGGACAACTGACCTCCTGCGCGCGCTGGACCTCGCTGATGACGCAGGCACGCTGGTGGTGGACTACTCCGCCGGCATGACCAAGAAGATCGCACTCGCCTCGGCACTGATCCACGCTCCGCGCCTGCTGGTCCTGGATGAGCCGTTCGAAGCGGTGGACCCAGTATCTGCAGCCAATATCCGCGACATCCTTGCCGGCTACGTCTCCTCCGGCGGCACCGTCATTGTCTCCAGTCACGTGATGGACCTGGTGCAGCGCATGTGTGACCACGTGGCCGTGGTGGCCGCCGGCAACGTGCTGGCAGCAGGAACCGTTGACGAGGTACGCGGCGGCGTCAGCCTCGAAGAGAAATTCGTTGAACTGGTGGGCGGGCGCACCACCTCGGAGGGACTCTCATGGTTGCGCACCTCCTAAAACTGAAACTTATCCTGCTGCGCAACTCGTTGAAGCGCAGCCCCTGGCAGATTGTTGGAATCGCCTTCGGCGCCCTTTACGGCCTGGGCATTCTCGGCCTGATGCTGGCCGGGCTGTTTTTCCTTACGTTCAACGACCCGGAGCTGGCCCGCACCCTGGTGATACTGGGCGGCTCGGCCGCGGTACTTGGCTGGGCGGTGGTTCCCGTGGTGGCCACCGGCGTGGACATGACACTGGACCCGGCACGGTTCGTCACCTTCGCAATTCCCATGCGCCAGATGATCCTGGGCCTGGCCCTCGGCTCACTCATCGGCATTCCCGGAATCATCACCCTGGCCTCGGCAATGATCCAGGCCGCTGCCTGGTGGCAGCATCCGGCGGCCGTCCTGGCCGGGATCCCGGCAGCGGTGATTGCCGTGCTGACCTGTGTGGTGATGGCCCGGGTGGGCGTGGCAGCCACCACCTCCCTGGCCTCCAGCCGCCGCTTCAAGGACGTCTCGGGAATCGTGATCATCATCCCGCTGATGTTCCTTGGGCCCATCATCGGCTTCACCGCCACCACGGTGGCCTTTAACGGGGATTTCCTGCGCCGGCTCGCGGACATCCTGGCCTGGACCCCGCTGGGCAGCGCCTGGGCTGTTCCGGGAGACATTGCGCTGGGCAGTGCGGGCACAGGGCTGCTCCGGCTGCTCATCTCCGTTCTTTTCCTGGCACTGATTTCCTGGGCCTGGAAGGCACTGCTCGCCCGCGCGCTGGTCACCCCGGCGCACAACGCCACGGCGAGCCGCAGCGCAGGCAAGCTCGGCTTCTTTGCCCGTTTCCCGGCGACACCCACGGGCGCCGTGGCTGCCCGTGCCCTCACCTACTGGGTCCGGGACCCGCGCTACAGCGCCTCGCTGATCATTGTCCCCGTGCTGGCCGTCGTCCTGATCTTCGCGGTCCAGACCGGCGAGGGGCTTCCTCCGGTGGTCCTGGCAATCGGGCCGCTGGTGGCGTTCCTGCTTGCCTTCGGCATTTCCGCCGATATTTCCTACGACAACACTGCGTTTGCACTGCACATCTCCAGCGGTGTTTCCGGGATGGCCGACCGTGCCGGCCGTGCCATTGCGTGCGCGGTGTTCGCGCTGCCGGCAACTCTGGTTGCCGCCGTCGTGCCGCCGATCGTGATTGGCCGCCCTGAGGCCCTCCCGGTACTCCTTGGAGTCTCCGTGGGGCTGCTGCTGAGCGGGCTGGGACTCTCCAGCGTTTTCTCCGCCCGCTACACCTACAACGTGCCGCTGCCTGGCGAGAATGCGTTCAAGACCCCTCCGGGGTCTGCCGGGCGCACCATGCTGGTCCAGTTCATCTGGATGGCCATGCAGTTCGTGATCTCCCTGCCCATGCTGGTTCCGGCAGCGCTGTACGCCTTCGGGGCGGGCAGCGGATGGGGCTGGGTAACGCTAGCCCTGGGCATCGTCTACGGTTCGGCGGCACTCGTGGCCGGCATCCGGATCGGCGGCCGGTGGCTGGATAAGCGCGCTCCGGAAGTACTGCTCGCCGTGTCGGTTAACAAGTAGGTGCCGGGACAGGGAGTACTAAGATGGGGGCATGACTCTGCCTTCTGACCCCTTCGAATCCGACCCCATGCGCCGGGCCGACAGCGGTTCCTCCACCGCCGTCATCGAGCGCGAAGAGCAGCGGGAACTAGTTGAACCCGGTGACGCCGAGCGTTTCTCGCACTATGTGCGCAAGGAAAAGATCATGGAATCGGCCCTCTCGGGCGAGCCGGTCATAGCCCTGTGCGGCAAAGTGTGGACGCCGGGCCGGGACCCGAAGAAGTTTCCGGTCTGCCCCACGTGCAAGGAGATCTACGAGGGGCTGCGCCCGGGCAAGGACGACCGCGGGAAGAAGTAGCGTCCGCTTCCCTGTTGGCCCTTCGTCGCCGTAGCACCCTGGCACGGCAGTAAGTCCTGATGCCTCTATGAGTGAGCCCCTGCCTGCGGACAGGCCTGACGGAGCGATGTCCGCTGCCTTTCGCCCGCTGACCCTCGGCGTCGTAGCCATTGTCACCTGCGTTGCCTTCGAAGCGATGGCAGTCACGACGGCGATGCCCGTGATCGGAGACGATCTGGGCGCCGGTGCCGGGTACGGGCTGGCCTTCTCCATGTTCCTGACCGCTTCGCTGCTGGGGTCGGTCCTGGCCGGTTCCCGCTGCGACGCCGAAGGACCCCGCCGTTCACTGATCACCGGCATGGCCCTGCTGGTGGCAGGTTTGGTGCTTTCAGCCGCGGCGGGGGAGTTTTGGCTGGTTACCGCCGGGCGCGCCGTTTCCGGGCTGGGCAGCGGTGCCATGGTGGTGGCGCTGTACGTGATCATCGGTCAGGTCTATCCCTCGAGGATTCAGCCGGTGATCTTTGGCTGGGTTGCCACTGCCTGGATCCTGCCGTCCATGGTGGGACCGCTGGCCGCGGGCCTGCTGGCGCAGTACGTGAGCTGGCGGTGGGTCTTCGCCGTCGCCATCCCCATCGTGGCGGTGGCCGCCGCCCTGGTGTGGCCGCGGGTACGGCATCTGGGTGCTCCGGAGAATCCGGAGCTCGATCCGGCGCTGGGCCGCCGGCGTGCGGTCTGGGGCATTTTCCTAGCCTGCGGCGTGTTCGCGGCGCAGTGGGCAGGCAATGAAGCCGCGGCCGCCGGGTCGGTGACGCTGGGGGTGCTTGCCGCTGCCGGTGTCCTGGCCGCGGTGGCAGCACTGGCGGTGCTGCTTCCCCGCGGTGCCCTCCGGCTGCGGCGCGGGCTGCCCTCGGTGGTCGCGACACGCGGACTGATCAACGCCGCGTTCGTCTCCGCAGAGGCCTTTATGCCGGTCATGCTGCTGGCCGTGTACGGCGTGAGCCCGGCCACGGCCGGAATTGCCCTGACGGCCGGCGCGGTAGGCTGGGCCATTGGATCCTTCCTGCAGGCCCGGGTTCCCGGGCCGCGGCGCTGGCTGCTGCTGGCCGGAGGTTCGGGACTGCTCACGCTCTCGATTGGCGGCACAGGCCTGCTGGCAGGCGCCCAGGCGCCGTTCTGGCTGCTGGTCGCCGTGTGGTCGCTGGCAGGGGTGGCCATGGGAGCTGCGCTCTCCAGCACCTCGGTGCTGGTCCTGGACGCGTCTTCGGCGGCGGACCGGGGGCAGAACTCGGCCTCGCTCCAGCTCTCGGACCAGGTGGGGGCCGTAGCCGGCACCACTGTTGGCGGCGTTCTGCTGGCTGTGCTGGTACAGCAGGATCCGGTGGGCCCGGAAGCCGGGTATGCCCTGATGTGGCTGGTGCTCGCGGTTTTCGCCGTGATAGGAACAGCCGCGGGCATCCGCAGTGCAAGTGTTAGACCAAGTACCGGAAAGGTGCATTCCCAAGCGTGAGTTCCGATACCCTGTTCGGCGGCGGACCGGCACTTCCCCCTGCCTACCCTGAGCGGGCAGCCTGGGGGACAGCCCCAAAGCTGCGCCAGTGGCAGGCTGAAGCCCTGGAAAAATACTTCGCCAAAAATGACAGCGATTTTCTCGCTGTCGCGACGCCCGGGGCAGGCAAGACCACCTTCGCCCTGCGTGTGGCCACCGAGCTGGTGGACCGGGGAATCGTCAACCGGATCACCGTCGTCGCGCCCACGGACCACCTGAAGCGGCAGTGGGCCGATGCTGCCGCACGCGTCGGCCTGGCCCTGGACCCCAACTTCAAGAACGCTGACGGCCGGCACGGCCACGGGTTCATCGGCGTCGCTGTCACCTACGCGCAGGTCGCCAGCAAGCCGATGCTGCACCGTGCCAAGACCGAGGCGGCACGCACCCTGGTAATCCTGGATGAGATCCACCACGGCGGAGACGCCCTGTCCTGGGGTGATGGCATCCGCGAGGCCTTCGAACCGGCTGCCAAGAGACTGGCCCTGACCGGAACGCCGTTCCGCTCTGACACCGCTCCCATCCCGTTCGTCGAGTACATCGAGGACGGAGCCGGGATCCGCCGTTCCAAGGCCGACTACACCTACGGCTACGGCCAGGCGCTGAAGGACCACGTGGTCCGTCCGGTGATCTTTATGGCCTATTCCGGGCAGATGCGCTGGCGCAACAGTGCCGGCGAGGAAATGGCCGCGTCCCTCGGCGAAGCCGCCGTCACCAAGGACATCACCGCCCATGCCTGGCGCACGGCGCTGAACCCGGCGGGGGAGTGGATTCCGGCCGTCCTGGCCGCCGCGGACCGCCGGCTCAGCGAGGTCCGCCGCACCGTGCCCGACGCCGGAGGCCTGGTGATCGCCACCGACCACGAGGATGCGCGGGCCTACGCCGGGCAGCTGAAGAAGATCACGGGGGAGTCACCCACGGTGATCCTCTCTGACGATGCGAAGGCGTCGGAAAAGATCGACGAGTTCTCCGCCGGCACCTCCCGCTGGATGGTGGCCGTGCGCATGGTGTCCGAAGGCGTGGACGTGCCGCGCCTCGCCGTCGGCGTTTATGCCACCTCCACGGCAACGCCGCTGTTCTTCGCCCAAGCCGTGGGACGCTTTGTGCGTGCCCGGAAGCGCGGCGAAACGGCGTCAGTTTTCCTGCCCTCCGTGCCGCACCTGATGATCCTGGCCAATGAGATGGAAGTGGAGCGGGACCACGCCCTGGACCGCCCGGAGAACCACTCGGAGGAAGAGGGCTTTGGCCTGGACGACTCCCTGATGGAAGCCGCGAACCGGGAGGAAAAGGCATCCGGCGAGCTGCAGAAGCAGAAGTTCGAGGCCCTTGAATCCCAGGCGTCCTTTGACCGGGTGCTGTTCGACGGCGGCGAGTTCGGCACCGGAGGCGAGCTGGGCAGCGAGGACGAGCAGGACTTCCTCGGCATCCCCGGCCTGCTGGACCCGGACCAGGTGACCATGCTGCTGCGCCAGCGCCAGCAGGAGCAGCTCTCCCGCCGCGGCCGCAAAAAGCCGGAGGAAGCCGTCCCGGAACAGCTGCCTTCCGTGGCTGACCACCGGCACCTGACCGAGCTGCGTGCGCAGCTGGCCAAGAACGTTTCCGCCTGGTCAGCGCGGTCCGGGATGCCCCACGGCGTGGTCCACTCAGAACTGCGCCGCATCTGCGGCGGACCCGCGGTGGCGCAGGCCAATGAGGAACAGCTCCAGAAGCGGCTGGCCAAGCTGCAGGACTGGTTCATCGGCCGCAAGTAGCCCCTTCATCTTCATCGAGAGGCCAGTTACGGCTGTTTTCAGCGCTCAAAAGAGCCGTAACTGGCCTCTCGGCGGGTGGGTTGAGGCGGAGGGGAGGGCTTTAGAGATCCAGGAGCTCGACGCCGGCGTCCTCCAGCTCGTCCAGGGCGGCACGGACGTCAACCCGGTCCAGGCCCCGGCAGAGTTCGGGAATGACTGCCGTGTTGTAGCCGGCCGCAACCGCGTCCAGGGCCGTGGCCTTCACGCAGTAGTCGGTAGCCAGGCCGACGATCACCACTTCGTCCACGCCGTTGTCCCGCAGCCAGTCATCAAGGCTGACGGCGTCCTCGTCCGGGGCCGGCTCGGCGTCGGGATCGCCCAGGGGCACCTCCACGTCCGGGGCAAGCAGGCCCTCAAAGCCGGAGTACGCGGCCTCGTACTGGCCCTTGCGGAAGTAGGCGTCGATGAACTCAGTGTCCAGGTCCGGGTTCAGTGCCGCTCCGTGGGTTCCGGCGACGCAGTGGACAGGCCAGGAGTCCCGGAAGTTCGGGTTGTCAGAGAAGTGGGCGCCCGGTTCAATGTGCCAGTCCTGGGTGGCAACGACGACGGCGTACCGGTCCCGGGACGTTTCGATGTAATCGCTGATCTCCGCTGCGGCATCGTTTCCGCCAGGCACGGCCAGGGTGCCGCCTTCGCAGAAGTCGTTCTGCACGTCAACCACAATCAGTGCACGGGTCATCGGGTTTCCTCCTCGAATTCGGTTGGGATCACGGGCTCTCCGCGCTGCAGGCGGTAGGCGGCCGCCGGCAGTTCAAGCAGTGAAGCGTCATGGCGGGCACGGGCCCGGGTTACCGCGTCCGGTCCCGTCCAGCCGGGCTGCACAAAGCCGTCGGAGACGAAGGTTTCCAGCAGCTCACGGTCATTGCCGTCATTCCGGGGGAGGGCACCCACGCCCACCACCTCGGCCACGGCCCGGCCGCGTTCATTGAGCCGGCGCATTGCGTACTTATGGCCGCCCAGGGAGGCCTTGTTCTTCGCAGCCTTGGCCACGGAAACAAAGTTCCCGTCCGTGCCTTCGCGGCTGACCAGCTTGTAGACCAGCCCGGCGGTGGGTGCGCCGGAACCGGTCACCAGGGAGGTGCCGACGCCGTAGGCATCCACGGGAGCGGATCCCAGGGCCGCGATCGCGTACTCATCCAGGTCAGAGGTCACCATGATGCGGGTTGAGGTATTGCCCAGATCATCCAGCAGCTCACGGACCCACTGTGCCTGGGCAACCAGGTCGCCGGAATCCAGCCGCACGCCGCCCAGCTTTTCGCCGGCAACGGCGACGGCGTTGCGCACGCCCTGCTCGACGTCGTAGGTATCCACGAGCAGCGAAGTGTTCAGTCCCAGTGAGGCGGTCTGGGCCGTGAAGGCATCCACCTCTGAATCGTGGAGCAGCGTAAACGAGTGTGCGGCGGTTCCCACTGTCTTGATGCCGTACCGCAGTCCGGCCTCCAGATTGGAGGTGCTGTCGAAACCGGCAATAACGGCGGCGCGCGCGGCGGCGACGGCGGCTTCCTCGTGGGTGCGGCGCGAACCCATTTCGATGCACGGGCGGCCGCCGGCGGCGCTCGTCATCCTCGAGGCAGCCGATGCGATGGCGCAGTCGTGGTTCAGTACCGAGAGAATCAGCGTTTCCAGGATGCAGGCTTCGCCGAAACTCGATTCGACCTGCAGGATCGGCGAACCGGGGAAATACACGTCCCCTTCGGCGTAGCCGGTGATGGTCCCGGAGAAACGGAAATCGGCCAGCCAGGCAAGCGTGCGTTCGTCCACGACGCCGTTGGCAGCCAGGAAATCCAGCTGCGGTTCCCCGAAGCGGAAATTCTGCAGCGCTTCGAGCAGCCGGCCGGTGCCGGCAACAATGCCGTAGCGCCTGCCGTCGGGAAGCTTGCGGGCAAAGGCCTCGAACACTGAGCGACGTTCGGCCGTGCCGGAGTGCAGGGCAGCCTGCAGCATGGTCAGTTCGTAGTGGTCGGTGTACAGGGCAGCATTTGGCTGCTGCCACGCGGTGGTAGCGTTCACACCCAAAACTCTAACCCGCCGTCCCCGGCCTGCGCCGCACCCGCATCATGCGGACTGCAGGCAGCGCGCACCAAACTACAATTGGCACCATGAGCGTAGCCACCCTCCCGGACACCGGGACCCAGACCGACTCACTGACAGCCGGGGAAACGGCCACCGATGTTCCCTGGGTTGTGCTGGTGTGGAATGATCCGGTGAACCTGATGAGCTACGTGAGCTACGTCTTCCAGAGCTACTTCGGCTACTCGGAAGCGAAAGCGAACCAGCTGATGCTCCAGGTCCACAATGACGGCAAGTCCGTGGTGGCCACCGGTTCGCGTGAAGAAGCCGAACGCCACACTCTGGCCATGCACTCCTACGGGCTCTGGGCGACGTTCCAGAAAGCCGACCAGGCCTAAGCGGCCCCACACCACAGGAAAGGTCCTTCTTGGCTACCGGATTCAAGCTCACCCGCAAAGGCATCACGGCCCAGCTGGAGCCAGGTGAGCGTTCCCTGCTGCGCGGGCTGTTTGCCGACATCATCACCATGCTGGAACCGCAGACCCCGGCGTCGGAAGATCCCCTGGCCGCCATGGTCGGCCTTGACACCAGTGCGGAGGCGCCGGATGATCCCGCGCTGCTGCGGCTGCTGCCCAACGCGGTGGCGGAGAACGACGCCGATGCCCTCGAGTTCCGGCGGCTCACCGAGCGCTCGCTGCGGGAGGGAAAGACCGGCGCCCTGCGGGCGGCGTCCCTGGCGCTCGAATCAAGCCCGCTGCACCTGGACAACGACCAGGCCAGGCACTTCGCCCAGGCACTGAATGATGTCCGTCTGGTCCTGGGGTCCCGGCTTGGGCTGAAGACCGACGCGGACGCAGAGGCGCTGCATGACATCACGGAACCCGGTGATGCGCAGGACGTAGACCAGTACCTGGCCCTGGTCTACAACTTCGTCACGTGGCTGCAGGAAACCCTGATGAAGGCACTGCTGGACAGCCTTCCCCGCCGCTGACCCGCACCGGCCGGCCGGTCTTTGTGACCAAGACCACTGGCTGCCAACTGCACCCTGTCCGGCCCGGGGACTATTGTCGATACATCATGAGCTCTGACCATTCGGGTACTTCACCGCTGAAGGACGACCTGCCGAAGACCACCGACGCACCGATCGGTATTTTCGATTCGGGAGTGGGTGGCCTCACGGTTGCCCGCGCCGTGATCGACCAGCTGCCGAATGAATCCATCCTGTACGTCGGAGATACCGCCCACGGGCCCTACGGTCCGCTTCCCATCGCCGATGTGCGGGCCTACGCCCTGGGCGTCATGGACGAACTGGTCGACGCCGGGGTCAAGCTCCTTGTGATCGCCTGCAACTCTGCCTCCGCGGCCGTGCTGCGCGATGCCCGGGAACGCTACACCGGCCGTTACGGTATCCCCGTCATCGAGGTCATCCAGCCTGCGGTCCGCCGCGCTGTGGCAGCAACCCGGACCGGGCGGATCGGCGTCATCGGCACGGCCGCGACGGTCAGCTCCCGTGCCTATGACGACACCTTCGCCGCGGCACCGCACCTCAGCGTGTCTTCTGTGGCCTGCCCTGCGTTCGTTGAGTACGTGGAGGCCGGAGTCACCGCGGGCAGGGAAGTGGTCGAGGCTGCCGTTGGCTACCTCACGCCGCTGAAAGAACGCGGAGTGGATACCCTGGTGCTGGGCTGCACGCATTACCCGCTGCTGACCGGCGTGATCTCCTACGTCATGGGAGAGGACGTCACACTCGTCTCCAGCGCTGAAGAAACCGCAAAGGATGTGTACAAGGCCTTGCTCACCCACGGACTGGCGCGCGAGGCAGGGACTCCTCCCAGCCACCGCTTCGTGGCCACGGGCGACGCCGCCTCCTTCGAGTTGCTGGCCCGGCGTTTCCTGGGGCCGGAGGTGCTGCAGGTGGAACACGCCGACTCCGTGGCGGCACGCTATCCGACCGGGGTCCTGGCCCGGATCACTCCTGAAATGATTGCCGCCGCACGCGCCTCTGCCGGACTGCCGGCCACAGACGCTGCCCTGGGGAACGGTGCCCGATGAAACTGACGATCGTGGGATGCTCCGGTTCCTTTCCGGGGCCGGCTTCGCCCGCTTCCTGCTACCTCGTAACCGCCAACGACGGCGAACGGGACTGGCGCATCCTGCTGGACCTGGGCAACGGGTCCCTGGGCACACTGCAGCGTTACATGGACATCAAGGACATTGACGCCGTGCTGATCACGCATCTGCATCCGGACCACTTCATGGACCTGTGCGGGCTGCACGTGGCAGTCCATTGGGATCCCAGCGGCTGGGGCAGGGACCGGGTCAAGGTCTACGGCCCGGCGGCGACCGCGGACCGGATTGCCGTTGCCTACGGGCTGGATCCGGAACCGGGCATGCATGAGGACTTTGAGTTCATGAACTGGACTGCCGGCGAGCCGGTCCGGATTGGTCCGTTCACCGTCACTCCGCACGCTGTGGACCACCCGGCGGAGGAAGCGTATGCGCTGCGCGTAGAGGCGGTTGAACCGGCAGGATCCGGAACCCAGCGGGTGCGGACGCTTGCCTATTCCGGGGATACGGATTCCTGCCCGGGACTGCTGGAAGCAGCACGGGACACGGACGTCTTCCTGTGTGAGGCCGCTTTCCACGAGGGCCGCGACGACGCGATCAAGGGTGTGCACCTGACCGGCAAGCGCGCGGGCGCTGCTGCCTCGGCAGCCGGTGCACGTCGCCTCCTGCTCACCCACCTGCCCGTCTGGAACGACGCGAACACTGCCGTTTCCGAGGCCCGGGAAACCTACTCCGGCGACCTGGCCGTCGCCGTCGCCGGCGTCTCCTACGACGTCGGCACGGACTTTGCGCCGCCGCTGGCGGTGAACGGCCATGAGGTGCTCGGGCACCCCGCCCAGGGACGGCCGGTACACGGCCGATAGACTGGCTCTATGACTACAGCTCCGAATTCTTCGCCTGCCCTGCGCGCCGACGGCCGCACCCCTGACCAGCTCCGCACCATCAGCATTACCCGCGGCTGGTCCAGCCAGGCTGAAGGATCGGCGCTGATCGAGTTCGGCAATACCCGGGTTCTGTGCACCGCTTCGCTGACCCCGGGAGTGCCGCGCTGGCTCAAGGGCGAAGGCAAGGGCTGGGTCACCGCCGAATACGCGATGCTTCCCCGTGCCACCAACACCCGCAACGACCGTGAATCGGTCAAGGGAAAGATCGGCGGCCGCACACATGAGATCTCCCGCCTGATTGGGCGCTCACTGCGCTCGGTGATCGACACCCGCGCCCTCGGTGAGAACACCGTGGTCCTGGACTGCGACGTGCTGCAGGCCGACGGCGGCACCCGCACGGCAGCCATCACCGGCGCCTACGTGGCGCTTGCGGACGCGCTGGCCTGGGCCAAGGAGAACAAGCTGGTGGCCCGCAGCGCCGAACCCCTGCTGGACACCGTCGCCGCCGTGAGCGTCGGCATCATCGACGGCGTGCCCATGCTTGACCTGCCCTATGTGGAAGATGTCCGGGCAGAGACCGATATGAACGTAGTGGTTACCGGAAGCGGCAAGTTCGTGGAGGTCCAGGGCACCGCTGAAGGCGCACCCTTCGACCGGGCAGAGCTGGACGTCCTGCTGGACCTGGCCCTGCTGGGCACCTCCCAGCTCGCGGATATCCAGCGGCGGACCCTGGCTGCCTCATGAGTGCGCCCGAACCGCGGCTGGTGCTGGCCACCCGAAACGCCGGGAAACTGAGGGAACTGCGTGAGCTGCTCCGCGGACGGATCGAAGGGCTCGACGTCGACACCCAGGTGATCGACGCCGAAGCAGCCGGGGTGCCGGATGTCCCCGAGACCGGCGTTACCTTTGAGGAGAACTCGCTGCTGAAGGCACGCGCCGTGGCTGAAGCCTGCGGGCTGCCGGCCATCGCCGACGACTCCGGCCTGGCCGTGGACGTCCTGGGCGGCGCGCCGGGGATCTTTTCCGCGCGCTGGTCCGGAGCCCACGGAAACGACCAGGCGAACCTGGACCTCCTGCTGGCGCAGCTCTCCGACATTGGCGCCGATCACCGGGGGGCCGCCTTCATCTGTGCGGCGGCCCTGGCGGTACCCGGCGCCGGCGACGTGGTGGAACGCGGGGAACTGCGCGGCACCTTGCTCACCGAGCCCCGCGGTGCGGGCGGCTTTGGCTACGACCCCATCCTGCAGCCGGCCGGCGAGAGTCGCAGCTGCGCGGAGCTCAGCAGGGAAGAGAAGAACGCCATCAGCCACCGCGGACAGGCATTCCGTGCCCTTCTGCCGGCAATCATCCGGGTCCTGGACGGCACTGCAGGACAGCAATCAGGAGTGAATTAGGCCACTTCTCGGCGCCGCCAAACGTTGCGGCGCCGCTCCGGGGCGGACGCGTTCGTTCTTGCCCGGCGGGGGAGTAGGGCACAATTGGTTGCGATATGAGTATCCTGACCAGCGCCTCAGTTGACCCTGCCAGCTCCGAATCGGCCCTGGGAGGGGTTGCCCAGTGGGCCGTGGACATTATGGAGGCCATTGGTGCTCCCGGTGCCGGCCTGGCCATTGCACTGGAGAACCTCTTTCCGCCGCTGCCCAGTGAGGTAATTCTTCCGCTGGCCGGTTTCGCTGCCAGCCAGGGCAACTTCTCCATTGTCGAGGCGCTGATCTGGACCACCCTCGGCTCGGTCTTCGGTGCCTGGGCACTGTACGGACTCGGTGCCTGGCTCGGCCGGGACCGCATGCGGGCCATCGTGGAAAAAGTCCCGCTGGTGGACATCGAGGACGTGGACAAGGTTGAGGCCTGGTTCATGAAACACGGCTATAAGGCGGTGTTCTTCGGCCGGATGATCCCGATCTTCCGTTCGCTGATCTCCATTCCCGCGGGCATCGAAAAGATGCCCCTGCTTAAGTTCCTGGGCCTGACCACTGCCGGCAGCCTTATCTGGAACAGCATCTTTGTCTTCTCCGGCTATTTCCTGGGCGAGAGCTGGCACATCGTCGAGGAATACGCCGGGATCTTCCAGAAGATCGTGATCGCGGCGGTACTTATCGGCGGGATCTGGTACATCACCAGCAAGATCCGTTCCTACCGCCGGAGGAAGGCCCAGCGCGCGGCTGAAGAGTCCTGACGTGGGAGTGGATTTCACCTCCATTGATTTTGAAACGGCCAACGGATTCCGGGGTTCGCCCTGTTCCGTTGGCCTAAGCAAAGTCCGCGGCGGCCGGATCGTCGAGGAAGCATCCTGGCTGATGCGCCCGCCCGAAGGGCACGATTTCTTTGACCGGCGCAATATCCGCATCCACGGCATCGAAGCACACCAGGTGGCCGGCAAACCGCGGTTCGGTGATCTTTTCCCCGAAATCGGCGCCTTTATTGGCGAGGATCTGCTGGTGGCGCACAACGCGGCGTTTGACCTGGGCGTGATCCGTTCAGCCCTTGAAGTCTCCGGGCTGGCCGGGCCGGCGTACGACTACGCCTGCACCGTGGTGCTCTCCCGCAGGACGTATTCGCTGCCCTCCCACTCGCTGCCCTTCGTGGCCGAGGCGGCAGGGGTTCCGCTGGAGAACCACCACGACGCCACGGCCGATGCCCGGGCATGCGCCGGAATCCTCGTGGACATCGTTGCCCGCTCCGGGGCGGGAAGCCTGGCGGAGTTTTTCGCCCTGCAGGGCCTGCGCCCCAACCACGCACCGGCCTACCGGCCGGGGATCGACCCCTTGTCCAAAGCCACCCGGGACGCCTTGGAACGGGGCACCGGAACCGCTGCGGCCGCCGGTCCCTCCTTCAGCGGCTGGCCGTCGGAGGGAATCAATCCGCCGCCGAACCCCGCGGCACGTCCCGGGCATCCGCTCTATGGACAGACCGTGGTGTTCACCGGGAACCTGGGCATGCCGCGCCAGAGCGCCAAGGAACGCGCGGCGGAACTCGGTGCACGGACGGCCAGCAACGTCACCCGCGCCACCACCGTCCTGGTGGTAGGAGACGGCTTCGAAGCGGGAGACCTGCGCAGCGGGCGTGTTACGGGCAAGGCGCGCCGGGTGCTGGAGCTGCACGACCGCGGCCAGAAAATCGAAGTGCTTTCCGAAGCGGAGTTCCTGCAGATGATTGGCGGCGGCTGGCCGGCCGGCAGCCAGTAGGCCGCCGGCGGGGTGGGCAGCCGGTCAGCCCACGGTGACCGACAGCAGCGCCTGGGCCATCTGTTCCACTGTTTCGCGCGCGTCGATTGCCTCCACCCAATCCTGCGGGAGGGCCAGGGTGCCGTAAAGCACGCCCAGAATGTTTCCGGCCACCGAGGCGGTTGAATCGCTGTCGCCGTCGTGGTTCACCGCCAGCGCGATTGCGCGGCGGAAATGGTCTTCCGGCGTTGGCGCGTCCGCCGTCGCCAAAGCTGCGTACAGCCCAATGGCCAGCGCTTCCTCGGCAACCCAGCCCTCGCCGAGGGCCTGTTTCATGCGTTCGGGAGACGGCTTTTTCGTCCCTGCCTGCTCTTCCGCGGCGAGGGAGAGGGCAGCTTCCAGGCGTTCGGAGAGTTCGGCCACGCCGGAAGCGCCGGCACGTTCCACTGCCGCCGCGGCGGCGCCGCCCAGAGTGGACCCGGCCGGGAGCAGATCGTGGATCAGGGCGCTGAAGACAGCGGCGCTGTGCAGCGCGGAAGGGTGGCCGTGGGTCAGCGCGGCGCCGTCGGTGCTGAACTTGTAAACCGTGTCAGCGCTCACGTAGGGGAGCAGGCCGAACGGTGCTGAACGCATCACCGTGCCGCAGCCCTTGGAATCCGCGTTGACGGGCCGGGCCTTTGTGCCCATCTCTCCGGTCATCAGCCCGGAGAGGCACGCGTTGCCGGGAGCCCGGCGCTGGTGGAGCACTTCCTGCGTATCGATCCAGCGGGCGGGCTGGTCCGGAGCGTTGGCCGGCAGCGCCACACCCTGGGTCTTCAGCCAGCGCAGGTACGCCAGCCAGAGGCAGGCAGTCTCATCGGCGCCAACGCCGTCGTTCGCCCACTGCAGGACTTCAACCAGTCCGTCGACCGTATAGAGGGTCATCTGGGTGTCATCGGAAACCGGTGCGGGACGGTCCAGCTGGGAAAAGTCCGTCAGGCCTCCGGCTCCGTAGCGGGCATGGATACCGTCCAGGGAATCGAACTCCACCGCGTAGCCGAGCGCGTCGCCGAGGGCGCCGCCCAACAGGCACGCGCGGACCTTGGATGCAAAAACTTCGGGATCGACCTGCGGCAGGGGAGCGGAATTATTCACCTATCCAGCATAGGTCGCCGTGCACAGGCTCACCCTCCGCCGCCGCAAGTGTATGCTCAGTGCGCACCCAGCGGGCTCACAGGAAGCGGTGGAAGGCTGGGCTGTTTGTGCGGTGCCCGAACATCATGCTGCGGTGCCGCATGCAATACCCGATCCTCACCAACGAACAGGAATGACTCCCCACATGAGAGCAGAGCCACAATACCCAGCCGGCGCAAGCGCCGCAGCGGCCGAGGGCACAACCACCACGTCCCTGCGTTCCTACGGGCTACTGGGCCGCAGCATCGCAGAAGCGGCGGGTTCCTTCCTGCTGGTGCTGGCGGGCCTGGGCGTCTCCTTCTTCAACCCATCAGGCGGCCTGTCCGCACCCCTGGCCTTCGGGCTGGTGCTGGCCGCAGCGATCATTGCCTTCGGCTACATCTCCGGCGGCCACTTCCTGCCGACCATCACGATCGGCAGTGCCCTGGCCGGACGCACGCCCTGGAAGTCAGTGCTGCCCTACATCGTGGCGCAGCTGGTTGGTGCGCTGTTCGCAGCCCTGATTCTCTGGGTTTCGATGACCGGCCATCCGCAGATTCCGGAGACCCAGCCGTTCTTCGCAGCCGTTGCCAACGGTTTCGGTGAGAACTCCGCCACCCAGTTCCCGCTTGCCGGTGCGCTGCTCACTGAGGTCATCGCCGCAGCTCTGCTCACCGCCGTTTTCCTTGGCGCAGGCACGCGCCTTTCCGCTGCCGCGGGGGCCTTCGCCACCGGTGTCACCTACGCAGCGCTGCTGACGTTCCTGGTACCCATTACCGGCGGTTCGATTAACCCGGCGCGCTCGACTGCGGTAGCGCTCTTCGCTGAGCCCTGGGCGCTGGAACAGCTTTGGCTCTTCTGGCTCGCTCCGCTGCTTGGCGCCGCCATCACCGGTCTGATTTACCGCAGTCTCGATTTCTCGGCACCCGGCGCTGCCGTGATCATCGAAGAAGAGTTTGAAGTCGATGACGAGGAACTTCCGGCTGAGTCCGGCACCGGTGCCTCCGCGGCCGCGAGCCCGGCCCGCACGTCCGCAGACGACGCCGACGCACGTGGCTTCTTCGACGCTGACGGATCCGGTACCGCCAAGTCGCCCGCGCCCGGAAAGAGCGGCCGGGCCGGGGAGCACGACGGCGGCACCCAGGACGGCGGCACAGAGGACGGCGGCGCCGCCCCCGGCAGCCCCCGGGCCTGAGCCCCGGGCGGAACGATCCCGCTCGCCTGTCTGCCTGGCTTACTGACTGGCTGACCAACCGCCCGCCGGCGGCACTGCAGTACCCGGCACGCCCGCCGGGAAAACAGCAGTGTCACCGGCGGGCGGTAGTTTTATTGGTATGCGAATCCTGCACACCTCCGACTGGCATCTGGGCCGTTCCTTTCATGGCGTGGGCATGCTCCAGGCCCAGCGTTCCTTCCTGGCCCAGCTGCTGGATACCGTCCGCACTGAACGGGTAGATGCGGTCCTTATCTCCGGTGACGTGTATGACCGGGCGCTGCCCGGAGTGGACGTGGTGCGGCTGCTGGACGAAGCGCTGGCCGGCATAACCGCCGCCGGCGCGAAGGTGATCCTGACCAGCGGCAACCATGACTCCGCCGCGCGGCTGGGCTTTGGCGGACGCATCTTTGAGCAGGGCGGTGTGCACCTGCGTACCGGCATCGACGGCATCACCTCGCCGGTCCTGATGGGCGCGGGCACGGCCACAGTTGCCGTGTACGGCATTCCCTACCTCGAGCCGCGCCTTGCCGCCCCTGAACTAGGTGCTGATATTTCCGCCAGCCACGCAGGCGTCCTTGGTGAAGCCGTGCGGCGCATCCGCGAGGACGTGCAGAACCGGGAAGCCGCCGGTGAGCCGGTCCTTCCTGTGGTCATGGCACATACGTTTGCGTCCGGCGGCATCACTTCGGACAGCGAACGGGACCTGTCCGTGGGCGGGGTCGGAGCTGTACCGCTGGACCTGTTCGGCTCCTTCACCTACGCCGCGCTGGGGCACCTTCACGGACGCCAGGAGCTGGCCCCGAATGTCTGGTACAGCGGCTCCCCGCTGCCCTACTCCTTCTCTGAGGCACGGCAGTCCAAGGGAGGACTGCTGGTGGAGCTCGGCGCTTCCGGGCTGGCAGGAGTCACCCCCGTTCCCTGGACCGCTCCCAAACCGCTTGCAGTGCTCCGCGGCACGCTTCAGGAACTGCTGGATGACCCGGCCCATGCCCATGCGGAAGATGCCTGGTGCCAGGTAACCCTCACGGACGACAGCAGGCCGGCCAAAGCAATGGAGCAGATCCGTACCCGTTTCCCGGACACCCTGGTACTCAGCTTTGAACCGGCGTCCGGGGCAAGGGGAGTCAATGAGAGCTACAGCCGGAGGCTGGCCAGGGCCACGGACGACCTCGATGTCTGCTGCGGGTTCCTGGACCATGTGCGCTCCAGGGAAGCCTCCGCGGAAGAGCGGGAACTCTTTACCGAAGTGCTGCATAAGGTCAACGCAGCGGAGGTAGCCAAATGAGGATCCACCGTCTGGAGATCCAGGCTTTCGGCCCGTTTGCCGGCCGCGAAACCATCGATTTTGATGAACTGGGTGCGCAGGGACTGTTCCTGCTGAACGGACCCACCGGCGCCGGAAAGACCAGTGTGCTGGACGCCATTTGCTTTGCTCTCTACGGGTCGGTGCCGGGCGCCCGCCAGGAGACCAAGAAGCTGCGCAGCGACCACGCTGCCCCCGGTACGGAACCGGAAGTCCTGCTGGATTTCAGTGCCGGCGACCGCCGGGTCAAGGTGATCCGCAGCCCGCAGTGGGAGCGGCCGGCAAAGCGCGCCGGAAGCGCCACCGGCACGGTCACTGAGCAGGCACGTACCCTGCTCAGTGAGCTGGTGCATGGCGAATGGGTGCAGAAGACGGCCCGCAACGATGAAGCGGCCAGGGAGATCCAGGACCTGCTCGGCATGAGCCGGGAACAGTTCACCCGGGTGGTCATGCTCCCTCAGGGCGATTTCGCTGCTTTCCTGCGGGCCGATGCCACGTCCCGTGCGGAGCTGCTGCAGCGGCTCTTCGGGACCCTGCGCTACGAGGAGATTGAGCGCCAGCTCAAGACCGAGTCTGACACCGCGAAGGCGGAATTGTCCTCGGCTGAGGCTTCCGCGGAGGTGCTGCGGGCCCAGGCACGGAGCGAGGCTGAACGCTGTGCCCGGCTGCTGGGCAGCCAGGACGGCAGCGGGCTGCTTCCTTCGGCTGCGGGAGAGCTGGTCCCGGGAACCGGCGGGGAAGCGGACGCAGCGGCAAGCCATGAGCCGCCGGCTGAATCCGGTTCGGCGTGGCTCAGCGCTGTCCGCTCCGCCGTGACCACCCAGCTTTCGTTCCTGCAGCAGGCCCAGACGGAGAAGCATGCCCGCTTCAAGCAGGCCGAAGACCTCCTGCACAAGCTCGAAGCACACCGCGCCCGCGGCCTGGCCCGGCTCCAGCTCGAAGCTGAGGAGCGCGACCACGCAGTCCGGCAGGCAGCCAGCCTGCGAAGGCGGGCCGCACTTGAGGCCCATATTCGGGCAGCGGCCCTGTTGGGGTACCTCGATGCCAGCAGTGCCGCGGAACAGGGCTGGAAGCGGGACGGCGCTGCGGCATCGGCCGCCCTTCGGGACCTCCGCGGCGCCGCTGCTCCGGCGGGTCTGCTGGATCTTGTTCCCGGTGAGGTTGAACTGCCGCTGTCGGAGGACCAGCTGCCGGAAGCAGATGATCTGGCCGTACTGGAAGAACGGACCGCCAAGGAACTCTCCGCCGCAGAGAATGCGCTGGCGGACTCCGAGCGCGCCGCAGTCCTGGCTGAACTGGCAGGCAGGGAGCAGGCACGGGAGACACAGCTGCGCGGCGAAGCCGGCGAGGCGGAGGACGCTGCCTCGGGTTTCCGGAAGGAGCAGGAGGCCCTCCGCGCCGCACTTCCGGACCTGCGCGGCGCGGCAGCAGCTATGGAGCCCGCCCGCCGGCGGATGGAAGACGCCGCCAAAACGCAGGAAGTGATCCGGCTCTACAAAGCGGCACAGGCAGCCGAGACTGCATCAGCACAGCAGGCTGCGCAGGCACGCCAGGCCTATCAGGACGCACGGGGAAAGTGGCAGGACCTGCTGCAGCTGCGCCTGGACCAGGCTGCGGCAGAACTGGCAGCCTCGCTTGAATCCGGCCAGGGCTGTCCGGTGTGCGGCAGCACCTCTCATCCGTCTCCGGCGCCGCTGCCGGAAGACGGGCAGTTCGTCACGCGGGAGGAAGAGGCAGCCGCGCGGGCCGCAACCAGTGCGGCGGAGAAGCAATGGGAGGCAGCCCGGGCCTCCGCTGAAGCGGATGCATCCGCTGCTTCGGCGCTGCGCGCGCAGGGCGGGGAATCCGACCCCGACGAGGCGCGCCAGGCAGGCGAGCAGGCTGCAGAGGACCTGCGCGCAGCGGAACAGGCGTCCGCCGAGCTCAGCGCGGCGGAGGAACGGCTCCAGGCCATCGACGCCGAGCTCGGCCGGCTGGAGCAGATCCGTTCCAGCCTCCTGCAGGAGGCCGCGCAGGCGCAGGCACGTGCCGCTGCTGCTGCAGAAGAAACGGCAGAGCTGAGCCGGAGGGGTTCAGGAGACCTTTCCGACCCGCGCGCGCTCGCCGAACGGCTGGACCTGCTTAAGAAGGTGCGTCGGCTGGCCGCCGCAGCCAGGACAGCACTGCAGAGGGCACGGCAGGCAGAGAATTTCAAGAACGAATCCGCGCACGCCCTGGCGGCGGCACTTTCCGGGACCGGTTTCCCGGATGCCGGAGCCGCGCGTGCCGCGCTGCTCCCTGCAACTGAAGCGGACGATCTGCGCGCGGAGCTTGAAATGCTGGATGCACAGGCGGCCCGCCTTGCGATGCGGCGCGAGGACGAAGACGCCCTGGCCTCGTTGGACAGCGACGGCATGCCTGAGGCGATGCCTGACGAGGAAGACGTAGCTGAGGCAGCCGAGGCCGCTGATGCGGCCCGGCAGGCTGTCTCCGACGCGGCAGTGCAGATAGGGCTGTTGGAAGGATCCGCAGGCACTCTGGAGGACCTGGCGGCACGGCTGGCAGAGGCTGAGGCAGAGATGGAACCGCTGCGGAGCCGCTGTGAGCTCCTCCAGTCCGTCAGCGACACGGCACGGGGCAACGGGGAGAACAGCTACCGCATGGCGCTGAGCACCTACGTCCTGGCGGCGCGCCTGGAACAGGTGGCAGCGGCCGCTACGGAGCGTCTGGCGGCGATGACTGCCGGGCGCTACTCACTGGTGCACGACGACTCCCGTTCCGGCAACCGCAAAGCCGGGCTCGGTCTGCATGTCATTGACGACTGGACGGGTGTCCGCCGGGACACGTCAACCCTTTCCGGCGGCGAGTCCTTTATGGCCTCCCTGGCCCTTGCCCTGGGACTGGCGGACGTGGTCCAGCAGGAGTCCGGCGGAACAAGCATGGAGACCCTCTTTGTTGACGAAGGCTTTGGCAGCCTGGATGAGGAAGCACTGGAACAGGTCATGGACGCTCTGGAAGGTCTGCGGGACGGTGGGCGGGTGGTGGGCCTGGTCAGCCATGTCGCAGAGATGAAACAGCGCATCGGCGCCCAGCTTCAAATCACAAGGGGCCGCAACGGCTCCACCATCCGCTACCGTGCAGCTGAGGCACCCACGGTATGATCGGGCATGTATCCGGGTCGGGCGCATCGGGAGGAGGGACGATGCGCGCTTTTCGCCTGAACTGAGTACCGCATGAAACCTTTCACCACTGACCAGCAGTCCTCCCCGGAGCGCGGGACAGCCCTGAGCCCCGGCACTACCGCCGAGGCACCCGCCAAAGGACGCTACGGCCGTATCCTCGAGCTAGCGGGGCCGGCCTTCTTTTCCGTGGCTTTCCTCGCCCGCCTTCCGCTGGCCATGATCACCATCGGAGCCCTGACGCTCGTCACCAGCACCACCGGTTCCTACGCGCAGGGCGGCTTCGCCGCCGGCGCGGTCGGCATCGGGTCGGCTCTGGGCGGCCCAGCCCTGGGCTACCTGGCAGACCGCGTGGGACAGCGTCCGGTGCTGCTGGGTGCCGCCGTGGCCAATCCGATTCTGATCACCGCTACGATCCTCACCACAGTGCAGCTGCCCGGCGGCGGTTCGCTGGCTGCCGTCCTTGCCGCCGCCTTCGGTATGGGCGCCACCGGGCCGCAGGTGGGCCCGCTGGCCCGTGTGCGCTGGATGGCGATGACCGCCGGGGACCGCACCGGCAAGGAGCTGGGAACCGCACTGTCCTACGAGAGCATGGCGGATGAACTGAGCTTTGTTTTAGGCCCGGCACTCGTTGGCCTGCTCGCAGCGGCCGTCACCCCCTGGCTGCCCTTGGCGCTGGCTGCAGTGCTGTCCGTGTCCATGGTCAGTGCGTTTGCATTCCACCGTTCCTCGGTAATCGTCGAGCGGGCACCGCGCCGGCCCAAAAACGCGCCGCGGCCGCCCCGGAATTCCGCTCAGCGAGGGCATGTCTCCTGGGGCCTGCTCGCCCTGCCGGTACTCGGCATGGTGGCCATGGGAACTTTCTTCAGTGCTACCCAGGCCTCCCTCGCTGCCTTCGGCGGTTCCTTCGGTGTTGCCGACGCCGCGGGGCTGTTGTACTCCGTTATGGGCATCAGTTCCGCAGCTGCTGCACTGTCCGTGGCCTTCTGGCCCCAGCGGTTCAGCCAGTCCGCCCGCTGGGTTGTGTCTGCTGCGGCCATGACGGCTGCGGCGCTGCTGCTTCTTGTGCCCTCTGGAATCCCGGGCATGCTGGGGGTGCTGTTCCTGCTGGGCATTCCGGTGGGGCCGACCATGGTCAGCATCTTCGGTATCGGCGCCCAGCTGGCACCCAAACACCTCATGGGCACCTTTATGACCCTGCTGGCCAGCGGAACGGTGGCGGGCACCGCCGTCGGCTCAGGCCTGGCAGGGGCGCTTGCTGAAGCCTACGGGCACTCCGCTGCGTTCCTCGTTCCTGCCGGTGCTGCCGCGGCCCTGCTGGTCCTGGGACTGGCCTCCGCTGCGGCGGTCCGCAGGTCAGCGAACCGAACAGCATAGCTGGTCCCCGTGACTAACCGGGCACCTTCCTTCCCGGTGCGGTAACAAAACCGGTGAGGATCTCAATTGTGTTGTCAATCACATATTTTCCTTGACGCAGAGTGGCGCATTTCATAGCGTTTAGCTGAAGAACTTCCGTTCAACATGCGAACAACATGAAAACCTCAACGGTTTTTGGAGGGTTTATCCCGGTGTCTCGCAGCTGGGCGGGGTCTTAGCCCGCGAGTGTTTTCGCGGGTTTCCACCGTACAAGGAGCGCCCTGAGTGAAACGCACTGCCCCCGTCCTCCTCGCCGCCGCCGCGGCCCTCACCCTGAGCGCCTGTGGAGGCGGATCCCTTTCCGGGGACGAAAGCACCGCCGGCGCGGAAGGTACCTCCGGCCTGGCCACGCTCTCCGTGGGCATTATGCCCATTGTCGACACAGCACCCATCTGGCTCGGCCAGGAACAGGGCTTCTTTGAAGCAGAGGGGCTGGACCTGGACATCCAGACCACCACCGGAGGCGCTGCTGCCGTTCCGGGCGTGGTCAGCGGAGACTTCGATTTTGCCTTCGGCAACGTTGTGTCCGTGATGGTTGCCAATGACAAGGGGCTGGACATCGAGCTGGTCTCCAATGGCAACTCAACAACCGGTGACACTTCCTCGGACTTCGGTGCCGTCGTCGTGCCCGCAGATTCAGACATCCAGGATGCTGCTGACCTGGCGGGGAAGACAGTCTCCGTCAACAATCTCTCCAACATTGGAGACACCACGATTCGCAAACTCGTGGAAAACGCAGGCGGTGACCACGAGAGCATTAAGTTCGTGGAGGTCCCGTTCCCTGACGCTCCGGCTGCGATTGAGTCCGGCCAGGTTGACGCCGCCTGGATCCTGGATCCGTTCCTCACCCAGACGGTGGAAAGCGGCGCCCGGGTGATCGCCTACAACTTCGCCGAAACCCACCCGAGCCTGGACATCAGCGGATACTTCACGACCTCCTCATACATCGAGGAGAACCCGGAGACTGTTGAGCAGTTCACCCGGGCCATGAAGAAGTCCCTGGAGTACGCACAGGAAAACCCTGACGCAGTCCGGGAGATCGTGGGCACCTACACCAAGATCGATGAAGAAATGCGCGCCAAGATGGTGCTCCCCGCCTTCCATGCGGACTTTGACCGCGAAGGCCTGACCATTCTCGGTGAGGCAGCCGCCAGCTACGGCACGCTTTCCAAGGCTCCGGACCTGGACGCCATGCTGCCTGCACAGGACTAACCCCACCTTCCGCCCGGTTCGAGAAGAACGAGAGCATATGAAATCCGCCAAACGACTCCCCACGGGGCCGTTGCTGGGGCTGGCAGGAATCCTCGGGTTCCTGCTCACCTGGGAACTGATTCCCCGGCTCGGAGTGGTCAACCCCCGATTCCTGCCGCCCGCCAGTGAGGTGCTGGGCGTCTTCATTAACAACCTGGGCCTCGGCGCCTTCTGGGCCGCGGTGCTGGACACCATGACCGGCTGGTTCCTGGGCCTTCTGATCGCCACAGTCGCCGCAGTGGTCCTGGGCCTGGTCATTGGCTCAAGCCCTTTCCTGCGCAAGGCCACCAACTCAACGATCGAGTTCCTGCGGCCCATCCCGTCAGTGGCCCTCATCCCGCTGGCCGTGCTGCTCTTCGGGTTCCGCATCGAGTCAACCCTGCTGCTGGTCGTCTACGCCTCCTTCTGGCAGGTCCTGATCCAGGTCCTGTACGGAGTGGCGGATGTGGATCCCGTTGCCAACAACACGGCCAAGAGCTTCGGCCTGGGCCGTCTGGCGCGGATCCGCTACGTCGTGTGGCCAACCACCCTGCCGTACCTGATGACCGGGGTCCGGCTGGCCGCCGCCGTCGCGCTGATCCTGGCCATCACCGCGAGCCTGATCATTGGCTCTCCGGGCCTGGGTAAAGAGATCGCCAACGCCCAGTCAGGCGGTGCGATAGCCCAGATGTACGCGCTGGTCCTGACCACCGGCGTCCTGGGCATCCTGATCAACATGGGTATGCGCGTCATTGAGCGCCGCACCCTGTCCTGGCACAGCTCGGTCCGCGGGGAGGTCGTGGTATGAACACGCTCAAGAAAGCCGGCTACCTGGTCGGCCTGCCCGCGCTGCTGATCTTCATCTGGTGGATCAGCACGCAGGGCAGCACCAACTTCTTCGTTCCGAAGCCGGGCACACTGGTTGAAAAGTTCGTAACGGTCTGGACCTGGGACCGCTTTATGACCGACGTGCTGCCTAGCCTGGTCCGGCTGGTGACCGGCATCGCGCTGGCAATTGTCCTGGGCACCTGCCTGGGCATCCTGGTAGGCACCACCCGCTGGCTGCGCAGCCTGATGGAGCCGGTACTGGAGTTCTTCCGGGCAATTCCGCCGCCGGTGCTGATCCCGGTGCTGATGCTCCTGATCGGCATCAATGACCAGATGAAGGTCGCCGTGATCGTCTCCGGCTGCATCTGGCCGGTGCTGCTGAACACCATCGAAGGCATCCGTGCCGTCGACGGCGTGCTCAGCGACTCCGCCCGCACCTTCCGCATCGGCGGGTTTGCCAGGCTGAGGTACCTGGTGCTGCCCAGCGCCAGCCCGCAGATCATGGCCGGCGTGCGCCAGTGCCTGTCGATTGGCCTGATCCTTATGGTCATCTCGGAGATGTTCGCATCCTCCGAGGGCCTGGGCTTCACCATCGTCCAGTTCCAGCGGTCCTTCGCCATCCCCGAAATGTGGAGCGGCATTGTAGTCCTTGGCCTGATCGGCGTGGCCATGTCATTTTTGTTCCAGTGGTCCGAACGCCGCATCCTCGGCTGGTACCACGGTTTGAGAGAGGTAGAACATGCAGAGTAACCCCACGGAAGGCCAGGCCCAGCCGCTGCTGTCGGTCCGGGGCGTCCAGAAGATCTACAAGGTCGATGCCGGGGAGATCGAAGCTGTCCGCAACCTGACTTTCGACCTCCGCCCCGGGGAACTGGTCTGCCTGGTTGGCCCCTCGGGCAGCGGCAAGACCACGCTGCTGAAGATCATTGCCGGGCTCATGGCACCCACATCCGGTGAGGTGGTCCTGGCCGGTAAAAAAGTCACGGAACCGCCGAAGGACATGGCAGTCGTTTTCCAGGAATACGGGCGCAGCCTCTTTCCGTGGATGACCGTCCGCGGCAACGTCGACCTGCCGCTAAAGAACGCAGGCATTGCCAAGGCGGAGCGGAACCAGCTGGTGGACAACGCGCTGGAGGCCGTGGGCCTGGCCCACGTTCCCACCAGCTACCCCTGGCAGCTCTCCGGCGGTATGCAGCAGCGTGTGGCCATTGCCCGCGCCGTCGCCTATCAGCCCAAGGTGCTGCTGATGGACGAGCCGTTCGCGGCCGTTGATGCCCAGACCCGGGCAGACCTTGAAGACCTGGTGCGCAGCGTCTGGGAGAAGCTGGGCGTCACGATCCTCTTCGTCACGCACGACATCGATGAGTCGGTGTACCTGGGGGAGCGGGTGGTGGTGCTCTCCAGCTCACCGACCGTGGTGCAGGAAGACATCGTGATCGACCTGCCGGAGCAGCGTGACCAGCTCACCACCAGGTCCCTTCCCCGCTTTGTGGAACTGCGCAACCATGTGTACGAGCAGATCCAGATCGCCAAGCAGAACAAGGGCAGTGCTCCGGGAGCCGCACCTGCAGTGCCGCGGACCACGGTGCCGCATGACGGCGCACCGGCCAGCTCCTAGTCATACGGCGAATAGTGAGTGCAGGCCGGTGGATTCCCCTCCCTGGGGAAGGAATCCACCGGCCCTGTCCCGTATGCCCGGAGGTGGCCTAGTATCGAAAGTCAGTACCCGGGCACCGCACGGGTGCCGGGAACCATCAAGGGGAGGAAACGCCATGGCTGATGCAGGCAAGGGAACACCGGAGGATCAGGACAAGAGCGGCGGCACCGGGCCGGAAGGCACCATCCCCGAATCAGGTGACGGTGTGGCAGCTGCCAGCACCGAAGAGGCATCCAACTTCGAACCTGAAGAGGATGAGGGCGCGGATTCCTGACACCGCGGGCCAGAGAGGGATACTAGCCCAGGCTGGGGGCGTGGGTCGGCGGGAGCGGAATGTAGATGTTCCCGGTGGTCACGCCCCCGGTGCATACTTCTTCCGCGTCGGCGTGGTTCTCCGC
This sequence comes from Arthrobacter sp., assembly GCA_040274025.1. GTDB lineage: Bacteria > Actinomycetota > Actinomycetes > Actinomycetales > Micrococcaceae > Arthrobacter_B. Next base: position 18,550 of record JBELZL010000011.1, on the reverse strand, counting down.
GGGCTGCGGCACGGCTACTTCCGGTTCAGCCGCCAGCAGCCGCAGGGCAGCGGCTGCCTCGTGTGCGGCGGGACGGGCATCAGGCAGCCGGTTGGTCATGGCACGGAGCAGCTCCACCCACTCGCTGCCGAGCGAATCAGGGATCTCGGGGTCGCGCAGCAGCCGGGCAACAGCAGCTTCGACAATGGGTCCCGGGAAGGCCTTTTCACCGGTCAGGGACTCCAGCAGCACCAGGCCCAGGGAATAGATGTCTGTGGACGGTGCCACCGTGCCGCCCTGCGCCTGCTCCGGGCTTAAATAGTTGGCGGTGCCGATCGTGGCGCCGTGCGCGGTGGCCACAGTGGCTTCCACCAGGCGTGCGATGCCGAAGTCGGTGAGCTTAGGGTAGAGCCGGGAGTCGTGTTCCTGTGGGTAGAGCAGGATATTGGCAGGCTTTACGTCGCGGTGAATGACGCCCTTGGAGTGGACGTAGGCCAGGGCATCAGCAAGGTCGGCGCCTAGGGAGGCAACAGAGACAGCCGGAAGCGGTCCGGACTTTAGCGTCCGGCGGAGGTCCGGTCCGTCCACCAGTTCCATGACGAGGTAGTTCAGGACCTGGCTGTCATCTTCATGATGCAGGCCCGCGTCCAGCAGCGTGACCAGGCCCGGATGGTTCAGGGTTGCCAGCAGCAGCGTCTCGGTGTGCTGGCGGCGGTAGTCGTCGTCTTCCTGGATACTCGGCCGGAAGACCTTGACGGCGACCTCGCGGCCAAGGTTCTCATCCACCGCCCGGTACACGGAAGCAGCGCCACCGGTGCCGATCAGGTCGGTGGTGCGGTAACGCTGCCCCAGGAGTAGGTCCACGGGCGTCCTCACTTCGGGTTGAATTGCGGGGATGGAACATGGACGGATAGTGCACAAATAAATCGAAAGCACACTTAGTAATCTCGTTTTAGCGTACTGACTGTCCAATCCTATCCTGCAGTGTTACCCGTCCCCGCCCCATTTCCGCGCCGTGACGTCCCCGTAACCAAGTCTTGACCTCACTCGGCCGTGTTGTGTCCGCCCAGGAAATCGACCGCCGCGTTCTTGAAGGCCCGGGAGGTGACGGCATTGGCGTGCCGGCGACCGGGCAGGAGAAGCAGGTCCGCCTGTCCGTTGAGCGCAGCGAGCTGCGGTGCGCTCGCTGCGAGTTCATCCTGGTCCCCGGCCACCAGCAGCAGGGGCATCGAAGGCACTGCAGCTTCGGGCGAGAACGGCTCTTCCTTGACTGCCTCAATCAGCGTGAGGAGGGCATCCAGGTTGTTGCTGGGCACCAGCTGGGCCATTCGCAGCAGGTCGGAACTGACGGGATCCGCAAGCGGGGTTCCGTCGGCCAGGAACTGCCGTGCCCCGTCCAGGTCGAAGTCTGCCAGCGGATCGCCCGCTCCAGGACCGCCCAGCACCATGCGGTGCACCAGCTCCGGTGCAGCGGCGCCCAGCTCCCACGCCAGGCGCGAACCCAGCGAGTAGCCCACTACGTCGACGCCCGAGGCTGCATCGCCGTCGGCCAGGGGGCGGACGCCGGCCTCGGAGAGGAGCGCAAGCAGCTGGGCACGGATCCGGCTCGGCGAGTAGTTCTCCCGTTCCTGGGGCGCGCCGCTGCGGCCGTGGCCGGGAAGGTCCACCGTGATGACCCGCCGTCCGGCTTCGATCAGTGCGTTAATCCAGCCCGTGGACTGCCAGTTCAGCTCCGTTGAGGAGGCAAACCCGTGCAGTGCCAGGACCGGACGCAGTGAACTGCCGCCGTCGGGTTCGTGGACTTCGCTGTGCAGGGCAGAGGAGGTGCCGATGCCTGCGCCCACGCTTAGTCCTCGTCCAGGACGGCGGACAGCCGGACCCGGCGGCGTGCAGGCGCTTCCTGCGGGACGGTGCCGACAATCCCGGCGGTGTCATCGGGAACCTCGAAGACCACCAGGGGTTCGCCTACGTTGATCTTCTCACCGGCCTCTCCGTAGATCCGGGCCACGACGCCGGCCTGGGGGGAAGGCAGCTCAACTGCGGACTTGGAGGTTTCCACCTCCACCAGCGGCTGGTTGCGTTCCACCTGGTCGCCGGGGGCGACGAGCCACTCCAGGACGGTTGCTTCGATCAGGCCTTCGCCGAGATCGGGCAGGGGAAAAGAGATTTCAGCCACGCCGGTACTCCAATACTCGCTGGATCCCAAAAAGGATGCGGTCAATGTTCGGGATGTATTCGTCTTCCAGGTCACCTGAGGGATACGGTACGTCGAATCCCGTGATCCGCTCCACCGGCGCCTTGAGTGTGTCGAAACAGTGCTGTGTGATGAGCGCGGCGACCTCGGCGCCCAGTCCGGCGGTCAGCGGGGCTTCATGCACGACGACGGCGCGCCGGGTCTTCGAAACCGAGGCAGCCAGCCCCTTGGCATCGATCGGCTTCAGCCAGCGCAGGTCGAGGACCTCGATCTCGATTCCGTCCTCGGCGGCGAGCTCGGCCACCTGCAGGCAGCGGGCCACCATCGCACCCCAGGCCACCAGGGTCAGGTGCTTGCCGGGCCGGACAATCCTTGAACCCTGCAGGTTTCCCGGCGCTGAAGTGTCAACGCTGTCCTTCTGCCAGTAGCGGGACTTCGGTTCCATGAAGATCACCGGGTCCGGCTGGGCTGCGGAGTGCCTGAGCAGGTGGTAGGCCTGGTGCGGGCTCGACGGCGAAACAACCTTCAGTCCCGGAACGTGCGCGAAGAGCGCTTCGAGGGATTCTCCGTGGTGTTCCGGTGCCCGGATTCCGCCGAAGCTCGGCACGCGCAGAGTCACGGGCATGGGCATGGTGCCGCGGCTGCGGTAGTTCATGCGGGCCAGCTGGGTGATGATCTGGTTCACGGCAGGGTAGGCGAAGCCGTCGAACTGGACTTCGGGAATCGGGTGGAAGCCGGCCATGGCCAGTCCCACGGACATGCCAAGAATGCCGGATTCCGCCAGGGGGGTGTCGAAGACCCGGTCGGCGCCGAAACGCTTCTGCAGGCCGTCGGTGATGCGGAAGACGCCGCCGAGGCGCCCGACGTCCTCGCCCAGCACTACGGCCTTGGGATCTTCGGCAAGGATTTCAGCCAGGGCGCGGTTGAGTGCGGCCTGCATGGACATGGTTTCGACCGTGTCCGCGGGGGAGTCTGCCTCCATGGGGCGTGTTCCTTCGGTCAGCTGGCTAGACATGCTCGGATTCCTCCCGCCAGGCACGGGCCTGGGCCTTGAGTTCTTCGGTGGGTTCGGCGAAGACGAAGTCGAACATTTCCCGGCCGGGGCGGGGCTTCAGTGCCTGGACGCCTTCACGGACGGCATCGGTGTGTGCCCGTGCTTGGTCAGCGGCGGAGTCGAGGAAGGCCTGGTCGGCTGCTCCGCTTTCCAGCAGCAGGGCTGCCAGACGGGCCACGGGATCTTCGCCGCCGTCGCGCCGTTCTTCGTCGAGGGTGCGGTAGCGTCCCGGATCATCGCTGGTGGAGTGCGGGCCGCGGCGGTAAGTCATTGCTTCAATCAGAACCGGGCCGTTTCCTGCCCGGGCGTGTTCGAGGGCGGCACGGGTAGCCCGTACGACGGCGGGGGCATCGTTGCCGTCAACGCTCACGGCCGCCATTCCGTACCCTGCGGCGCGGGCAGCGACAGTGCCTCCGGCCACCTGTTCCTCGGTGGGCAGGGAGATGGCCCAGCCGTTGTTCTGGACGAAGAAGACCACGGGGGCCTTCAGTACGCCGGCAAAGTTCATTGCTTCATGCACGTCACCCTGGGAGCTGGCGCCGTCGCCGAAATAGGTGATGGCCGCGGGCAGCCCGTCTTCGCCGTTTCCGGTGTCCGGGTCTGCGGCTGCCGCCAGCCGCTGGCCGTGGGCCCAGCCGACGGCGTGCAGCACGGAGCCGCCCACCACGGCCTGGATCGGTGCAAGGCGGGTGCTGGCAGGGTTGTAGAGGCCGCCGTGCCAGCTGGCCTTGTGGGTGGACATGTACTCCACCATGTCCACGCCGAGTGCCAGGGCAACACCCATCTCCCGGTAGGTGGGGAAAGCGAAGTCGCGTGAACTGTCCAGGGCGAAGGCGCTGCCCACCTGGGCGGCCTCCTGCCCCAGTTCAGGGGCATAGCCCGGAAGGATGCCCTGCCGCTGCCAGGCCACCGCTGCGACGTCGAGGTCGCGTGTGCTGATCAGCAGTTTGTACAGCTGGCGCAGTTCCTCGGCTGTGAGCTCGGGGATGCTCGTGATGTCTAGGTCCATGAGGCAAAACGTAACCGCCGTCACGGCACTCTGCAAACAGCTAGGACGGCTCTTTACACACTGCACAGATAGTTCAGCAAATTCCCGAAGTACCTGTACAAAGTGACTACCTTTGTGTTGCATAGGCGGATTGGCGTGCAGCCTTCGGGGGGTGGCTTAAGGGTGTGGGTGGCTTTCCAGGGCGGGGGTGGCCTCACCCTTATCCGGCGGCCGGCCGTGCATGTACGCGCGGCACCCGCGCAGGGCCGGAAGCCCGGACTGGCTTTTATTTTATTTCCGGGTATGGTCAGAATAACCGGTCTTTCAATGACCGGTTTTCCCAACGTGGATAAAAGTTAGGCGGCCTGGGAAAAGTGCAGTTGCCGCCAGCCGGTCGCTGAGGAGTGCTAATGTCAGGAAACGCCAAGAAACCAGGTAAGTCCATCAAGGAGAAGCGCGCGGAGAAGCGGGCCAAGTCTGCTTCGGCGGAGCCGGCTCCCCGCAAGCGCAAGGGCCAGTAAGCCGCCCGGGGCAAGGGAAGCCGTTCGGGCCGGAAGCTGCCGAGCACCTGTCTGAACGGCTTCCCTTCCAGCCGCTCGCGTCCGGATCGGGCCGGCGCCGCCTTGGGGGATTCTTTGGGGTGGTCCCGCCCGGTTTAGGGTCAGCAATTTATTGGCTGAAATTTTAAAGACCAGTAAATGCGGCCGCCTGATGCTTTTCCCGAAACTGTTTATTGGGCTTCCGGCGGATCTGCAATTCTTCTTATGCCTTAATGCTGTCCTGGCTTGGGTGCGGCCTGCCGCATTTCCAGTGCGTGGCGCGGTGCAGGCAAAGCGGCTCTGCCGCTAAAGTTCCCTCAGGGGCGCATCAGCAGTCCCGTTCCGGGCCGCTGCCCGGTTCCGCCCGGATTTCCTGCACGGAAAGGCTGCCATGGCAACAGATCAGCTCGACGCCCGGATTGTGTCCCTCTTTACCGACGACCCGCGCATGTCGGTCCTGGAAGCGTCCCGCATACTCAAGGTTGCCCGTGCCACAGTGCAGGCCCGGCTGGACCGGATGCAGCGCAACGGTGTCATAGCGGGCTGGGGGCCCCGGCTTGATCCGGCCGCGCTGGGCTACGTGGTGACGGCGTACTGTTCCCTCACCATCCGCCAGGACATGGGGCACGACGCCGTCGTAGCTGCCCTGGCAGAGATCCCGGAGGTCCAGGAAGCACACACCGTGTCGGGGGAGAGTGACCTCATTGCGCGGGTGGCCGCGCGGTCAAACTCGGACTTGCAGCGCGTCATCGACTCGATGGTTGCGACCGGTGCCGTGCTGAGATCCTCTTCGGTGATCGTGCTGAACACCCACTTCGAAGGGCGGATGCTTCCTCTGCTGCATGCCGCGGCAGGCGCAGACGTCTCAGAGCCGGAGAAGAGCGCGTAACTTTCAATTCGCAATTCGCTCCTTTCCCCGCGGGTTCAGTTAGAGTCAGGCTGACCCTTACTAAACAAGCGGCGGCCCCGCCGGCTGCCGGCCAGGAAGGCACACAGGGATGAGCCCCAGATACGCCAACGTTTCGGAGCGGGAACAGGAACCGCCGTCGCTGGCCATTTCAACTGTGATCTTCGCGCTGCGCCCGGATCCGGATACCGGAAACCTGACGCTGTGGCTTCCCATGGTCCGCCGGATCCGGCAGCCCTATCTGGATCTGTGGGCCCTGCCTGGCGGTCCGCTGCGGCCCACCGAGTCGCTCCAGGACGCAGCTGCCAGGAACCTGCAGGAAACCACCGCCCTGGCACCCCGGTATCTGGAACAGCTGTACGCCTTCGGCGGCCCGGACAGGTCCCCGTCTCCCCGGGTGGTGTCGATCGTGTACTGGGCACTGGTGCAGCCGGACGAGGCAGCGCTGGCCCGCCAGGACGAAAACGTCGCCTGGTTTCGGGCAGACCGGGTGGGCACCCTGGCCTTCGACCACAACCAGATCGTCGAGTACGCGCTGTGGCGACTGCGCAACAAGCTCGAGTACGGCACCGTGGCCTATGCGTTCCTGGGCTCCACCTTCACCCTGGCCCAGGTCCGGGACGTCTATGAGGCCGTCCTCGGCCGGGCGCTGGACCCGGCGAACTTCCGCCGCCAGCTGCAGTCATCAGTGCACATAGAGCCCACCGACGAATACCTGCAGGGCGGCCGCCACCGGCCGCCGCGGCTGTACCGCTACACCGGCCCGGATCCCCGGGAGGATTCCTTCCCCAGCCAGCGACGACAGACAACGGAGCACTGAAATGACTGAAACGATTCCACTCCCGGGCGGCAGCGTAGCCACCAGGATCGCCCTGCTTTCCGGACCCGAGGAGGCACTGAAGCAGGCACAGGGATCAACAAGCACCTGCGCACCCGGGCTTGCCTCCGGTCCGTGGGATTTCGACGCCGCTCCCGGCTACGGTCCCGGTGCCTCCCTGGCGGACGCCGTTCCGGCAGGTACTCCCCGCCAGGGTGAGCTCCCGGAAGACTACCGCCGGGCATCGGATGCCGAACTGGAAGAGCGGATCACCAGGGCCAAAGCGGCGCTGGGAGACCACGTGGTGATTCTGGGGCATTTTTACCAGCGGGATGAGGTGGTGCGGCACGCAGACTTCGTCGGTGATTCCTTCCAGCTGGCCCGTGCTGCCAAGAGCCGTCCGGACGCCGAAGCCATCGTGTTCTGCGGCGTGCACTTCATGGCGGAGACCGCGGACCTGCTCTCAGGGCCCGACCAGGCCGTTGTGCTGCCGAACCTGGCGGCCGGGTGCTCCATGGCAGATATGGCCGACGCCGACTCAGTCGCCGAATGCTGGGAGCAGCTTTCCGCGCTGTACGGCGAGGCACCGGACGCCCGGGGCCGGCAGCCGGTTATCCCGGTGACCTACATGAATTCCTCCGCGGCGCTGAAAGCGTTCTGCGGGGAGAACGGCGGGATTGTCTGCACGTCTTCCAACGCTGCCGCAGTCCTGGAATGGGCCTTTGAGCGCGGGCAGCGGGTGCTCTTCTTTCCGGACCAGCACCTGGGCCGCAACACCGCCAAGGCCATGGGCATTCCGCTCGAGGCCATGCCCATGTGGAACCCGCGGCTGCCGCTGGGCGGGAACACCCCGCAAACCCTGCAGGACGCGAAAGTCCTGCTCTGGAACGGTTTCTGTTCAGTCCACAAGCGCTTCTCGGTGGCCCAGATCGAACAGGCCCGCACGGAACACCCCGGGGTCCGGGTGATCGTGCATCCGGAATGTCCCATGCCGGTAGTGGACGCAGCAGACGAGTCCGGTTCCACGGACTACATCCAGAAAGCCATCGCCGCAGCACCCGCGGGAAGCACCTTCGCCGTCGGCACCGAGATCAACATGGTTAACCGGCTGGCCGCACAGCACCCGCAGCACACCATTTTCTGCCTCGACCCGGTGATCTGCCCCTGCTCCACCATGTACCGGATCCACCCGGGCTACCTGGCCTGGGTGCTGGAGGGACTCGCAGCCGGCCAGGTTCACAACCGAATCACCGTTCCCGCCGCCACAGCCGCGGCGGCACGCACTGCCCTGGAACGGATGCTGGCGGTCCGGCCGTGAGCATCGCCGTCGTCGGCAGCGGAATCGCCGGCCTGTACGCCGCGCTGTGCGCTGCTGAGGCGGCCCAGGTGACGCTGGTGTGCAAGTCCGCCCTCCGGCACAGCAACACCTGGCATGCCCAGGGCGGAATCGCCGGTGTGCGCGGGGAGGCAGCCGAACCGGGGGATTCGGCAGAACTGCACTGCCGGGACACCCTGGCCGCGGGGTCCTGGGCGGGGAACCTTGCCGCAGCGCAAGTGCTCTGCCGCGAGGCCGGAACACACCTGCGGAGGCTTCAGGACCTGGGGGCTGCCTTCGATGCCAATCCGGACGGATCCCTGGCGCTCGGGAGGGAAGCTGCCCACACCGCCCGCCGGATCCTGCATATTGGCGGTGACGCCACCGGAGCCGGCATCGCCTCAGCCCTGATCGAAGCCGTGCTTCGGCACCCTCGAATCACCGTCCTGGAGGACACTTTTGCGCTGCGCCTGATCCTGGCGGACGGGGCCGTGACGGCACTGGACATCCTCTCAGCTGGCCGTCACGGCAGACTCCCGGCGAACGCCGTCATCCTGGCCACGGGAGGTGCGGGGGAGCTCTACCTCCACAGCACTAATCCCGCCGGCGCCACAGGCGACGGCGTCGCCCTGGCCTCCCGGGCGGGAGCCTGGACTGCGGACGAGGAATTCTTCCAGTTCCACCCCACCTCCCTTGCCGTGCCCGGCAATCCGCTGATCTCCGAAGCCGTCCGCGGGGAGGGTGCGGTGCTTCGCGACGGCCGCGGCGAGCGTTTCCTGGGCCGCTACCACGACGACGCCGAGCTGGCACCGCGCGACGCCGTCTCCCGCGCTATCGCCCAGCACCTCCAGGACACAGGAGAAGAGAACGTGTGGCTCGATGCCACTGTGATCGCCCGAGGCCGTGGCCCGGGATTCCTGGCCCGCCGCTTTCCCGGCCTGGCTGCTGCCACCGCCGCGCAGGGATATGACTGGGAACGCGACCTGCTGCCCGTGGTGCCCGCCGCGCACTACTGGATGGGCGGCATCAGTACGGATCTGTCCGGGCGGACCTCAGTGCCCGGCCTCTACGCCGCGGGAGAAACCGCCTGCACCGGTGTCCACGGCGCCAACCGCCTTGCCTCCAACTCCCTGCTGGAGGGCCTCGTTTTCGGGGCCCGCGCAGGGGCGGCGAGCACAGCCCCCGACGCCGAACGGGCATGGGACGCCGGGGTGCCCGTCCGTTTGTGGGCAGGCATCGAGGCAGGCCGCGCCGGGGACAGCGGAGGACTGCACGGGGAAGCGGTGCCCGTCCGGCCCGCGTCCGGTCCGGCCATCCCGGGCAGGCTGGACCGGAGCGCGTTGCAGGCGCTGATGTGGGAGCAAGCCGGAGTGCTGCGCACCGGAAGGGGCCTGCACCGGGCTGCCGCGCTGCTGGAGTCTTTCCCGGCCGTGGAACCGCCCGCGGAACCGGCTGCGGAACCGCCCGCGGACGCCAACTCCGGTACCAGCTCCGGAACCGCCGGCACCCGGACCGCGCTGGAAAACGAAAACCTGCTGACCTGTGCGCGCCTCCTGGTAGCCGCGGCGACCCGCCGCAGCTCTTCCCTCGGCGCGCACTTCCGTGCCGATCCGCTGCCTGCAGCCAGACCTCCGATAGAACGGGCCGCAGCCCCCGGAGCCCGCCTTCCCGAACCTGCCTGACCGATGAACGGACCCAATAGATGACCAGCACACAGCTTCCCGCACGCACCGGGACCGGCAGCGCAGCCACCCCGCTGCCCCGGACCGCCGCAGCATCACCCCTGCCGCTCCCGGACCGGGCGGTGGATGACCTGGTGTCCGCTGCGCTCGCAGAGGACGCCCCGTGGGGAGACCTCACCTCACACACACTGATTCCGGACGACGCCACCGCCACCGCGTTCCTGACCGCCCGCGAAGAGGGAATCTTCTGCGGCGCACAGGTCATTGAGGCAGCCTTCCGGCTGGCCGGTCCCGGCACCGCAGTGATCCAGCTGGTCCGGGACGGGGAGCGTTTCGACGCCGGCGGGATCCTGGCCGAGATCACCGGACCCGCCCGGACCGTGCTCACCGCCGAACGGGTGGCACTGAACCTTGCCCAGCGGCTGTCCGGGATTGCCACGCTGACTGCCCGGTTCGTCGCGGAAACCGGGGGAACCAGGGCACGGATCGCGGACACCCGCAAGACCACCCCCGGGCTGCGCGCACTTGAACGCTACGCAGTGCGCTGCGGCGGCGGATTCAACCACCGCTACTCCCTCTCCGACGCAGTCATGGTAAAGGACAACCACCTCGCCGTCCTGGCGGCCGCCGGAGCGGACCTTGCCGCAGCGCTCCGCGAGGCCAAGGACAGGCTCTCCCACACCGTTCATTTTGAGGTGGAGGTGGACTCCCTGGACCAGATCGAACCCGTGCTTGCCGGGGGAGCGGACACCGTCCTGCTGGATAATTTCAGTGTCGAGGACCTGCGCCGCGGAGTGGAAGCTGTCAACGGGAGGGCACTGACGGAGGCTAGCGGCAACGTCCGGCTGGATACCGTTGCCGCCATCGCGGCCACCGGCGTGGACATCATTTCCGCCGGTGCCCTGACCCACAGCGTCCGCGCCCTGGACCTTGGCCTGGACATCCGGGCATCACAGGCAGCGCAATAGGAGTACCGCGAATGATCTACTTTGATGCCGCCGCCACCACGCCGGTCCGGCCAGAGGTCCTGGCCGCACTGGCACCGCTTTACACCAGCGACTTCGGCAACCCCTCAAGCACACACTCGGCGGGGGAGACGGCCGCCCGTGCCCTGGACTACGCCCGGCGCACCGCCGCGGAGGTGCTCGGCTGCAGGCCGGGGGACATCGTCTTCACCTCCGGCGGCACGGAGGCAGACAACCTCGCCGTCAAAGGCCTGGCACTGGCCTCACCGCAGGGGCGGCACATTGTCTCCAGCGCCGTCGAACACCCTGCTGTGCTCGAATCCCTGGCCTACCTGCAGCGCTTCCACGGGTTCGCTCTCACGCTGGTCCCGGTGGACAGTGACGGCCGGGTGGATCCGGGGGACGTCGAAGCCGCCCTGACACGGGACACCACCCTGTGCACCATCATGACGGCCAACAACGAGGTGGGAACGCTGCAGCCGGTTCGGGAGATTGCCGAGCTCTGCAGGAGCCTGGGCATACCGTTCCATACCGACGCAGTGCAGGCCGCCGGGTGGCTGCCCATTTCCGTGGCCGGCACCGGCATTGACGCCATGAGCATCTCGGGACACAAACTTGGTGCGCCGAAGGGTTGCGGACTGCTCTATGTCCGCGGTGTGCTTCTCCTGGAACCGCTGGTCCACGGCGGCGGCCAGGAACGCGGGCGCCGCTCAGGAACCGAGAACGTGGCGGGCGCCGTCGCCGTTGCCACCGCGCTGAAACTGGCGGATGCGGAGCGGGCGGCCGCAGCGCCGCGCGCCGTGAAGCTGCGCGACTACCTCATCGATTCCATCCTGCAGTCGGTGCCGGGGGCCATCCTGACCGGCCACCGCACGGAACGGCTGCCCGGCCACGCTTCTTTCTGCTTCCCCGGAACCAGCGGCGAATCCGTCCTGCTCGAAGCCGAACGCGCGGGGGTGCTGTGTTCCTCGGGTTCTGCGTGCGCGGCCGGGTCGGATGAGCCGTCTGCGGTGCTCACGGCCATGGGCGTGGACCGGGAAACGGCGCAGACCGCTGTGCGGCTCAGCTTCACGCCCGCGGTGCGGGAAAACGAGGTGGCCCTGGCAGCGCGCGCCCTCGGCGGCGCCGTGGAACGGGTACGTGCCCTGAAGCAGTCGTTCCGTACGTAGCACCGCGCCGCAAAACACGCCGGTAACATGGCGGCCCTACACTGCTGCCATGTACACGAGCACGCCGGCAGATCCCCTGCCCCGGGACCGGGGAGAAGCTGCTGCTCCCAAGCTTGCCCGGCTCATTAGCTGCCGCACAGTCTCCTCCCGCGATCCCGAGGAGGTGGACGACGCCGAGTTCGCCCGGTTCTGCGCTGAGCTCGCACTTCTCTTCCCTGCGGTCCACGAGCGGCTGGAGCTGGAGGAACTAGGCGGCGGACTGCTGTTCCACTGGCAGGGGAGGGAACCGGAGGCCAACCCGGTAGTGCTGATGGCCCACTACGATGTGGTTCCGGTCCAGGATGAGTCCAGCTGGGAGCACCCGCCCTTCGCCGGAGTTCTGGCTGACGGATACATCCACGGCCGCGGAGCGCTGGATGACAAAGGTTCCCTGGCTGCGATCCTCGAAGCCGTTGAAACCCTGCTGGCCGAAGGTTATGTTCCCTCCCGCAGCGTGTACCTGTCCTTCGGGGACAACGAGGAAACCGCCGGGCACACAGCGGCACAGGCCGCCGAACTCCTGCGGGCACGCGGTGTCCGTCCCTGGCTGGTGCTCGATGAAGGCGGCGCGGTTGCTGCCCAGGCCTTCCCGTTCGTAAAGTCCCCGGTTGCCGTCATCGGTGTTTCCGAGAAGGGAATCCTCGACGTCGAACTCTCGGTCGAGGACCCTGGCGGACACGCCTCCACCCCCAACCGGCTCGGTGCCGCGGCGCGGCTGGCACGCGCCGTCGTACGCCTTGACCGGCGGCCCTTCCCGGCCGCGCTGCACCCGGTCACCATCGAAATGCTGGGCCGCCTCTCCGCCGGGGCGTCCATGCTGCCGGCAGCACTGTTCGCCCGCGCCGGTTCGCTGCGGCTTCCGCTGACCTGGATCTTCGGTGTGCTGGGCGGAGAACCCAATGCCCTGACCCGCACCACCGTCGCCCTCACGCAGCTGGCGGGCTCCAAGGCTTCCAATGTGCTGCCCACGCGTGCCACCGCGAACGCCAACGTGCGGATCGCGCCGGGGGAAAGCATAGAATCCGTGCTCCGGCGGATGCGCCGTACCATCCGGGACCGCAGGGTCTCGCTGCGGGTGGTGGAAGGCAGCGAGCCCTCGCCCGTCTCCTCGACGTCAAACGCCCAGTTCGCCGCACTGGAGACCGCGATCCGGGAAGTGTTCCCGGACGCCATCCCGGCGCCCTACATCATGCTCGGCGGCACAGACTCCCGGCGCTTCACCGGCATCAGCGACGCCGTGTACCGCTTTGCGCCGTTCCGCATGGACAAGGCCGCGCGCGGCTCAATCCACGCAGACAACGAGAAGCTCGCCGTCGCCGCCTTCGGTGAGGGCATTGAGTTCTACCGCCGCCTGCTGCAGAACCTGGTGCCCTGATGCGTGCGCTAGGCCCCGTGGTGTTCTTCCTGGTGCTCGTTGAAATCACCAGCGGCATTCTGCAGGGGTACTACACGCCGATCCTCACCGACATCGCCCGAAACCTGGGCATCGCCGACGGTGACGTGAACTGGTTCGAGGCAGCGCAGCTGATGTTCAGTGCCCTGGCCGTTCCCGTCCTGGCCCGGCTGGGCGACATGTACGGGCACAAGCGCATCCTGCTGGTCTCCACTGCGCTAACGGCCGCAGCCTCCTGGGGCGTGGCCTTCGCGCCGGACTTCTGGACCTTCCTGGTCGCCTGGTCCCTGCAGGGCTTCTACGTGGTGTGGCTCCCGCTGGAAGTTGCCCTGATCTTCGCCCGCGCGGCGTCCGCCCCCAACCGGGCGGCACTGACCCGCAAGGCGGCAGGCGTGCTGGTGGGCGGGCTGCAGTTCGGTGTGATTGCCGGGGCGCTCGCAGCCGGGGGCCTGGTGGAAGTCTTCGGCGGAAACCTTCGCCTGACCCTGATGGTGCCGGCAGCGGCGGCCACCGCATGCATTTTTGCCATCTGGTTCGGCGTGCCGGAATCGGGCCTGCGCTCTCCGGGCGCGTTGGACATCCGCGGTTTTGCGATGCTGGCGGTGGGATTGCTGCTGCTGACCTCCGGCCTGACGTTCCTGCGTATCAACGGACCGGGAACCTGGTGGGTCTGGGCTGTCCTTGCCGCCGGCCTGGCAGCGTTCATCCCCTTTGTGCGCTACCAGCTGCGCCTGGCCGAACCCCTCGTGGACATCCGTATGCTCTGCGCCCCCACTATGTGGCCGGTCCAGCTCACAGCGGGTCTGTTCGGCATCTCAGTACTGGGAGCGCAGGCACCCATGTCCACCTTCGCCAGGACCGACCGGGAACTTCACGGCTACGGTCTTGGCCTGGAAGCAGGGTCGGTTTCACTGATCATCGGCGCCTACGTCCTGTCGGTACTGGCAGGCGCGCTGCTCTTTCCGCTGGCGGCACGGCTGACGACGCCGCGGATCACCCTGGCAGGTGCGGCGGCGGTGGTAGGGATCGGATATGGATTGTTCCTGCCGTTCCACGATTCGCTGTCCCAGACCCTGACCAACATGGTCATTGCCGGGCTGGGCTCCGGTGCCCTGGTCGCAGCGCTTCCCTCAGCTGCGGCTGCGGCGGCACCGCTGAACCGGACAGGCATGGCCACCGGGCTGACCAACACCACCAAGACCGTTGGCGGGTCCTTCGCCTCGGCGGTCTTCGGTATTGCCCTGCTCAGCGCCGCGGGCCAGTCGCTGGGGGAGGTGGCCGGGGCGGCGACGGCGGCGCCGCTGTCCGGCTACCTCACCGTGTGGTCAGTCTGCTCGGTAACAGCGTTTATTGCCGCTGCGGCTCTGCTGCTGGTGCCCAGGCTGGCGTTTGCGGACCCGCCGCTTCTTCCGGAGAGCAGTACAGAGGGAAACGGCGGCGCCGCAGCCGGGGAGTCTGCGTCCCGGTAGGCTCGGCAGCCGAAATCCCTGCTCCGGCCGATTACTCCTCCGCGGATCCGCCGGAGGCGTTGTCCGTGCCGTCTGAGTTGAGGCTGGCCAGGAGCTTGTCCATAAGTTCCTTGACCTGGGTCAGCTCTTCGGGGTTCAGCGCCGGTGCCAGCAGATCGTGGATGCCGCGGACATGGATCCGGCCCAGACGTTTCTGGACGGCGCTGCCTTCCTCGGTCAGGGACAGCTCCACGCCCCGCTGGTCGTTCCGGGCCGGACGCCGCTGGACCAGGCCCTTGTTCTCCAGCCGTTCGACCATCCGGCTGAGGCTGGGCTGGCTGATCAGCAGATGTTCGTTGAGCTCGTTGAGCCGGGTCCAGCCGGAGGGGCAGCGGCTGAGGTTGAACAGCACGTCATACTCGCGCATGGTCAGTTCCTTGAACTCGGGATCGCGCTGCAGCCTGCGCATCACGCCAACCTGTGCCCGGAAGAGCGACTCCCAGGCCTCAGCGGTCTGTTTGACGGTGGTTAGCTGGCTGGTCTCGGAGCTCATTGCTTTAGCCTACTGAACTTGCGGGGGCGGTGCTGGACAGGGAGGCCTCGCGAGCCGCCACGCGTGCGGCGTGGGTGGGGCCCTGAGGTACATGTGCCGGGCGGCGGGACTCAAGTTCACGGCGCAGTTCGGGCAGCACATATTCGCCAAAGAGATCCAGCTGTTCCAGCACGGTCTTCAGCGGAAGCCCCGCGTGGTCGATCAGGAACAGCTGGCGCTGGTAGTCGCCGAAGTACTCTTGGAAGGTAAGGGTTTTCTCCAGTACTTCCTGCGGGCTGCCCACAGTGAGCGGGGTCTGGGCAGTGAAGTCTTCCATGGAAGGGCCGTGTCCGTAGACCGGGGCGTTGTCGAAGTACGGGCGGAATTCATTCACGGCGTCCTGCGAGGACTTCCGCATAAAGAACTGTCCGCCCAGGCCCACGATCGCCTGGTCGGCGGAGCCGTGGCCGTAGTGCTCGTAGCGCTCGCGGTACAGGCCGATCAGCTGCATGTAGTGCTCCTTCGGCCAGAAGATGTTGTTGGCGAAGAACCCGTCACCGAAGTACGCGGCAATCTCCGCGACCTGCGGCGTGCGGATGGAACCGTGCCAGACAAAGGGGGCCACGCCGTCGAGCGGGCGGGGTGTGGAAGTGAAATTCTGCAGCGGAGTGCGGAACTTGCCCTGCCAGTTGACGGTTTCCTTGTCCCAGAGCTGGCGCAGCAGGTTGTAGTTTTCCACCGTGAGGTCCACTGAATCCTGCGGGTTCTTGCCGAACCAGGGATAGACGGGGGCTGTGTTGCCGCGGCCCAGGACCAGGTCCGTGCGGCCGTCGGAGAGATGCTGCAGCATCGCGAAGTCCTCGGCGATCTTCACCGGATCATTGGTGGTGATCAAGGTGGTGGCCGTGGAGAGGATGATGCGCTCTGTCTGGGCTGCGATGTAGCCCAGCAGCGTAGTGGGGGAGGACGCGTAGAACGGCGGGTTGTGGTGCTCGCCGGTGGCATAGACATCCATGCCGATTTCTTCGACCTTGCGGGCGATGGCGACTGCGGCCTTGATGCGCTCGCCTTCCGTGGGCATCCGGCCGGTAACCGGGTCGCGGGTGATGTCGCTGACGCTGAATACGCCGATCTGCATGGTGTCCTCCTGTTGCAGCGCTTTTCCGGCAGCGTTCGAAGCCTCCGAATGGTATATGCATTTGCATCTACTGCGAGTCTACAACAGGAGCTCTCGGAAATTCATTCCCGGCGGTGTTAGCCGCAGCGCGCAAGGCGCCGGTACCTGGCCGGGTACCGGCGCCCCAGGTCAAAGCGTGTGCGTCGAATCAGCCGGCAGTCTCAGCCCGCAGGCGTTCGCGTTCACGCTGTGCGGCGTCCTCCCGGGCCTTCGCCCGGCGCTCACGGGGGCCTTCGATCAGCTGGTACAGCACCGGCACCAGGACCAGGGTCAGTGCCGTGGAGGAGATCAGACCGCCGATAACCACTACAGCCAGGGGCCGGGAAATGAATCCGCCTTCGCCGGTCACGCCCAGTGCCATGGGCGTCAGCGCCAGAATCGTCGCCAGGGCCGTCATGAGGATCGGCCGCAGACGCTGGCGTGCACCGCGGATGATCGCGTCCCGCACATTCATGCCCGGCTCACGGCCATGCGGCCTGCGGTACTGGTTGATCAGGTCCATCAGCACAATCGCGTTGGTCACCACAATGCCCACCAGCATCAGCAGGCCAACCAGGGACGGCAGGCCCAGCGGAACATTGGCGATGAGCAGTGCGATGATCGCTCCGGTCGCAGCGAACGGCACCGAAACCAGGAGGATCAGCGGCTGAATAAGGGACTTGAAGGTGGCAACCATGATCACGTAGACGATTGCGATTGCAGCCAGGAGAGCCCAGCCCAGCTGGGTAAAGGACTCGCTCTGCTGCGTTGCTGCACCGCTGAGGGTCGCCGTCACCGACGTTGGCAGGTCCACATTGGCCAGTTCGGCCTGGACTTCGGCAATTGCGGCGCCGAGGTCGTCACCGGACGGCGTCACCGAAACGAGGGCGGTGCGTTCCCCGCCGGAGGAGGAAACCGACGTCGGTACCTGCACTTCTTCCACGACGGCCAGGTCGCTCAGCGGCACCGGGCCGTTGGCAGTGGGGACCACAATTCCGGCCAGCTGATCGATGCTCGTGACTTCGGTGCCTTCGCCGATGAGCACGGGCAGGTCGTCGGTGCCCAAACGGACTGTGCCTGCCGGAAGCGGGCTCAGGGTGGAGGCCAGGATGCCGGCAACCTGCTGTTCGTCCAGCCCGGCCGCTACGGCCTTGGCCCGGTCAATGCTGACCTGGACCACAGGCTCGGAGCCCGCGAGGTTGGAAGTGGCCTCAGCTACCCCCGGAAGGTCAGACACGGCTGCGACCAGGGCATCGGAGGCGGGCTGCAGTTCCGCCGGATCACCTGCGGAGATCTCGATGTCCACGGTGTTGGAGGTGCCGAATCCGCCGCCCTGGGTTCCAAGCGAGATGGTCCCTGCATCCTCGCCCAGGTCTTCGAGTTCGCGGCGGACGGTGTCCCGCAGCTCAACCTGGTCCACGTCCTGATCGGTGATGACGGTGAAATTGGCAACGGACGCCCCGCCGGCGGTGAAGGCGGCAATGCCCGACGTCGAGGTGCCCATGGTGACCTGGACGTCCTTGATGCCTTCGGTGCCGGAAAGGACCTCCTCGACGGACTCGGCGGCGGCAGAGGTTGTTTCCAGTGAGCTGCCGGCCGGCAGCTCCTGACGCACACTGAAGGTGTTCTGTCCCGTATCGCCCAGCAGGTTGGTCTGCAGCAGAGGCGTGAGTGCCGCCGTTCCGCCCAGGATCAGGACGCCGGCCAGGAGGGTGTAGACCGGATGGCGCTGCGTGCCGCGCAGGATCGGAAGGTAGCCGCGCTGCAGGACGGTCTTCTCTTCCCGTGCTTCGGCCTCCGCCCGGTAGGCATCCGGATTGCTGACCGGCTTGGAGGACTTCAGGAACCAGTAGGCCAGCACCGGAACGATCGTGAGGGACACCAGCAGGGAGGCCAGCAGCGCCAGCGACGTGGTGACGGCAAACGGACGGAACAGTTCACCGGCAAGGCCGCCCACCAGGGCGATGGGAGCAAAGACGGCGACGGTGGTCAGGGTGGAGGCGGTCACGGCACCGGCGACTTCGCGGATGGCCGTGAGGATGGCTGTGCGCTTCTCCTCGCCGTAGCCAAGGTGGCGCTTGATGTTCTCGATGACCACGATCGAGTCATCCACCACCCGGCCGATCGCAATGGTCAGTGCACCGAGGGTCAGGATGTTCAGGGAGTAGCCGAACGCCAGCAGGCCGATGAAGGTCACCAGCAGTGAAAGCGGAATGGATACCGCCGTGACCAGGGTGGAACGGACCGAAAGCAGGAACACCAGGATGACGAGGACGGCGAAGCCAAGTCCCAGCAGTCCTTCGGTGGTGAGGTCGGAAATCGACTTTTCAATGAACGGAGCCTGGTCGAAGATCACGGTGAACTTCGCACCGT
>JBELZL010000010.1:0-88548 GCA_040274025.1 Arthrobacter sp. | reverse complement strand
GATACGGACGCCAACCCCACACACCATTAGCCTGCAACTCATACCGGTGCTCAGTACGCCCAATCTTCACCGCAGCGCCCGGCTCCGCCAGATACGTAAGAGCGAGCTCATGTGCCGCCTCCACGCCACCCGGACCAGCCCATGTGCGGAGGTCGATGATCTCCTGCACCGTGCGGTCCTTCTGGGTCACACGCACCAACGCGATCGGCTGATCCGACTCAATACCTGGCGCATCCGACCGCTGCGATGCACTGTTGCCCACAGGCGGCAGAGACGGTGTTGTCCCAGCAGGCAGAGCGACCAACGTCGCCGTACCATTCCCCGACCAATTCCGGCGCCGCGCAATCAGATACCAGCGCGACGCCACATCCGGGTACGGCAGCGACATCGTTTCGTACTCATGTGTCGTCACCGTCACGCCATCACCGTGACCAGTGCCCACCTCAACCCTGATCCCACGATCAAGGGAACCCAGCGGCGCGACCTTCCAATCATCCACACCCGACACACTGAACCGTGCCCGGGCCGTCTTCACCCATTCAGGGAGCGCCGCAGCATCAATCGACGCATACGGGAACCCATACGTTGAAGGCTCAATCGCCATTATGTGCCTGCTTTCAAATCGTGGACGCCCCGAGACAGGGCAGTAATTGCTTGCATGAGGTTGTCCAGCGGGTCATCCTTCGGGCCAATAGTTGCCGAGAGCTGCAAGCCGTCCGCCGGCGCGAATGACAGGCCAACCTCGTGCAGAACGTCGGTGACCTCAATGCCGGGACCAACACGGGCCGTAACAACCTGCCCAAGGTTCAAGCCCTTCTTCGTGAGCATCCGGAAGTTACCCGACTCCGCGAGCTCAACCGTCAAGGACCCGCGGGGCGCTGACTCATCAAGGGCTGCCTGGCCACGCTGCGCATGAGTCGTGGAATCTGAGGTGTCACGGGCGTCCCGGAACACCTCCACCACATCACCCCACGCCGTTTCACGAGCCGCATCACCGAACCCGATGAACTCCCGCGCCTCACCCTGACCCTGAGCGCCTATAACCCCGCGTGTAGCCTCCGGTGCGACACCGGAGAACTCCCACTTCTGAATAACCCGCGACTGCTCAGTGAGCTTCGTCGGGTAAGGGGTAGGAACATGGCAGTCCAGAACAAGGCCCTGCGTATCTGTGTCATGCACGACCGTCACGCCCAAGCCAGCATCCGACATCGCCGGGAACAACCTGTCCACCAGAGGGTGCATGCGGAACGTCACCGCAGTCACCGCGCCCCGACCCTGATCCTCCGCAACCGCCAGCTTGGAGTACCCAGCGCGCTGCACAACGTTCCGACGCACAACATCCTTCAGGACCGTCTCAGCAGGACGCCGGCCAATCGTGTAATACGCCGACTCCTCACCCTGCTGCGCCAACGTGCCCGATGGGTTTGGGTAGCCCAAGAAGTTATGCAGGATCCGGAAATCAGACTGAGCAGTGAACACAATGTCGCCAGTCACACCCGGGCCCGCACCCTTACGCTGACGAACCGGGCCACTGAACACCATGTCCCGGAACCGCACCCGGATCCTTGCACCAGGCTCAGCCAACAGCCCCGCACGATGATGCGACGCCGCCAGAGTAAGAGTCAGCTCACTAACCGCATTCCACCGCAGCGTCGCCTCAACCTTCTTGAAATCCCCGAGTGGAGCCTTCCACCGAAACGCCCTGTCATAAATGTCTATGCGGAACACCTAGACCCCCATAAACATCAACGGAGTGAACGCGGCCTCAATCGAACCCGTACCATCCAACTCCAACGACAACTCGACGCTCTCGCCCGGTTGCAACGGCTCATAATTCAATTCGCCCAACTGCTCCATCACATCCACGCCATCAAGCTCAGCAATCAGGTTCCGCGGATTCGTATCAACAACCAGCTTCGAACCATCAGGCACATTCACCGGCAGTACCGTGAACACCCCATCAATGCCGACCTGCGCCGACCTCGCCGGGCCCACAACCGTCCACCGAATGAACGTCTCCACATCCCCCGGATTCGTCAACGTAGCCGAAGACAACGTTGCAGCAGGCGACACAAAGAACGGCGGAGCCTTACCCTCAGGACCAAAGAACGGAACCTGCTCACCCGTCGCCCACGACTCAACAACCGGCGGAGCCTCCCAAAACGGCTGCTCCGGGAACAACTCAACCCCGTACACTTCCCAACCACGGTGCACAGGATCGTTCGTGTACGAATGCCCACCATCAGACTTGAACCGCAGCGTCAGACTGAACTTCTCACCAGTCGGCAACTCAACCGTCCACACACCCGTCTTACCAGGCTGCATCGTCTTCCAGAACGCACGATGCCGCTTCACCCAGCCAACAGAATCCGAGTCATGGAAGACGGCTACGGACCAGAAAACCTTCCGGCCCGTCGCCAACCACCCATCCCAGGACGCACCATGCACCACCGGGGAATCGTGAGTGTAGTTCGTGATATCCGGCATGCCCAGACCCTCAAGGCCCTCATTCAGCAAGAACACGCCACCCTCAACATCCGACAAATCCCAGCTGCTACCATCCCAGCCAGTCCACCGATGGGTGATACCGCCCCAGCGCCGAATATTCTCCGGCGCCGGGGCGGCATAGGGGGCCGCGTAGACAATGTTGACCATCAGCCCACCATCACTTTCCGCAGGTTATGCAGGTTCGCTGCACGCCGCTGCTTCGTATCCCATTCAGCAGCGATCTGTTCCGCGCTGCCGAACATGTTCTCCACATGAATGTGCGTCTCAGGCACGCTCCGGGCGCTGCTCTCAGCAATACGAGCCATGGTCCCCCACTGCTCACTACTCAGAACCGCATCCGGTTTCGCCTTGTTGTGCTGCACAAGCTGCGGACGGCCCGTGCGCTCCAACCAACCACCACCGTCATAAACAGTCGCCGTAGCCGAACCGCCACCAAAGAAACCACTGATCTTCCCAACCACATCGGAAGCAATGTTCTTCAGCCCTTCCTTAATGTCCTGCACCCACTGCACAACCTGACCGATGCCCGACTTAGCGAGCCCGCCAGCAGCATCAATGAACATGCCGCCACCCGGGAACGCCTCCTTGAACTGGCCCATCAGCTTGTCAATGATCCCGTCGAACGGGTTCTCCTCACCGCTGCCAGCCTTCCCACTGCCGCCCGGGTAAAGGGACTGCAGATTCCGGATATCAACCACAGTCGGCCCGGATGCCATGTTCGCCAGGTTCGGCTGCATGATCGACCGCCGGTTATTGTGCGGCAGGCCCAGAGCGTGCCCCATCTCGTGCGCTGCAACAGTGCGACGCTGAACCGCGCCCAACTGCCGCATCCACGACGGAGACATGTCAATGTTGTTGCCCGTCGTGTACCCGAGGATCCCGTTACCGCGCTCCAACGGCCGTGCATGAGCCTGCAAGTTGCCACGCCCAACAGCGACCTTCACACCCGCTGCACCGTCCCACATTCGTGCAGCACCCGCGAAGTTCCACGGGCCCATACTCGACGGCACATCCAGGAAGTACGCACCATGCCGGCGCACCGCGGAAGCGTTCCCATGGAAGAACCCGCCCATGTTCCCTTCACCCGACGTGGCAGCAGCGCCGCTTCGCCCCGCGTTGGCCGCAATCGCTGCCAGCTTGTCCTTGCCGATAGCAGCAGTCTGCTCAGCAGTGAAGACGTACTCCTTGCCGTGCACATACCCGGCTACGTCATCCTTGCCGACGTCGCCCGTGTAGCCGCCCTTACGGAACCCCGGAGGCAGCGGAACCTTCTTGATATCCACGCCCGGGATCTTGTTGAACGTCCCTATCAGCCCATCATTGATGACCTTATTGACGACGAACTCAACCGGCTTCTTAGCAGCATCCTTGATCTTGTCCCACGCGGAAGTGATCCCGTTTTTGGCTGCCTCGAAAGCTGCAGGCAACTTATTCTGGACGGCATCCGAGATGGTGTCGAAAATCGGCTTAATGCCGTTGTTCCAAACCCCAGAGATGACGTTCTTGATGGTGTTCCAAACCGGGTTAATGATCGAATCGCGGAACCAAGTGAACGCCACACCGAGGGTGTTACGCAGGAACGAAACCACCACATCAAAGACAATCTTGACACCCGCCCACCACGACGTGATGAACCACTTAACGCCGTTGAACACCGGGTTGATGACACTGTCCCTAAACCAAGTGAACACAGAACCCAGCGTGTTGCGAACAAAGCCAACAACAGCGTTGAAGACAATCTTCGCCCCAGCCCACCAAGCACTAAACAGGCTGCCGATAAACCCGAACACCGGCTTGATGACGCTCTCATACAGCCACGTGAACACCGGCGCCACATAGTTGCGGAACAATGCCACAGCGATCTGGAATATGCCAGAGACCACCGTCCACCATGCGCCCACATACCAGGCGATCAGATCGAATACCGGCTTCACAATGGTCTCGTAGAGCCAAGTGAAAACCGCGCCCACCCGATCAAACACATCCTTTACGGCTGGTGCGAGCGTGTTCTGGAACCAATCAACAACAGCGCCAACGGCGGAACTAATTCCATCCCATGCGGGCTTGATCGCATTCTCATAGAGCCACGTTGCGCCACCCGCAATTGCATCCCATACAGCAGTCAGGATCGGCATAACCGAACCCTGGAACCAATCCACAACGGCTCCGGCCGCTGCCTGAATCCCAGCCCACGCCTTCTCTACGATGGCGCGGCCCGTGTCAGTCTGCGTGAAGAACCACACCAGACCGGCAACCAGAGCCGAGATGCCCGTGATAATCAGGCCGATCGGATTCGCTTTCATCGCCAGATTGAGCAGACGCTGACCAGCCGCGGCAGCCTTCGTCGCCACAGCATGAGCCTTCGTGGCGATAGTCGCGCCGAGCACGCCCACCTTGTACACGACAAACCCGGCGCCAGCAGCAACAATCATCGCCGTCAGCACGTCAATCTCAGCTTTACTATCAGTGATGCTCTCAATGAACCCGGCAACCCACGTCACCAAATCCACGAACAGCGGCACAAGGAACTCAAGCGCCTTCGTCAGCACACCGCCGACCACGACAGCCAGTGTCGCGGCAACCCCTGCCAAGCTCACCAGCAAGTCCGCAATGTTAGGCAGGACCGGCTGAATGGCTTTGAAGATCAACTGCAGCGGTGACAGTGCCAGGAGGAGATCAAGGATCGGCTGTCCCAGCTGCCCGAACGCAGGGGCCATCCGTTCGATGACCTCGCGGATCCCATCGAACGCCTGCCGGCCAATGTAGCCGACACGCTCCATGAAGCCCGGGAAACCAGACGAGGTGATATCCCCGTCATTCGCCTTCCAAGCCTCACCAAACGCACGTACACCACCCGCGAGTTCCTGCCCGAATAGGGCGGCAACCGGGGTTAGTTTCGCTTCAAGCCCATCCAGCAGCCCGGTGATCCCGCCAAACACTTCCTTGAAGTACGGGAACACGCCGCCCAGCAGACCAGCACCAATACGAGACAGGGCCGCCAGCATGTTCTTGAAAGCGCCCGCCGTCGTCTCACCCGACTTCAGCGCCGCGCCACCAAGACCGGCTTCCATGGCGTCACGGAACGTCTCAAACCCGATCTTGCCCTCAGAAGCCATCTTCGTGACTTCCTCAGAAGTGACACCAAGCTGCTTCCCGAGCATCTGCACAATCGGGATACCGCGATCATTCAGCTGGGCAATCACGTCGCCCTGCACCTTGTTCGACGTCGCTACTTTATTAAAGATGGCGCCCATTTCGCCCATGGAAGCGCCGCCAATAGTCGCAGCGTCACCCACCAGGCGGAGGGTTTTCTCAAGCTCCTCGCCGGGCTTGATGCCAGCGGCAACGGCCCCGGCGGCCGTAGAGGCAGCTTCGTCCATGCCGAAGGCGGTGCCCTTCACGGAGGCGAGGGCGTTCTTCATGATCGCGGAAACATCTTCGGCAGAATTTCCAAGGCCAGACAGTGACGCCTGGGCATTCTCAATCGCTGAGAGCCGACCGAAGCCCTTCGTGAGAGCAACACCCAGTACCGTGGCGAGGCCCGCCGCACCGATCTTCGCGCCGGTCTTCAGCCCAGACGCGAGGCGTTCACCCATCTTCTTACCACTGGACTCCGCCGCATACTCGGACGCACCCAGCTCCTTAGCGATATCCTTCTGGATACCCTTGGCGGAAACAGTGAGACTCAGATATGCGGTTGCGAGTTCCTGACCGGACGCCATGGACCCCCTCCTTTAAACAGCAAGGGGGCCATCGGCCCCGGCTTATGTTGTTGTGTTATGGCGTTGCATGAACCGTTCAGCCCTCGAAAGGGCCTTCTGTTCCTTCGCCTGCTGCTCATGCGCTGCGGGCGGATACTCACGCCGCGCAGGCTCCTTACCCTTGCCGCCACCCTGAGCATGCGCCACCAAGAACAAGGCGTGCTCAACGGACCACAAAGCGTCAACCTCATCAGTGACAGCCGAAGCCCCACCCATGTGCTGACCAACAGCAGACCCCCGAGGCAGATTCACCGCAAACACGGCAACCTTCCGCGGGCTAACCCGACCCCTATACATATCTGCAAGATCCACCTGATAGAACCGTTGAAGGTCAGCCTCCAACGCGGTCCCATGGTGTTGCAGCAAGTACAGGAGCGCCGTTAGTTTCCCCGGCCAGCGAACTCCATGTACTCCTCAAGGAACGTCTTCGTGGTCATCATGGAAACCCGGCCCTCGGCTTCCTTCACCTGGTCCTTGAACGTCACGTACTGTTCCTGGCCGAGCATCATGGTCAGGGCGGAAGCGAACAGGTTCTGTTCAAGCTTCTCGATGAACTCCAGATCGTCGATACGGTCGGTGTCCACTTCGTAATCGGTGCCGCGCCAGTTGAACACGCGCACCTCGGATGCAACGTCATCCTTCGCGGTCT
Organism: Arthrobacter sp.; assembly: GCA_040274025.1. GTDB lineage: Bacteria > Actinomycetota > Actinomycetes > Actinomycetales > Micrococcaceae > Arthrobacter_B. Next base: position 81,630 of record JBELZL010000010.1, on the reverse strand, counting down.
GACGGTCGGCGGGCTTCTTCGCGCCAGCCGGAACAGCAGTCTTCTTCGGGGCAGTCTTAGCAGTAGTCATGGTGGTTTCCTTTACTTAGAGGTGGTTTCGGGGCGGGAAATCGACTTCCACGCCGATTCATGGAAGATTGCCAGGGTGTCGCGCTGGCCATTGATGCGGAGGTGCCCGCTATCGTCGAAGGTCCAGCCGACCGCTGTGGGGAATTCATGTTCGACCCAATCAGCGCTTACTACGGTTACAGCCATGGTGGTTTCCCCTTGCGATTCGTGGTGGTTGTGAATGAGGCGGGCGGGGAAACCACCACGGAAAACCCCGCCCGCCAGTCAATCAACTAAGCTGCGACGCCCGTGAAAGCCGGATCGTTCGTCAGCCAGTAATCCTTGCCCACCAGATCGAAAGTCATCTGACGGGTGGAAAGCTCCGAATTGGAGTACGTCACCGAGCCGCGGTCAGTGACCTCAGCACGGGTGTTGTAACGGATGTACCAGAGGTCACCGTCCGTGTAGAGGAAAGCAGCCGCACGAGCAACCGTCCCCGCACCGTCCGGAATCTCAATCTCAGCGACACCGCCGGCAACAGTCGCGGCCTGAGTCGTACCGTAAAACAGTTCGAAGACCAGCGGATTCGTCTCAGCCGCGGTGACCTGCATCGTCTTCTCAGTGCCGTTCGCCTTCGTGCGACCAGTCTTGCCGCCCTGGAACAGCTTGAACTTGGTCACGTCAACCGAGAAACCTTCCTCAGCGCCGTCCTCACCCAGCCAGCCCAGAACATCCCACGGAGACGCCTGCAGGTCTTCCTTGCCGGACGGCTTCGTAGCACCCAGCGGCGCCACAAAAACATCCGAATCCATATCTCCGAAAGACCGGAGATTAGCGATACTGCGTTCAGCCACGAGGGGCCTCCTTCTTATTAGATTCAGCACCAACCGGGACGGCAGGAGCAGCAGAAGCCCGTCGAGCGATTCCCTCAATGAGGAGAGGCCGGGCATCGTGGTCATTCACATCATGGGTGGCACCAGCCTTGTAAGTCCGGCCCCCACGAGTCACATGGTCAATAGCAAAAGTCAGTTTCAAAGCGCCCTCCTAGAGCAGCTGTCCACGAAAGTGGAGAACAATGTTTTGACGAAAACGCGGCACCTTCGCGTCCGGATCCGGCATGTCATACGGCAGCCCAGCGGACTCAAACGCCCTGCACTGCACACCGCCCACAACCTGCCGTGGGGCCGCCTGAGCAAGCGCATTCACCCTGGCCGCCAACCGTTCAGCCTTCGGGGTCGCGGCCTCCCACGAGCTCACCAGGAGCCGCACCGCGTAAGTCACCGGTGTTAGCTGAGTCCCGCCGGCAGTCTCGACGACAACGAATCTTGCGGGACGGGATGAAGGAACCTGCCCCCACGCCCGCGCCGAATCATCCAGTCGCTCAAACTCCGCATTCAAATAGTTGATGAACCAAACCGCACCAGACGGCGCTTCCGAAGCCTCAGCCACGGCCAGCATCCAAAGCCTTCGACAACGCACCCGACTTGGCTTCCGCACGCTGGGCTTTTGATGACACTGCAACCACCGCAGCACGCGCACGATTCGGGCCGATATTCGTACGAACCTCAAACCCTGAACCAGCAACAGCAGCCACACGCTCAGCCCGCGACACCAAATCCGCCTGAATCTCACGCGACTTCAGCACCCGGCGAACCTCAGAACTGTTCAGCTTGATCTTCGACTTAGCCATCAAACCTCCCAGCCTTGATAACAGACCCAACCTCACGGCCATTGAACGGATTCACCCAAACCCCAGAGGAACCACCCTCGACGTCCAACCACTCAGGATCGCCAGGCACCCGCACCTGATCGCGGCCACCCACACGGACACCCTTCGTGGTGCAGTAGATCGTGTACGACACAGACGAACCCTCACGGTTAGCCTCAAACGGCTCAACCACATGCCCCGGAGCAATCGCACAACCACCGATCACCTCAGGATCCGACCACGACTCCTCCGTCTCATACCCATCCACAACCTCACCCGGGACATGACGACGAACCTGGATCGTGAGCCGCGGACCCATCAGCGCCCGCCCAGCTCATAGATCGGCTCGCCGGCAATGTCCGTCCCGCAGGAGCAATAGTTGGCACCGAAGCGAAGATTGCACCACGGAAGATGCTGCCCAGACGCCTCGCCGCCAATATTGACGCCGAACGCCCGCTGAACACCCGCACCAAGCGCCTTCAACTCCTGCTTCGTAAGATAGAAGTCACCATTAGGGTTCACCGGCCGCGCAGTCATAGAGAACGGCCCAACACTCTGCTGGACCGACTCCATGCCCGCATCCTCAACCGGCATCGAACGCTTCACCACAGCACACACAATCCGCCGCAGGGTTGCCGCCGCAGCATTCTCAGCCGTGGGAACCGTATCCAAGATGAACTGTGAAGCGTCCTCCAGAAGAACCGCCGCGTGCGCCTCGCCACCCACAGGGAAATCCGGCCAACGCGCCTTCAAATCGTCAACGTCCGCGAACGGAATCGGAACGTAGGCCATCGGACCTCCTAGTTAGTCTTGCGGGTACGCTTCGCCGGCTTCTTCTCAGGCTCCTGAGGATCCGCCTTGCCCCCAGCTGGGACCCAATCGGATCCCAGCTGGGAGGCAGTCACGTCATCCACATTCACCACGACACTTGTCAGCGTGTTGGTGAACCGGGGCATTAGGCCACCGCATCCTCAACGACTGCGAAGCGGTCAGCGAAGACGTACCAGCCGTAGACGATTTCCAGTCGCAGTGCGATCTGGTTCTTCCGCTTCAGGTCACCCTGGCCATCCGGGTCACCGAAGCGGATCAGCTCGACCGGCAGTTCACGCTGGACACCCCAGCGGATGCCGTTCTGGAAGTCACCTACGATGGCACGGATGCCGGTGTCAGTGGACTCCGGGGTACCCGAAACAGTGTTGCCCTGAGCGGTGTTCACGCCCATGAAGTTCGTGACGTTCGCGCCGAAGCCGAGCTGCGGGTAACGCTGCGTACCGGATGGTGAACCGTCAGCGTTCTTGGTCTGCAGTTCAGACAGGTCCCATGCGAACTTGGGGTCAATGGCAATACCATTCACGCCCCAGGACGGGCTTGCCTGGATCAGCATGCCGGCAGCGGCACGGAGGTCAGCATCAGCATCGGCTGCGCCACGCTCAACACGCTTCGTGGTGGACCCGAGGTAGTTGTCCCAACCACTCAGCACAGAGCCCGTAAGCGGGTTAATCCGGTGGTACAGGCCAAGGTCAAGAGCCCGAGCCAGAGCAACCTGACCGGCACCTGCAAGGTCCGAAAGAATGGAAAGCTGGTGATCCTCAGAAGCCCACTGCACTTCCTGATTGAAACGCATGGTGACCTGAGCCTTCTTGGGCTTCGCAGTCACAGCATCGTAGCCACCAGTGGTCGATGCCTTGTCAGCGCCTTCCTCAACGAACTCCGCCTTCGGGAAGTCGTTGAAGATGATGTAGTCAGTCTCGCCGAACTTCTGCGGCTCGCGGCCGGAAAGGGCAGCAACGGTGGACTGGGTGCGAGCCTCGGAAATCATCCCATCCGCGATAGTGCGGGGCAGGAGGACCTTGGCCTCGTTTGTGCCGAAAACGGCCATGATGGTGCCTTTCGTTTAGTCTGAACCGAACAGTTTCCGCGCAGCTTCACGCTCGGGGCTGTCGGCAATCTTGGAAGGTGCTTTTTCCTGCCCGGGAATAATCGGGCCGGAAGGTTTGATGAGCTCAGCAAGAGCGGCGGCGTGTGCTTCCAGTTCCTCGCGGGTGTTCCCGCGCAGAGCTGATGCCGGCACGCCGGTAGCCGTCGAAACCTCGGTCAGGAGCGCATTGCGTTCCTTCTCCGCCTCGAACGTCTGGACCTTCGTGGAAAGCTCACCGAGGCGGGATTCCGCTTCCGTGTACTTCCCCGTCAGTTCGTCCAGAGCGGTCTTGTTTGTCTTCGAGCGCTCTTCCCATTTCCTGGCCTCTTGCTTCCAGTCGATCTCCTGTGCAGGAGGATCCGCGGGCGGCTCCGGGGTGGGGTTGGGCGTGACCTCAGTAGGTGCTTCACTCATCGTTGTATTTCCTCCCGTGCGGGATAAAGCAGCCCCGTGCGGGGCTGGTGGTCTTAGTGGGTGTGGACGCCATCACGGACGGCGCCCGGTTTGATGCGGCGCATAGCGGCCGCAATATCCTTGATGTCATTCGAAGTGGCCTCATCGCGGGCCGCTTCGTACATCTCGTAGTAGTCATCCGGGAGGTATCCCTCCGGGTAGTCCTCGTCGCGGCCGATACGGACGGGCTGGCAATCACAGTCGCCGTGGTACTTATTGCCGTCACCACCCGCGGCCCGGCGGGAAATGAAAACAGCGTCACGGGAGGCGAGCATCAGGCAGAACGCGCACGTCTCCCTGCCGGTCGGCACACGCGCCCAACGAACACCCTCACGCTTCGCATTCGCCGCAATCGTGTCCCGGCCCGGCTGCTTCACATACTTATCAACCGACGTCAGCAACGGGCCCAAGATGCTCAGCGGCGTGGGCGTCCACAAATGCCCCGCCAAGAACCTCGTAGACGCCACCACAGCCTCCGCAGGAACAGGCTTCACCTGCGACGCCCGGAACCTCCCAGACGCCCCAGAATCAGCCCGCAACTGCTCATACCAACCAGCAGCCAACACCGACGAAACCTGCCCATACTGGGAAGTCATCATCGGCACGAACTCCAACAACGCATCCCGGGCAACATCCGGCTTACTCAAATCCAATGACCGGGTGAAACCATCCACCGCAGCCCGAACCCGACCGGACAATTCGTTATTCGCCGCCCGAAATTCCTCCAGGCTCCGACGATCCACCATCAGCAACAGCCTCCTGAGCTCCCTGCGCCTGCCCAGCAAGCAACCTGTCAATCAGCCCAACAGAGGCCGACGCCGCCCGATCACTCTCAATCCGGGCAACCTGGTCATCATCGAAATACGTCTCCAACAGCACCGACGACGCAGCAACATCCGGGTTACTCGACAGCTTCACGAACTCATCAGCACGCGCCGCAGACGACCGGAACTCCGGATCCGCGAACCGTGCCGACAGCTTCCACGCCTCAGCCGGCGGCTCAGACAAACCATCACGGACCATCACCGCGAGCGTCGCCACATCCGTTACCTGCGAGCTCAGCACCACATCGTTCTGGTACTTCACATCAATCAGCAGGCCACGCTCAGCCATGAACATTGCATCCGCAGAGGACGGGTTATCGTGCAGGATCCCAAGCTCAGCAAGCGAAATGCCCGTCTCACCCGAGAACGCCGAAGCGACCGTCCGAATCATGTCCGAATGCGGTGTCATCGACGCCTGCTGCAACTGCTTGATACTCGGTGCGTTACCGTCAGCGTCCCGGGTCAAAGCAATCAGCCGATCCATTGCCAGCTTGAACTTCCTCGACTCCGAAACATCCTCGAACGCATCCGGGTCAATGCCCTCAATGGCGAGCTGCGGCGAACTGTAGAACTCCGCGTTGCCTTCCATGCGCACATAGCCTCGAACAGCCATGTCACACAGGGCCATTACCGGGTTAGTTATCCGCGAACGCCCAAACGGCTTATTCAACTGCGGGTCATACGTCAGCGGAACAGCCAACGTCCGCCCGATACGATTTGGGGTACGCTCAGCAACCCAACCAGATCCGCCGCGCTTGCAATGCAGTACGGCATCCGGGAGGTACACAATGAACTCAACCGGCTTCTCAGCGTCCATCTCAGAGATAGTCAGAGCAGCAGCCACACGACGGTTACGACGGTCCCACAGAGCCGCGGACGACTCCGCAGAGTGCGTCTGAATCTGCACCGGAACCTCACCCGCAGCGCCCTTCGCCACAGTCACCAACGACATGCCGTGCTTATACGCAGAGGTAATGCCCTGCCCAAGCTCCAACCCGAAGTTATTCCGCGTCAGGATCTCCCCAAGCTCAAACGGATCATCCGAACCAGGCAGACGCAGGCCCCGGAACTGCGAACGAATCGCAGCCTTCCGAACCGCAGCAGTCGCCCACCCCAGATAGAACTTCGCGTTCTTCAACTGCGGCGGCAACATCAGCCCAAGATCCTTGAATGCCTGCTCCCCGTCGTAATACAGGGTGCGCTTCAAGTTCCGCGTCAGACGTGCATCCCAAACCTTCAACAGTTTACGGATCGTGCCCAGATCATCCTCAGACACGCCCGAGATCCGCAGACCCTCGATGTCCGAGCTACTCCAATTACTCAAAGGAAGCCCGCCTTCCGCCCAGGTCTACGTTTCGTCGTCTTCGCACCCCAGTGGGCCAAAGTCACAGCATCCAAAAGAACAACGGACTGCCCCTCAGGAGCAGCCCAACCAAAACCACCAGTCGCGCCGATCTTCCGCTTCTCAGCAGCCTTCACCTGATCGTCAAGATCAACCTGCCCACGATGAGTCAACTCGCCACCATTCACAGCAGACTCAAACATCGAATGAGCAGCCATCACCTGATCCGTACCAGGCGTCCAAATCACCGACTTAGGCACACCCGCATCCCTGAGAGCGTTCACCAAATAGCCGACACCCGACTTGCCATCAATCACGATCTGCGCAGCCTTCTCATGCCGCTCCAGCAACCAATCAACAAGCCACAACGTGCCATCACCCATCGGCGCCATCTTGATACCCTCAACATGCACCGGCCCCGAATCAGGGCGCAAAGCAGCAGCCAAAGCCACACCAGAACCATCAACAGCGAAACGCACAGCAAACACACGCCGGCCATCAACCGGAACCTGCTCGACAGGCACAGCACGCGAATCCCAGGCCACCGCTTTAATGGCCTTCTTCGACAGCGCCGCCTCATCCCAAATGCCATACGCCTCACGCTTGAAAGACTCATCAGAGCCCAACAGCTTCCGCATACGCTGAATCGCAGCATCAGTCGTCCGATGCGGATAAGACGGGTTCGCCTTCGCAAGCTGTGAACGGTCCTCCAAGCTCGCCTCAGGGTCCGCGGAGAACTCCACATACAGAGTGTCCGAATCGCCCTTCAATGCCGCCTGACGGACGTTCGTGAACACCTCACCCGGGTCCTTCGGACGCGGCGGAGTGCCCATCATAAAAACAAGACCATTCGGTGCAGCGTTAGTCGCCGGCACCATATCCGACATCGCATCCTCAGTAAGAATCTGAGCCTCATCCAAAACCAGGACGTCAACCTCATCGAAGCCACGACCAAAACCAGACTCACGGGCACCGAACAGGATCCGAGACCCATTCGTAAACGCGATCTCCTGCTCACCATTCGCCGCCCGAACATTCGCCACATACGACGCGATCTTCGGCTTCCGCGTCATGCCCTGCATCTTCTTGAACGTCTCGTTATGAGTACGCGTCCGGTGTGCAGTCCAAATGACCGTCTGATTCGGAAACAGCGTGCAGAGGGCGAAGACGATGGCGGCGATCAGGTATGTCTTACCGACTTGCCGCGGGATGGAGAGCACCACGCCGCCGATGCCAGCCGCGTACAACCCGTCCTCACGCTTAGCCAAAGCCAAACGGCCAACACCGTCCTGCCAAGGATCAACCGGCAAGCCCATAGCAAGGGCCCGCTCACGAACAGCAGGGAAGCCTGTCGAAACAATCCCATCCGGGATGCAAATATGACGGGCTACCTCAGATAGCTTCCGGCCTCCACTGCTCATCCTTAGCTACCCCGCCCTTCGAAGCCTCCTCGGCTTCTTCCTTCTCCTGCCGACGCAGAGCCTCAATCTCCCGACTGACCTCCAACTGCCGACGTGTCAACGCAGCCAAATCCCGCGGCGACGTATCCGTGCTATCAATCGCCTTAGCCAGGACCGCACGAACCGCCCGCAACTCCTCCATACGCGAACCCGACTCCGCCGCATCAAACACCGTCATCGGCGCAACAGGCGCAACAGGGGTGTCCGCAGTCGCAACAGACAAATGAGACTTCTTCCTCGGTGGCATCGCAGAACACCTCCTAACGGTGTGGAAAAAACAGGGCAGCACGAAAGCCCCCGTGGAAAACAGCGCGGGGAGAGATCGCTATACACGGGGGTGCGGGGAGGCAGGGGGGGTGGGGGGTCTTACCCCTGGGGGTCTGGTTATCCACAGACTGGCAGTCACCATATGGGGCTGACGGGTAGGTCTGTGGTTTCGATACGGGGGCGTGGCGCACGTCGGTTCTGTTGTCCACCAAGACTCTGGTTGCAGCGGCGGCAAATTGTCCGAGTATTTTCGAAGGTGTCTGTGCCCCCGAGGGCGTGTGGCCGTATGTGGTCTGCTTCTGGACTGTTGGGTCTTCGGCTGTATTCCCAGTCGAACCCTGTGCCGCAGAGTGGGCAGCGTGTGAGGCCTGCGTCGCGGTCGTGTTTGAGGCGTTGGTTGCGGACACGGAACCAGGTGCTTGTGCCGGTGCGGGAGGTTGCCATTAGCCCTCCTTAACTGACGATTAGAGCGCTGTGTCGGGCGCTAGCCGGAGTAGTTGTTCTGCCTTGCTCAGGGCGCGGCCTGCCTCCGAGGAGGGCAGGGGTTTTGGGGGTGCCTTCTGCTTCTCAGCGATGGCGTGCGCCGTGAGCCTGGCGCGGCAGATAAGCACCTCCTGGTTTGTCAGGGCTGCTTCTTCATCCGTCGGTAGCGAATCGTCGGAAGTTTAGAACATGTCCTCAGGTGCTGGGCCGCGAACATGCCGTTCTGTTTGGAGTTCTCGCACGTACTGGATCCATGCCCGTGTTGCTCGGATGGATAGCGCGAGTGCCACGCTGAGGACCACGACAACGCATAGCAATGCAATCTCAAGCGGCGTCATGGTGTTCTCCTAAGTGTGTTGACGGCGTACAGGCTCGCCTCGCTGGACCGATAGTTGGCCGAGGGCTTTCCGCCGTCAAGAATGTGGGTTAGTTGCCCGTTGTAGCTCCGGGCTGTGCTGGCTCGCCGTTCAGGTCGCACATGGTGTCGGGGATGGTTACGCCTTCTTTGATGAGGCGTTCAACGACGGCGTCTGCGAGGCTGATTAGCTCGATGTCGTAGGTTCCGATGCCCTGCTGATCCAGTTCGCGCTGGAGGGCGTCGAGTGCGTGGTCTTTGGCAGCTGATACCTCTGCGAGTTCGTAGCCTTCGGGAATCATGTGGCCTCCTGTAGAAGTTTGTGGGCAGGCGTTGAGTACTGGGCCTGCGAGCCAGTCGCCAAACAAATGCTGGGTCGAGTCAAGCCCCGCATTTTGTTCACCCGAGTTGGTGCGGCGCCCCTCACGTTTGGGGGTGGCGTGTGAGGGGCGCCGGGTGTGTGTGCCCAAGGAGTGCTGTTTGGGCAATAAAAAAACACCCGCCGTATGGCTAGGTGCTTGGTGTGGGGTTGTTGGAAGGTGGATACACTTCTTTCCCGGTTTTGAGGGTATCAGACTTTTATGAGTTTGTCGCGTACTTGTTTGGCTGCTTTGAATACGTCTCCTGGTAGGTAGAGTTTGTGCCGCTTTCCGTCTGCCATGTCGCGTTCTTCGACGTGGGTTAGGTGTCCTCGTTGGACCCAGTTCTCGAAGTCTTTCTTGCTGACTTCTAGGCCTGTCTCTCGTTGGATGTATTCGCGGGCTTCTCGTGGCGTCTTTGGTTCACCGTGCGCTTTCCGTAGAAGTTGTGCGCGGTGTTCTTTGACGTCGTGTACGGCCTCGCAGGTGGGGCAGGTGGACGTGTGCGCGTCGGGTGGTCCTGTGAGCTGTGCGGGGCATCCTGGGGTTTGGCATGGTCCGTAGGCGATTGTTTCGGGTGGCAGATCAACAAGCTTTTCGGCGTCTTGGATGAGTTCGCGGATCATTGCGAGGAAGCCGTGTGCGTGTTCGTCCCTAGCGAGCTCTGCGGCGTTGAGGCCTTCCCACATGGCCAGCGCGTACCTGAGGTCCATGGCCCCTTCTCGGAGTGGCATGGCGCTCCCGGTTGATCCTCCTCCGCCGCCTTCCGAGTTCTTGGGGCCGGTGTTGTCGAGTTTCGCCATGGTCGTGAACAGCATCTGCCGGGTCTCGGTTACTTTGTCGAGCCAGAGCTGCAGGTCGTTGACGCATTGGCCGCAGAGGTAGGTGCTGGTTTCATTGCCGCAGTCCGTAGTGGTGCAGATGGTCATGAGTGGCCCTTCTTTCGGTAGATGCTTTCCCACCATCTGGTCGGCGGCTTGTAGTTTTCGAGGCCGCCCCAGCCATGGTTGTTGCGGAACACGGTCGCGTGGGTCGGGCAGAACCAGAGCTCAGCGCCTGTGGTCCAACGGTCGCGGCGGATGTAGGCGTTGGCGTATGCGCCCCAGCCGGCGTCCCGTGCTACGTCCTGATGTTTGCGCCCGGCGAATTCAGATGTGACGCCGCATGTGACACCATGCTCGTCGGTCCAGTCGCAGGTGTAGGTGACCGTCGTCAGCTCAGTCGCCATTGGCTTCCTCCTGGGTGATGGTGAGTGTGATTGCTGGGGTGGGTTGTTTGGTGCCGTGGCGAACGTCGGGACCAATAACGTGCCGGTTCGTGTCGTCTGGGGTGAGTCCGTAATCCGTTACGAGGCCGTCAACTATCGCTTTGAGGGTTGGCATTAGGTTGTGGGCGTCGTAGTCGCGGTTGGTGGTTTTGTGGATGTGCGCGACGATGTGGACTTTTGCGAGGCCGGTGGGGAAGCCGGCTTTGTGGGCGGCTGCGTGGGCCGCGTGTCGCCATTTGCGAGTGAGTTCAGCTTTGGGGTGGTAGTGCATGCGCTGGTTCAGGTTGATGAACTGGCACGGCGCCGGGATCGTCAGTGTGAGACTCATTCCTGCTCCTCGAAATAGTGGGGTGCTGCGGCGAATCGGCGGAGGGTCGACTCCCTTGATTCGAGCTTTTCAGCCACGTCGACGTTGTAGAACTCAGGGCGTCGGCCAACCATGCGCCACGCCTCCACCTCGTTCGCGTGCCATTCCGCCGCCAACTCGGCGTCCGTGAATCGCTTTGCTATCTTCATTCGGTCAGCCATGTACTCCCAGACCCCCCGTTTGCCGACTACATAACCTCTCTGCGCTAGGCGTCCAACTTTCTCTCGTAACGGGTAGATCGTGAGTTCGAGGGGTTTCATCGCGTGCCCCTTAGATCTTTGGCTAGGTCGGCCACAAAGTGCATCGCGGGCCTGGTAGCCAAAACCGGCCAGACCAAGAAGTATTTGATGCACCGCAGTTGGAACCGCACTTCAGGTAAGTCGCGTGGCTGATCGCGGTAGACGGCATATCCTGACAGGCCAATGATCAGTGTTATGAACGCCCCGACTGCGTATAGGACTGTGAATGTTGGTGCAATCTCGCTCATTTGTCGTCTGCTTTCTCAAGGTGGCTGGTTTGGATCCAGCGGGTGTGTCCGGGGAGCGTGATGTTGGCGTGGGTTGCGTTGACGTCCAGAACCCGCCCTGTCGCCCCGTACCATTCCGACCGTGGGTTGGTGACGGTGACCTCATCCCCGGACGTGAATGGGGCCGCCCCGGTGTGGGACGGCCCCTTGTCGGCCTGTTTGCGTAGTTCGTTCGTTAGCGCCCATATCGCTTCCGTGAGCCGTTGCGTATCCGTCACCGCAGCGCCTCCTCAATGGCCTTGCGGATTCCACGGGCGGCCAGTCGTAGCCCTGTCGGCAACTCATCGCCCATCACTTCGTCAGCAAGCGCGTCGAGGGCAGCAGCTTCCGCTTCCACAGCTTCGAGTGCGGCGAGCAGTTTGGGTGCGGCGGCGATCAACTCGGCGTCGGCGGGCAGCACATCCTCGGCAGTGTTGAAGTCAGGCCCGTCGTCTGGGCTTGTGACTCGCACGCGGTCGTACATGCTGTGCAGATACGGTTCGACCTGCCACGGTGTCGCGCTGTGCCCTTCGACGCGGGCTTTGATCTGGTCTAGTGCTGTGTTCGTGCTCATTCGGTGGTCTCGCTTTCGGTGGGGTTGGTCCAGCCTTCACAGCCAGGGTGTGCCGCAAGGGGTGTTCGATGGGGTGTCCAGGTCGAAGGTGAACAGTTCGGCTAGGACTTCGCTGATGTGCATGGGGTCGGTCAGGTGTTCGCGGGTCATGCGGCGTTGTCGTACATGCTGCGGCGGGTGTCCGGGTGGATGTTGTCCGCCGTCCAGGGGAAAGGTCCGCTGCGGTAGAGGCTGGTCGGCCATTCGCGCTTGCGGTCACGGTCGCCACGCCAACGAGTGACGTTCGCGCCCGTCTCAGTGGGTGCGAGGCCGAACCCGAACTCAGGCCAACCCATGAGGGCAGCGGATCCACGCGGCGCCAGGTTGCGCACACCGTCAGCGCCCGTGCCTTTCGCGGCGTGGGCTTCCATGATGAGGATCAGTCCGCGGTCGCGGAGGGTGTCGAGTGCGGCGATGAGCGGTGCGGCGTCGTCGTCGTTGTTGATACCGGTCGGTGTGAGCCGGTACAGGGGCCCGATGCAGAGGATTTCCGGTTCGTACTCGTCCACGAGCCGATGCACTAGTCCAAGGTCCTTATCGCGGCGCAAGTCCATCCGCTTGCCGCAATGCACGAACAGGTTGTCCCGCGGTGAGGCGACGCCGTGTGCGGCTGCTGTGCGGGCCATGCCGAACGTTTCCCGCCGCCACTGCTTCTCTGAGTTCTCCACATCGACCACGAGCCCGCGAACAGGTTTGATGTGGTCCAAGGTTGCCGGGTTGATGCCAGCTGCCGCGCAGATCGCCATCTGCCGGATCCACGTCGTCTTGCCCAGGCCTTCCGCGCCGGTAACGATCATCCGGTCACCGCGTTCCAGCAGGTTCGGGATAACCCAGTCCGCGTCCGTTTCCGGCATATCCAGGATGTCCCCGAGGCTCTTGGCCTGGATCTCGGTGCTGGTCGAGTTGTCGCGGATGGCCTGCAACGCTTCGATCATGTCTGACACGGCTTTGGCGGAATGTACTTCCGGGTCCGCCACTGACTGCTGGTAGCGGGTGCCAGCCAGCACGAGGCGCCGGCGGGTGCTTGCCTCCTTCACCTCACGGGCGTAGTAATCCACGGAGACGGCCGAACCGACGCTCCCTACCCAGTGATGCAGGTCAGCGATTTCTAGGCCCTTGACGCCCATGCTCTGGGCTCGCTGCCACACACTGAATGGTTCGACCGGGTTCCCTGACTTCTTGACGTCCACGATGGCGCCGAACACGCCGGCCAGCTTCACACTGTGAAAGTCATCCGGGGTCAGGTGGGATGCGGCGAACGGCACAGCATCCTCATTGAGGAGGCAGCCGCCAATAACGAGTTCTTCGGGGGACATTGGTTCACTTCCAGTTCGCGGGGTTGTTCAGGTCGAGTGCGGGTTGCTTCCACCCCTTCGCTTCTGCGTCGGCTTGCTTGGTTCGCATCCAGTTGCGCCAGGTGGTTTCCCAGTTCTTTTTCTTCTTGCGTTCGCCGCCCCAGTAGTCGATGAAGTTGTCTGTCTGGAGTTCGGCGTTGACGGCGGGGGTGTTCTCTGTGGCCCATGCTTTGCGTTCAGGGGTTAGGGAGAAGTCTTTGGGGATGAGGTGGGGGGTGGTGGCTTCCCCATCCCCTCCCATCCCTTCCTTTCCCTTCCCATCCCTTCCTAGGGTGAGTTTGGGTGAGTCTCGCTGTGGCTCACTGAAACTCACCGGAGTTTCGATGGGGGTTAGTGAGTCTTGGTGAGCACAGGCGGGGCAACGTGTTTTCCAGCGAGGATCAATCTTCTGGTGATCGCCGAACCGTTTGATGAGCAGGTACGTGCGGTCATCCGGGCTCGTCACCCGGACCACACGGCCGGCGTCCATGATTTCTGCCAGGAGCGCATCAATGTCCACGGGATCCATGGGCAGGATCTGCAGCTTCAGCTTCATCGTGTCATCGGCTACGTGCCCGTGATCGCAGAGGGTGAAGTTCCACATGCCTATGTAGAGCAGTCTGGCGAACGGTGAGAGTTTGACGACGTTGCCGTCTGTCCAGAAATCAGGCTTGATAGTTCGGATACGTGCCATCGGTCAGCCTCCCTTCGTGTGTGGTGTTCATGCGGCGGCCTGGAGTGCGGGCTGGTGGTTGGCAGCGAATACGGCGCGGGCGAATCCCATGGGGGTTGCGCTGCGGAAGTTGGCTCGCTCGGGGCCGGGGGGTGCTGCGTGGATCCGGTTATCCGGGGCACCAAGCGCGGGGTCTTTCGCGGGCTGGGGCATGATGAATTCGCCGCCGGTCCAGAGGCAGGTTTTCTTCGTGTAGTTGTCGCCGGCCTCGTAGGCGGTGTAGTCGGCGGGGTGGAACGTGTGTTGTGGTTTGCCGAACGCTGAAGAAAGGACACTGACGGGGTTCTCTACGAACCAAGGGGCGCCGGATAGCCGGCCGATGGTGCGGCACTGTTCAGCGACCATGACGGCCTTTGCTTGGAATAGCTTGTCCTTGGCGTACTTGTCCTTGAACCAGCGGGCGCCACTGACCGCCATATCGGTGCAGGGTGGGAAGCCAAACACCATGGCGACGTCACCGGCCCTGATGAGCTCACCGATTGCCGGCATGGCGTCTTCGATGGTGCCGGCGAACTTCGTTACCCGGTCTTCGGTGCGGGTGGTGCCGTGCTGCGGGTCTACGAGGAAAGCGTTGTAGCCGGCTTCCACCCAAGGTGCGGTCATGTTGCCGGTTAGGTCGCAGAGGCTGATGACTGTCTTCATGGTTTCTTCTTTCTGCGGTCGCGGTATTGCTGTGGGGTTCGGCTGGTGAGGCGGCAGTCGGGGCAGTGGGTGACGCCTGTGTGGGTGGTGTATTCGATGCCGCAGCGTTGGCAGATTCGGCCGTGTTTGGGGAGTGTGGGTCCGGGTCGGGTGCGGGTGCCGGTGATGGGCTTGTAGTCGGGCATTAGGCGGCCTTCGTTGCGTAGTTGGTGGTGCGCATGTTTTCGCGTGCGTGGCGGGTGATGGTGGATTGGTTGATGATTTGTTGGCGGGTCCATTGGGTGCCGGGGAAGTGGCGTCGCATGGTGTCCCAGTTGGCGCCTTCTGTGCGTTCGATTTCTTTCCAGGACCAGCCGTCATTGAGCATTTGTTGGATGCGTGCCCGGCGTTCGGGGGTCATGCGTGGGGCTGTGTTGAGGCCGAGTGTTTTGGTGGTTCGCCAGATGGTTGCGGGGTTGACGCCGAAGTGTGCGGCGAGCTGGGTTTGGGTGAGTCCTTGTTCGTGGAGGCGGGCGAATTCGGTGCGGTCTACTTTTTTGCGTGCGGGCATTAGCGTGGGCGTCCTTTTTTCTTCTGTTCGCGCATGACGTTGTTGACTGCGAGTCCCGCGGTTGGATCCCTGTGGGTGCGTCGTGCTTTGGCGTTGGCTTCTTCTCGGGCGTCGTATTCGCGGTGGTGTTCGCATTGGAAGCGGGTTAGGCAGATGCCGGTTGATGATTTGCAGGCCCAGCAGCAGGCGTCCTGGCTCATGCGGCGGCGAGGGGTGCGAGCAGGTCGGGGCGGAACCCGAACCAGGTGTCATTGCCTGCCACGACGACGGGGGCTGATGTGAAGCCGAGCCCTTTGACCATTGCGGCGGCTTCGGGTGACTGGGTGAGGTCCACGGCTTCGAACGGGATGTTGTTCTTCGTGAGCCAGCGCTTCGTCATGTTGCACTGCTGGCAAGAGGGTGTGGTGTAAACGGTCACGGTCATTGCAAGTCCTTTGGGTACGGGTGCGGCGCCCGGTGTGTCCGGGCGCCGCTGGTTTTGGGCAACAAAAAAGGCCGCGTGTGCGGCCTCAGGGTGGGGGGGGTTAGAAGGGTGCTTGGGACTGTTCGCCGTTGCCCCAGCCGCCAGTGTTGCCACTAGCAGGCGCTCCCCAGGGATCCGCGGCGGGGGTTGACTCCTGCTTGCCGCCCCAGCCGCTGTTGCCGCCCTTGTTGGTGTTGTCGCCGCGCTGGGTGCGTGTGACCTTGGCGGATGCGTACTTCAGTGAGGGGCCGATTTCGTCAACCTCAAGTTCGATGACGGTTCGCTTCTCGCCTTCCTTGGTCTCGTAGCTGCGGGACTTCAGGCGGCCCTCAGCAACAACCCGCATGCCCTTCGTTAGTGACTCGGCCACGTTCTCCGCAGCTTCCCGCCAAACCGACGCACGGAGGAACAGGGTCTCACCGTCCTTCCACTCATTGGACTGCCGGTCGAACGTGCGCGGGGTCGAGGCGATGGTGAAGTTGGCGACCGCAGATCCGTTCGGGGTAAACCGAAGCTCCGGATCGTTCGTCAGATTGCCAATAACAGTGATGGTGGTTTCGTTAGCCATTAGTTGTTCTCCTGGTTGTCTTCGCGTACTGCTGCGAGGATTTTCTGTGCGTCTTCTGGGCTGATCTGGTTGGGGTGCGTCCATTCGCTGCCGATGACTTGGCCGGCGGTGGCGAGTAGTGCGGGACCGTCGCCTTCGTAACCTGCCTCGGTCAGTGCGTTGCGGATGGCCTGCCACTGTGCCTGCCACGGCTCAGTAACGGGCTCGGCGAGGACTTCCACCGTGTGCTGCTTGACCTTCTTCTGACTGATCCGCACGGGGATGGTGAACGGCTTGTCGAGGTGCGACATGGCGACGACTTCCACCCCGCCGACCTTCTCCCCGGCGTAGATCACTTCCGGGTTGTTGACGAGCTTCACGGAGCGACCCACCCACACATCAGACTCCGTGCCCCATGCGTGTGCGACGACCCGCAGCATGCCCTTCGATGGCTTCCACGGGCGTCCGTCCATCCCGGCGAGGTCCACGATCACGGGCTTAGCCGCGTCGCCCTTACGCACGCCCTGAATGGTTGCGACGATTGGTGCGCCGGTCAGGTCCGAGGCGTTCAGCATGTCGCTCTTAGCTACTAGCGCTTTCGATATGTCCATCAGAACGTAATCTCCACTTCTTTCGATATGCCGAGGAGGTCTTCGGCTTTGTAGATGGCCCACATGGGGAGGTTGACGGGTTCGCTGTTTGTGTAGCCTGGCCAGCGTCCGGTTTCGGTGCATTCGCGGTAGATGCGTTTGGCGCGGTCGTTGAGCTGCCGGCCAAGGTCTACTGCTTCGACGTCGAGTTCAACAACGGACACGAAGTAGGGGGCTGTCTTTTCGACGAGGATGAACTTGAAGGGCAGATCCTCGCCGGTTGCCGCTTTCACGCCGTCGATGTAATGCCCCGCTGACTGGTGGTATCCGAACTCTGCTGCGGTGCGCCCGAACTCGTTGGGGTCGGCTGTGCGCGTCGTTTTGAGGTCGATGAGTAGTCCGTGCTGCCACGCATCCGGGCGGCACTTGAGGGTCAGTCCGTCTTCTTCCCAGAACACTGAGGTTTCCGGTCGGTGGCCGGTGAGCAGTGTCCGTGCTTCCGGGTGCGCCATGACCGCATCGTGCATGGCCATGACTTCCTGCCAGTCCTTTTCGAGGAGCGGGATTTTGCCGTTGTTGCGTGCTTCGTCCCGTGCTTCCCGTGCGGCTTTGGTGGTCCAGGCGGGGTAGCCGAGGACTTCAACGCCGGTGGTGTCGCCTTCGAGGATGAGGCTGTGTGCGACGGTCCCGAGGTCGAAAACATCCTTGTGTACGGGGTGGTCGGCCTGCCACTTGTAATGCGCGGGGGTTTTCGTGGCGAGGGTTTTCAAAGACGTCGAACCCAAAGCTGGGTGGCGATGATAATCCGCGTTCGGCATCCCATCGATGACCTGCGTGTTCATCTTTCTGCTTTCTGTCGTGTGCCCCAGGTGGTGGTTGTGAGGAGGATGAATATGGGGAAGCCTGCGAAGGCGATGCTCTGTGCTATCTCGGCGGGGATCATGCGGCCACCCCACAGAACAGGCAGCGGTGAGTGCGGGACCATGCCCGGTACTTCCATGAATGCTGGTTGTGGAGTGCGCAGTTAGCGCGGCTGCGATTGGTTGCCTCGTCATACGGGTCCCAGTCGATGATGTTGCGGCGCCACCACGAACGCAGACGGGCCATCATGCGGTCACCGGCTTCTGGTCGCCGTGGCGGTTGATCCACGAACCCGGAGCGAACGTTGCAACCCCGGCATTGTTGAGGCAGTCATTCACGGCTGTGTTCAACGCGGATTCGGCGTCGTCCTTCTCAAGGTGCGAGCAGTCACCGTTATCAATGTCGATCAACCACTGCGACGCGTCGATGACGTCGAACAGGTAGCCGGCATCCACGCGGTAACCGATCTTCGCGGACAGGTCCAACGTGAACTGCTTGAGTGGTTCCGTGTTGTCCTTGCCGTGTTCCTTGGCGTACTGGTGGACGAGTTCGCGAACAACAACGTCCGCTTCGTGTCGTGTGAGTTTCATGGGAGCTCCGTAGGCAAAAGAAAAGACCCTTTCGGGTCTTGGTTGGTGGGTGGTGTCCAGCCGTTCTGTATAAGCAACTCGGCGGCTCTCGGGACGACTTCGAACGGCATGTCCACGCAGTAAGACTCATTCGCCGTAATCACCTGCCACGTCATAGTCCGCACGTCCCGCAGCAGCACGAGTCATCCGAGTCTTCCTGCACCTTCCCGAACCCGGCCTTGGCGAGCTCATCCGCGATGTGCATGTCGTGGCGCATTGGTGGTGTCTTGACGTTCCCAAGCTCATTGATGATCGGACGCTCGTCACCACATCCATCGCATGCGAGCACGAACGGGGCATAAGGGTCACGGGGCATCTTTACCGTGTACCCTCGGTGCGCTGCGATCACGTCGGTCATTGCGTTGCTCATGCGGTCACCCCGTCTGCGAGGTCGAGTAGTGCGGCCTCAGACTGTGCGCGTGCCAGCCGGAGTGCTGCAACGAGTTCCAGGATCAGGCCCGCATCATCACTAAACGGGGCCGCCTGTGTGGCGCGGGTAATCAGGTTGCTCATGCCACGTTCCTTCTGTTGATGGGGTGCAGGGTCCACGTGCGAATCACGCCGCCCCGCCTGGACTTACTATTCGACGGCCGATAACCAGTCGGTGTGATGTAGTACAGGGCTTTAGCGGCCATGAACGCGCTGCCAACGAGATTGGGATGAGGTGGGGTGCGCATCTCCCGCATCAAATCCTCAGCCGTAACAACCGGCTGAGAGAGCGCGAGGGCAAGGATCGTCGCCACCGCATCCGAGGACCACTCTTTGTCATGCTCATCAAGCGCCATTGCTGTACTCATGCTGCTCTCCATTCGTGGTGTTTGGCTTCCTGCTGCTGTATGAGTGCTTCCCGGTCGTGCTCTCGCGCCGGCCAACCGGACATCCGGGCCCGCGCTTCGTAGTCGGCTATGTGGGCGTCAACCTCAAGGGCGCACTGAGTCTGGAAGGCCTCTGCAATGAGGGCTTCGATCTCGGGTGTGCGGTGGAACCATTCGCCGCGGTCGAGTGAGTCTTTGAACCTGGCGTGTAGTGCGGCTTCGTCGCGTTTCGTGCCGGGTTTGTATGCCAGCACCACGGGATCCTCAGCGAGTCCAGCGGTTGGCCGGAGCGCGTGCCCGCCGCGCCTCAACTGGTCGGCCCTTAGTTCGGGGTTCTTTGACCAGCCGATCTTGACGACGTCGCCGGAACCAACGAAGTAAACGAACGGGCCTAGCCTTGGCCGGGACGATAGCGGGGGAGCGCCGTAGAACCAGTGCTGCGAGGCCATAAACGCGGCGTCCATCATGCCGCCACCTCCAGGCGTTCGGCGTCCACGTTCTTAGCGGCCTTCTCACCGGTGGGGTCGCTGTACTGGATGAAACGGGCGAGTATCGGGTCGAACTCGCCCTTCTTGAACTTGTTCGCTAGCTTGTCCGCCCTGGCATCTGATAGGTACTGGCCTTCGTTGGTGGCCATTGCCAGCAGCGCATCTTTGATGTCGGACTTCCGTGCGGTGCGGTCTACATGGTGTAAAAACACAGACTTCTCCCTAGGTAACTCAAGTCTCGGAAGACAAGAGGGGGCGAAAATGAGAGGGTGTTTGCCCAGACGTGGGGCGGAGGGGCGCCGGCTCTGTGGCTGCGGCGGGGTGGTGCGGGGGAGTGCGGTGTTACTTGGAGGGTGCTTCTGAGGGGAGGGAATCAAGCCAGTCGGTGAGTTCCGTCGCGGTGATGACTGGTTTGGTGTTCGCGTACCGGGTGACGATTTCGTTGTTCCGGATGGCTTTGCGGATTGTGTCTACGCTGTAGCCGGTTGCGAGGGCGGCTTCTTCGATGTTGTATGCGAGCTTGCTCATGCTGCTACCTGCTGTCCCTTGAGAGCTTCAGGGAGGAGGGCTGACGCCTCAACATTGAGTGCGTCTGCGATTCGTTCGAACTCGTTGAAGTTCAGAGTGCGTTGGTTCCGTAGACTGCGGTAAAGCGTGGTGTACTTGATGCCGGATGCTTCCGAGAGTTGCAGGATGCTCATCCCTCGGATGATGAGTGCGTTGTTGATCTTGTGGGTGAGTTCGTTTTCGAGCGTCGGTGGCCCGGTAAGGTTGTTGTTCATATGAGTAGCGTAATTACCCGTACGGGAAAAAGCAACCCCGAAAGTTACACGCGTGTCGTTCCGGTACTGGGTCTACTCGTTTGGGCGCAAAGTGACCACTTTGGATAAGAAAATTACCGATTTGCTTGTCAGGCTGCCAGAAACTGTTTAAGATTGCAGCATGACGACATACGCAGACACCCTCGAAGAAGCCCTCATTGTGCAGTTGCGTGTTGAGATGGCTGAGAGGGGCATGAGCCAGCAGGATCTGGCTAAGGCCCTCGATATCACGTCAGCGACCCTCAGCCGCTACATGAAGGGCCACCGCAGCTTCCCGATGCCGATCCTGTTCCAGACCGCAGAGATCCTGGGCATCCCGGCTAAGACTCTTGTCGAGCGGGCCGAAGCGCGTCTGTAATCTCCCCCACTTCGGCGAGTGTCAGGCTCTCCAGCCAAATCAGCACTGACGGCCTAACGCCCATGTCATCCGCCAAGCGCGCCAGATCGCGTACAGTCCGCACCTTCCCCGGTGCGGACTTCTTCTCTTTCCCCATAAAGTCCCCAGCTACTCGAATATGTGTTCGGATCAGAGTACAACACCGCTCGGACATGCTGGTTTGGAAGTATCTACCCGCCCCAATCACAAGTGTTTACTGCCTACTGTTAAGTAACCTACCCCATACGGGGTAGCATAATCAGGTCCCTTATGAAATCGTTAGGTACCCAACCATCTACCGCATATGGGCTAGCAAAACGCTTATGAGGTTGGTATAACCGCCCGCACAGATGGTGTGTATTATCGCTGGGTGCCATCAGGTAAAGAGGCCCCGTCCGGGCCGCTAGCGCGTGCAACGTCGGCTGCCATACGCGTTGAAATGTCCCGCCGTAACCTCAGTGGCACCCGCCTCGCAGCGCTGGCGGGACTGTCCCAGAGCTATGTGTCACACCGGCTCCGGGATCAAGCTCCGTTCACCCTCAACGACGTTGAATCGATTTGCGACGCACTAGGGCAGGATGCACTGTTGTTCTGCGCTGAGGTGTTGCATCAGATGAAAGATGCCCAGAACGCAGAAAAGGCCCCCACCGAACGGTGAGGGCCTTCGTCATGCCTACTGCGTCACGCCGAGCAGTTCGCTCATCCTGCCCATCGCGTCGGCAAGCTGCTTACTGTTCCCCCGTGACTTGTAGCCACGGGTCACAGCACGGCTTGAATGCCCCACGATCTCGGAGATAACCGCTTCAGGTACTCCGGCTTCGTAGAGCAGGTCCACGGTGGTGTGTCGTGAACCGTGCAGAACGATATCGCCCGGCAGGCTAGCGTCCAAGAGTACGTTCCGCCATTCCTTCGTAGCCCGGTCAGGGTCCCAGGGGCGGCCGTCGCGGGTGAATACGAGGCCTTCTGTCTGGGCGCCGAGTTGGAGTCGGAGGATGGATCGCAGCGGTTCCACAAGGGGGATGACGCGCCAACCCGCCCGTGACTTCGGTCGGGTCAGGTAGAGGGTTCCGCCGAGTTCCCGGTATTCCCAGTCCGCCGGCGCTTTACTGATGTCCGTGATGCGCTGCAACTGCCATGACAGGTCGAGGTGTTCGCCTACCCGATCGGCTTCGAGGCCAAGGATTTCGCCGCGTCGTGCGCCGGTGAGGATGTAGGTGGCCCACAAGGGCCCGTCTTCGCGTGTGGCGAGGTGCTGCAGGAGTTGGATGGCCTGCGGGACGGTGAGTGCCTTCTGCTCGGTGAGGCGTTTCCTTGGGCGATCGACAAGATCGCAGGGGTTCGCGGTGATCTTCCCTTCGCGCAATGCGACTTTGAGGGCTGCCGATAGGGCATTATGCGCAAGGAGTGCGTAAGTGCTGGATAGCATTTCGGTGTCGGCTGGCAGGTTCTTTGCGCCGCGGAGTGCCGGATCCTTCGGGGTGGCCTGCATGGTCTTATGTAGCTTGCGGAGATCCTGCGCGGTGAGCTTGTCCAGGTTCTTCTTCCCGAGGATGGGGATGATGTACCCGTTGACGACCGTGCGGTAGCCGGCGAGTGTCTTGGGCCGGATTTTGAGGGGCGCGATTTCGTCCAGCCAGTGGTTCATCCATTTTTCGATGGTCATGGTGCTGGTGGAGAGGTTGCCGTGAATGGCGAGCTGCTTCTTGTGCTCTTGCATGAGTTTGATGACGGCGGCTTTGTCTTTGCGTGCTACGACCTTGCGTCTGCGTTTGCCGTCTGGCCCGGGTGGGAGCGCGATGCTTGAACACCATAGGCCGTCTGCTCGTTTGTAGACGGATCCTTCACCTTTACCTCTTGTCATCTTGCACCCCGTTTTCACTGTAGCCATTTACTGTAGCCATCGGTAGCTCACTGTAGCCTACGCTAGCCACAGTGGTACCCCTAAAATCCGCGTGTTTTCGGGGGTTTTGGTATCCACTCTACCCCCTTGCGCACGACTCATAATCGTGAGGTCGGGAGATCGAGCCTCCCCACCGCTACAGAGTAAAACCCCCGGGATCCTTCCCGGGGGTTTTCTGTTTTTCCGGATCGTGGCACGGACCCTTTAGGGTGCCGGCCTCCTCCGGCACGACGGCCGCGTCCGGGAAAAGCGCCCAGTGACACGCTGTGCTCCTCCCGGGCGGGACGGGGCGGCTTGTAGGATCACTTCAAGAGCGCCGTCGTAAGTCAATCGCCCGAGCACGGAACGAAAGATGCAGACCCGATGACAGAGAACACCCCTGCCCCTGCTGAGCAGGCGCTGCCAAGCCGGCGTGCCCGGCGTGCAGCGCAGAATTCCGAGGGGTCCGCAGCGGCCGTGGACGGGGTGCGGGAGCGTCCTGAGTCAAGAGTGTCTGCGTCGAGGGTGTCTGAGTCCAAGGTGCTGGAGTCCGGGTTACGGGCAGTGCCCGGGGAAGCCGTGGCAGAGGGTGAACAGCCAATGACCCGGCGCCGGGCCAGGGTAGAGCTGCGGTCCTGGGGAGCAGATGCCCCCGACGGAGCCGCTGAAGGCGGCAGCGGCGTTTCGCAGGGACAGACGCCGGTCCTGCTCGCAGAGGAGGAGACCGAACTCCCCGGTGAGGCTTTGGCCCAGCCCGTGCCGGGTGAGTCCGAAACGCCGGAGGAAGCGGAACCGGAGGCTGAAACTGACGCGGACCCCGTGGCGGCTCAGGTAACGGAAGCAGGGCCTGAGGCTGAGACGCGGCCCGGCCCCGGCCCGCAGGGCGGACCGGATCCCGAAACCCAGCCGTTTATCCCGGAGATCCGGCCTGTTACCGCAGAGCCTGAAACTACCGCAGAGCCTGAAAAACTGCCGGCCGCTGCGGACGCTGAGCCGGAAGACGGGACTGGGCACCGCCGCGCCGTCGTGCTTCCTGAACTGCCTGTAGCACCCCCTGGCGCTTACACGCAGGAAACCGAAAACACTGCAGCGGAGGCTGCCGCGCCGAATGGAAATGAAACGAATATCGAAACCGAAACCGAGCGGACCCAGGACCCTGCGCCCGAACTTGACGTCAAGGAGCCTGAGCAGCCGGCGGACCACCCCTCCGGGCTGCCCCTCGATCCGGTATTGATGCCGTCTGACCTGCGGGAACGTACCCGGTTGGCGGTCCGCGGCGAGCCGAACGACGTCCGGCGGGCCACCTTCCTGGACACCCAGACGGCCAAGATCCCCGCGACCCGCGGTTTCCGCGGGTTCCTCGCCTCACTTGGGATCCGGATTGCCCCGTCAGCCCGCGAGCTCGATGAACGGCAGGACACCCGCACCGTCAGCCAGCACTGGCCGGGACCGCGGACCATCTCCGTGGTCAACGGCAAGGGCGGAGCGAACAAGACCCCCACCACCGTGATGCTCGCTGCCATCTTTGCCCGCAACGGCGGCGGCCCCGTCCTGGCATGGGACAACAATGAGACCCGCGGCACCCTTGGCTGGCGCACCGAGCAGGCGCAGCATGACGCAACAGTCATGGACCTGCTGCCGGAAACCGGACTGCTGCTTTCCCCAGCGGCGCAGTCGGCCATGCTTGCCAGGTTTGTCCACCACCAGACGGATGACAAGTACGACGTCCTGCGCTCCAACCCGAACGTCCTCGCCTCCGAGCAGAAGGTCACCAAGGCGGACTTCGACGCCCTCCACTCCGTGGCTTCGAAATACTTCCGCCTGAACATCGTTGACTCGGGCAATGATGAAAGCGCCGAGCGCTGGCTGCGGATGATCGACCACACAGACCAGCTCGTGATTGCAACCACCACGGTGGAAGAGCACGCCGAGGCGGGTGCCCTGCTGCTGGAAGCACTCCAGGAACGCGGGGGCCGGTACGCCGAGCTGGCGCGCGGCGCCGTCGTTATTGTGTCCCAGGCTGACCGCAACGGCACCGAAGCGCAGGCGCGGAGGGTGGCCGAGGCCTTCAAGGTCCTGGCACGTGCGGCAGTGACCATTCCCTACGATCCCGCGCTGGTGAAAGGGCAGATCCGTTATGCTTCCCTGCGGCCTGCCACGCAGCGGGCCTGGCTGAAGGCGGCCGCTGCTGTTGCGGGCGGCCTCTAGAAACGTCAGCTTGCTTAGTATCCACCTTTTTTCCTAGGGTAGGAGGCAGCGGCGGTTCAGACCGGACCGCCAGACCACGAACGGAGGCAAAATGTCAGCACATGATATTTCCGGCAAGAAGGTCGCTTTCCTGCTCACGGACGGCGTGGAGCAGATCGAACTCACCAGCCCCTGGCAGGCAATTCAGGAAGCCGGCGGATCGCCGGTCCTGGTCTCACCGGCCAGCGGCTCGCTCCAGGGCTTCAACGGGGTGGACAAGGGTGACACGTTCACCGTGGACCTGGACGTGGCGGATGCCAACGCCGCCGATTTTGACGCACTCGTCCTCCCCGGCGGCGTGGTTAACGCCGACTACCTGCGCGTGAACAAGGACGCCCAGCGCTTTGCCCGGGACTTCTTCGAAGCGGGCAAGCCGGTGGCAGCGATCTGCCACGGACCGTGGCTGCTGATCGACGCCGAAGTGGTGAAGGGCCGTGACCTTACCTCCTTCCATACCCTGGCCACGGACCTGCGGAACGCAGGCGCCAACTGGAGTGATGAGGAAGTGGTGGTGGATCAGGGGCTGGTCACCAGCCGTACCCCCGATGACCTTGAGGCATTCAACGCCAAGGTGGTCGAAGAAATCTCCGAAGGGCAGCACGCAGGCCAGCACGCCTGACGTTCTCCTTAAGCACTCCGCCCCGGATGCCCCAGGCACCCGGGGCGGAGTGCTGTCTGGGCACGGCGGGGTGTTCGGGTCAAAGTGTGCGGGTTGACTTGCGGGGTGGATGAGATGTCCAAGTTCTTTCCTCCCGCAGTACCTAGGGTGGTGGAAACCATCCGTACGCTGCCCGTGGAAATCCCCGGGCGGGGAAAAGGGGAACGCAGCTGTGACAGGCACAAAGAACACACCGGAAGGCCAGCGGCCGCTGAAAGGAATCCTGGTAGCCGATTTCTCCCGGGTCTTGGCCGGACCGCTGTGCACCATGACGCTGGCGGACCTCGGTGCGCGCGTGATCAAGGTGGAACGCCCGGAGAGCGGTGATGACACCCGCAGCTGGGGCCCGCCCTTCTCCGCCACCGGCGCCACCTACTTTGAGTCTGTGAACCGTAACAAGGAATCGGTCTGCCTGGATCTGGGCGATGAACACGGCAGGACGCTGGCCCGGGAGCTGGCACTTCGGGCCGACGTGCTGGTGGAGAACTTCAAGCCCGGCGGAATGGACCGGCTTGGACTGGGCTACGCGGAGCTGAGCGCCGCCAATCCGGGCCTGGTGTACGCCTCGATTTCCGGCTTCGGGGACGGCGGGGGACGTGAGCTGCCCGGCTACGACTTTGTAGTGCAGGCACTTGGCGGCCTGATGAGCATCACCGGCGAGGCCGGCGGAACTCCGCTGAAAGCCGGAGTCGCACTGGTAGACGTGCTGACGGCCAAGGACACCGCGATCGCAGTCCTGGCAGCACTGCAGTCCCGCAGGGCAACCGGACGGGGGAGCCACGTCCGGCTGAATCTGCTCTCCTCCCTGCAGGGCGCGCTGGCTAACCAGGCGCAGGCTTACCTTGGTGCCGGTGTGGTGCCGGGCCCCCTGGGCAACGCCCACCCCTCGATCGTTCCGTATCAGCTGCTGGCCTGTGCCGATGTTCCGCTGGCTGTGGCATGCGGCAATGACGCCCAGTTCGCCCGGCTCGCCCGGGAACTGGGCGCCCCGGAACTGGCCGCTGACGAGCGGTTTGCGACCAACAGTGCACGGGTGCAGCACCGGCAGGCGCTGATCCCGCTGCTGGAGCGCTGCCTGGCGGCCGCACCCGCCGCGCACTGGCAGGAACGGCTGAGCCGCGCCGGAATCCCGGCCGGCAAGGTCTCGGGCATCGATGAGGGCATCGCCTTCGCTGAATCCCTGGGCCTGGACCCGGTGCTTGAGGTCAGGGACGCCGACGGCGCTCCGGCGGGTAAACAGATCCGGCACCCTGCCCAGTGGGAGCCTGCGCTGGCTCCGCGGGCCGAAGCACCGCCCCGGCTTGGACAGCACACCGATGAGGTCCTGAACTGGCTCCGGGAACCCGCCCCGGTACAGGAAGCGGAGGACTACCTTTCGCGCTGACGCAGCTCCAGCCACAGCGGTGCGAAAACATCGGGATCATCCAGGTCCACGCCCAGCAGGGAAGACGCCAGCGCAATGCGGTGGCGCAGCGAGTTCCGGTGCACTCCCAGGGCCCGGGACGCATTCTCCCAGTGGCCGCGGTGCCGCAGATACTCCGTGACCGTTCCTGCCAGATCCGCCCTGGGGTATTCCGTGAGCGTCCGTACCCAGGACTCCGCCGCAGCATGGGCGGGACCGGCCGTGCCGGCGAGGGTGCCGGCCGCCGCCTGGGCCAGGGACCGGCGCAGTCCGGGCAGTACACCGGGGACCTCTGCCAGGCTAACCGGATCGCTGACGGCTCCGGAGAGCTCCGGCTGTTCCGGCACCTCCGGCTGTTCCGGCACCGCCGGCACCGGCGGAACAGCGGCACCGGCAGCGCCGGTGTCCCGGTCCGCGCGGTGCCCCTCGGGCAGCAGGACGTACAGCACGCCGTCGCGCTGATGGCGCAGAGTGTACGCGGATAGCCGCTCCGGAAGCGGGGGAATCCCGGCCGCCGGCTTCAGGGACTGTGCTGCCCCCAGCAGCTCCTCCGCACCGCTTTCCGCGCCGCCCTCACCGGCAGCCAGCGCCAGGATCCGGACACGTCGCGGCAGGTCGGGATGGCCGGCGTCTTCGGCCAAGATCCGTGCAGCTTCCGTGTGGCCGTGGAGTACCAGCTTGGCAACGGCACTCTCCAGAACGGCTGCAGCTCCGGAGGCGGCTTCCCGCTGCCGTGCCTTCAGCGCCAGGAGCGTGCACACGGTCATGATCACCTGCCGGTCCGGCGCCGCGAGCTTGCGTCCCGGGCCCACCGCCAGGAATCCGTGGATCCGGCCGCCGGCAGCTATGGGGTACTCAACTACCGGCTGGCCGTGGAGTTCGAACGTCGCTGCCGAGTGGGTGCCGGCACGGTTGAGCCGAATGGTCTCTTCGCGCAGCTGCGGCAGCAGTGCCCCCGTGCTCTCCGGCCAGTACCTGGCCGGTTCCGTATCGGAGGGAAGAAAGGCAGCCCAGCCGCCCAGCGCCTGGGCGAGACCGCGGATGACGGCGGCGGCACCACCGGGGCGCATCGCCGCCTGCGCCAGCGACGTCTGGGTGCCCAGGCTGCCCAGCAGCTCAGCCTGGCCGCTGCGCGCGCAGAGCCCCCAATAGGAGCGTGAAACGTTCTGGAACGGAACGCCGTCGGGCACGGCAAGCAGATGGATCTGCGCTTCGTCGCAGGCGTCGGAGAGGTATTGCGGCACATCGGCCAGCCATGGACCCAGCCCGATGCCGAGGGCATGGACACCCCTGGCCCGCAGGCGCGCCACATACTGCCGGGTCGCCGCGGGGCTGCCGCCCAGCGGCATGCCCGTTGTCAGCAGCAGCTCGCCGCCGTCGAGATACGGAGTGGGATCGGCAAGCTCCGAGACATGGACTCCGGTCAGTTCACGGGCGGGCAGCGGACGGCCGTTGACCGGCGCCAGATGTGCCCCGAGGACGGCACAGAGCTCGGAAAGGGAAACCATGGGATAAATCATCCGATATTGAAGGCAGATTTGGCCTGAATGCTCAATGACGCATGTCGCGGCCCTCCGTAGCGTGTGCTCATGACTTCCACCGCCCCCGCAGCTGAAACCACACTTCAGCAGTCCCGACACCTCCAAACCACGGTTCCCGGACCGCGTTCCCGTGAGCTGCACGCGCGGCGGCAGGAGCAGGTGAGTTCCGGATTCGGCACCGCCCTGCCGGTCTTCATTGAGCGGGCCGACGGCGGGATCCTGCAGGACGTGGACGGGAACCGTCTTATTGACTTCGCCTCCGGGATTGCGGTGACAAGCGTCGGTGCGGCCAACGCCAGGGTCGGGGAGCGTGTTGCGGCGCAGCGCCCGGCCCGGTCCTAGACCCCAGTCATCCCTGCCACCCCCGCCGGCCGCCGCCGGCCGTTTGAAAGAGAAGAACACCATGAACAGCACAGCAACTCCCGCCACGGAAACCGTTGATCCCTCGGACCTGATCAGCTTCGACTCCCTGCTCAGCAGCGAAGAACTGGCTCTGCGGGCGAAGGTCCGCACCTTTGTGGACGAAGCAATCCGGCCCAACATCGCCGGCTGGTTCGAAGCCGCGCATTTCCCGCTGGAGATTGTCCCGGAAATGGGCAGGCTGGGCCTGCTGGGCATGCATCTGCACGGCTACGGCTGCGGCGGCCGCTCAGCGGTTGAATACGGCCTGGCGGGAGCCGAGCTTGAAGCAGGGGACTCCGGGCTGCGGACCTTCGTCTCCGTCCAGGGATCCCTGGCCATGAGCGCCATTTCCAAGTGGGGCTCCGAAGAACAGAAGACGCGGTGGCTGCCGGGAATGGCCCGCGGCGAGGAAATTGGCTGCTTTGGACTCACAGAGCCCACCGCAGGTTCCGATCCCTCGGCGATGAAGACCTTCGCCCGGCGCGACGGCGATGACTGGGTCCTCAACGGCACCAAACGCTGGATCGGCCTGGCCAACGTCGCCTCGGTGGCCGTGATCTGGGCGCAGACCGACGACGGCATCCGCGGGTTTGTGGTGCCGACGGACACCGCCGGCTACGCCGCCGTCCCGATTGAACCCAAGCTCTCCATGCGGGCCAGCATCCAGTGCGAAATCGAGCTGACTGACGTGCGGCTGCCCGCTGACGCCGTCCTGCCCGAAGCCCGTGGCCTGCGCGGACCGTTCTCCTGCCTCAACGAAGCACGCTACGGAATCATCTGGGGCTCCATGGGCGCAGCGCGGGACTCCTTTGAAGCCGCGCTGGCCTACTCCAAGGAGCGGTTGCAGTTCGACAAGCCCCTCGCCGGATACCAGCTGACCCAGCAAAAACTCGTGGACATGGCACTGGAAATCAACAAGGGATTCCTGCTTGCGCTGCACCTGGGCCGCCTCAAGGACGCCGGCGCACTGGCTAACCACCAGATTTCCGTTGGCAAGCTGAACAACGTCCGGGAAGCGATCGCCATTGCCCGCGAAGCCAGGACCATCCTGGGCGGAAACGGCATCACCCTGGACTACTCCCCGCTGCGCCATGCCAACAACCTCGAATCGGTGCGCACCTACGAGGGAACGGACGAGGTGCATACCCTCATCCTCGGCCAGCACCTGACCGGCGTTCCCGCCTTCCGCTAACCGGCTCAGAGATCAGAGGAGAAGCCCTTGGCTAACACCCCCGCCGCCGAGCTGCGGCAGTTCATCGCCGGCAAATGGGAAGACGGCGCCGGCGCAGAGCTCATCTCGTCCAACCCGGCCAGACCCGCAGAAACGGTGGCCGCCGGACGCCAGGCCACCCCGGAGCAGCTGGAACGGGCCGTGGAAGCGGCCTCAGAAGCTTCCCGGGCCTGGGCGGCTGTGCCCATGCACGAGCGCGGCGCCGTCCTGCTCCGGGCAGCCGGGCTGTTGGAGGCTGCAGCGGATGATCTGGGCCTGGAGCTGGCCCGGGAAGAAGGAAAGACCTTCGCCGAGGGCAGGGGAGAGGTGGCCCGTGCTGCACAGATCCTGCGCTACTACGGGAATGAGGGGGACCGTTCTGCCGGCGAGTTGTTCTCTTCGCCGCGGCCGGGCGAGCAGATCCTGGTGGTCCGCAAACCCCTGGGCGTGATCGGCGTCGTCACACCGTTCAACTTCCCCATCGCGATTCCGGCCTGGAAGATTGCCCCGGCACTGGTTTACGGCAACACCGTGGTCTGGAAACCCGCCAGCACCGTTCCGCTGCTGGCGCAGCGTCTGGCGGAGGCACTGGATGAGGCAGGACTGCCCGAAGGGGTGCTGAACCTGCTCATGGGACCCGGGAGACTGGGCACCTCGCTGGTGGAACATCCGCTGCTGGACGGGCTGACCTTCACCGGTTCCACCGGCGTCGGCCGGAGCCTGGCCGCAGCCGGCGCGGCACGCGGGGTGCCTGTCCAGGCGGAAATGGGCGGCAAGAACGCTGCCGTGGTGCTGGCCGGCGCTGACCTGGACCTGGCTGCCGAGCAGGTGCTCTTCGGTGCCTTCCGGTCCGCCGGCCAGAAGTGCACGGCAACATCCCTGCTGATCGTGGAGGAACCGGTGGCCGGGGACTTCCTGGCCCGCCTGACCGCCCGGCTCGCAGACTGGCACACGGGGGACCCAACGGATCCGGCAGTGCAGATGGGTCCGCTGGTGTCCGCCGCGGCTGCGGAGAGCGTCCGCTCCGGAATGAACCAGGCCCTCTCCAGCGGTGCCCGCCTGCTGTTCCAGGGCAGCGTGTCCGACGGCAGCGTGCCCGACGGCGGCGTGGCTGAGTCTGCGTTCGTTCCGCCGGTCATCCTCGAACTGCCCGCGGAACCGGACGACGCGGAGTCCAACCCGGCCTGGACCGAGGAATTCTTTGGTCCCGTGCTCGCCGTCCGGAGGGCCGCCGACGCAGCCCAGGCGTTCGAATGGGCGGGCCAGGGGGAGTACGGCCTCTCCGCAGCAGTCTTCACCCAGGACGTCACCCGGGTGCTGGACGCCGTGGAGGGCATCGACGTCGGCATCCTGCATGTGAACTCTGAATCAGCCGGCGCGGATCCCCATGTTCCGTTCGGCGGGGCAAAAAAATCCGGCTACGGGCCCAAGGAACAGGGGCAGTCTGCTAAGGAGTTCTTCACCCACACCACCACCGTGTATCTGCGCGGAGGCACTCCCGCCTAGAAAAGACCGGCCGGCGCCGCCGGCTGGCCGCTAGTTCTGCACCACCCTTCCCACCTTCGCCGTGCTGGTGGTGGTTCCGTTTATGTTCCTCGGGTTTGATGTGATCCCACAGCCCGCGGAAAAGACGAAGATTCCGCCCCGGCAGATCGGACGGCTCGTGGTTATCGCCGTTATGCTGGCGACTCTCTGGTACGTGGGCACGGCCAAGATGCTGATCGCCGGGGGTATTGCCGGCATCCTCACGTCGTGGAACTCAGTGCGACTAAGCGACGGAATTGCGGCGCAGGATGGGTGAGCGGGTTCCGAACGCCCGTATTGCTGCACAGGATCGGGTGGGCAGGGGCCGTGCGGTACCGTGAAAAGGAACCCTAGCTTCCCGGAGGCCTCTGCCGAATGACAAACTCCACGTACCTCTGCGGCGGCACGGCCTGGGACGAAGACGGTGCCTTCCTGCGCCTGATCCAGCCCGGCGGACGATCGACACTGAGGCTCGCACCCGGAGCGGAGCTGCGCTTCCGGATCCGTTCCGAGGCGCCGCGGTACTGCCTGGGCTACGAACTGGTCCGGGAAGACGGGCGGCAGTCCCAGCCCTGTCCGGGGAATGCCGCGGCGGAGCGGGGCTACCAGTGCAAAAAGTGCTTCTTCCAGGACGAGGGCCGCCTGGTGCACAACAGCCACCGCGGCGGTGAACTGCCTGCCGGGCTCCGCAACTACCTCGCCCGGCCGCAGTGGCTCTACATTGCAACCTTCGCAGACGGGACCACCAAGGTTGGCACGGCAGCAGACCGGAGGAAGGTCCTGCGCCTGACCGAGCAGGGAGCGCTCGCCGCCCAGTACGTGGCCCGCGCCGCCAACGGGCTGCAGGTGCGGGTTCTGGAGGACGAAATATCGGGCGCACTTGGCCTGCCGCAGGCTGTGCGGGCCGGACACAAGTGTGCCGCGCTGGCTGCCCCGCTGCCCGACGGCGAACTCCAGGCCATCAACGCGGGCCACGCCGACGCCGCCAGGGCAGTCCTGTTCGACCGTGACCCGGGCGGATTCGAGGTCGTCAAGGAACCCTGGCCCCGCCCCAGCGCCTTCGAAACCGTCCTGGAAGAGAAAGCTCCGGGGCTTTACCCGCTCCCGCTTGCTGCCGGGGACCATGGCCTTCTCATCCGCGGGATGCTGGGCAGCACCGCGCTCGCGGCCACAGACGAGGCCGGACTGTTCTTCCTGGCGGACCTCACCGCCCTGAAGGGGCAGCGGATCGAGTTCGGCGCTTTTGCGACCGACCTGCCTGCGCTCCAGCAGCCGCTCTTCTAGCCCCTGCGCAGCACCGCCGTTTCGGCAGCGCCGGTGCCGCGACTGTATTCTGAAGCCATGCTTAACACCCCCTGGGAAACCGGTTCTCCGCTCTACCGCCGCCTCGTAGTCATTGCACTCTCCGTGACCGGTGCGGGAATCCTGATGGTCCTTCTGGGTGCGGTGACCAACCAGCAGGTCATCATGTACCTGGCCCTGCCGGTGATCGTTGTGGGTATGAGCGTGCACCTGAGCGGTATGGTGGTGCGAGCCCGTGACGCCCGACGCCGGATGAAGGGAAACAAATGAGCATCAACCCCGAGCTGGCTGGCCGGAGGTACCCGGCCGGTGAGTCCTACCAGGTTGGCCGCGAGAAGATCCGCGAGTTCGCCCGGGCCGTGAAGGCCACCAGCCCCGCCCACTTCGAGATAGCCGCCGCCCAGAAGCTCGGCTACGCAGACCTGGTTGCCCCGCCCACGTTCGCGATCATCGTGGCCCAGCAGGCTGATGCCCAGCTGATCCGGGACCCCGAAGCCGGCATCGACTTTTCCCGCGTAGTCCACGCGGACCAGCGCTTTACCCACCACCGCCCGATCGTGGCCGGCGATGAGCTGCTGGCCGAACTGCACGTCGACAACGTGCGGGCAATGGGCGACGGCGCCCTGGTCACGACCCGTGCGGAAATTTCCACCGTTGAGGGCGAGAAAGTCGCCACCACGGTTTCATCCATCCTCGTCCGGGGAGAGGGCCAATAGCCATGTCCATTGCACTCAGCGATCTGCAGACCGGGCAGGAAATCGGCCGGACCACCCTGGAAATCAGCCGGGCGGACCTAGTCCGTTACGCCGGCGCTTCCGGAGACTTCAATCCAATTCACTGGAACGAACGCTTCGCCCGGTCCGTGGACCTTCCCGGCGTCATTGCCCACGGCATGTTCACGATGGGAGCAGCGGTCCAGCTGGTCACCGACTGGATCGGAGACCCCGGCGCGGTTCTGGATTACCAGACCCGCTTTACCCGTCCGGTCACCGTGGAGGACGCCGACGACGCCCCGGGCGCCGCCGTCGAAATCACCGGCACTGTAGGCGCTGTTGACGCCGATAACTCCACCGCGCGGATCGACCTCACGGTGACCTTCAACGGCCAGAAAGTGCTGGTCAAGGCACAGGCGGTTGTACGGGTCTGGTGAGTGCTCTGACCTCGATGCAGCTTGCATCCCTCACCACATCCCGCGTCGGCGGGCCGGCACGCCGTTACCTGAACGCCGAAACTGCCGATGAACTCGTCTCCATGGTGCGGGCGGCCGACGAAGCTTCCGAACCGCTGCTGATCGTCGGCGGCGGATCCAACCTGCTCATTTCCGACGACGGCTTCGACGGCGCGGTGGTGCACGTGGGCAACCAAGGCATCGAGTTCCGGAACGGCGGGGGCGGCACCGCCGTCGTCGACGTCCAGGCCGGGCACGCGTGGGACGATCTGGTCGCCCGGACCGTGGCTGAAGGCTACGCGGGACTCGAGGCACTCTCCGGCATTCCGGGACTGGCAGGTGCGACGCCGGTGCAGAACGTAGGCGCCTACGGTGCCGATGTTTCGCACAGCATCGTCTCCGTGCTCACCTGGGACCGGCAGGAGCGCCTGCGCCGCCGTTTCGGCGCTGCCGAGCTGGAGTTCGGTTACCGGGACTCGCTGCTGAAGCGGACCACGGTGAACGGCTCTCCCCGCTACGTTGTCCTGAGCGTTGAGTTCGCCCTGACCAAAGGGACGGTCAGCGCACCCGTGCGCTACGCGGAACTGGCACGCGCACTGGGCGTCGAAGTAGGCGAGAGCGCGGAGACCGCCGACGTCCGCCGCGAGGTCCTGCGGCTGCGGGCCGGAAAGGGCATGGTCCTGGACCCCGCGGACCCGGACACCTACAGCACCGGGTCCTTCTTCACGAACCCGATCCTGCCGGCACCGGATGCCGACCGGCTGCCCCCTGAGGCGCCGCGTTATCCCGTAGCCGATCCGGGCATGGTCAAGCTCAGTGCAGCCTGGCTGATCGAGCATGCCGGTTTCGGAAAGGGATTCGGGCTCCCGGGCACTGGCGGAGCGGATCTCGCCGGCGGACGGGCGTCCCTGTCCTCCAAGCACACCCTGGCCGTGACGAACCGCGGAAGCGCCGCGGCGGCAGACCTGCTGGCCGTTGCCCGCGCGGTGGCCGACGGCGTCGAGGCCCGCTTTGGCATCCGGCTGCACCCGGAACCGCTGCTGATCAACTGCTCCCTGTAGCCCCGCTTAACGAACGAGAGGCCAGTTGCGGCTCTTTTGAAGTCTCAAAGGAGCCGCAACTGGCCTCTCGGCGTAAAGGGCTGGAACCTAGAGGTTCCCGGTCGCGATGCGCAGCATACGGCGAAGCGGCTCCGCGGCACCCCAGAGCAGCTGGTCGCCGATGGTGAAGGCGCTGATGTACTCCGGGCCCATTTCGAGCTTGCGGATCCGGCCCACCGGAATGTCCAGCGTGCCGGTCACAGCCACCGGGGTGAGCTGTTCCATGGTGGCTTCCTTGGTGTTCGGAACCACCTTGGCCCACTGGTTGTCCGCGTCGATGATCCGCTCGATCTCGGCGACGGACAGGTCCTCGGTGAGCTTCAGGGTCAGCGCCTGGGAGTGCGAGCGCATGGCGCCGATGCGGACGCAGAGCCCGTCGAAGGGGATCCGGCCGGAATCCGAACCGAGGCCGAGGATCTTGTTGGTCTCCGCGCCGCCCTTCCACTCTTCCTTGGACTGGCCGTTGCCCAGGTCGGCATCGATCCACGGGATCACGGAACCGGCCAGCGGAACGCCGAACTGCGAGGAATCCATGGCCGGATCCTTCTGCTGGGCCAGCACTGCGCGGTCGATTTCAAGGATGGCCGACGCCGGATCGGCCAGGTTCGCTGCCACGGCGGAGTTCAGCGCTCCGAACTGGTTGAGCAGCTCGCGCATGTGCCGGGCACCGCCGCCGGACGCTGCCTGGTAGGTCATGGAGGTGCCCCACTCCACTAGGCCGTTGCGGAACAGCCCGCCCAGGCCCATGAGCATGCAGGACACGGTGCAGTTGCCGCCTACGAAGTTCTTCACGCCGCGGGCCAGGCCGGCGTCGATGACGTCCCGGTTGACCGGGTCCAGCACGATGATGGCGCTGTCGTCCATGCGCAGCGTGGAGGCGGCGTCGATCCAGAGTCCGTCCCAGCCGGCGTCGCGCAGCTTCGGGTAGACCTCGGAGGTGTAGTCACCGCCCTGGGTAGTGACAATAATCGGCAGCTTGGCCAGCGTCTCGATGTCATAGGCGTCCTGCAGTGCGCCTGCACCTTCGGCGAAGGACGGCGCTGCGCCGCCTGCGTTCGAGGTTGAGAAGAAGACGGGGTTGATCAGGTCAAAATCACCTTCGTCCTGCATGCGCTGCATAAGGACGGAACCGACCATGCCCCGCCAGCCGACGAAGCCCGCGGTGGGAACAGAAGAAGCTGCTGAAGTCATGGTTTCAGTCTAGGGCAGCGGCTGGGTGCCGTCCTGCTCGGTTACGCTGCGGTTCCGGGTCCACAGCGCGAAGCGGTACTGGAGTCCGTTTGCGGACGTGTACCAGTCCTGCGCCGGGCTGACACCGCTGAAGGTCCAGTCCGGGCCCAGCCGCGGTGCATAGCTGTCGCCCTCGGTCTCGGTGTTGATCACCGTGACAACCGCAACGTCTGCCAGCGGCTCGGCGTCGGCATACACCTGGGAGCCGCCGACGATCCAGATCCGGTCGCCCCCGTCGCTGCCTTCGGCGGCTTCCAATGCCGCTTCCAGGGAGGACACGACGACGGCGCCGGCGGGTTCCAGCTCGGCGGCCAGGCCCTCGCGGGAGGAGATCACAATGTTCTTCCGGCCCGGCAGCGGACGGAACGCTTCGGGGAAGGACTCCCAGGTGCGCCGGCCCATGATGACCGGATGACCCAGGGTGCTGGCCTTGAAGTGGGCGAGGTCTTCGGGCAGGTGCCACGGCATTCCGCCGTCCTTGCCGATTACGCCGTCGGTGGTCTGTGCCCAGATCATGCCGACCAGCGGCACGCCGGTGCTTCCGTAGCCGCGGGCGGCCAGTGCGTCTTCGAGTTCCAGGCCATCCTCGCCGGTGCGGCCGACGGGATAGTAGCGGGTGGAATCAGCGAACCTGTTCGATTCAGTCAAGACGGGTGCCCTTTCACACGGCGATGGGAGCCTTGATGCCGGGGTGGTGCTGGTAGTCCAGGACCTCGAAGTCATCAAGCTCATAGTCGAAAATGCTGGCAGGCTTCCGCCTCAGCCGCAGTTTAGGATACGGGAACGGTGAGCGGGACAGTTGTTCCGTGACCTGGTCCAGGTGGTTGTCGTAGATGTGCACGTCACCGCCGGTCCAGACGAATTCGCCCGGCTCCAGGCCCACCTGCTGCGCCACCATCAGCGTCAGCAGTGCGTAGGAGGCGATGTTGAACGGCACGCCCAGGAAGGTGTCTGCCGAACGCTGGTAAAGCTGGCAGGAGAGTCTGCCGTCGGCGACATAGAACTGGAACATCGCGTGGCACGGCGGCAGGGCCATGTTCTCCACCTCTGCCGGGTTCCAGGCAGTGACAATGTGCCGGCGCGAGTCCGGGTTGTTCTTCAGACCTTCAATGAGCTTGGCGATCTGGTCGATCTGCCCGCCGTCCGGGGTAGGCCACGAGCGCCACTGGACGCCGTAGACCGGCCCCAGCTCGCCGTCGTCGTCCGCCCATTCATCCCAGATGGTGACGCCGCGTTCCTGCAGCCAGCGGACGTTCGAGTCTCCGCGCAGGAACCACAGCAGCTCCAGGGCAACGGACTTGAAATGCACGCGCTTAGTGGTGATCAGCGGGAAGGATTCGCTGAGGTCAAAACGCATCTGCCGGCCGAAAACACTGCGGGTTCCGGTGCCCGTGCGGTCGGATTTCGGGGTGCCGTGGGCCAGGATGTCGCGCAGGAGGTCTTCGTACGGTGTGGGAATGGTGGTCACGGCTCCAGTGTAGTGGCGGAGTGCCCTCCGGCGCCTGTGACACCAAGCGCATCGGCTAGGAGCGAGAGCACAACGGCGTCGGGAAGGCCGTGCCGGCGTGCCGCGGCGGCAAGCTGTCCGACGGCGGCGCGCACCTCGTCCGCAGCAGCATCCCGCTCGGCAGGGGGCGGGGCAGCGCGCTGGGCAATGACAGTGCCCCGGCGGCGCAGGGCAGTGACGGTTCCCTCGGCTTCGAGTTCCTTGTAGGCCCGCGCGACTGTCCCCGGGGCTACGCCAAGATCCGCCGCAAGGGTGCGGATGGTGGGCAGCCGGTCACCCGGTGCCAGCACACCGGTGGCTGCGAGTGCGCTGACCTGCGAACGGATCTGCTCGTAGGGAGGTACAGGGGAGGCCAGATCCACCCGGATCTGTGCGCTCATGTCCGCTGCGCCGGCGGGAGGTCTGCCTGCTCGGTGTAGCGGGGATCATCCGGGAAGTGGGACGGGCCGAACTGGCGCCAGGCGACGACGATCGCAGCGAGCAGCAGCAGGGAGGACACTGCATTAGTCTGCTGAATGAGAGGTGCGAGCCAGGTCAGCGGCGGCTGCAGCTCGAGGTCTTCGTTGTAGGTTCTGGCCCAGCGGTTGTCCCGGGACAAGTCCAAGAAGACCAGACCCGCAGCGGCGAGGCAGGTGGCGGTGCTGGTCCGGGCCAGGCGGAACAGGGCGACCCGGCGCAGTCGGAGGTCAACGTCACGGTCACCTGGCAGGACCCGCCGTGACAGCACCTTCCGGGACACCAGGTCTGTCAGCAGCGGCAAGAGCAGGACCAGCAGCGCAGTGGTCAGCGCGAAGCGCCAGTCGAAGAAGGGCTCAGGGACAATAACGGGCCCGGGTTCCTCGAAGGATCCGGGGCCTGGAGCCATCACGGGCTGGTTGGCGATGTCCTGGGCGTACTGCCTCGCCGCCCGGTCCACGGACGGGCCGAGCAGCACCGTTCCCAGAAGGACCGCGAGGCTCAGCGCTGCGGCAGCGGTTCCGGTCCAGCCGAGCCAGCGTGGCGGCCGGAGGAAGTCCTGTACCTCCGGGCCAGGCGGTTCGCTGCCGGGGGAGTGCTGCCGGATCCGGCGGGCATGAGTGAATTCAGTTCCTGCACAGAGCAAGGTGAACACCACAGCAGCGGTTGCCAGTGCCAGGGGAGCGGCCAGCCGGTGGCCCCAAGCCAGGGCGAGTACCCCGGCTCCGGCTGCTGCGGCTGCCACAGGACCGGCAATAGTCAGGCGCAGGCTGGTGGCCGTCGACTTCACGGCGAGCCTGGACGGTGCGGGGCCGGTGGCGCCGGAGCCGGGGGGCTCGGGCAGCGGGACCCGGGGTGCCCGCTTGAACAGGGCCAGAATGCCGGCAAAGACAATCCAGAGGGACACATACCGAAGTGCCTCCTGGCCTGCGCTGAGGCCGGGCGGATTTGGGTAGTTGGAGAGGAAAACGCCGCCGGACCAGGCCAGCATGACCATAACGCCGGCCGCTGTGCGCATCACCCGGTGGGCTGAAGCCAGGCGAAGTGCGGCGTCGGCGTCCGGAGCCGTGCCGGGAACGACGGGCCGCACGGAGATGAGTTTGAGGACGCCCGCAACGGCAGCCACGGTGAGCAGAAGCCAGGGCGCCCAGCCTGTCAAAAGTTGCTGCGCGGAAGCGGAACCAGGGCCGCGGGCCAGCGTCGTCGCGAGGATGAGCACGTTGTAGGCCAGGAAAAAGCCGGCCAGCCCGGTCATGTAGCGGGGGATCAGTGCGAGGACTCCACGGTGCTCCAGGCGGGCAGTGCGGACAGTTCCGCGCGGCCGCGGCCAGGTGATTTCCCCGACCGCCAGTACCGCCATGGCCAAAACGGCGGGAGCTCCCAGCTGCACCGCGGCGGAGGAGAAGGCATAGTGTCCGTCCCACCAGAGCTCGCCTCCGGTTTCGTTCAGCACCGGCTGCATAACCCCGGGAAACCACAGTGCGGTACCCAGGGCCACCATCCCGATTCGGCGGGCATACTTTTGGGCCGCTTCCGTAACGGTCCGCGGATCAGTTCCGGGCCTGGGCCGGACGGTAAACAGGATGAAGGCGACGATTACCGCGCAGAACGCGATGGTGCCGAACACCGACAGGGCGGCTGCAGTCATAAGATCCCCCAAACCATGGACAAAAGATTGTGCCAAGTCTCTGGTACATAACTTTGCCCGTCAACCCCTGCCCAACTCCGCCGAGAGGCCGGTTACGGCTCTTTTGGAGGCTGAAACGAGCCGCAACTGGCCTCTCGGGCGTTAGAGGGCGCCACCGGCAGCCTCAGGAGCGCCGTGGTCACCGCCGCCGTCGCCCACGCGTTCGCGGGCCATGAAGTTCTCCAGGTCAAAGAGGTTGTCCGCACGGCGTGCCACGGTCAGCAGCGTGCTCATGGACGCAACTTCCTCTACCTGCTCCTTGAGGAACCACAGCATGAACTGC
Organism: Arthrobacter sp.; assembly: GCA_040274025.1. Taxonomy (GTDB): domain Bacteria; phylum Actinomycetota; class Actinomycetes; order Actinomycetales; family Micrococcaceae; genus Arthrobacter_B. Next base: position 41,216 of record JBELZL010000010.1, on the reverse strand, counting down.
TCGCCCAGGGCATCGCCTTCTTCGCGCGCCGCCGCAAACAGGGCCTCAATCTGGGCGGTCACCTGCTTTTCCTGCGCCAGGGCCATCGCGATGGGTTCCACGACGTCGCCGAAGTCGTTCTTGACCGGTTCGACGCCGGGAATCCGTACCGGCAGGTCCCGGTCCAGCATGTACTGCACCAGCATCATGGCGTGGTTGCGCTCTTCAACAGACTGGGCGTAGAAGTGACGGGCCAGCTGCGGGAGATCTTGGCCGTCAAAGTACACCGCCATCGCGACGTACTGCTGCGAGGCATTGAATTCGTTGCCGATCTGGGCTTCCAGAAGTTCAGTGAATTTGCTCATGCGGCAACAATATGCCCGCTGACCAGCGGAAAAAAGGACGGATAGGCTTAGCTCGCTAAGGCTTGGCTTGGCTCGCCAGGCCGGAGCGGGCTAGTCGTCGAACGGCCGGTAGCGCTCCAAGGAGACCACCCGGCGGGGATTGCGCCGGCTTACCTGGCACACCACCATTTCCCCGGGCGCCAGGTAAGGATCCTTGTCCGGCAGCAGGGCGGCCATGCGGTCCGTCATCTGGTCCGCCAGGACGCCGAAGACCAGCGGAAGGACCGGCCGGTGAGTGCACAGCGCCACCGGCCGGGCTTTCTCGAACAGGGCGTCTACGGCCAGGCGGGCCTTGCCGGGCTTGCGCTTGGCGTTGTGCTCGGTGAGGGCATCGACCGTCTTGAACTTCGGTTTGCGCATGTTTACGTACGGGCCCATGGTCTGCACACAGCGCAGCCAGGGGCTGGAGACCACCCGGCCGGGATGCCAGGCCTGCAGCAGCCGTGCCACCGCCTTGGCCTGCCGTTGGCCGGTGGCGGCCAGCGGCCGGTCACCTTCAGCGCGTGCCCAGGAGGAGCGCGGCTTGGCTTTGGCATGCCGGACGACGATCAGCGGCCAGGTGTCCAGGTCCCCGGTTTCAAAAGCCCGGACAACAGCCTCCAGCGGCAGCCGGTCGGTGGGGTTGGTTAACAGGGAAGCTGCCTCTTCCGGGGAGCACCAGCGGACACCGTCCACTTCCTTGCCGTCCGGCCGCGGCTTCGCCGTGGAGCCGTTGGCAGCCCAATAGTGGACGGCCTTGATACCTGAAGCGACCGGATAACGGGTCTCCGGGAGGGCGATGCCGAGCCGGATTTCGAGGCCGATCTCTTCCCTGACTTCGCGCACGGCACATTCGGGAATGGTCTCGCCCGAGTCAAGCTTGCCCTTCGGCCAGGACCAGTCGTCGTAGCGGGGCCGGTGAATCAGCAGCAGTTCCAGCTGGTCCCCGCGCACCCGCCAGCAGAGCGCCCCGGCAGCGATGACCTTGGGGTCACCGGTGAGGTTGACGGCAGTCTCGGTTCCATCCAGCAGCAGCGCGGCGGTATCTTCCGGGGTGTCCCGTCCTTCCCCTGGGGCTGCCACGGGAAGCTGCCGTGCAGTGGAGTCCTCGGTACCGTGCATCAGCGGCGGGCCAGGGCGCGCTGGCGCGAACGGGAGGCGAGCAGCCACGACTGCACGTCCTCAAGCGGGTTGCCGTCCTCATCCTTGTGGTGCCGGGTCCAGATGCCGTCGGCATCCAGGTGCCAGCTGGCCGTTGCGGGATCCAGGTACCGGTTCATCAGCTCGATCAGGTCCGCGATGTCCTCCCCGGAGCCCAGCTGGACCAGCGCTTCCACGCGGCGGTCCAGGTTGCGGTGCATCATGTCTGCCGAGCCGATATACACCACGGGATCGCCGCCGTTTGAGAACGCGAAGACCCTCGAGTGCTCCAGGAAGCGCCCCAGGATGGACCGGACCGTAATGTTCTCGCTGAGGCCGGGCACGCCGGGGCGCACGGAGCAGATGCCGCGCACAATGACGTCCACCCGGACACCGGCCTGTGAAGCGCGGTACAGGGAGTCAATGATCGCCTCGTCCACCATGGAGTTGACCTTGATGATCACGCGGGCCTCCAGCCCAGCCTTCTTGTTCGCGATTTCGCGTTCAATCCGGTCGATCAGGCCTGAACGGACCGACCGGGGGGCCACCAGCAGCCGCTTGAACGTGGACTTGGGTGCGTAGCCGGAGAGCTGGTTGAAGAGCTTGGTCAGGTCTTCGCCCACCTTCTCGTCCGCCGTCAGCAGGCCCAGGTCCTCGTAGTAGCGGGCGGTGCGGGGGTGATAGTTTCCGGTGCCGATGTGGCAGTAGCGCCTCAGACCGTCGACTTCCTGCCGGACCACCAGGGAAAGCTTGCAGTGCGTCTTCAGTCCCACGATGCCGTAGACCACGTGGACACCGGCCTGCTCAAGCTTCCGTGCCCAGGAGATATTGGCCTGCTCGTCAAAGCGGGCCTTGATTTCCACCAGGGCCAGGACCTGCTTGCCGGATTCGGCGGCGTCGATCAGGGCATCCACAATGGGGGAGTCGCCGGAGGTGCGGTACAGGGTCTGCTTGATCGCCTGGACCCGGGGATCGGCAGCGGCCTGCTCCAGGAATGCCTGCACGGAGGTGGAGAAGGAGTCGTAGGGGTGGTGCAGCAGGATGTCCCTGCGGCGCATGGCGGCAAAGACATCCGCTGGCTTGGACGTCTCCGATTCCTTCAGATGCAGCGATGTGTGCGGCACCTGCTTGGGGTAGTGCAGGTCCGGCCGGTCGATCTGGCTGATCGGGCTCAGGCCGCGCAGGTCCAGCGGACCGGGCAGGGTGTAGACCTCGTCCGCTTCCACTCCCAGTTCCCGGATCAGCAGCTGGCGGATGCTCGGATTGATGTCCGGGGTCACTTCCAGCCGGACGGGCGGTCCAAACCGGCGGCGCAGCAGTTCCTTTTCCAGCGCCTGCAGCAGGTTCTCGGCGTCGTCCTCTTCAACCTCAAGGTCTTCGTTGCGGGTGACCCGGAAGGTGTAGTGCTCCACCACGTCCATGCCGGGGAAAAGCTGGTCAAGGTGTTCGGCAATGACGTCTTCGAGCGGGATGAAGCGTGCGGTGCGTCCGGCGACGTTCCCGGCGCGCGGGCCGTCCACGGAGATCAGGCGCGGCAGCTGGTCCGGGACTTTCACGCGGGCAAAGAACTCCTTGCCGCTCACGGGATTGCGGACCACGACGGCGAGGTTCAGGGAGAGCCCGGAAATGTAGGGGAAGGGGTGGGCCGGGTCAACGGCCAGCGGCGTGAGGATCGGGAAGACCTTGGCCGCGAACTGGCGGTGCAGCTGGGCCTTGGACGCGTCGTCGAGGTCCCGCCAGCCCACCAGATGGATGTTCTCCTTCTCCAATGCCGGACGGATCTGCCGGGCAAAGACCTCGGCGTGGCGCTGCTGCAGCCGGTAGCCGGCCTCGGTGATCTGTTCCAGCTGTTCCACCGGGCTCAGGCCGGCAGCGGAGGGAACGGCAAGTCCGGTGGCAATACGCCGTTTCAGCCCGGCCACCCGGACCATAAAGAACTCGTCCAGGTTCGACGCGAAGATCGAGAGGAAGTTAACGCGTTCCAGCAGGTAAAGATCCGGGTCCTCGGCCAGTTCCAGCACCCGGGCATTGAAATGCAGCCAGCTGATCTCCCGGTCCAGGAAACGGTCCGGGGTGATGTCGCCGCTGGGCACCAGGGCCGGGCCAAAATCCGGAATATCAATGCGGTCCTGCGTGGCCCGCGGAGCAGGCATCGCCTCGGACGACCCGAAGGGCGACCGAGCGGCGGCTGCGGTGTCGGAATCCATAGTGTTTCTCCCTGGCAGTTCTGGCCGGCCCCAAGCCGCCTGCGCCGCAGGCGGCCAGGGGCCCATATCCTCAACCCTACAAGCAGCGGGTGCTTATTCGGCCGCGTACATCACGTCCACGTCCCAGCGCACAAATCCGAGCTTGCGGTAGAGGGCCACCGCCGCGGTGTTGTCCGCGTCCACATAGAGCATGACGGCGTCCAGTCCCGACTCGTGCAGGTAGCTGATTCCGGCCAGGGTGAGGGCCTTTCCAAGTCCGGAACCCTGTGCCTGCGGCCTCACGCCGACGACGTAAACCTCCCCGATGGCGGGGTGGCTGCCGCTGCGGGGGTGAACCTTGGTCCAGTGGAAGCCCAGCAGCTCGCCGTCGTCCTCGCGCACCGCCAGCAGGAACCCGTTGGGATCGAACCAGTCCTCGGCCATCCGGGCCTGAAGATCGGCGCGCGTCATCGCCCCCTGCTCGGGGTGATGGGCAAAAGCAGCGGCGTTGGCCGCCAGCCACGCCTCCTCGTCCTGGCCGGGAACGAACGGACGCAGCTGCACGCCGTCGGGCAGCTGGGCGGCGGGCAGGCTCTGGGAGAGGGCGTCATGGGACAGCCGCATCCGCCACAGTTCGCGCACTGGATTGAAACCGAACCGGACCGCGAGCTTCACCGCGGCCTCGTGGTTGCCGTGGGACCACGCCTTGAAGTTCTGCCCCGCATCCTGGCGGACGGCCTGGGCCAGGGCAGTGCCAACGCCCTTGTTGCGGTAGTTCGGGTGCACCACGAGTTCCAGCACGCCGTCGTCATCGGCGGAAACGGTGAGGACGGCGGCGCCGGCAAGTTCCTGTGCCGTGGCCGGATCGGAGTGTTCGTCGTGGGTCAGGGCCAGGAAGACACGCACCCGGTCCGGGTCGGCACCGGCGGAACGCAGGTCAACAAGGGTCTGCTCGGAAAAGGGAGGGTTGCCGTCAGACTCGCCGGCTGCGGCCGCCAGCTCCAGGATGCCGGCCAGTGCGGATTCCTCCGGGGTGCCGCGCGTAGTGAGGACAGGCCATGTGGTCAGGGGGTTCTCGCTCATTGAAGAAGACTAACCATTCGCAGGGCAGGACGGGAGGCGGCTCAGGCCTCGTATCCTGCCGCCGCTGTCTGCTCTTCGTGGGTGCGGGCCTTGGCAAAGCGGTATCCGACGTTGCGGACGGTGCCGATCAGGTTCTCGTGGTCGGGGCCGAGTTTCGCCCGAAGGCGCCGGACGTGAACGTCCACTGTCCGGGTGCCGCCGTAGTAGTCGTAGCCCCAGACCTCATGCAGCAGCTGGTCGCGGGTGAAGACCCGGCCGGGGTGCTGGGCCAGGTATTTCAGCAGCTCGAACTCTTTATAGGTCAGGTTCAGGGCGGTGCCGCTGACGCGTGCGGTGTAGCTTGCCTCGTCAATGACGACGCCGGAGGCATGGATTTCGGTGCTGGATTCCTCTGCTGCGGCCTGGGTCCGTGAGACGGCCAGGCGGAGGCGGGCCTCCAGCTCGGCGGGTCCGGCGGTGTCCAGGACGACGTCGTCTGCCAGCCAGTTTGCGGCGACCGCGGCCATGCCGCCTTCGGTCAGGACCAGGACCAGAGGCGTACCCAGTCCGGTGGCCTTGAGCAGCTGCGTGAGGGAGCGTGCCCCCACGAGGTCCTTGCGGGCATCAACCAGCACCACGTCGCAGGGGTCGATGTCCAGGAGTGCCGTGGGCTCGGCCGGGACTATGTGGACCTTGTGGTTGAGCAGTTCCAGGGCAGGGAGCACCTCGACAGATGACCCCGGACTGTTGGTCAGGAGCAGAATGTGCGACATAGTTCCTCCGAAAGTTGGGCGCACATCATTGGGCACGTATCCCGTCCGGTCCCCAGCGGCCGAAGAGTGGTTGAAAGTATACCCAGCGCAGACCCGGCAGCCCGTAGCTTTTATCCGCGCTGCGTAATAAGGCAGTATGGCTAGGGTGAAACTTTGGAGCATAGCGGTGCCGGCGGCAACTGTACTCGTCGGAATCGTGGCGGCATCCATTGTTTCGCCCGAAGCCACAGCCCTTTTCACCGGTGCGGCAGCTGCGCTCGCCGGGTTTGGCTGGCCGTTCCTGCTGGGCGTTCCCGCCCGCAAGAGCCAGGGCCTGGTGCTTGCACTGGTGGGAGCCGGCAGTGTTGCCGCAGCCTATTTCGCTCCGGCCACCGCGATGCTTACCTGGCTGCCTGGCATCGTCGCCGTTGGCGTGGGCGCTGTTTTCCTCATCCAGCTGCTGCGCGGCACCGGCCAGCCGCACCGGCTTGAATCCACCATCGGCGTGATCGCCGGAGCCCTCATTGCGGGGATGGCCGCCGGCTGGGTCGCCGCCGACCGCCTGCCCGGCGGAGGATCCGAAAGCCTGGTCTTATCCGCAGCCGCTGCCATTGCGGTTGCCGTGCTCATCTCACTGATACCGCTGCCGGACCGCATTACGGCACCCATCGGCGTCGTCGCCGGTGCGCTGGCCGCCGCGGGCGCAGCGGCACTGGTCCCGGCCCTGCCTCTTGCAGCGGCAGCCTTCGTGGGCGCGCTCTGTGCGGCAGTAATCGTTGCGGTGCGCAGGCTGGCACTGATCCGGGATGATTCCCCGGGCCTTCTGGGGATCCTGGCTGCCGGAACTTTCCCTGTGCTGGCACTTGGCACCGCGGTCTACTTTGCCGGCCGGCTCCTGGTTCCCTAGCGAACGCAGGCGCCAGGGAGTCACAAGAGACAAAGCACCCGCGGGCCGGGTTAGGATGTAGGCATGTCGCTTCTTGCTCTTGAAATCTTCTTCATTGTCCTCCTGGGTGTCGCTGGCCTGGCTATGGCAGGTTTCGCAGCCCTCGTAGTTGCTCGCCTGTACAAGGGTCAGAAGTAACTCGAACCCCAAACCACCCCGAGCTGAAAAGGGAAGGGTCCGGCCATGCCAATGGAGATCCCCACAGACCTCACGCCCGAACTCGTTCCGCTCTCCTGGCTGCTGGGAGTCTGGGAAGGTACCGGACGCCTCGGCGAAGGTGATGCCGAGTCCGAGCACTTCTCCCAGCGGGTGACCTTCCGGCAGAACGGGCTGCCCTACCTGCAGTACACAGCGGAGAGCTGGCTGACGGACGAGGCGGGCACAGTGCTGCGTCCGCTCGCCGTGGAGACCGGGTTCTGGGCGCTGGACCGCCCGCTGAACGACGCCGACGGCGGTCCGGGACTCATCCCGGCGGACATCGTCCCCGCCCTGCGCAGTGCCGACGAGGTCGAAGAACTCCGCAACGATTCCGGCGGATTCGACATCACGGCCACCATCGTGCACCCGGGCGGAATCGCCGAACTATACTATGGACAGATCAAGGGCCCCCAGATCCAGCTCACCACTGACCTGGTGATGCGCGGCGTGAACTCCAAGGAGTACAGCGCCGCCACACGCATCTACGGCCTGGTGAACGGGGACCTCTACTGGCGCTGGGATGTCGCTGCCGAAGGCAAGGCACTCGAAGCGCATGCCTCGGCGATCCTCAAGAAGCAGGACTGATTCCCGGTCCGATCCCAAAGGGGACCGGAATACCGCTCCCCGGCTAGGACGTTGCACCTGACATGAGCATTAAAAGTCCCCTCCTTGCCCGTTCCGGAGCCGTCGAAGCCGCCGGCCCGGATGCCGGCACCGCCGCGCACTACGGTGATCCGCTGCGGGAGCAGCGTGCCCTCGCCCGCGGCCAGGCCGTAACCGATCTTTCCAGCCGCGGCGTCGTCACGGTGTCCGGTGAAGACCGGCTCAGCTGGCTGAACACACTTTCCTCCCAGCAGGTTGCTGCGCTCCGCCCCGGTGAAAGCTCGGAACTGCTTCTGCTGAGCGTCCAGGGCAGGATTGAGCACGATGCCCGTGTACTGGACGACGGCGAACGTGCCTGGCTGATAGTCGAAGGCCCGGAAGCTCCGGAGCTGGCCGCCTGGCTGGAGCGGATGAAGTTTATGCTCAGGGTGGACGTCCGGGACGTAAGCACTGACTGGGCCGTGGCAGGCTCGGGGGCTCCGGTGCCGGCCTGGGCGGACTACACCGTCTGGACCGACCCGTGGCCCCAGGTGGGGCCAGGCGGCCACGCCTACACTGAAACACCGGACCCGGCCCACCCCGGCTATGAGCGTCCCTGGTACGAATACCTGATTCCGAGGACGGACCTGGATGCGGCTGTATCCGCTTCCGGCAGGACCCTCGCTGGGTCCATGGCAGCCGAGGCGCTGCGGATCGCAGCCTGGCGTCCGCGGCTTGGCGCTGAAACAGACGACAAGACCATTCCCCACGAACTGGACCTCATCCGTACCGCAGTGCACCTGGCGAAGGGCTGCTACAAGGGCCAGGAAACCATTGCCCGCGTGCATAACCTGGGCCACCCGCCGCGCCGGCTGGTCTTCCTGCAGCTGGACGGATCACAGCACACCCTCCCGGCTGCGGACAGCCCGGTGAAGGCAGGGGACCGGGTGGTGGGCCGAGTAACCTCCGTGGCGCAGCACTATGAAATGGGTCCGGTTGCCCTCGCCGTCATCAAGCGTTCAGTGGACCCGGAAGCGCAGCTGGTAGTCGAGGACGAGGGCGAACTTTATGCCGCCGCCCAGGAACTGATCGTTTCCCCGAACGCCGGACAGGCAGTGGGGCGGCCCGCAGGCCTGCTGCGCACTCCGCGCCCGCGCAGCTAGCACGGCGCTGCCGGTTTTCGCCGGACACTGTGCTGCGGAAACCGGTCCCAGCGTAGATTTTGTGAACACCGAAAAACCGGCACCGGCCGGCACGGAAGGACGAGCCAAATGACAGAATTCCCGGATCCCGCACAGGGCGGCGCAGCAGACCAGGAGATGCTGGAGCTCGCCGAACGGCTGTTCGACGGCGCCCGGCAGGGAGACACCGAGCTGCTGCGGACCTACGTCGGCGCCGGGGTTCCAGCTACCCTGACCAACGCCGCCGGGGATTCACTGCTGATGCTCGCGGCGTACCACGGGCACGCCGGCACAGTACAGCTCCTGATCGAGCTGGGTGCAGACGTCAACACGCTCAACGACCGGGGCCAGTCCCCGCTGGCGGGAGCGGTCTTCAAGGGCTACGCGGACGTTGTCCGCACGCTGCTTGCTGCCGGCGCGGATGCAGACGCAGGCAACCCCTCTGCGCGGGCCACAGCGGCCTACTTCCAGCGTGCGGATCTGCTGGAGGGATAGCAGCGCTCAGGAGCGCAGCGGCTTGGCAGCGCCCCCGCGGGCGGCGTCTATTCAGGCAGGAACGTCTGCGCAGGCAGGGACACAGAGGTGCACAGGCCTGCGGACACAAACCCGGCCCCCGCTGCCGTACGCCTGGCGCCCAGATTGTTGGACTGGATGCGGGACTGGGGGATTAGCCCCGCTGCCATCGCATCCTCGACTGCTATCGAGGTGATGTAGGAGCCCAGTCCCCGCATCCGGTGGTCCGGGGCAGTCAGGGTCCCCACGTCTGCCAGGATTCCCTCGCGGATGGTATAGCCGGCGCCGGCCACGGGAACAGGTCCGCCGGGTCCGGTGTCGTCTACCAGGACGAAGAGGATGTCGTGGCGGGAGAGTTTCGCTTCCACGACGTCATCCGGCGGACACAGCCGCTCCAGAGCCTCGGCGTACTGAAAGTCATCTGCAACGGCCAGGTCCTCAGCTACCGGAATCGGAGGGTATGAATCCGTGTAGTACAGGTGTTCCTCAGCCATTCCGCACCCGCCGTGGTCAAGGGAAAGCCGCAGGAGGCCGGAGAAGCTGCTGAGCTCGGCAGTGCTCTTCGAACGGACTTGGTCTGCGGCCCATTCCGGTCCCGAGAAAACCTCACGGCCGAACAGGCGGACGAACTTCACTTCGCTCGCTTCGTCCTGGACATCGTAGATCCGCTCTTCGTCCTCTGCGGCCGAGAGTGCGTCGTCTTTCAATCCGAGCCTGCGGGACCAGGCAAGCTGGATGATGGCAATAGTGCCTGGGTCAAGGTCCATACGACTCAAGTTACACGGGCGTGCGCAGGGAGGCGCAAGGTTCGGGCGCCAAACTAATAGGGGTCCTAACCAAAAAGAATGGCGGCTTCCTCATAGCGGTGCTGCGGAACGGTCTTGAGGTTGCCCAGAGCCTTCTCGAACCCAACCCGGACAATGTCGGTCCCGTGCAGTGAAACCATGGTGCCCCACAGTCCGTCCATCACGGAGTCAACGCTGGCCATGCCGAGCCGGGTGGCAAGCACCCGGTCGAAGGCCGTGGGGACCCCGCCGCGCTGGATGTGTCCCAGGACAGTCGCCCGGGTCTCAATGCCGGTGCGTGCCTCGATTTCCGGAGCCAGCAGTTCGCCGATTCCGCCCAGCCGGGGCCGGCCAAAGGAGTCCAGTCCGCGTTCTGAGTGCGGTGCCTCCATGTCGGTGGTGACGAATCCTTCTGCCACGACTACCAGGGGTGCGCGTCCGCGTTCCCGGGCTTCATTGACCCACTGGGCGATCTGGTCCAGGCTGACCGGCTTCTCCGGGATCAGGATGGCGTGCGCGCCGGAGGCCATGCCGGAGTGCAGGGCGATCCAGCCGACGTGCCGGCCCATGACTTCCGCAACCATGCAGCGGTGGTGGGATTCGCCCGTGGTCCTCAGACGGTCAATGGCTTCGGTGGCGATTTGGACAGCCGTGTCGAAGCCGAACGTGAAGTCGGTGGCATCAAGGTCGTTGTCCACGGTCTTGGGAACGCCCACGATTTTCAGCCCGGCGTCGGTCAGGCGCTGCGCAGCCGCGAGGGTGCCCTCCCCGCCAATGGCGATGACGGCGTCGATTCCCAGCCGCTCAAGTGTTTTACGGATGTTGTCAGGGCCGCCGTTGGGGCCCTCGAACGGATTGGTTCGGGAGGTACCCAGGATGGTGCCGCCCTGCTTGGAAATGCCGCGGACACGGGTACGGGGCAAATCGATGATGTCGCCGTCGACGACGCCGCGCCATCCGTCGAGGAAACCGACGAACTCCACATTGTGGGTCTTGATCCCGTTAAGTACCGCTCCGCGGATAACCGCGTTGAGTCCGGGGCAGTCGCCCCCGCTGGTAAGGATGCCGATCTTCATTACGTGACCCCTGGATCTGGTAGGTGGGCGGCGGCCTCCTTTGATTCTAGCCACCAGCAGGCGGGGGCCCGGTACCCGGCACTCCGCCGGGCCCGGCATTACGCGGATTAGTGCACACGGCGCGTAACACAGGGTTCCGGGCCCCTGCCGGGATCAGCGGCTGATGAGCTTCTGCAGCAGGATGGTCCCGTCCGTGGTGGGCAGCAGCAGCCAGGCCACCAGGTAGGTGCCGATGCCGATGAACGGCAGCAGGAAGCTCAGCAGGACCACAATTCGGACCAGTGAGACATCCCAGCCGAACTTCTGCGCTATGCCTGCGCAGATCCCGGCCAGCCAGCCGCCGCGGGCACGTTTGATGGGGGAAGAACGCAATACGTCGAAAAACTTGTCCATCGGTTGATTCTTTCTTCTTGCTGGGTTGCCGGAACCGCTTACGGGGCCGTTTCGGCCAGGGGCGAAAAGGTGGGAGAAAATTAGCTCTAGTCTGAGCGGTTCTTGCCAAGGACTGCCAGCAGTCCGCCGATTACCAGCGCCGCACCGGCGCCGATCAGCAGTCCCAGCACGACCATCCCGGTGTCCAGCCGGACGCCGGTTAGCTGCACCGTGAGGATCAGTGCGCCGATCACGGCCAGCACCAGGCCCCAGACGATGGTGCCTACGCGCAGCGGGCGGTGCTCGGGTTCCGGTTCCGGCAGATAACCGTCCTCGGAAGGCGCGCCCACAGCTGCGGAGCCGGCGTCGTAGTTGCGGGGGTGTTCGTTACGGGAGTCACTCATCGGTCCAGGCTGCTTTCGTCCGTGGTCACCAGGACGTTGCTGGCGACACCTTTGATTTCGATGATGATGCGGTTTCCGCGTGCGTCAGGATTGAGGATCCGCTCCTGCGGGCCCACCCAGAGTCCTCCGGAGGAGGTGTACCTTCCGCCGTGCTGGAGTTCCACATTGCCCAGGGCCATCTCGGAGTAGACCGAGACCGGAGCGTCGTCGGGAACCAGGATGGTGAGGTCGCCCGCTGCAACGCTGACGGGCACCGTGACGTCCCCGTCGGACAGGTCATCGGCCAGGCCGCGCAGATCGAGGTTCCCGTCTGCGGCAGCAACGCTGTAGCCCTCGGATGCGTTCCCGGACTGGGACACGCTCCAGTTGGATTGATTTGCCACCACCAGGTTCCGGTAGGCAACGCTGCCGTTGAACAGCAGTGCGGCGATGAGGGTGAGGACGCCGAGCCCGCCTGCCAGACCGGAGGACCTGCCGGCTGCCCCGAGCCCAACGATTCCAAGGCCTAGGACCACCCCTGCCGCAGCGAGGGCCACGGTGGCCGGGGATCCCGTTTCGTAGATGCCGGTGTAGTCGAGGGCCAGCAGCACCCCGGCAGCCAGGAGGGCAAATCCGCAGATGAGGGCCACCCATGATGCCGGCGGATGGAAGCTGACCGGTTTGGGCTCTTTGCCGGGCGGGGGGAATTGGACGTACAGGCCGTTAAAGTCCCGGGTGGGAGCCTTCGCCTGGCTGGACGCGCCGGGACCGGGGGTGCCGAAGGACAGCGGCATAGTGGGCGCATCCGGTCCGGGATAACCGGCAGGGGCAGGGCCGGGCACGGCACCTCCGGGCTGATCCGGGGCCTTCCCTGCCGGCCCCGCGGCACCACCATGCGTGCCGGCGGAGGGCCAGCCCTGCTGGCCCGGAGCGTCGGAGCCCTGGTCGGCCGGGAAGTGGTTCGGTGCGGCCTGGCCGGGGGCTGCATAAGTGGAAGGCCCGCCGGTCCGGTTAGGGGCAGCCGGATCCTTGCCGTTCTTCCGGGTGGTGAGCCAGTAGATGCCCAGTACAACCGCTGCTACCCAGAACAGGCCCCAGAAAACGGACCCCAGCCAGCCATCGTTGGCCCAGAAGGAGATGCCGGGCCCGCTCAGGCCCAGGACCGTGAAGACCAGGGCACCGGTCATCCCGGAGGTCCATGAGCCGCGGACGGCTTCCTCAAGATGGATCCGTCCGTCCGGCTCGGGCAGCAGCGCCCAGGCCACGCCGTACAGGACGATGCCGATGCCGAAGATCGACAGCACGATCACGATGCCCCGGACCAGTACCGGGTCCAGTCCGGTGCGCCGCGAGATGCCGCCGGCGACGCCGCCGATCCAGCGGTCGGAGGAGCGCCGGATGCCCAGCTGGCGGATCCAGGCGAAGAAGGAATTCTCAGGTGGAGCGCCGTAAGGCGCTGTGCCTGTCATGGGCGGCGGTACCGGCCGGGGGTGGTCCCCGCCGGGCAATCCGGGGTCAGTAGGATGCGAGTTCATGCTTCCAGTCTTCCGTGCGGGGAATTCCTTTACATCCGGGTTTCCCCTGAGCTGTCCCTGAACGTACCCCTGATCCGCGCTGCGGGAACGAAATATGTGCCGCCTCCGGTGCCTCGCCGTGCTTGGATTGGACCATGAGACCTCCCTTGCTCCGCCCGTCTGAAAAGGTGGTTGCCGGTGTCTGCTCCGGACTTGCAGTCCACCTGGGCATGCCCGTGGGAACGGTCCGCGTCCTGATGGCGGTGCTCTCCCTGGTGGCCGGTGCCGGCATCATCCTTTACGGCTGGCTCTGGATCATGGTGCCCACTGCCGAGGAACAGGCCGCGGCAGGGGAGAAGAACCCGCGCAGCGTGGCGGAGAACTTTGCCCGGTACCTTCAGCAGGGACAGGCAAACCGGCCGGGAACCGGTGCGGGGCTGATCGGCAGCCGGGAAATCCTGATTGGACTGGCACTGCTGGCGGTGGCCGCCGCCGTGGTGGCCCAGGCACTTGGAGCACAGCTGAACCTCCAGCTGCTCTTCCCATTCGCGGTGATCGCAGCCGGTGCCGTGCTGGCCTGGTCGCAGCTGGATGCCAGCCGCAAAGCGGGACTGGTTGCCGGAGCCGGAGCGGACCGGAAGATGGGCCTGCTGCGCCTTGTCACCGGCCTGGTGCTGGTGATCTCCGGATTCCTGCTGGTTGTTTCCGGCTCGGTTACCTGGGACGTCCTGCTGGCAGCCTCACTGGCTTCCCTTGCTGTCCTGGCCGGCATCGCCCTGGTGCTGGCGCCGTGGGGAGTGCGGTGGTGGCGGGCGTTCCAGGCTGAGCGCGCCGGACGCATCCGGCAGACCGAACGCGCGGAGATCGCCGCACACCTGCACGATTCGGTGCTGCAGACTCTTGCCATGATCCAGAACCGGGCCGGGTCCGAGTCAGAGGTGGTCAAGCTGGCCCGTGCCCAGGAACGGGAACTGCGGCAGTGGCTTTACGCGGATCCGGAGAAGGGAACCGGCACCCTGGCCGATGCGCTGAAGGCTGTCGCCGCGGAAGTCGAGGACGCCTACGGACACCCGGTGGATTTCGTGGCGGTGGGAACAGCTGATCTTACCGTCCAAAGCTCCGCGCTGGTGCAGGCAGCCAGGGCCGCGCTCTTCAACGCCGCCCAGCACGCCGGGGGACAGATCAGCCTCTACCTTGAGTGCAGCGCCGAGGCGGCGGAGGTCTTCGTCCGGGACCGTGGTCCCGGCTTCGACCCGGACCGCGTTCCTGAGGACCGGCTTGGCCTGCGGGAATCGATCATGGGACGCATGCAGCGCCACGGCGGCACAGCCCGGGTACGGACAGGTTCAAACGGCACCGAGATACATTTGGCATTGCCCCTGGCCGCAGCGGAGAGCCAGGCAGCGCAGGAGAAGGAAGCGGAGAACTCGTGAGCAGTGCGGCAGAACCCATCGACGTGGTGGTCGTGGATGACCACGGCATTTTCAGGTCCGGCCTGAAAGCCGACCTGGATTCGCGGATCCGGGTCCTTGCGGAAGCGGCAACCGTCGAATCCGCGATTGCGGCGATCCGCGAAGCCCGGCCCGCCGTGGTCCTTTTGGACGTCCATCTGCCCGGCGGTTCCGGCGGGGGCGGTGCTGAGGTGATTGCCGGCTGCGCGGACCTGCTGGGTACCACCCGGTTCCTGGCCCTGAGCGTCTCCGACGCCGCTGAAGACGTGGTGACAGTGATCCGCGCGGGTGCCCGCGGCTACGTCACCAAGACGATCTCCGGTGCGGAGATCTCCGACGCCGTGGTCCGGGTCGCCGGCGGTGACGCGGTGTTCTCGCCGCGCCTGGCCGGGTTCGTGCTTGATGCCTTCGGTGCTTCCACCACGGTCAGCGTGGAGGATGAACTGGACCGGCTCTCCGTCCGCGAACGGGAAGTCATGCGCCTGATTGCCCGCGGCTACAGCTACAAAGAGGTAGCCAAAGAACTGTTCATCTCAGTCAAGACCGTTGAAACCCACGTCTCAGCGGTCCTGCGGAAGCTGCAGCTGTCATCCCGGCATGAACTCACCAGGTGGGCTGCAGCCCGCAGACTGCTCTAAGGCCTGGCCTGGCCCAGGAACTCCTTCAGCCGCGCCATCCCGGTGGCAAGGTCCTCATCACCCAGGGCGTAGGAAAGACGCAGGTAACCGGAGGGACCGAAGGCTTCGCCCGGGACGACGGCGACTTCCGCGGCATCCAGGATCAGCGTGGCAAGCTCCGCGGAGGTCTGCGGCCGGACGGGCCCGGCAGCGCCGGGGAACTCACGGCCCAGCAGCCCGCGCACGTCCGGGTAGGCGTAGAAGGCACCTTCCGGCATGGGGCACTCGACGCCGTCGATCGAGTTCAGTGCCTCCACCATGGCCCTGCGCCGCCGGTCGAAGGCAATCTTCATCTCATCTACGGCGGTCAGCGGGCCGGAAACTGCCGCCAGGGCCGCCATCTGCGAGATGTTGGAGACGTTGGAGGACAGGTGGGACTGCAGGTTGGTGGCCGCCTTGATGACGTCCGGCGCGGCGATCATCCATCCGACCCGCCATCCCGTCATGGCGTAGGTCTTGGCCACGCCGTTGAGGATAACGACCTTGTCGCCCAGCTCGGGGCAGCGTGCGGCGATGGAGGTGAAGGGCACCCCGCCGTAGGTCAGGTGCTCGTAAATCTCGTCGGTGACCACAAACAGGCCGTGGTCCGCGGCCCACATGCCGATCTCAGCGACGTCGTCCGAGGGATACACAGCGCCGGTCGGGTTCGACGGGGAGACGAAGAGCAGCACCTTGGTCTTCTCGGTCAGGGCTGCGTCCAGCTGTGAGACGGTGACCCGGTAGTCCTGCTCGGGGCCGGCGAAGATTTCAACCGGAACGCCGCCGGCCAGCCGGATGGCCTCCGGGTAGGTGGTCCAGTACGGGGTGGGCACCAGCACTTCGTCGCCCGGGTTGAGCAGTGTTGCGAACGCCTCGTAGACGGCCTGCTTGCCGCCGTTGGTTACCAGCACCTGGGAGGGGTCAACCGAGTAGCCGGAGTCGCGCTGGGTCTTCTCCGCGATCGCCTTCTTCAGCTCCGGCAGTCCGGACGCGGGGGAATAGCGGTGGAAACGGGGTTCCCGGGCGGCAGCGACGGCGGCGTCGACGATGTATCCCGGGGTGGGGAAATCGGGTTCGCCGGCGCCGAAGCTGATGACCGGCCGGCCGGCAGCCTTCAGGGCTTTGGCCTTCGCGTCAACTGCAAGGGTGGCGGATTCTGCAATGGAGGCGATGCGCTCTGAGATTCGGCCGTTGGAAGGCATGGCGTTCCCGTCTGGTTTGGTACTGGATGCGTGCTGTATTGAGTTTGTGAGTGCGTTTGGCCTGCGGTTTGTCCCCGGGAGCCTGGTCAGCCCCGGCAAAGGCCGGCAGTTAGTTTATGCAAGCCAAGCTTAGGCGTGCCGGGGACACATTTCAGTCTTTTACAGTTCCTGAGGCGGGTTCCAGGCTGCGATTCCTGCCTCCGCGGGCCAGCGGATCCAGCCGTCAGCCGCGGGTTCCGGAGCGCCGGGGAGTGCCGGTTCGACTCCGGGCGAAAGATTGCGTAGACTAATTCCTCGGTGTTGTTCTGTTGATACTGAATCATGCCCGCGGACCGGTTAGGCCGGAAGCGGATGTGCCGGTAAAGTGGAACTCTCCCGAAGGGTAGTGGCGCAATTGGTAGCGCAGCGGTCTCCAAAACCGCAGGTTGCAGGTTCGAGTCCTGTCTGCCCTGCGCATGACGTCGGTTTCGCCGTCTAAAGCAGTCCTTCATGAAGCAGCGGTGCCCAGCCTGAGGCTGCGGGGCCGTGAACCGAACAGATGAGTGAGGCGAAAGGTGACCGAGACAGCTGCCAGCAGCTCCAAGGGACACCCCTCCGGCAAGCCCGCGAAGAAGCGGGGCTTCTTCGGCGCCATCGCTCTCTTCCTGCGCCAGGTCATTGCCGAACTGAAGAAGGTAGTGACCCCCACCCGCAAGGAGCTGGTCCGGTTCACCATCGTGGTTCTCGCCTTCGTGGTGGTCATGATCATCATCGTGTCCCTTCTGGACTATGTCTTTGGTGCTGGCGCACTGTGGATCTTCGGTTCGGGCGGCGGCGAAAGCTAGCCATCGAATTCCCTTCCGCCCGCCGTGCGGGGAAGGTCCGTTCGAAGAACTGAGCTAGTGACAGACCCAATAGAGCTGAAGAAGAAAGCAGGAATCTACGTGTCCGAGCAAGAACTCGATTCACAGATCAATGACGAAACCGCTGATCTGGACACCGAGGATCAGGTAACCGAAGCAGACGCTGCGGCGGATGCCGGTGACGCATCGGCCGAAGACGCGGAGAATGCTGAAGAGGCTCCCGCCGAAGACGCAGAAGCCGGGGAAGAAACCCCCGCTGCGGCTGAGCCCGAAGAAGATCCCGTAGCCGCCTTCAAGGCCAAGCTGCGCCGCCAGGAAGGTGACTGGTACGTCATCCACTCCTACGCAGGTTACGAAAACCGCGTGAAGGCCAACCTCGAGACCCGCATCCAGACCTTGGACATGGAAGAGAACATCTTCCAGATCGAGGTCCCGATGGAGGAAGTCGTCGAGATCAAGAACACCACGCGCAAGATCGTGAACCGCGTGCGCATCCCCGGCTACGTGCTGGTGCGCATGGAACTCACGGATGCTTCCTGGGGCGTCGTCCGCCACACTCCCGGTGTGACCGGTTTTGTTGGCAACGCGCACAACCCGGTTCCGCTGAGCCTGGACGAAGTCTTCTCCATGCTTGAGCACACCGTCGTGTCCCCGAAGACCACCGCCTCCGGCGCACCGGCGAAGGCTGCGCAGTCCGCGATTGCCGTGGACTTCGAGGTCGGCGAATCCGTGACCGTGAACGAGGGTCCGTTCGAGACCCTCCCGGCCACGATCTCCGAGATCAAGCCCGAATCCCAGCAGCTGGTGGTGCTGGTGACCATCTTCGAGCGCGAAACCCCGGTTACGCTCTCCTTCGGACAGGTCACCAAGATCCAGTAACAGACTTCGCTGCGTACAGGACCGCTTTATCCTGCACGGCAGCGTACGGCCGCCGCGCCACGGCGGCCAACAACCCGGACGGACGCTCCTGTCCTTCGGGAACTTATTTCAGAGAAGGACCCTTTCATGGCCCCCAAGAAAAAGGTCACCGGCCTTATCAAGCTGCAGATCAATGCAGGCGCCGCCAACCCGGCTCCTCCGATTGGTCCCGCCCTTGGCCAGCACGGTGTCAACATCATGGAATTCTGCAAGGCGTACAACGCTGCAACGGAATCCCAGCGCGGAAACGTCATCCCGGTCGAGATCACGGTCTACGAAGACCGCTCCTTCACCTTCATCACCAAGACGCCTCCGGCGGCTGAACTGATCAAGAAGGCTGCAGGCGTTGCCAAGGGCTCCGGCACCCCGCACACCGTCAAGGTTGCGAAGCTGACCCAGGCGCAGGTCGAAGAGATCGCCACGCAGAAGATGGAAGACCTGAACGCCAACGACGTCCAGGCTGCCGCCAAGATCATCGCCGGTACCGCCCGCTCCATGGGTATCACCGTCGAAGGCTAACCAAGCCTCACCGCACGGCCTCAGGGCCGGGCACAACCAAATTCATTCAGCCGGACCGTCCACAACGGACGTTACCGGCACGTGGCAGGGCCGAGCGCGGTCCGACAGACCACAACTGCACAAGGAGAAAAAGCAGATGGCAAAGCGCAGCAAAGCATATGAAGCCGCTGTGGCAAAGATCGACGCGGACAAGCTGTACGCGCCGGCAGAAGCCGTAGCACTGGCCAAGGAAACCAACCCGTCCAAGACGGACGCCACCGTTGAGGTTGCTTTCCGCCTGGGCGTTGACCCCCGCAAGGCTGATCAGATGATCCGCGGCACGGTCAACCTGCCCAACGGCACGGGCAAGACCGCCCGCGTCCTCGTCTTCGCCACCGGCGAGAAGGCAGAAGCAGCCATCGCTGCCGGCGCCGACTTCGTTGGTTCCGACGACATGATCGAAAAGGTCGCCGCAGGCTGGACCGACTTCGATGCCGCAGTGGCTACCCCGGACCTCATGGGCAAGGTCGGCCGCCTGGGCCGCGTGCTCGGCCCGCGTAACCTCATGCCGAACCCGAAGACCGGCACTGTGACCCCGAACGTGGCCAAGGCTGTCTCCGACATCAAGGGCGGCAAGATCGACTTCCGCGTCGACAAGCACTCCAACCTGCACTTCATCATTGGCAAGACGTCCTTCGACGCCCAGAAGCTGGCCGAGAACTACGCCGCCGCCCTGGAAGAAGTACTTCGCCTGAAGCCGTCCGCAGCCAAGGGCCGCTACATCCAGAAGGCCACCGTGACCACCACCTTCGGCCCCGGCATCGCCGTGGACCCGAACGTCACCAAGGTCCTCGCAGACGCATAGTCACCGCGTAACTCCGGGAGCTTGTCTCCCGCCACAACGGCCGCAGCCTACGCTGCGGCCGTTGTGCGTTTCGGGCTCCGTCCGCCGCGGCTTGGGCTGTCAGCCGATCTCGGGCAGGATAGCTTTCATGACACCCTGGGCTATTCAGCCATTACCAGTTCCTGAAAGCCTGGACTCTCCTGGTGCCGCAGGCTTTCTTTCCGTCGCCGAACTGTTCAATGCCCAGCAGCGTGCTGTTTGGGGGAACGATGACTTTGCGCAGACGCCCGAGGCACAGCTGGCCAGGCTCGGGAGCACACGTACCCGCCGGAGGCAGCTGCTGGTCGCCGGCTCCGGGGAAGAGATCCTGGGCGTAGCCCAGCTCAACATTCCCCTGACCGACAACCTGCATGCCGCCACTGTGAACGTGGTGGTGGACTCATCTTTCCGCCGGCGGGGCATCGGTACCGCGCTCTGCGCAGCAGTCGAGAAGCTGGCTGCCGCGGAGAGCCGCCGGACGCTGATCGCTGAGACCGAGCACCTGGTTGCAGGTGAGGGACAACGGGCTGCTGCCGGTCCGGCGTCGTTTATTCCGGACGACGCCGCCGCCTCCTTCGCTGCCGCGTGCGGCTTCAGCCTCGCACTGGTTGAACGGATCAGCCGGCTCGACCTGCCCGCGGCCGGCACCGATATTGCTGCTCCAGATGCAGCGCCCCGTACCGGCTATGAACTGCTCTTCTGGGGGGATGCCTGCCCCGGCACGCTGGTGGACGCCTACGCCCAGCTGCGGCAGAAGATGAGCACTGATGCTCCGCAGGGTGGACTGGAGCTGGTGCCCGAACTCTGGGACCAGGCCCGGGTCCGGGAAGCCGAGGCCAAAGCACGAGCTATGGGCTATAACGTACTGGTCTGTGCGGTCCGGCATGCGGCCACGGGCGAGCTCGCCGGACACACGGTGCTGGAAACCGGCCGGAAGAACCCCGCCGTCGCCTATCAGGACGATACTTTGGTGCTGGGGAGCCATCGCGGGAACGGGCTGGGCCTGATGATGAAAGCCGCGAACCTCGAACGGCTTCAGAAGCTGTTTCCCGGGGTGCAGCGTGTCTACACCTGGAACGCCGAGGAGAACCGCCACATGCTTGATATCAATGAGAAGCTCGGATTCAACGCGATTGGATACTCGGGGGAGTGGCAGAAGGACTCCCGGGCCGGCTAGGGATCCCCGATTTGGTCCTCCCGGGGATCTCCCGTACTCTTGAACTACCAAAGACCGTCGGTCGATGTGCCTTCAATCCCACAGCAAAGCTGAACCTTCAGCTTCCGCGCGTGGAATCCGGTTGGAGAACCATCCGAAAGTCCCTTCCAAGGGCGGCCTGCGCAGGTGAACGAAGTGAACTCCGGATCTCAGGTCCGTTGAGTGCCGCCCCGTGCATCTGCCCGGGGCGTTTTTTGTGTTTGGGACCCGATCAACCGGCATTATTTCCCCGGAAGGAGGGTTATGGCAACGCCAACCAAGGTGTCAGCAGTTGAAGAAATCGCCAACGATTTCAAGGATTCAACCGCTGCTGTCCTAACCGAATACCGCGGGCTCACCGTTGCACAGCTCAAGGAGCTGCGCCGTTCGCTCGGCCAGGACACCAAGTACTCGGTCGTCAAGAACACCCTGACGGGCATTGCAGCCAAGGAAGCCGGCATCGACGCGTTCGATGGCCAGCTCTCCGGCCCCACTGCAATTGCCTTCATCAAGGGTGACGCAGTTGCCGCTGCGAAGAGCCTGACGGATTTTGCAAAGACCAACCCGCAGCTGATCATCAAGACCGGTATCTTCGAGGGCAACGCCCTTGACGCCTCCGGTGTTGCTGCCCTGGCTGCGCTCGAGTCCCGCGAGTTCCAGCTTGCACGGGTCGCCGGTGTCCTCAAGGCCCCGATGTCCATGCTGGCCCGCTCGGTTGATGCCCTGCGCATCAAGCTCGAAGAAGAAGGCGGCGCTGCTGCTCCCGCTGCGGAAGAAGCTCCGGCTGCCGCAGAAGAAGCACCGGCCGCCGAAGCAGCCACCGAAGAGTAATAACTCTTCACCCTCGACTCCCGGTGCCTTAGTGCACCACTTATAGGAAGGACGCCACATCATGGCGAAGCTCACCAACGAAGAGCTCATTGAAGCTTTCAAGGAACTGTCCATCATCGAGCTCTCCGACTTCGTGAAGCTCTTCGAAGAGACCTTCGACGTCACCGCTGCTGCTGTTGCAGTTGCCGGTCCGGCTGGCGGCGGCGCTGCTGAAGCTGCTGAAGAGAAGAGCGAATTCGACGTTATCCTCGAAGCCGCTGGCGACAAGAAGATTGCAGTGATCAAGGAAGTCCGCGCGCTGACTTCCCTGGGCCTGAAGGAAGCCAAGGACCTGGTTGACGGTGCTCCGAAGGCTATCCTCGAAGGCGCCAACAAGGAGACCGCTGACAAGGCCAAGGAAGCCCTCGAGGCTGCCGGCGCCACGGTTACCCTCAAGTAGTACTGCTTCTGCGGCACTGCCGCAGGCCAGCAAAAACCCCCGCTTCGTTTTCGAAGCGGGGGTTTTGCATGCCCGGGAGCTGTGGCCTAGGGGAGCGGGTCGGTGACGTCCACGACGGTTGCATCCAGCGCCGCCAGCAGGGCATCCCCGTCCACGAACAGGCTGGCTCCGTGCTCACCCGCACCCATCGATACGCGCCGGCCCCGGATCTGCGGGGCAGCGAAGACTGGCCACGCTGTAGTGCTGCCCAGGGGAGTGATGGTTCCCCGGGTGTACCCGGTCGCCTCGAACGCTTCCTCGGCCGGGGGCAGCATCAGCTTGTTTGCCCCCGCCGCGGCACGAAGCTTGGGCCAGGAAATCTGGGCGTCGCCGGGGACCAGGACAAACAGGTACTCGCCGGCTCGGCGCCGGACAACCAGGGACTTGACGATGTCTGCCGCAGTGATGCCGAGCAGCGCAGCCGCTTCAGCCAGGCTCGCAGCCGCGGGCCGCTCGGTCACCTGGACTTCCAGGCCAAGGCGGTCCGCAGCTGCCAGTACCCGCTCACGGCCGGCGGGGGAGGAACCCAACCCTAGTTCCGGTAGAGCAGCAGGGCTTCACCCTGGCCGCCGCCGCCGCAGAGCCCGACGGCGGCACGGCCGGAGCCGCGGCGGTTCAGCTCATGTGCAGCGTGCAGGGCCAGCCGGGCGCCGGAGGCGCCAATGGGGTGTCCCAGGGCGATCGCTCCGCCGTGGATGTTGCAGTCTGCCAGGTCCATGCCCAGCTCCTGCAGGGACTGGACAGCCACGGAACCGAACGCTTCGTTGATCTCCACGAAATCCAGGTCCGCCGCCGTCCACCCGGCCCGCTTCAGGGCCTGGGAAATCGCGTTGGAGGGCTGGGAATGCAGGCTGTTGTCCGGACCCGCGACCTGCCCGGGCAGTCCCACCGAAGCCAGGACCGGAAGCCCCTGTTCCTCGGCGAAGGCCCGGGTAGTCAGCACCAGGGCGCTGGCGCCGTCGGACAGCGGTGAGGAATTCCCTGCCGTGATGGTGCCTTCGGGATCGAACGCCGGGCGCAGTCCCGCCAGCGTTTGGACGGTGGTCGAGGGCCGGATGCCTTCATCGGCGGTGAGGACCAGGGGATCGCCCTTGCGCTGCGGAAGGGTGACGGGAGCAATTTCGACGTCGAAGATGCCGGCCGCGGCAGCCGCTGCGGCGCGCTGGTGCGAGGCAGCGGCAACCTCGTCCTGGGCGGTGCGGCCGATGCCCAGGGAGGTGTTCCCGCGCTCGGTGGACACGCCCATTGACTCGTTGTCGAAAGCATCGGTCAGGCCGTCGTGGGCCACGGAGTCCAATACGGACATGCTGCCGTAGTTCCAGCCCTGGCGGGATCCGGGCAGCACATGCGGCCCGCGGGTCATTGACTCCTGCCCGCCGGCCACCACCACGGTGGCCTCGCCGGCGCGGATGAGCCGAGCAGCATCGATCACCGCAGCAAGGCCCGAGAGGCAGACCTTGTTGATGGTCACGGTGGGCACGTCCCAGCCCAGTCCTGCCTTGATGGCGGACTGCCGGGCAGGGTTCTGCCCGCAGCCTGCCTGCACCACGTGGCCCATGATCACGCTGTCCACCTGGGAAGCGTCTACGCCCGAGCGCTCCAGCGCGCCGGCAATGGCGAAGGCGCCGAGCTCGACGGCGGTGAAGGAGGCAAGCTGGCCGTTCAGCCTGCCCTGCGGGGTGCGTGCCCCGCCGACGATTACTACCTCCGGGACCGACTCTGTCCCGGATCCTGCAAATGCCTCAGTTCCTGCAAATGCGTCAGTGCTCATGCCGCTAGTCCACTCTCATCGAAGGCGGTTTGGTTCTTCCTGCTGGGTTTTCGCCTTTAGGCTACCTGCTCGCCGTGCGCCGGAACACACTCTGCGCCGCCCGGCCGGCCGTATGTGGCAGCCGCCGGAAAGAAATCGCGCGTATCCGCCGGACTTGGGGTACTCTATGTGGGTAGCCACGCGTCATATCGGTTCGCTGGCACCGCCCGCAGCTCCCCGAATGGAAGTCGCAGCCGAAGAAGTTCGATGTTCCGGCCGCAGGATCCAGGGTTGAGCTGGCAGGGGTTTCGATTACCGGGTAGACTTCTGTGTCCCCAATGCCCTATAGTGGATATTTGCTTCCCTCTCTTAACCTTCAGCCTTCATATAGCGGTGGGCTGTGTCACGGGCCAGGCGGCGTCCGAAATGTTCACAGGCATTATCTGCAGTGGACAGTACGGCGCCCGGGACCGCCAGGACGCACGCGGACCAGGTCCGTCAGTGCAGAGTGGGAGCGCGAAACACGCCTGAAGGTCTGTGGAAGGATCCCTCTTGGTCGCCTCGAGCACCTCTAATAATGCAACCGCTACCACTCCGGAGAACGCAGCTTCCCGGATTTCATTCGCAAAGATTCACGAACCGCTGGATGTTCCCAATCTTCTTGCCCTGCAGACGGACAGCTTTGACTGGCTCGTAGGCAACGAGCGCTGGAAGGAACGCCTGCGGAAGGCCCAGGAAGAGGGCGACGCGGGTTTCGCGACGACCTCCGGCCTCGCGGACATCTTCGAAGAAATCTCCCCGATCGAAGATTTCCAGGGCACCATGTCCCTGAGCTTCTCGGAGCCGGAATTCGCTGACCCGAAGTACACCATGGCCGAGTGCAAGGACCGGGACGCTACGTACTCGGCCCCCCTGTACGTCAAGGCCGAGTTCATGAACAACAACACGGGCGAAATCAAGCAGCAGACCGTGTTCATGGGCGACTTCCCGCTGATGACAGACAAGGGTACCTTCGTCATCAACGGCACCGAGCGCGTCGTCGTCTCCCAGCTGGTCCGTTCCCCGGGCGCCTACTTTGAGCGTGCCGCGGACAAGACCAGTGACAAGGACATCTACACCGCGAAGATCATTCCTTCCCGCGGTGCCTGGTTCGAACTCGAAATCGACAAGCGCGACCAGGTGGGCGTCCGCCTGGACCGCAAGCGCAAGCAGTCCGTAACCATCCTGCTCAAGGCCCTCGGCTGGACCGAAGGCCAGATCCTGGAAACGTTCGGAGAGTACGACTCGATCCGCGCCACCCTGGAGAAGGACCCCACGGAGACCCAGGAAGATGCCCTGCTGGACATCTACCGCAAGCTCCGTCCGGGAGAGCCGCCCACGGTCGAAGCCGCGAAGACGCTGCTGGAGAACCTGTACTTCAACCCGAAGCGCTACGACCTGGCGAAGGTTGGCCGTTACAAGATCAACCGCAAGCTCGGCGTCGAGAAGCCGATCGGCGACCCAGATGCGTCGGTCCTGAACATCGACGACATCGTCGCGATGATCAAGTTCCTCGTGGCACTGCACGCCGGCGAGAAGACCATCCCGGGCAAGCGCAACGGCGAAGACGTGGACATCCGCGTTGAGGTCGACGACATTGACCACTTCGGCAACCGCCGCATCCGCGCCGTCGGCGAACTGATTGAAAACCAGATCCGCACCGGTCTTTCCCGCATGGAGCGCGTTGTCCGCGAACGGATGACCACCCAGGACGTCGAGGCAATCACGCCGCAGACCCTGATCAACATCCGTCCGGTCGTTGCTGCGATCAAGGAGTTCTTCGGAACCTCCCAGCTCTCGCAGTTCATGGACCAGAACAACCCGCTGGCCGGCCTGACCCACAAGCGCCGCCTGTCCGCGCTGGGCCCGGGCGGTCTGTCCCGTGACCGTGCAGGCATGGAAGTCCGAGACGTCCACCCCTCGCACTACGGACGTATGTGCCCCATCGAAACCCCTGAAGGCCCGAACATCGGCCTGATCGGTTCGCTGGCTTCCTACGCCCGGATCAACGCTTTCGGCTTCATCGAAACCCCGTACCGCAAGGTAGTGGATGGCGTCGTCACCGACCAGGTTGATTACCTGACCGCCGATGACGAAGTTGAGCGCACGATCGCACAGGCAAACGCCCCGCTGCGTGCCGACAACCACTTCGAAGAGGACCTCGTCCTCGTCCGTGCCCGCGGCGGATCCGGCGAGCCCGTGCTCGTGGAGCCCACCGAGGTGGAATACATGGACGTTTCCCCGCGCCAGATGGTGTCGGTTGCAACGGCCCTGATCCCGTTCCTCGAGCATGACGATGCCAACCGCGCCCTCATGGGTGCGAACATGCAGCGCCAGGCCGTGCCGCTGCTCCGTTCCGAGCGTCCCGTTGTGGGCACCGGCATGGAGAAGTACGCAGCCATTGACGCCGGTGACTCCGTCACCGCCGCCAAGGCCGGCGTCGTGACCGAGGTTTCGGCTGACCTCGTTACCGTCATGAACGACGACGGCACCGAGACCAGCTACCCGATCATGAAGTTCGCACGCTCGAACCAGGGCAACGCCTACAACCAGCGCGTGATCGTCTCCGAGGGCACCCGCGTTGAGGTCAACGACGTCATCGCCGACGGCCCCTCCACGGACCAGGGCGAACTGGCACTGGGCAAGAACCTGCTTGTTGCGTTCATGTCCTGGGAAGGCCACAACTACGAAGATGCCATCATCCTCTCGCAGCGCATGGTCTCCGACGATGTGCTGACCTCGATCCACATCGAGGAGCACGAGGTTGACGCCCGCGACACCAAGCTCGGTGCCGAGGAAATCACCCGCGACATCCCGAACGTGTCCGAGGAAGTCCTCTCCCAGCTCGACGAGCGCGGCATCATCCACATCGGTGCCGAGGTTGAAGCAGGAGACATCCTGGTTGGCCGCGTGACCCCGAAGGGCGAAACGGAACTGACCCCCGAAGAGCGCCTGCTGCGCGCCATCTTCGGCGAGAAGAGCCGCGAAGTCCGCGACACCTCCCTGAAGGTTCCCCACGGCGAGTCCGGAACCGTCATTGGCGTGCGCATCTTCGACCGCGACAACGACGACGAGCTGCCCCCGGGCGTGAACCAGCTGGTCCGCGTCTACGTGGCACACAAGCGCAAGATCACGGACGGCGACAAGCTGGCCGGCCGCCACGGCAACAAGGGCGTCATCTCCAAGATCCTCCCGATCGAAGACATGCCGTTCCTGGAAGACGGAACCCCCGTCGACATCGTCCTGAACCCGCTGGGTGTTCCGGGCCGAATGAACGTCGGACAGGTCCTGGAAATCCACCTGGGCTGGGCTGCCAAGCAGGGCTGGAAGATCGAAGGCGAGCCGGACTGGGTCAAGGACCTGCCCGCACTGCCCCGTGAAACCGGTCCCACCACCGTTGCCACTCCGGTGTTCGACGGCGCCAGCGAGGACGAAATCACCAACCTCCTGGACTCCACGAACGTCACCCGCGACGGCGACCGCCTGATCGGCGCTTCCGGAAAGGCCCGTCTGTTCGACGGCCGCTCCGGCCAGCCGTTCCCGGATCCGATCTCCGTTGGCTACATGTACATCCTGAAGCTGCACCACCTTGTCGATGACAAGATCCACGCACGCTCCACGGGTCCGTACTCCATGATCACGCAGCAGCCGCTGGGTGGTAAGGCACAGTTCGGCGGCCAGCGCTTCGGTGAAATGGAAGTCTGGGCCCTGGAAGCCTACGGTGCCGCTTACACCCTGCAGGAACTGCTCACCATCAAGTCCGATGACATCCACGGCCGCGTCAAGGTCTACGAAGCCATCGTCAAGGGTGAGAACATCCCGGAGCCCGGCGTTCCGGAATCGTTCAAGGTGCTCATCAAGGAAATGCAGTCGCTGTGCCTGAACGTGGAAGTCCTTTCCACTGAAGGCAACACGATTGAAATGCGTGACTCGGATGAAGAAGTCTTCCGGGCCGCGGAAGAGCTGGGTATTGATCTGTCCCGCGCAGAGCCGAGCTCAGTAGAAGAGGTCTAGGTTTCATCCGTCCTGGCTCCGCACCGGTGCCCGGAACGGCGGCAACGAAATTCCGCAGCTCGCAGAGCTCGCTGGGAATATTAAAGCCGCCTAACCCGGACCACCCGGCGCCGGTTGGGGGTCGCCTAGCTCTTCCCGTACCCGAGACATTCAGATTTAGAGAACAAGAGAGAACAGGGACCCATGTCCAACGATTCCACGTTCGGCCTCATGCGAATCGGCCTTGCCACTGCGGACGAAATCCGCAACTGGTCTTACGGCGAGGTCAAAAAGCCGGAAACCATCAACTACCGAACCCTGAAGCCGGAGAAGGACGGTCTTTTCTGCGAAAAGATCTTCGGTCCTTCCCGTGACTGGGAGTGCTACTGCGGCAAGTACAAGCGCGTACGCTTCAAGGGCATCATCTGTGAGCGCTGCGGCGTCGAAGTTACCCGCGCCAAGGTGCGCCGCGAACGGATGGGCCACATTGAGCTCGCCGCTCCGGTAACCCACATCTGGTACTTCAAGGGTGTTCCCTCCCGCCTGGGCTACCTCCTTGACCTGGCTCCGAAGGACCTCGAAAAGGTCATTTACTTCGCTGCCTACATGATCACCTCCGTTGACGAAGAGAACCGCCACGCCGAACTGCCGAACCTGCAGGCCGAGCACGACCTGGAGCGCAAGCACCTGGTTGACCAGCGCGACTCCGACATCGCCGCGATCGCCAAGGACCTCGAAGACGAGCTGGCTCGCCTCGAAGGCGAAGGCGCCAAGGCAGCGGACAAGAAGAAGGCCCGCGACTCCGCCGACCGCCAGATGGCCAAGGTCCGCCGCGACGCCGACAACAACATCGAGCGCCTCGAGCAGGTTTGGGAACGCTTCAAGAACCTCAAGGTCGGCGACCTCGAGGGTGACGAAGGCCTGTACCGCGAACTGCGCGACCGCTACGGCCTGTACTTCGAAGGCTCCATGGGTGCCGAAGCCATCAAGAAGCGTCTTGAAGACTTCGACATGCAGCAGGAGTCCGAGAACCTGCGCGAAATCATCCAGAACGGCAAGGGCCAGCGCAAGACGCGTGCCCTGAAGCGCCTGAAGGTTGTCAACGCGTTCCTCACGACGTCCAACAGCCCCATGGGCATGGTCCTGGACGCCGTCCCGGTGATCCCGCCGGAACTGCGCCCGATGGTCCAGCTCGACGGCGGCCGTTTCGCGACGTCCGACCTGAACGACCTGTACCGCCGCGTCATCAACCGCAACAACCGCCTGAAGCGACTGCTGGACCTCGGTGCCCCCGAGATCATCGTGAACAACGAAAAGCGCATGCTGCAGGAAGCCGTTGACTCCCTGTTCGACAACGGCCGCCGCGGCCGTCCGGTCACCGGACCGGGCAACCGTCCGCTGAAGTCGCTCTCGGACATGCTCAAGGGCAAGCAGGGCCGGTTCCGCCAGAACCTGCTCGGCAAGCGCGTTGACTACTCCGGGCGTTCCGTGATCGTCGTTGGCCCGCAGCTGAAGCTGCACCAGTGCGGCCTGCCCAAGCAGATGGCGCTGGAGCTCTTCAAGCCGTTCGTGATGAAGCGCCTGGTCGATCTCAACCACGCGCAGAACATCAAGAGCGCCAAGCGTATGGTCGAGCGTTTCCGCCCGCAGGTCTGGGACGTACTGGAAGAGATCATCACCGAACACCCGGTGCTGCTCAACCGTGCACCTACCCTGCACCGCCTCGGCATCCAGGCCTTCGAGCCGCAGCTGGTTGAGGGCAAGGCCCTGCAGCTGCACCCGCTGGTCTGCGGCGCCTTCAACGCTGACTTCGACGGCGACCAGATGGCAGTGCA
This sequence comes from Arthrobacter sp., assembly GCA_040274025.1. Classification (GTDB taxonomy): domain Bacteria; phylum Actinomycetota; class Actinomycetes; order Actinomycetales; family Micrococcaceae; genus Arthrobacter_B. Next base: position 11,593 of record JBELZL010000010.1, on the reverse strand, counting down.
CCTGCCGCTGAGCCCCGAGGCACAGGCTGAAGCCCGCATCCTGATGCTGTCCTCGAACAACATCCTGAAGCCGTCGGACGGCCGTCCGGTGACCCTGCCTTCGCAGGATATGATCATCGGCCTGCACCACCTGACCACCAAGCGCGAAGGCGCAGCAGGCGAAGGCCGTGTGTTCTCCTCGATGGCGGAAGCCATCATGGCGAACGACCTTGGCGAGCTGCACCTGAACGCGCCGGTCAAGATCCGCGTCGAAGGCTTCGTGCCCAGCGACGAGCAGCCGGCTCCGGAAGGCTGGGAAGAGGGCACTCCCGCCCTCATCCCGACCACGCTCGGCCAGGTGCTGTTCAACCAGACACTGCCGGCGGATTACCCGTGGGTTGAAGCTGTTGCCGACAAGGGCCAGCTCTCCAAGATTGTCAACGATCTTGCCGAGCGCTACCCGAAGGTCGTCACCGCAGCCACGCTGGACAACCTGAAGGATGCCGGTTTCTACTGGGCCACCCGCTCGGGTGTCACCGTCGCCATCTCCGACATCGCTGCTCCGATCGACAAGCCGGCCATCATGGAGGTTTACGAAGCACGCGCTGCCAAGGTTGAAAGCCAGTACGGCAAGGGCCTGATCGCTGAAGACGAGCGCCGCCAGGAGCTCATCGACATCTGGAACCAGGCGACCAACGAGGTTGCCAAGGCTATGCGTGACAACATGCCGATCCAGAACAACATCAACCGCATGGTTTCCTCCGGTGCTCGAGGCAACTGGCTGCAGGTCCGGCAGATCGCCGGTATCCGCGGCCTGGTGGCCAACCCGAAGGGCGAGATCATCCCGCGTCCGATCAAGTCCTCCTACCGTGAGGGCCTGTCGGTTCTGGAATACTTCATCGCCACGCACGGTGCCCGTAAGGGCCTGGCCGATACCGCTCTGCGTACCGCCAACTCGGGTTACCTGACCCGTCGTCTGGTGGACGTCTCGCAGGACGTCATTGTCCGCGAAGAGGACTGCGGTACCGAGCGCGGCCTGAAGGTCACGATTGCTGTTCCGGATCACAACGGTGAACTGGTGCTGCACGAAGAGGTCGAGAACTCGGCGTACGCCCGTACGCTGGCTACCGACGTCACCGACGCTGAAGGCAACGTCCTGGCCAAGGGCGGCGACGACGTCGGCGATGTGCTGATCGAGAAGCTGTTCAAGGCCGGCGTCACCGACATCAAGGTCCGCTCCGTGCTGACCTGTGAGTCGGCTGTCGGAACCTGTGCCCTCTGCTACGGCCGCTCGCTGGCCACCGGCAAGACCGTGGACATCGGCGAAGCCGTTGGCATCATCGCCGCGCAGTCCATCGGTGAGCCCGGTACCCAGCTGACCATGCGTACCTTCCACACCGGTGGTGTTGCCTCGGCGGAAGATATCACCCAGGGTCTGCCCCGTATCCAGGAGCTCTTCGAAGCACGTACCCCCAAGGGCGTTGCTCCGATCTCCGAGACGGCCGGCCGGGTCACCATCGAAGAGACCGACCGCCAGATGCGTCTGGTTGTCACTCCCGATGACGGCTCCGAGGAAATCGCCTACCCGGTTCTGCGCCGTGCCCGCCTCCTGGTTGCCGACGGCGACCACGTCGAGGTTGGCCAGCAGCTGGTTGCAGGTGCAGTGGATCCCAAGCAGATCCTCCGCATCCTCGGCCCGCGCAAGGCTCAGGAGTTCCTGGTGGACGAAGTCCAGCGCGTGTACCGCAGCCAGGGTGTAGGCATTCACGACAAGCACGTGGAAGTCATCGTCCGGCAGATGCTGCGCCGCGTTACCGTGATCGAATCCGGCGATTCCGACCTGCTCCCGGGTGAGCTGGCCGAGCGCCGCCGCTTCGAGAGCGAGAACCGCCGCGTGGTTTCCGAAGGACGCCGTCCGGCCGCTGGCCGTCCGGAACTGATGGGTATCACCAAGGCATCCCTGGCGACCGAGTCCTGGCTCTCCGCTGCTTCCTTCCAGGAAACCACCCGCGTCCTGACGCAGGCGGCCATGGAAGGCAAGAGCGATCCGCTGCTCGGCCTGAAGGAAAACGTCATCATCGGTAAGCTGATCCCGGCCGGAACGGGCCTGCCCCGTTACACCGAGGTCACGGTCGAGCCGACTGAGGAAGCAAAGGCCAATCTCTTCACCGGCCCGAGCGCCTTCAGCGACTTCGACTACGCCGGAGTTGACGGTGGCCTGAGCCCTGAGTTCCACGCCATCCCGCTGGATGACTACGACATGGGCAGCGAGTTCCGCTAAGGCTGAAAAAGCCGTAACGGACCGCACAACTGCTAAGGAAGGACCTCGCCGCAAGGCGGGGTCCTTCCCGCGTTAACGCTCCACCCAGGTCAGCGGCGGGGAGCCGGAGGAGGCCGGCGCCGTCGTGTGCCAAAGTACTGGTATGGCCAATTCCCCCTCCGGCGATTCAATGGCGGAACGGATCGTTCGGATGATTTCCGCGTTCGACGCCGAGCACCCCGCCATGCCTGTGGCAACCCTGGCCCGCAGGGCGGAGCTGCCGCTGTCCACAGCGCACCGGCTGGCAGGGGAACTGGTCTCGCTGGGGCTGCTGCAGCGCTCGGAGCGTGGTGAGCTGCGTCTGGGCCTGCGGCTGTGGGAACTCGCGAGCCGAAGCTCCGCTGCGCTGGATCTCCGTCAGGTGGCCATGCCGTTCATGGAAGACATTCAGGCAGTGATCCGGCAGCATACTCAGCTCTCCGTACTGCAGGAGGATGAGGTGCTTTTTATTGAGCGGCTCTCCAGCCGGGGTTCCGTTTCCAACTTCGCAAAGGTAGCCGGCAGGCTGCCGCTGCATATCTCTTCCTCCGGGATGGTGCTGATGGCCCATTCGCCGAGGCACGTCCAGGAAACGTTCCTATCCCGGCACCGCAGCGACCCGCCGCCGTTCCCGGACGCCAAAACACTGCGCGCTCAGTGGGCGGAGATCCGCCGGGAAGGATGCGCGACCCTGCCCGGCGTCGTTGACCCCGACACCACCGGGATCGCCGTGCCGGTTTTCGGACCGCAGGGCTCTGCCGTGGCAGCCCTGGGTGTAGTGGTGCCGCGCGGCCGGGAAAACACCGCAGCCACGGTGCCTGCCCTGATGACTGCAGCGCGCGGTATATCCCGCGGCCTGGGTACGGATTCAGCAGAAGCAGGTCCGCGCAACGGGGCCGGCGGGAGTGTCCGGGACTAGCACCTCACCTCTGGCCCCGCCGCTTTCCCATCGAGTTGGCAGAAACGCCTCTTTCGAGCGCTCAAACGGGCCGTAAATGTCATCTCGGTGGATTATTCCCATTGAATGGGAAACGAGTCGCGGCAGGTGTGTGCCGGTCCTCACACTGGGAGGACGGCGTTTTCGCCCATCCTTCCCGCCTGTCCAAATAAGGAGTCCTGCATTGGCTGCAGCCCGCACTGTCTTGAAGACCAAAGTCGGCATTGTCGGAGGTGGTCCCGCAGGACTAATGCTCTCCCACATGCTGGCCAAGTCCGGCATCGAGAGCATCGTGGTGGAAAAGCGCGATCATGAAACGATCCGCACCACGCACCGTGCCGGAATCCTGGAACACGGCAGTGTCCGCATGCTGACCGAGGGCGGAGTCAGTGACCGTGTGCTGACTGACGGCTACAAGCACGACGGCATCGATCTGCGCTTCGGCGGCGAAAGCCACCGGATCGACTTCGAGGAACTGGTAGGGGAGTCCGTCTGGCTCTACCCGCAGAACGAGGTCTTCGTTGATCTTGCCGCCGCCCGCGAGCGGGACAACGGCGACGTCCGCTACGCCGTGTCCAATACGGAAGTCCTGGACCAGACCACCTCCGTCCCAAAGATTCGCTTCACCGATGCAGAAGGCACCGACTTCGAAATCCACTGCGACATTCTGGTTGGTGCTGATGGATCCCAGGGCATCTGCAAGCGCTCCATTCCCAAGGAACTGCGCACGGACAACTTCATCGAGTACCCGTTCGCCTGGTTCGGTATTCTCACCGAAGCTCCGCCGAGCGCCCCCGAGCTGATCTACGCCAACTCCGAGCACGGCTTCGCCCTGATCAGCCAGCGCAACGACAACGTCCAGCGCATGTACTTCCAGTCCGACCCCAATGAAGACGCCGATGCCTGGAGCGACGAGCAGATCTGGAACGAACTGCAGCGCCGCGTCGACGGTCCGGACGGCTTCCAGCTCAAGCGCGGCCCCATCTTCGAAAAGACCGTACTGAAATTCCGCTCCTACGTCTGCGAACCGCTGCGCTACGGCAACATGTTCCTGGCCGGCGACGCCGGGCACACGGTTCCGCCCACCGGCGCCAAGGGCCTGAACCTTGCCCTGGCGGACGTCAAGGTGCTGTTCGAGGCAATCGATTCCTTCTACGCCACCAAGTCCGCCGGCCTGCTCGACGGCTACAGCGAAAAGGCGCTCAAGCGCGTGTGGCGGGCACAGAACTTCTCCTACTGGATGACCTCGATGCTGCACACCCGCCCGGACGCCACGGACTTCGAGCGCAAGCGCGCGCTGGGCGAGCTGAACGGCGTCGTTTCTTCCCGCCACGGCCAGGCGTACCTGGCCGAGGCCTACACCGGATGGCCGGAGCACTAAGGAAGCCCGGCGAAAGCCGAAATATGTTCACAATGTGAACGTCTGTACTAAGAGTGAACACGAGGTGTACTGTGGGTTCCATCCACGGGATGCCTACCCACTGCGGGACGCGAAGAGGCGTTCTGCCCTGACAGGAAGAAGGACCATGGACAAGAACACCATGGACACGGACAGCGGTTCCGCCCTTGCGGAAGACCTGTTCGCGGACAGTCACGTCGTCGAGCAGCTCGACGCTGCCCAGGCATCGCAGGACCAGATCTCCGAAGAGATCCGTACCATCCACGAGGAGTACCGGAAGGGTGTGGAAGAAGGCGCCGCTGAGGAGACCCAGCCGCGCGTGGACTTCCGCCCCTACCGCAGCTCGCTGCTGCGCCATCCCACCAAGAACCTGCACCATACTGATCCGGAGACCATCGAACTCTGGTCCCCGGCATTTGGCCACCAGGACGTGCACCCGCTTGAATCCAACCTGACCATCCAGCACAACGGTGAGCCCCTGGGCGAGCGCATCATCGTCCGCGGACGGGTGCTCGACGGCGACGGACGTCCGGTCCGGAACCAGCTGATCGAGGTCTGGCAGGCAAACTCGGCCGGCCGCTACATCCACAAGCGCGACCAGCACCCCGCACCCATCGATCCGAACTTCACCGGCGTAGGCCGCGCCATCACCGGCGATGACGGATCCTACGAGTTCCTCACGATCAAGCCCGGCCCCTACCCGTGGAAGAACCACTTCAACGCCTGGCGTCCGGCGCACATCCACTTCTCCCTCTTCGGGACGGACTTTACCCAGCGCATGATCACCCAGATGTACTTCCCGGGTGACCCGCTGTTCGCGCTGGACCCGATCTACCAGTCCATCACGGACCAGAAGGCCCGCGACCGCCTCGTTGCGACCTATGATCACAGCCTCACTTCGCATGAATGGGCCACCGGCTACAACTGGGACATTGTGCTGACCGGCAGCAACCGCACCTGGATGGAAGAAGAGGACGCAGAGTAATGAGCGAGAAACTCACCGCCACCCCCGGCCAGACCATTGGCCCGTTCTACGGCTACGCGCTTCCCTTCGAGAAGGGCGGGGAACTGCTCGCACCCGGACTTCCCGGAGCCATCCGACTGCAGGGCACCGTCCGCGACGGTGCCGGAGAGCCGATTCCCGACGCACTGCTGGAAATCTGGCAGGCCGACTCCGAGGGCAACATCCCGCAGAAGACCGGCTCGCTGGTCCGTGACGGCTACACCTTCACGGGGTGGGGCCGGGTGCCGGTGGACAACACCGGAAACTACACGTTCACCACGGTGAACCCCGGGCCGACTGAAGAAGGCTCCGCGCCGTTCATCTCCGTAGTGATCTTCGCCCGCGGCCTGCTGAACAAGCTCCACACCCGGATGTACCTGCCGGAGGACCAGGAAGCGCTGGCCAAGGATCCGCTGCTCTCTTCGCTGCCCGAAGAGCGCCGCCGCACCCTGATTGCCACCCGCGAAGCCGACGGAGGCCTGCGCTGGGACATCAAGCTGCAGGGCGAAGACGAGACCGTCTTCCTGTCCTACCCGGGGGCGTAATTCACTTGGCTTCCGCGGAAACTGCCGACTACGGACTGCTGTCGCCGGCATGGGCCGGCACCCGTGCCGCTGCACTGACCTCGGATGAGGCACTGCTGCAGGCCATGCTCGACGTCGAACTCGAGTGGCTGCGTGTGCTTGCTTCCGCGGGCCTGGTCAAAGATGGCATTCCCGACGCCGTCGCCCCGGCCTGCCAGGCAAACCGCTACGACATCGCGGACCTGGCAGCCCGGGCGCAGGGCGGCGGGAATCCCGTCATTCCGCTGCTGGCTGACCTGCGGGCAATCGTCCGTGAAGTGGCCCCGGCAGCCGTTGGACCAATCCACAAGGCTGCCACCAGCCAGGACATCCTGGACTCCGCGCTGATGCTGATGTCTGCCCGGGCACTGGAAACCATCCTGGCCGACGCCTACCGGGCCCAGGCCGCCCTGGCGGACCTTGCCCGCGAACATGCGGACACCCTGAGCGTGGCACGGACCCTCACGCAGCATTCGCTGCCCTCCACCTTCGGCCTCAAGGCAGCCCAGTGGCTGCACGGCATTGGCCAGGCGACCGCTGCCCTGGAGGCCGCCGCCGCTGCCCTGCCCCTGCAGTGGGGCGGAGCCTCCGGCACCATGGCGGCCCTCACCGCGGCCGCCGAAACATCGGCCGCATCCCCGTTGGATCTCTCCGCAGACCTCGCAGCCCGCCTCGGGCTCGCCGACCCGGTGGCCCCGTGGCAGACCAACCGGCTTCCGGTCACTGCCCTGGGCGGTGCGCTGGCAGACCTGCTCGCGGCGGCCGGAAAGGTCTCCAATGACGTCCTGCTGCTCAGCCGGCCGGAAATCGGTGAGGTCAGCGAACCCCGCGAAGAAGGCCGCGGCGGTTCCTCCGCGATGCCGCAGAAGCAGAACCCCGTCCTGTCCGTGCTGATCCGAAGTGCTGCCCTGGCCGCGCCCGGGTACACAGCCATGCTGCAGGCAGCTGCAGGCGCGGCGGATGACGAACGTCCCGGCGGGTCCTGGCACGTCGAGTGGCAGGCCCTGCGCCAGCTGCTGCGGCTGGCCGGGGGAGCGGCCGCCAAGCTCGCGGAGCTGGCAGGCGGGCTGCAGGTCAATACCGATGCCGTTGCCCGGAACCTCGCTCTGGCCGGAGACCTGGTGGTCAGCGAAAAGGTCATGGCGCGCGTGGCCCCGCTGCTGGATGCCGGCACCCCGGGCTCCGGCAAGAAAAAAGTCCAGGAACTGGTGTCCCGATCACTGGCAGGGGAGGACTTTGCCGCACTGCTGCGTGCAGAAGTGCCCGCCCTCAGTGACGGGGAAATCGCTGACCTGCTGGATCCGGCAAACTACGTCGGCCAGTCGGCCGCCCTGATCGAACGAATCACCTCGGCTTACCCCGGAAGGAAGAACGCGTGAGCGTCCCCCAGATCAAAGCAACCCAGCTCTCCAACGCCGGCCCCTCGGCCCCCGTGCTGATCGCAGGGCCTTCCCTGGGTACCTCCGGCACCGCACTTTGGGCCAGCACGGCCGCCCTGCTGGATGGCTTTACCGTCATTGCCTGGGACCTGCCCGGCCACGGCAACAGCCCGGCAGCCACTGAGGCATTTTCCATTGAGGAGCTGGCCGCAGCCGTCCACGGGCTGCTGGAGAACGCCGTTGCCGCTGGGGACATTTCTCCGGAGCAGGACGTGCACTACGCCGGCGTCTCGCTGGGCGGGGCGGTGGGCCTGCAGCTGGGACTGGACTTCCCCAATGCCTTTACCTCCCTGGCCATCCTCTGCTCCGGCGCCAAGATCGGGGATGCTGAGGGCTGGGAAGCGCGCGCTGAGACTGTCCGGAACCAGGGTACGCCTGCGGTGCTGGTTGGCTCGGCCCAGCGCTGGTTCGCCGAAGGGTTCATCGAACGCGAGAAGGGCGCCTCCGCGGCACTGCTTCACTCCCTCCAGGACGCCGACCGGTTCTCCTACGCCTTCTGCTGCCAGGCCCTGGCCGGATTCGACGTCCGCAGCCGGCTGGCGGAGATCCAGGTTCCGGTCCTGGCCGTGGCCGGCGCCGAAGACGTGGTGACGCCGGCCTCCTTCGCCGAACTGATCGCCGACGGCGTACCCGGCGGCCGCTCCGCCGTCGTCTCTGATGCCGCACACCTGGTGCCGGCCGAACAGCCGGCCGTTACCGCCGAACTGCTTGGCAGCTTCTTCCGCGCGGCACAGTAACAAACGCATCCGAGCACCCCCTGAAGTCCAGAGAACAGGCAACACAGTGAACGAATCCTCCAGCGCCAAGACCCAGCAGGAAATCTACGACGAGGGCATGGCGGTGCGCCGCGAGGTCCTGGGCGATGCCCACGTGGACCGTGCCAACGCAGCCAAGGACAGCTTCACGGCTGACTTCCAGGACATGATCACCCGCTATGCCTGGGGAACCATCTGGACCCGCCCCGGGCTGGACCGGAAGATGCGCAGCGCCGTAACCCTGACCGCGCTCATTTCCCACGGGCACCTGGAAGAACTGGCCATGCATGTGCGCGCCGCGCTCCGCAACGGCCTGACCCGGGATGAGATCAAGGAAATCCTGCTGCAGTCCGCCATCTACTGCAGCGTTCCCTCAGCCAATTCGGCCTTCAAGGTAGCCCAGAACGTCTTTGCAGAACTGGACGCCGCGGGGAACTGAGGCTGGCAGAAAACGCCAATCTCGGATAAATTCGCATCTTGTACGCGTGTTCGCTGATTGAACACGGCGGGCCACCGCTTTCGAAGCGGATCCTGTCCGCAGGCACGGGTACAGCAACCAGCCAAAGGAGCCACGGTGAACCAGGCCTACATTTACGACGCCGTCCGGACCCCGTTCGGGCGTTTCGGCGGAGCCCTCGCGGGTGTCCGCCCCGACGACCTCGCCGCGCAGGTGATCCGGGCATCCGTTGCCCGGGCCCCGGAACTCGATCCAGCCCGTGTTGACGAAGTCATCTTCGGCAACGCCAACGGCGCCGGTGAGGAGAACCGCAACGTGGCCCGGATGGCCTCGCTGCTGGCTTCCCTGCCGGTCTCGATTCCCGGCACCACCGTCAACCGGCTCTGCGGCTCCTCGCTTGACGCAGCCATGATGGCATCCCGGCAGATCAACACCGGCGAAGCAGACCTGATGCTGGTGGGCGGTGTGGAGTCCATGAGCCGTGCCCCCTGGGTGCTGCCCAAGAACGAAAAGCCGTTCCCCGCCGGGGACCAGACACTCGCCTCCACCACGCTGGGCTGGCGACTGGTGAACCCCGCCATGCCCCGCGAATGGACCGTGTCCCTCGGTGAAGCGACGGAACAGCTGCGCGAGAAGTACGGCATCAGCCGTGAACGCCAGGATGAATTCGCCGCCAAGTCCCACGAGCAGGCAGCCCGTGCCTGGGACGAAGGCCGGTACGCCAACCTGACCGTGGCCGTCGACGGCGTCGACCTGCAGCGCGATGAAAGCATCCGCGCCGGATCCACGGTTGAAAAGCTGGCCACCCTGAAGACTGTCTTCCGCCCGGTCTCCGACACCCCGGCCGGCGGCACCGTCACAGCCGGGAATGCCTCCCCGCTGAACGACGGCGCCTCCGCCGCCTGGCTGGGCAGCGAAGCCGCAGCCGGCATCCTGGGCCTGGAGCCCCTGGCCCGCATCGCCGGGCGCGGTGCTGCCGCCAACGAACCGCAGTTCTTCGGCTACGCTCCGGTGGAGGCCGCCAACACCGCCCTCAAGCGTGCAGGCATCTCCTGGGGTGACGTCGGTGCCGTCGAACTCAACGAAGCCTTCGCGGCGCAGTCCCTGGCGTGCCTGGACGCCTGGGATATCGATCCCGGGATCGTCAACGCGTGGGGCGGCGCCGTATCCATCGGCCATCCGCTGGGCGCCTCCGGCACCCGGATCCTGGGCACGCTTGCCCGCCGGCTGGAAGCCACCGGCGAACGGTGGGGCGTAGCCGCCATCTGCATCGGCGTCGGGCAGGGACTCGCCGTCGTACTCGAAAACACCAAAGCCTAGCTCCTTAGGAGAACCGTGCTGAACATTCTGCAGGACGTCGACGAAGCCGTCGCGCCAATCCACGACGGGGCCACCGTGATGATCGGCGGGTTCGGCAAGGCCGGACAGCCGGTCGAGCTGATCGAGGCGCTGCTTCGCCAGGGCGCCAAAGACCTGACGGTCGTCAACAACAACGCCGGGAACGGTGAAGAAGGACTCGCCGCGCTGATCGGCGCCGGCCGGGTTCGGAAGATCATCTGCTCCTTCCCGCGGCAGTCCGACTCGCAGATCTTCGACGCGAAGTTCCGAGCCGGGGAAATCGAACTCGAGCTGGTTCCGCAGGGCAACCTGGCCGAGCGCATCCGTGCCGCCGGTGCCGGAATCGGCGGATTCTTCACCCCTACTGCCTACGGCACACCGCTGGCCGAAGGCAAGGAAACCCGGATGATCGACGGACGGGGCTACGTCTTTGAAACCCCCCTGCACGCGGACTTTGCCCTGGTGAAGGCACTGAAGGCAGACCGCGCCGGAAACCTGGTCTACCGCAAGACCGCCCGTAACTTCGGCCCGATCATGGCCGCGGCGGCCCGGAACGCGATCGTCCAGGTACGCGAGATCGTCGACGTCGGGCAGATCGATCCGGAAGTCGTCGTGACCCCGGGAATCTACGTCAACACCCTGGTTCCGGTAACCCGCGAGAAAGAACCGGCAGCAGCATGAGCGAGAAGGCAGTGAACACCACCGTGAGCGAAAAACTGGACCGCAACTCACTGGCTGAACTCGTGGCGAGGGACATCGCGCCCGGTTCCTTCGTGAACCTGGGCATCGGGCAACCGACCCTCGTCTCGAACTACCTCAAGCCGGAGCAGCAGGTAACCCTGCATACCGAGAACGGCATGCTCGGCATGGGGCCCGAGGCCCAGGGCGAGCAAATCGACGGCGACCTGATCAATGCCGGCAAGATTCCCGTCACCGAACTGCCGGGAGCGTCCTACTTCCACCACGCTGATTCCTTCGCGATCATGCGCGGCGGACACCTGGACGTCTGCGTCCTGGGCGCCTTCCAGGTTTCCGCCACCGGCGACCTGGCCAACTGGCACACCGGGGCACCCGACGCCATTCCCGCCGTGGGCGGTGCCATGGACCTGGCCACCGGGGCCAAGGACGTCTACGTGATGATGTCCCTCTTCACCCGTGAAGGTGTCAGCAAGCTGGTAGCCGAGTGCTCCTACCCGCTGACGGGCGTTGGCTGCGTGACCCGCGTCTACACTAATGAAGCGGTGTTTCTCCTGGAGGAGGACGGCGTCCACGTTCGCGAGACCTACGGGATCAGCTTCGAGGAGCTTGCCGCAAGGGTGGATGTGCCCCTGATCGGGCCCTCCGCCGGCACCGACTAAGAAACCACAATGGGGGAGACATGAGCGAAACGATCGCGGCCAGTGACCAGTTTGTCCAGTCACTGG